>NZ_CP159203.1:0-234033 GCF_040435975.1 Halobacterium sp. NMX12-1 | reverse complement strand
TGCTGAATCAGCTCTAACGAATTGAAAGCGCCGTACACTTGGTGCACGCTATTTTTAGCTTGTCGTAGCTATGGCGAAAGAGAAGTTCGGAGTCGCTGTTGACGAGGAAATCGTGCGAGAAGTGGACGAACTGGTCGCTGAGTGTGACGATCTCGGAGTCAGCCGCTCCGAGATCGTCGAGGCCATCCTCACAGCGTTCGTTCAATCCGAGTCAAACCACGCTGCGCGAGTGAGAGAGATCATAATTCGGAAACGAAAGGGTACTCTCTAAGCATCTTAACATATCGTGCACCAAGTGCACGACTTTCTAAGCTAGTAACGCTCTATAACAGTTAGAAAACTCTACTATAGTGTGTGAAGACTTCTATGACACCCTCTTGGTTTTGTAATTCGGCGTGAAATTGACGCTTCTAGCTCGGTAACCTCGATCTCCACCTCCCGCATCGAGATTGCCCCGGCCAGTTCGTCACAGGCGCTCGGCACGGGTCAAGATGCACCAGTAACCTCTTCAACGTCGTTGAAGACAGCAACGGAGACCCCGCACACGACGAGCACGGCCTTCGTTCTGTTGCAGTCGAAGGTCTTAGCCGCCGCCTCAATCGATTTCCCGTGGTTTGGCTAACGCCACCAACCCAAAACACGCCGTATCTGATGGTTAATTTCAACTTGATTCCCCCGAATTAGGGGCGTTAAAATGGACTCGAATACAGAAGTTTCTGTCATGTGTACCGTCACCAGTAGTCTTTTGTTCCCCCCTGCGTTAACGGCTGGTATACGCGGTATCAGTCAAAGAATGTCCACTGAGCTCGTCGTCGAACGCGACAAAATCGAATCACTTCTTCCGCTATTAGGAGCCAAGGCAAATGCAGATGGATATATCGTTGATTCTGAGAGCGAAGAGGTGATTTCGGGCCCAGATGGGGAGAAACTCACAATTGATGAGATGGGTTACATCGGCCACGGTTCAATTGAACCTGTTGAGGATGACTTCTCTGCCATAGTGTCTTACCTCAGCGAAGACGACCCACGACAGGAGAGTTAAGAAAACTCAATGGATTCTTGGCGACGTTTTGCAGTAGCCGTTGCAGAGGGCGTAAAAAATCGAATAGATACCTATAAATATACGCTAAACCCGAGAGACGAAGACCGGGCTGAAAGTTTTCTAAGAGTCGTACAGGACGAATCGTATGATCGGATATTGGCCGGAGATCTGCCAGCTAGAGAGTATTTCAGACTTGAGTCGAAGAACGGGAACAAGACACTGAAAATTGACCCCGAGAATATCCCGGACAGTGTACTATATGCCGCTAGAAGTGAGTTTCAAACAGGATTTCAAGAAACAAATGGTTTCGCGGTTGATGACCGAGCGAGTATTGCTGAAGCCATCAAAACGGAGGGAACCGGTGGAACACTAGACGATATCTATGGGAGATATAAAACCCGAATTCACCCGAGACTTCTCCCTGTGCTAAAGGAGGCGTTGGTTCTAAAAGTTGCTGAGCAAAGACAAGATCTCTCAAGGGTGAAAGTATACGAATGGAGAGGAGAAATTGCAAACAATCATAGCAACCGTAACCACGACCCAAATGCAGCACATAACCTGATTTCGCTTTGATCGGTGGGATATCTTGAAGAGGGGTCATTTTTTGAGAGCCTTTACCAAGACCGTGTAGAGAATGGCGATTTAGCACTCTCTAAGTATCGAGATATATTTGATCACTACGTTCGAGAAAATCCATTCGCAGTTTTCGTACGTGCGGACGGTATGACTGTCGACGAAGCCTATTCAATGGCCAAAGATAAGGCTCAGTACCTCACAAAGCGTCCTCAGTTGAGTCAGTCTGAGGTCTGATTTCTGTTGCGGAGTGCAGTGACCGACCGCGATCTCCTCACAGATCGACGGGAAGCTGTCGCTGTCGGCGGCGCTTAGCCGCCGACGCGACAGCGTCGCCACTCAGTGCCGGGGCTGTCCCGGTCAGTGGTTAGCGGTGGAATCGGTCGTCAGGTGGTCGGTTCGCGGGGACGGCCCGACGCACCGCAAGGGCCGTCCACGCAGCCCGTCGAACCATATTCACGAACTCCTTGTACGGCCACCACCAGAGGCGACGCCCGCCTCGGCGCGGCGTCGCCACGTATTCGTAGTGGAGATACCGCCAAACATTCTGTAGCAGCAGACTCACTACGACGTACAGCAGTCTCACCGTCGCGTCTCGTGTCGTTGTCGTCGCTATCGCTTGCTCGGACAAGCGATAGCTCGATTCGATACCGAAGCGTTTGCTGTAGTGGTATCGCGCTTCGCGTGGCGTCTCGATGAACGGCGCGTCAGCGGCGTAGCCGTGACGCGCTACACCGTTCTCGTCATATCGTCCGTTCAGGTACGTACAGTCGATGTAGACGGGAAACTCGACGGTCCAGCTGTGACCGTCGAGTTTCCCTGTCAGGTTGTGTTGAATAATGCGACTCCATCCTTCCGAGAGTTCCTGCTGAATCGCCTCACCCCACTGAATGATTGGGACCACGTAGGCGTAGTTGTGCGCCTGAAGCAGCGTGAGACACTTGCTGTCGTAGAATCCGCGATCAAGGTAGACGGCCTTGACCTCGGTGTCAAGGCCGTCGAGTACACCAAGGAACTCAGCGAGGACGCTGCTGGCGGTGTCGCCGTCTTCGAGACGGCGCACCGCCAGCGTGTAGCGTTTGTTCTTCACACGCGCGTAGAGTGTGGCGTAGGCGTGGAACGAAGTGGTTCCACGCTTCGCTTCCGAGTGGTAGAGAGCGTCTGTGTCGTCTTCATCACCGTAGTAGGGTCGCAGGTGGAGGTCTGCGCAGACCTCCACCTGCTCGGGGAGCAGTTCGACGATGTCTCGTCGAAGAAGCGTGTTAGCGACTCGTTCGAGCCGTTCGGGCTCGAACTTCGTCCGTAGATGATAGAGAACTGTGTTCGCCGATGGCGAGTCTTCACTGGAGTTGCACAGCGTCGAGATCGAGGTCCCGTCGGCGGTCGCGCCGACGAGGACCTCGTAGATGTCCTCTGCACCGATTTCAGCGTTGTTGGCGAGATTCAGAGAAACTTCCTCGTCAAGGCAGTTGACGAGGAAGTTAAGGAGCTGGTCCTCGTGGATTTCATTGTCCGCTTGCTTTGCTTGCTTGGACACAACTCAGCAAGCGGACTCCTTCAACTTGCGAGCTTTGTGAGGTACTGAGGCTGAGAATATTGACGAGCATCCCGAATCACCGGATTTTGTTGATATATGCGGAAAAGGTGAGGGGACTCACGACGTAATTGACGGCGTCAAGAATAAACTCAATGATTCCGACAATGCAAACTATGAAACATCTCGGAGAGAAGATATTGATCAATATATCCTGAGATTGTACGTTGATTCTATCTAACAATGTCGGTCATCTCTGATACGATTGATATATTGAATGGTGAATCAGCTGCGTTTGCTTTTCTGCCGGGGATTAACTACACCTATTTTTATACATTTCAGGCTGGGGATCCCGGGATGATACTGGCTCAAACACTCGCAACTATATTCATTAGTTCAACAATGTATAATATATTATCTAATTCTCGAATTACCGATGGTGAAGATAATGATGAATGGAGTGATTCTGAGCGTAGTCTGGGTGGACAGAGTTTATCGGTTCTTCTTCTCGGCGGAGTAGGATGGTTAATTTCTCTTGGATACAGTATCAAATCCCTCTATTCTCTATTTGACCAGAGTTCGGTGTGGCCAGAATTTTTGGTGGCTTTTTCGGCAGGATTCGTATTCTTATTGCTATCTGATTTGGTCCTGGTTCAGCTATTGCCTATCTATGAACCGGAGGAAGGCGTAAAATAGATAACAACGCCTTGGGGTTTTGAGCAGGTCATTTCTCCAACCTCCTCAGGGTCCGCATTAAGAGAGCTGGTTTCCGAGACGTACACACGAGATTAGGAATCCCGTGTGAACGGAGATGTGGGAAGACTTGGGCGCTTACCTGTTTAGGTGCGGAGTCTCTGAGCGGCTGGGTTTCGAGCGTGCTAATGTTCACATGGTCCGGCAGTTGCGGGTAGCTTAGGCCCCTCGATCAATATCGCCTTAACCAACATTCCAGAGTATCCGCAGCTGCTGTTGGTTAAGACCGACTGCAAGCGTCGTACTGGTTTGACGACGGTTCGTGAACCTAGTTAGCGGCGTTCCGCTATACTTCTACCATCGTCGATGGAAGAGCGAGATTAGCAGTTACGAATCTTCGAGGTCGGTAGCAAAGTCGGCGTCTGTATCTTCGAGGAATCGCTGACCATCTTCAGTGAGCCACCATGCTTTGGCGTTCCCGATCTTCCGTGAGTCGAGAACCTTCTCTTGTTCAAGAGTGGTGAGTCTGCTCAGGGTCCCTTGAAGACTGTATGAGAGCTGATCAGCTATATCCGAGGTTGAAAGAACAGGATCGTCAGCGTCTCGAAAGAGAACCAAGATTTCTCGGTCAGTTGTGTCAGGAGGTCGGCCACCCATACTGGCTTTCTCTGTGGCCTGGTCATAAATTATCAGGTGTCTGTTATTTGCTTCAGTATTTGAGCTAGTTTCAGCAAAACAAATAAGTGGATTACTACAAATAACTGGACTAACGAGGCAATCTGCGGACCCGTCGCTACGCGGTGGGTCCACGTGAGAAGTCGCGGACCCCGCTGCTCGGACAGCGGGCCCGCATGGAGCCTCGTAATAGGGTACGAAGCTCATGTACGATTCGATTGCACGCGCACAAGAGCGTTCCGACGCACAACGCTACAACTGTCCCCGCTGCGACACCACACTCGCCGCTATTTCACGCCGGCCGTCCGGCGAAACGAGTGCAGAACCGTGTGGATGCTCACTCACCAGCATTCCACTGAAGGCGTTCGCGCGACCGCAACTCGCGACGGATGGCGGCCAACCCACCCACAAGCAGGATGATGAAGCGACGAACTACACGGAGTTGAGTGGGTTCCAGCGTGACGCGCTCGCCGCCGTCTACGAACTCAACGGCCAGCCGGACGAAACAGCGTACGGACTCGCAATCCGAGAGCGACTCGAAGCGACCGGCTACAACCAAATCACTCGCGGCCGCCTGTACAAGAATCTCGATCAACTCGTTGAAGCTGGCGCCCTCGACAAAGCCACCAACGAGACGGACGGCCGCAGCAACCACTACACGCCGACGGAACGCGGGCTCGAATTCCTCGAAGCATACGTCACAACCCTCACCACGCAACTGGATAGCCACGCCGAAATCACCCTCACCCAGAACAACACACCCCACCCAGAATATCGAAACGACGAGGAGGTGCGTCGGTAATGCCAGCCACACAACCGACCACCCCCGAACAGCGGGGTCTACGTGGGCCGCGAGCCCTCACCCAATCGGAAATTGCGTTGGGGATGGAGACGAGTGCGTCGCCGCGGTTGTTTGCAGTGCGGCGAGCCGACATCGTCGACGAGACCCCCCGCATCCACGTTCAATACGTCTCCCGTGACGGGACAACCCAGACGATTCGAACATACAGGGCGCGGGCAGTCCGGGATGGCGTCGACTGGCACGCCTACAAGGGCGGATTCCACGCGACAATCCCCGCCCAAGAATCAACCCCAACACCGGAGACCGCAATTCCGAGACTCCGTGAGCTGGTGACGCGCCTCCACGGGGGTGGTGCGTAACATGCCAGTGACGCACTTGGAATGCGGGCACTGCCACCGCCGCGACTTCCCAACACCACAGGCCCTCCGCACGCACGTTCGCGAAGACTGCCCGCAAAACCCCCACACCCTCCAGAGTGAACCCCAGGAGACGCGGACGTGCCGGGACTGTGGCGAAGTCCGCCTCCGGAAGAACCTTACACCCACGCCGAAGGGGTATCTTGTCTGCCCGAGCTGTCGCGCAGTCGTCGAGGCCTACACCGGGATTGACCTCACCGACCGTGACGCGTACGTCCTGCGGTTGCGGACGAATCGAAGCAACCACCACACCGTCCACGTGCCCAGCGAGGACAGTCCAGTGCATCCACGCTGCACTCCACCACGGCTTGACGCGCCAACGTACCAGCCGATCGCGCGCAAACACATCCCCGACCACTACCACGTCTGCCGGAACTGCCAGCCCAACCCAAGCCCCCAACACTCCGAGACACCCACTCACTCCGAGTCGACTCCGGAGTCCGAGCGCGAGACCGGGGCCGCATCGACGCGCGTGTGGTTTGGCCGGAACGCCGATGCCTACCACGCCGACCTCGGTGGGATTCCCGCCTGCCCGGAAGTACTGCCGTTCGTCGACGAACACACGCTCGCAGACGCACGCGAACACGACAAACGACCCTGTGGCTCCTGCCAGCCACCACAGTACCCACCACGGCAACCAGAATCCACGACCAACACGGGTGATCATGCATGAGTACGAGCGACCAGCCAGACGCACTCACAGAAGCCCGCCAGCAGTTCCAAAACGAGAACACCGAAGCCGCCTTCGAGACTCTCACCAGCGAAGTCCAACGCCTCCACGACCGCGTCCACGAACTCAATCGCAACTACGAGCACGCAGTTGCGAAGACCGAACAACTGCAAGCCGACGTTACCGACCTCGAAGCAACCCTCGAAGCCAAAGACCAGACTATCGAAGCCCTCCAAGACGAAGTTGACCAGCAGGAGGCCGCGAACGAACGCCTCCACGACCGCATCGCTGCGGTAGAAGCTGACAACGACGCCCTACGCGCAGAAAATACCCAACTAGAGGACCGAGTAAGTACGCTTGAAGCCGAACTTGACCGGCGGCCCCACATCGAATGGGCTGGCCCCGACCCAACGGAATTAGCTATTACGTCCTCGGAGGCAGGCAACACGGTCAAACCGTATCAAGCAATCCGCGACCGCGTCGACGCCGACACCCACGAGCTGCTCGAAGAGCGCGTCCAGCGCCTCGAAGACGGGGAAGCCAACGTTATCGTTCGCGGTGAGTTCGACGGCGACGAACTCCCCATCGAACGCAAGATTGCCATGCGGAAAGCCGGCGGAGACCTCTCCGCGAACAAAGCCCGTGCCACGCTCGTCTTCCCGAAGTTCGGCGGCCACGCAGACACAAGAGGAGGCTCACAGCTCGTCCTCTCCTCCAGTGACGTGCGAGCGATCCTCCGGGAGACGACCGATCGGAGCGAGTGGCCCAACGAGACGATCAAGCGGACGATGCAGTGGACCGCGAAGCTCACCTCTCGCCGCGACGAGAAACACGACTGGGGCGCCCGTGACGACGAGAATCTCTTGACGCTCCGGCATGGCCGGGATGGTGAGTTAGAGTTGGTTGCGGACATCGACGAGTATCGTGAATACTATGCGGAGTTGGAGGAGGCCCAGAACCACGAGTAGGCAGCGGAACAACCGGGCCGGCGTCACTGTGTTGTGACGCCGGCTCACCGGCCGGGTGTGATAACGACGATCGACTCGAACTGAGTCGATCCGAATCACACCACACGACACACTGTATTCCACGTCTGGCTACCGGTAGGTGTACTCACAGCCCGTACTCACAGCCCTTGTTTTGGCGGGATTTCGCGGCAATTCGTTTCGTCGCTGGTGTCACACCCATCCCGGCCTCCGGCGTCACAACACTGTGACGGCGGCAGTCCCGCAGACTCCAGCCCACGTTACCCAACAAACTCGAATCCCACCACTGAGCGTTGGTTAAAGCGAGAAACCATCGGAATGGCGTCCACAACTCGCGAAGTTGAACCGTGAGTTGGACAAGATGCAGTATGTCGTCTCTCTACCCGCTGAGCAGGCCGAGTGCTTCGAGGCTTAACCCCGAGAAGGTTCACCTACAGGCTGCACGTCAGTCGATACCAGTGTCACAGGCACTCCCGACATCTCCGTTTGGGAGGACTCTCTCGATGGATTCGTTGAGGGAGCGCTCAACAGCGAATATCGGAGCTTTGCAGGATCGTCGGGCCGCTTTCGGTGTTGTACCGGAAGATCATACGAGGGCAGATCTCAGTCCGGTCCGTTCCATCAATATCGAGTATTTCTCCCCGCGTCGTCTGATCGTCGACGACCCCGTGGATCACCACGGAATCGTACTTAGCGTCTGGCTCTTTCTCGACGACCTCGCGTGTTCCTGGCGGGATCTCACGTGAGACCCACTGTCCGAGCCCAGCGGCCGTTTCAACGGCAACATGGAATACGTGGGTGTTCTCCGTGGCATTCTCAAGTGCGATTTCGAGTGTCGGAACCATGGGCGTGTCAGCGTTCCAGCCAGCACAGCCAGCCAGGAGCGCGAGTCCCCCGAGACTGCTCGTCTGCATCAGAACGCGGCGTCGTGTGGAGGGCACGTCGCACAGATACCAGGAACACCTGTATGAATATTGTCGTTCCTACCACGAGGGCGGCCTCAGTGAGGTTATTTATTCAGAAATCGCCCACTGACATCCTCCCACGGCTAAAGCCGTGGGGTTCCCCCACTGGGGGTTAAACCCACGGATACGGAGAGGTTCGCAGGTTCGTCGTCGCGTGGGACGATGACCTGCGTTTCGGGCCGTGCCAGTACGGCCCCCGCCTCGGACAGCGGTTTCGAGAACTTGCCCAAGGCTCGTTTGCCGATGTTCAGCGCACCGTTCTTGTCGGCGTTGTCGTCCAACCCACACTCGGGACACTCGAAGCGTCCCTGCGTCTCACGGATACCCTCACAGGCACACCGATTGCAGGTCTTCGACGTGTCGTATTCTTCGACCAACTTCACCTCGATGCCTGCGTCGTGGGCCTTGTACTCGATGTAGTTGAGCAGGCGAGCGAACGGCATCTTGTGGGTCTTGTCGTTGACGTACCGCCCTTTGTCGTTGTCTTTGCGAATCCCGCCGAGGTCGCCCACAACGATGATTGCGTTCCGTTCTTCGGCGTCCTCCACGATGTTGCGAGCAATCTTGTGGAGACGGTCGTCCACCTTCCGCGCCTCAGCATCACCGATACGCTCGACCACCTGCTGTCCTTGTCGGGGTTTCGCCTTCCCTATGGACTTGCGGAGTTGCTTGTAGTGTTCGCGGATACGACGGACTTCCTCGCCGTAGAAGGTGGTTGTGCGGTCGGAGAGGAACGCGCAGGTAGCGACCCACCGTGCGCCCATATCGATGGCCAGCACGTCGTCGTACTCGTCTTGGACGGTCACAGACCGTTTGACGACGAGATGGACGTACCAGTCACCGTCTCGGCGCACCAGTTCGCTGTCCCGAATATCGCCCTCACGGACGAGTTGTTCGTCCTTCTGTGGGACGTAGGCGGGGCACCAGATGGAGTTTCCCCGTCCCCGCTCGGGGTCGTAGACGGGGACTTTGACCCACCACGACGAGAGAACGGTATCTTCGTCGTGGGCCACGTCGAACACGTCGTTGCGGAGGACGACAGGCTGTTCGGTGTCGGGGTTCGGGTCTTTCTGCCGTTGCACCTTCGACGCCTGCTGGTCGGTCGCAGAGTACAGGTCGGTGTCTCCACCGTGAACAGCCGTCTGGAACGCCTCGTACTCACGGGCGAGCAGGTCGGCTTTCCTGTTGGTCAGCGAGTGGAGTTTGACCCGCACCGTGGTCGAGACGTTCCGTTGCATACTACTCACCTGCTTGGGCGTCGATGTACTCCTCGATGACTTCGCTGGATACGTCGCCCGCACTTGAGACGAAGTACGAGCGCGTCCACAGCGACGGGAGGCCGAAGTCGAACTCGTCGCGGAGGTGGCGCGAGGAGTAGCCCTTGACCTGTTGCATGATCTTGTTCGGGGCGAGTGTCGGGTCACCCGTGATGAACAGGTGGACGTGGTCGGGGCGAATCGCCAACTCCAAGATTTCGAGGTCGAGTTCGTCGGCTTTCTCCTCGATGAGTTCTTCGAGACGGTCACGTACCTCGCCCTCAAGCACCGATTTGCGGTACTTCGGGCACCAGATGAAGTGGTACTGGAGTTTGTGGACGCTGGTACGCTCCCTGTCGAACCCACGAGGCATCGTCAGTATTTAAAAGTGCCTCACCTAAAGATGTTACGCAGACATCCAACCCCAGCCGTGCCTACGAGCGTGGAGAGATTCCCAGTTGTCGGCTTCATCCCACCCCTGAAGGGGTGGGCTTTCGCCTCGCTACCGCTGTAATTAGGGGTGGAACGGCATGTAGCGCCGTCCACACCAAAGTATAGAAATCGTATTTGCAACAGCTGTTAACGAAAGCACTCGATAATTAGTCGGTGAGGGCCTCACTAGCGCCATACAGTCCTACCCACTGTTTAAGAGTTTGTCCGAGGAATACCGCGTATGAGCACGCTAGCGGACACAATCGAAATCCAGAACGTTGTTGCGTCCAGCGATCTCGGCCAAGAACTCGCCCTCGACCAGCTCGCGATAGACCTCGATGGCTCTGAATACAGGCCGGATGACTTTCCTGGGGTTGTCTACCGCCTGCAGGAGCCGAAGTCAGCCACGCTGATATTTGACTCGGGGAAAGTCGTCTGCACCGGCGCGCAAAGCATCGATGATGTTCACAAAGCCCTCGACATCGTCTTCGATGATCTCCAAGGGTTAGGGATTGATGTCGCGAGCGATCCTCCCGTTGAGGTGCAGAATGTCGTCTCCAGCGCGAGTCTGGAACAATCGTTGAACTTGAATGCGATTGCGATCGGCCTGGGCTTAGAGCAAGTCGAATACGAACCCGAGCAGTTCCCTGGGCTCGTCTACCGACTCGATGACCTCGACGTCGTCGTCCTCCTCTTCGGCAGTGGCAAACTCGTGATTACTGGTGCAACGGACTCTGAGGACGCCCAGCACGCCTTGGGACACGTCGAAGACCGCCTTACTGAACTCGGCCTGCTTGAGTGAGTCCACGGAGCCATCGAGCGACTACCACGCGAAGGGACAGTGTTCCTGGAGTTGGTAATATCCTTGAACGCTGGAAACGGGATGTTACTCGGTGAGGTCGACGTACTGGGTTTCCCAGTTGCGACGAGCAGTGATTTCTCGTTCTCCATGTCCGGTGAGCGTATAGGAGTTTGTGCGCTCATCGAGTTCGCTCTTCTCGACGAGGCCTTTATCGACGAGGTCGTCGAGATTCGGATAAATCCGGCCGTGATTGATCTCTTGTTCGTAGTAGTCCTCGAGTTCGTCTTTGACTGCGAGCCCGTGTGGTTGCTCAAGCCCAGCAATTACATACAAGATGTCCCGCTGGAAGCCAGTTAAATCGTGCATCCGTCTCTGTGTCCTTCGACTGGGGTGAATAAGTACCCACTGGTATCCTCATAGGTGTTGGAGTCTCAGGGCTGAAATCCTGGATCGACTCCAAGATTGGAACGATGGGGTCAGCGGAATCGAGTGATTGGCGTGCCAGTCAGAAAACCGCCTGAAGTTAACCAACATCCCACTGGACGGTGCTATTCTGTTGGTTAACAGTAACCGTCAATATGGTTTTTATGCAAAGGAATGCCGGTGTGGAGGAAGAACCCGACATGTAACGTTCAGAGATGACTATAAACTAATTTGTACAGAGATGGTACAGAGAAGACGTAATGGGTTCGTCGTCACGAGCGGTTTCACCGGTTATAGGGAATATTTTGCTGGTCGCTATCGTAGTGATACTGGCCGCGGCAATTTCGGTGTTCGTACTCGGATTTGCTGACCAAGTTAATCAGCCCGCGCCAATTGTTGGCCAATCAAGCGGCGAGCTTGTCCCGCAACAGGGGAATGATGATGGGATTGTTCGGATAACCCACGTTGCGGGTGACACGATACAAGTGTCCAATATGGAAGTCGTTGTGGATGCATCGGATGCCTGTGGGAAACAAGGTCGATTAGTTGACCTGCCGGTTCCCCCCGGCGGTAATGATATCGATCAGTCAAGTATTGAGGGGGATGATATTTTCGACCAGCGAGCATATGGCTGGGACGGCGTCCCTGGCCCGAACGCGATTCACAACTCGGAGTACGCACCCGGCGATGAAATCGCATTCCGTATTACTGGTGGCGCTTGCCCAATTACTCAGGAGGACGAGATTACTGTCCGTGTCGTCCACACACAGACGCGCTCAGTCACCATTGAGGAGACGCTGACCGCGACCTGAACCGTTCGGGGTCAAGCCCCGAGGCACTTGGCCTGTTCTGCCTGTAGACTCGTCTTGCTGGGGAGTGAACGAGTAGTGTCGAGCGCGTGCGCTGAGCTTTGGGATTGCCTCACCTCAATTAGAATACTCTAGAGTATCATACTTTAGAGTACGATTACCAATATTATTATTATCTATCCAACGGTAGGGGGAGTATGGTCGAGTTCGTCAACCGCACCGAGGAACTCACACGCCTCCGTGAACTCTACGACTCGAATGCCGCCGAACTCGCAGTCATTTACGGTCGCCGCCGGCTCGGGAAAACCGAACTCGTCAAAGAGTCGCTCACCGAGTACGACGACGCCGTCGTCTACCAGGCAAAACAGAAGACAAGCGACCTCCAACTGCAACAGTTCATCGAGACGGCTGCCGACTCGTACCCGGGCGTGGGTCGGATTCGAGAAGACTGGGACGACATTCTCAGCTATCTCGCTGAACAAGACGCGATTGCTCTGTTGAATCCGCAGAAGGCGAGAGGATAGCGTCGCTCTGAAGGCAGTAGCGAAGCGGAAGAGTCGAATGTGCCTAAACTCCTCTTCCGCTTCGTTAAGCAAGCCGCGTCGCTGGCTCAAAAGCGCTGTGCCGCCAGTCCAACCGCGGTGAGTGATCCGACTGGCCACGGTTTTCCCGGCTGGAAGCATGTCACGCTCCACTTTTTGCGGGTTCACATGGATGCGACGTACCGCGAGATCGTCGATTGGGCGAGTGAGATGGATCGTGTTCGTGGGCTGTTACAGCTCGCTCGAACGGCATTTCCCGCACCCTCAACGCTGTACCGGTCGTTTGAGAGGGCGCCCATGTCGGTGTGGCGAGGCTTCCTTCAGGAGTCCGCGACCATCTGCGATCCGGACTCGCACGGTGCCATCGATGCCACGTTCTTCGACCGCGAAACGGCATCGAGACACTACCAACACCGCTCGGATCGCCACATACGCACGCTGAAAACGACGGCGCTGGTCGATACAGAGTCGTGTGCCATCCTCGATATTCACTGCTCGGCACACTGGCCTCACGACACCCAAACTGGCCGTCGAGTCGCCCTTCGTAACACCGAGAAAATCGAGAGTGTCGCCGGCGACAAAGGCTATGACGACCAATCGCTGCGGGACGCCCTCCGTTCAGCGGGCGTCCGGCCCTTGCTGCGCCATCGGCTGTTTGCTGCGTACGATCACGCCCACAACGCACGATTGGACAGCGAGTTATACGGCCAGCGCTGGATGGCTGAGACTGCCTTTTCGGCCATCAAGCGTCGGTTCGGCCCCGCTGTCCACCCTCGCGCGTGGTACCGCGAGTTCCGCAAACTCGTGTTGACCGCCGCAGTCTATAACCTCGAACAGGCTCTCAAACAGTGATCCCCACGCCGTCATCGGATTCAACAAAGCAGTCCGGTGTGATTGACCGCTTGTGGCCTGCTATGTGGGCAGCAATCTCGACGTTCGTTTCGAACGATTCGCCGCAGATGTCGCACGTGTAGTCTCCTTCGACTTTCATGCGTAGCTCCGAGCGTTGGGCACGCCCGCACCCCTCGTGGGGTGGGACAAACACGCCCCCGTCGCGCACCGTTTCCCCCGATTTCAGGGATAAATCTCAGACCGGGTCTCGAGGTTGTGGCTGCGCGCGCAGCGAAGCGAGCACGGAGCGGAGGGTGGGGCGGCGGGGTCTGGGTCGGTCCGGCACATAGCAAAAAAGAGGCTGCTCCAACCGGCTATTCGTCCCACCAGCGGCCGCGCTCCGGGAAATGAAGGGTTGACCAGCCAGTGACGGCCAGTGATACGCGTCCGTCGTACCAATTTCTCGCCGCTCCGTGGATACGCACCCGTTCACCTTCTTCGACCCAGGGGGCATTTGATTTCTCCCAGATCGTCACCTTCGTTTGCCCGCTTTCGTCTGCGATCAGGCCAACTTGAGCGATGGCTGGAGAGTCACTATCCCAAAGCACCTCGACTTGACCTTCGACACTCACTTCTTTGCGATCGATGTCCTCGAGTTTCCCGATTGGAACCACCTGTCCCGGGGCCGTCTGCAACTCCTCGAACACCCGCACGACCGCACTCGTCATGTCCGTGCCGTCGACGACCGCTTCGGCCAGGCGTCGACTGATCGCCGCGCGCGACCAGCCATCCACCCGCGTCGCGAGTCGGTCTGCCTCCGTGTTCACCGTCGCCAGTTCATCCTGGGAGAGTTCCGCTCGGGGATCATCCCGTTCGGGGTCGGCCATCGGGTCCACGCTCGCGGCACGCTTCTTGAACTCCCGGCGCCGCTTCGTACTTCCTTGCGAGGCGACCTCCCGCGTGCGCTGCTCACGACCGTCCTGCGTTCCCAGCTCGGCCTGGGCACTGATGCGCTCCAGTTCGGCTTCCCGCGCCTGAATGCGTTCCTCCTGTTCGAGGGTGACGCCGTGAATCCGGTCCTCGCTCGTGTCCGCGATCCCGTCCGGGTGGTTCGCATCCACCTTCGCCTGCGTCTCCTGCTCGACCGCTGCCTCGAACTCCGGCGTCTCGTCGACGACCGGGAAGCCGTCTTCATCGACCGCCTGACCGCCCGCTTTCTCGAATGCCTGTTCATCCACCGTAACGACCTTGCTACTAGAGCTGTTACTTGACATTGGAACTTCACCAAGTTCCGAAGGCGCTCACGCGCCGACTCCGCGATGCTCCTACATCGCGGTTTTCCGACGACAACGACCGACAGAACCATCTGCGCGCTCTCGCTCGCGCCTTCGCGAGCGCCCTCCCGGGCGCGAGCGAGAGCGCGCCTGCATGAGGTGGCCCCAACCAGCACCGCGCGCCGTCCTGCCGAGCGTAGCGAGGCAGGGCTTGGAAGACGAACGGAGTGAGTCTTCCAGCGACCCGCCCGGAGCGAGCGGCCAGCGCATTCCCCGTTCGCCGCGACGCAACCACGTCCGTCGCGGTCGGCTTCGCCGAGGTCCGCAGGACCCGAACGGGTGAAGCGCTGGCGTCGAGGGCACATGCACTTTAGCCCGGAACGGCGAGCTTGCTCGCCGCACGCCCGGAATGGTCGGTCGCGAGCGACGCGGAGGGCGGCATGCGGCGCGCGGGGCGGGCCGTCACGTGACGTCCCGTGTTGCCGAAACGCTGCAGACATCAGAGGGAATCAAGACCGGCCCGCGTCGGGTTTAACTACCCCGGGTGCGACTGAGTTCGCAAATGCATCCCGAGGGACCAGACAGCGAAACGACTCGACGGGCCATGTTAGCTGCAGTTGGTGGAGGGATGGTGCCGCTCGCTGGCTGTTCGGCCCTCGATGAGATGACCCGTGAGGAACTGGACGACAGCTCATCGTCCGGCGCCGGGAACTCAGATTCCGACGACTCGACAGCAGGCCTCCAGATCCACATCGAGGATATCCGGCCAGGTGAAATCGACGTGACGATCGACAACCCCACCTCCGCAGGTGCGGGCGTGTTACTCGTCGATACGAGCCCCGATATCCTCCCAAACCATCCCTCGTCATCCGGCGTCAGGCAAACAGTCGTTGACGAGGTCGTCCAGCTCCCCGAAGAGACGACCACACGGACGTTCGAGGTGGAGCTAGACCAGTGGTATGCACAGCGATTTCACGCGACGTTCGAATACAACGTCGACGGTGATCCGCGGGACGTCACGACGGTCACTGAAGACTGCTATTTTCCGTACTACAATGCAGTTGAGGACAGAGAGGCGATTCGAAACGTCGGGCCCAGCGAGTTCACAGAGGAAGACTGGAGTGCGTGGGACGACTCGAACGAGCAGGTCAGCGGGGCGACCAGTTGGTGGACGTCGCCGGAAACGTCCGAATACAACGTCCCTGACGTCGACGCAGACGAATTCCCTCCGGACGTCTACCAGTACAACAACGTCCGGGCGACGTTCATCGTCCGGATGGTCGTCTATATGGACGATGAGGACGGGCGGACGATGCGAAAAACGTGGTTCGGCTTCAATCTCGAGCTGAGCGACTGGGAGATGATCGAGGCACGGCGGTGGAACTCCCCCAGTATTATCGCCTACGAACGCGGCTCGCAACCGGCAACGGAGACGACCCCCATGTCGTGGGGCGAGAGCATGATTTCGGGTGCCAAGGCCTATGGCCACCGTCTCTATGGGGATTTTAACGCCAATCTGGCTCGGACACCATACCAAGCATATCAGAGCGGATTGAACGGGTTCACACCGATCGCACATCGGTGGCCGGACGAAAACCGTGAGCAGTATCGGGTGTACCGAGATGTGAACGCGCTGCAGGGAGCTGGCGGGCGGCCGATCGCGAAACGCCTCGCTACGAAGATAGAGGACGCGCTCGCACCCCATCCGATGAACCCGCGCCATCCGGAGTCCTACTGGAAAGCGACAGCACTGAAGGCTTGGCTCGGGAGTTCCGGCTACGACTTCGAATCCGGGGACGGAAAATACCACTTCATGCCGGAGGAACTGCTCGACAGATGGTACCGGGACGAGAACCTGGATGAAGACGTGGGTGGAAACTGCGTCGATACGTCGCTCACGTATGCCGGTATTGCCGTCCACCTTCTCGAGGAATCAGTCGGGTATTCGAGCGTCGATATCGAGGGGTGGTTCGGGCACGCAGTACCGCTCATTTTCGGGCTGGAGCACCCGGAGGAGCTGCCAGACCACGTCCCATTTAGGGGGCACCGCCGCGAGCGCAAGTATACGCGTCTTGTCGAGGCTATGACTCTTGATTCGGACATCATACTTTCTGACGGGGATATCACACGGCAGGAGACCGGCGACTGGACGCTCGACGACTACGGGCTCGATGAGCTCCCCGCCTCCGTCGCTGAGTCAACAAGCAGTGAAGCGACAGTCGGCTATGAGAACGCAACGAGCGACCACAGTTTCTCCGTCATCACGTTCGCTCGGGGAATGCAGATCAATTCGCATATCCCGCTGAATAGCGCATTTGAGCCGGATGCGGAGGGTGACGTGGTTGCACCGGATAACGAACAAGACCCACCGTTCTGAGTCGTAATGGCATCCCTGCCACGGCGTTCTCGTGAGCGAAGCGAACGAGGGCCAGCGAGACGGAGTCTCGCGCGGTCGCGGGATGCCGAGCGGCCGAGGGCTTTCGGGTGTCGAGGCCGGCGCTGGCTGTTCGGCGTCGCCACTCGGAGGCCTGTTACCCTTCGAGATGGTGGAGCAATTGCGTGACGTACGGACTGTTCTCCCAGCTTCGATGCGGGCTAATCGTCGTGATCAGCGTTCGAGCCTCTTCGGGGCTCAGATGTCCGTTCCGAGCGTAGTCGACGATGAGCCGCGGCGTCGGGACGATCCGTGGCCCCTGGAGTACGGCGTGGATGAGTGGGAAGTTCGTCCCGCCGAACTCGTCGGTGAGAAACCCATCGACATCAAGCGCGTTCGCGAGGACGACCCCGTCGGTTTCGCCGTCGTCGAGCCCAAACGTCGGTCGGGAGTCCGGCGTCTCGTCGCGTTCGTAGGGGTCCTCGACCGTGTAGTGGCTGCGGGCCGCAAGTACGTTACTCGCGGCTGCCCCGTGGATATCTTGGTACTGCGTGATGTCACGGAGCTCTGGAACGACTTCTGACGGCACGAACACGTCACAGGACGTGAGCAGATACTGAAGCGGGTCCGGGGTGTCAGTGTCGACAGCCGCATCGGCTCGGGGCACCGCGAGACTGACGAGTGCGCTGGTGTCGGCGACGACCGTTCGCAGTCGTTGGCCGCTCATTCGTCATCGGCCGCGGTGTCGACCGTCGTCGCGTCGCCATCGTAGACGTCGACATCGTCGGGGGCAGCGAGATCGAGTGGCTCGTCCTCGAGGTCAGCTTTGAGGAGTCGAAGGCGCTGAGCGGTTTCGGCGCCGACCAGTTGTTTGACCGTCTCGAACGCAAGCTGATCGTCGTAGTACTTTGTCGCGACGAGTTCCTGAAACGACTCGCTGTCAGCGGTCTCTTCGATGTACTCGCGAATCGCCTCGACGAGGAGATCCGTCCGATCCTTGTCGAAGAGTTCCGCGATCGCGTCCAGCCGGTCGACGAGATACTCCGGGGACTGGAAATGGACGCGTCGGGGGTCGTCGCTTGCGCTCATTCTATGTGCACGTTCTGCGCATGGATGCATAATGGTTTCGGCGTCTGCACATAGCTTGCACATAGAATCGTTGCGAATCGCTCGTGTCGGACGGGTGTAGTGGGTGATAGAAAGGACACGACGGGCGCGGATCCGGCGTCAGCTCACGCGTCGTCAGCGCCGTCGCCGTCGATGTCCAACTCGTCGAGCCCTGCCTCAGTTTCCTCGATGTCGTAGTGTTCGTGGACGACGGGCCGGAGCGCCTGCAGAATCATCTCCGCAGCCAGCGGTGAGATGTCGAGGTCCTCCGCCATCAGCCGATGGGTCACTTCCCCACGCTCCCGAGCAATCGCGTAGGTGAGCGCCGTCGCGAGGCCGGCGACGCCGTGGCGGTCGATGTAGGTGTCGATGTCGGCGTCCGTCTCGCGGCGGCCGACGGCGTCGATGAGCGCCGGCGTGATCGTGTACTCGCGGTCACCGGCGGCGGTCGTCACGGTCAGGTCGATCTCCCGAGCGGCGTACTGGCGTGGCTGCTCGTCGTCGGTGACTGTGAGGACGCCGGCGTCGACGAGGCGGTTGACGTAGCTGTAGGCGGTTCCCTGTGCGAGGTCGAGGTCGTCCATCACGTCCTGGACGGTCGCCTCCCTCTCCCGAGCGAGGTACGCGTACAGCTGGGCCAGCTGTGGCTCCTCGAGGAGCTCCGCGACCGCGAGGAGGTCCTGGACGATGTCGCCGTCGGCGCGGTTTGCGGCGTGTTCCACGGTCTATGTTACAGTTTACAGCGAATCAGTAAAACGTGTTTGGTGCCCTCGCTGGCGTCATGTGCTGCGACCAGCCGGGAATCAGCTGTCACAGGACATACTGACTGGTGATGGCGATCACGACAAAGGGCGGTACTCAGACGGCAATGTAGTCGATTAACTGGCTCGCCACATCCTCGACGCGGTCGTCGACGAGCGAGGTCAGATAGTGGTCGACGTCTGCAGGACTGGTAAGCGTCGCAAGCGACCACGGGAGGACGTGGCTTCGTTCCCCAAGTGGGTCGCCCGCGTAGTCGTCGTCTTGGAGCGTGAGCGATTCCTCGTGATAGGTCTTCGTGGAGATGAGGACCGTGATGAGCTGCACACCGTGGGTCGGGAATTGAGGCGTCCCCAGCACCAGCATGGGGCGGCCTTTCTCCGAGAGCGGGTCGCTCGCCCAGACGATGTCACCACGTTCCAGGTCTTCGAACGCCGTCACTGTACGTCTTCCATCTCGTCAGTCTGAATGTCTTCAAGCCGCTCCTCGCCGTACTGTTCGTCGGCCGTCTCGTGGAGGCGGTGGAGCCGATACGCCGATTGGAGCCGCTCCTCGTCGTCCGTGATCGCCCAGTACGGGCGCTTGTGTCGCACCAACCCGCGTTCCTTCAGCCGCGAGAGGATCGCGCTAACAGCGTCGGTCTCCAGACCGAGTCGTTCCGCGATTGACGCCGCCTTCCACGCCCGGTCGTCGTGCTCGTCGAGGAACAGGACGATCCGCTCGGTGTCGGTCCGCTCCTCGAAGTCGTCGGCGTTGGCGTTCTCGAACTCCTCGATATCGATGGCGCCGCTCGACATACCTTATTGTTGGGCCTGTTGGAACATAGCTATTTGGTTTGTTGGCTCTTTGGTTAGAGTGGTTCTGTGCCTACCTACCGATGCGAGATGGAGTTACTCTGCCGGCGTGACAACGAGGGGATCCTCGAAATCGCGCGTCCAGCATGTCGCGAGCCGCCCGGACTACAGCGGGCGCACAACTGCAACGGGCCTTTCAGATGCCCGAGTTCGACCCGGAATCGCGTGAGCGCCGCGAGCGTGTCGACAACCAGTCCACAGCCGTCACAGGCGACGTGATCGCGCCCGGCGGGATCCGGCTCCGTCTGAATCGCGCAGTCGACACAGATCGGGTAGGTGACCCGCTCGTCCTGTCCCCAGGTGTGCTCCTCGCCAGTCTCGGTACCGGGCGGCGCGTCGCAAAAACGCACAGCCAGTGAGCGTCTGCTGCATCACTCGGCCTCCGCGTCGGCGTCGCGGCCGACCGTCCAGCCACGGTAGAAGACGCCTAGCTGTGTCGTCGAGTCGAACGCGGTGCCGCTCGGCTCGTGAACCAGAACGAAATCGTCAGGAACCGGAGTGAGGACATCCGGATGCTAACTGCTAAGACGGGCGCTGTCAAGCTTGGTCGGTGCGGCGGGCCAAGTCGTCTAAAGTCGTAGGCGTTGTCGTCTGTTCTCGGGGCACGCGTCCCCACTGGATCTCGTCTTCTCAGTCGTCGGTTTTCTGGAGAATCCGTGCTGCGTGGTCGGAGTTGTGCGCTTGGGTGGAGGCGAGGTCGTGCGTGTCGGCTAGTGTTCGGAGGACCGGGACTCGCTGGCCGAGTTCGGCTGGCGCGTGACTGTCCGACCCGAACACAAACTGGATATCGTATTCGGTGAACAGCTCGAGCATCCCCGGGTCTGGATGGACGCGGCCGAGTGAGCGGTGGACGCGTCCAGCATTCACTTCGGGAATCGTCTCGGAATCAGTGAGCGCTCGAACGACCCGCTCGTAATCCGCGCGAGTGGTGTATCGCCGTAACGCGGGGATTCGTTCGGGAAGGTCGAGATGCCCCACTACGTCGAACAGTTCAGATTCGACGAGCGCGACGACTGCATCGTAGTAGCGTTCGACCGCGGCCCGGCGCTGGTGTGCATCCGCTGTCGCGTACTGCGTCGCGCTGGTGTAGTTGTACTGGCCGGCGAAGTGGACGCTCCCGATCGTGTACGCGAAGTCTGCCGTCTCCAGGAACGCCGCAATCTCCGATTCGGTTCCTTCGACGTAACTCACCTCGGCCGCGTCGTACAGTCGGAGATCGGTCGCATCCCTCGCGGCGTCGATGTCCTCGCGGCGCTGCTGGTACGTTTCGACTAGGTCATACTTCGCACGGCGGCCGAACTCGTCGTCAGTGACGATGCAGTGATCGGTCAGGCCCAAGGCGCTCAGCCCTGCGTCTTCGGCCGCCGAAATCATCGCCTCGAGGGACGACCCGTCCGAGTAGGTGGTGTGCGTGTGGACGTCGGTCTGCATCAGCTCTCCGCCTCGTCACTGACGTCGTAGAGCCGCTGCCCCTTCAGTTTCGGCACCACGCCACGGCTATCGAAGTCCAGCGCGTACTCGTAGAGGTCCGTGCGCTTGACCTGCGGCTTGTCCTCGTACTTCGGTCCCTTGCCGAACTTGACGACCTCCCGGTAGACGTCGCGTTGCTCCGGCGTCAGGGGCTCGCCGTGCAAGTGGCGGGCGATATACAGCGCCCCGACGAGGTCCTCGGGTGACGGTTTCCCCTTCGACCCCGCAGCGACGAAGTACGTCTCGCGGTCGTCACCAGCAAGATGGTCGGCGACTGCTTTGCCGTTGGTCAGTCCGCCGACGTAGACGTCGACATCGTCACCGCCGGCGAGGCGAAGGTCCATAACCGCGTTTCCGCCGTTCGTCGACGTCATCGCCGTCGGTCGCCCGTCGACGTCGACGTCCTGTACGAAACTCGGCGAGTTGAAGAAGTCGTAGCCTTCCTCGCCCTCGTAGTTCGGGCCGGAGCTGCCGCCGATTTTCGCGTCCGGGTGCTCGGCCTTGAACGCCGGTTCGTTCCCGCGCTGCTCGGTGACGTAGATGTACTCGGTCCCGTTCGCGAACAGCTCCGGCACCGTCGTCGAAAACTGTGCAACGTCGACGACGACGTAGTTCCCCGGCTCGGGGTCGTCGGGAATCCTCGCGCGCCCCGGGATCATCGTCTCCAACAGCGTCGACTCCAGCGTCTCGCCTGTGACCAGACTCATACGACGCTCTCACCCTGATACTGCAAAAAGACCGCTAAGAGGCCTATACAGCTGACTTCCCCGATATGTAGGCCACAATAGTCCACCCGGTAGTTACACAGACCGCGACCGGAATGGTCGACGCGACACGAGAGCGACCACGCCGGGACCGCGTCCGTTCACGTCCTCGAAAGCGCGGTCACCCTAGTGCGAGTGCGGCGACGACGGCGAGCGAGCCGGCGAAAAACCACACGTCGACGGGGCGAATCTGCATGTCCGCGAGTCGAAGCTCGGTGCTCGCCTCGTCGTGCAGCGAGTGCGAGAACCCGCGGGCTTCCATCGCCTCGACGGTGACGCGACTGCGCTTGGCGACGTTGAAAATCATCGGGTAGAACGCGCGCATCGACAGCTTCAGGAGGTAGGCGTAGTGCCGCCAGCGGAGCCAACCGGGCGAGTCTGGGGCCGAACTCCGTAGCCGGAACGAGTTCACGAGGTCGTGGTACTCCTCGAACAGCACCGGCAGCATCCGGTAGCCGTACGTGATGAGGAACGTGAACTGGCGCGGAATCCCGAGGCTCCGCAGTCCCTGCGCGAGCGTCTTCGGCCCCATACTCGAGAACACGGCCAGACTCGACACGGAGATGATCGTCAACTTCAGCGTGAACGGAACCAGCGCGCGGACTGCCGCGACCGGGTCACCGGTGAAGACGGTGACGGCGGCGTAGGACGCCAGCGTCGACGCGACAGTGAACGCCATCAGGCCGACGAGGAAGAGACTGACCCGCGACAGCACCGCCAGCACCGACACGAACGCCAAGAGGCCGAGAAGAACCGTGGTGTCGTAGAACAGCCACGGCACGAACAGGAAGACGACGTACCACAGCAACAACACTCTGGGGTCGAGGCGGTGGAGGAACGACCCCTCATTCTCGTAGGCCGTGCGCAGCAGGTCGGCCTTGATCGCCTCGACGGACGTCGCATCGCGGAGGGCGTCGAGGGCCGCCATCACTGCTCCCCCACGGTCGACTCCGCCGACGACGCGGCTGCGTCAAGTCGGTCCGCGAACGCCTCGACGGTCAGTGGCGCCGGGTGGAGACCGAGTTCTCTTCCGAGCCGGACGACCTGCGGCGGGCGCAGGTTCGCCCGTTCGAGGACGTCGAGGTCGGCAAACACCGACGCTGGCGGGCCGTCGGCGATGACGCCGCCGTCGTCAAGCACGACAACGCGAGTCGCCCACGACGCCGCGAGTTCGAGGTCGTGGGTCGCAATCACGACCGTTTCAACGCGTTCCCCGGCGCGGTCGATCGTGCGGCCGACCTCCTCGCGGCTGGCGAGGTCGAGGCTCCCCGTCGGCTCGTCAAGCAGGACAATCGAGGGGTCGGTCGCCAGCCCGATTGCCAGCGACGCGCGTCGCTGCTGGCCGACGCTGAGCAGCCTGCCGTCCCGGTGCTGGAGCGGTTCCAGGTCGAGGAATTCGATGACGTCGTCGACGCGCTGCTCGACGTTTTCGTACTCCCTGTCGTCGAGGTAGTGGGCGACGTCGGCCCGGACGCTGTCGTCGATGAACATCTCCTCGGGGTTCTGCTTGACGTAGACGACCTCCTCGGCCAGCCGCTCGGGGAGTACGCCCGCAGTATCCGTGCCGTCTACGGCCACTGTGCCGTCGTCGGGGGTTTCGAGGCCGGTCACCAGTTGCATCAGCGTGGACTTGCCGGCGCCGTTGCTACCGACCAGCACCACCCGCTCGTCGGGGTACACGTCCAAGGAGAGGCCGTCGAGGACGTCTTTGGTCCCGCTTCGGAGCGTGTCGTACGAATGCGAGACGTTGTCGAAGGAGACAATCGGTTCCCCCGCCGAGTTCCCCTCCGCTGCGCCGTCAGTTCGAACCCCGGTGTCGAAGTCGCGGTCGGCGAGTCGGTCGACGCCGTCGGCGAGGGTCACCGGAAGCTGGCGTTCGTCGTCGAGGACGCACTCGGCGATACGAGTGACCTGAGGTGGATGAACATCTTGGGCGCGTAACGCGTCGAGCCGGTTGAGCGCCGACTCGACGGGTAACTTCCAGCTGACGACGCCGTCCTCGACGAGCACCACGCTGTCGCAGTAGTCGGCGACGAACTCCGTCTGGTGCTCTATCGTCACGACGGTCTTCCCGTGGTCGTCGTTGAGTGTGGCGAGCCGGTCGTAGGTCTCGCGAGCGTTGACCGGGTCCAGTTGGGCCGCCGGCTCGTCGACGACGAGGATGTCGGGGTCAAGCGACAGTGCCGCCGCCAGCGCGACAAGGTGTTTCTGTCCGCCGGACAGCTCCCAGACGAACCGGTCCTCCAATCCGTCCAGGTCGAGCAGGTCGAGCGTGCGGTGGACGCGCTCGCGGTAGTCCTCGTGGCCGTAGTTCATCGGCGCGAACGCGACCTCCTCGAAGACGGTCGGGCTGACGAGCTGGTTGTCGAACTCCTGGAACACGTAGCCGACGTGCTGGGAGAGCTCCGCGACGGAACTCGCGGCGACGTCGTTCCCGGCGACAGTCACGCTTCCCTGCATGTCACCCTCGTAGAAGTGCGGGACGATGCCATTGAACGACTTGCATAGCGTCGTCTTGCCGGAGCCGTTCCCGCCGATGACGGCGACGAACTCACCGGGTTCGATGGTCAGGTCCGCGCCGGCCAGCACGGCGTCGTCGGTGCCGGGGTACTGGAATCGTAGCCCGTCGACGTCGATGCGGGAGGTGTGAGTGGCTGCCATCGGCTCACGCCGTCCGGGTCGCTCGGTACCAGATTACGGCGGCGACGACTGCGGACGCCACAATCGGGACCGCGATGTAACTCTGACCGTACACGGCGAGGAACTCCGGCTCCCAGACGACGTTGACGGCGCCGCCGACTTCACTGGCTGCCTCGGCGGCGAACGCGATCGGGAACGCGACCAGTACCGCCGCGAGGGCCTTCACCGAGAAGCCGCGAAGCATCGACGCGCCGCGCTCGCCCTCGAACGGCTCCATGCCGAGCAGCGGCTCGACTTTACCGTGGAGCTTGGGGTAGAGGTACAGCGCGGGAATCACCCCGAAGATGACGCCCGTGATGAGCATCTGGGTGAGGAAGTCGACGCCTTCGAGCACGATAATGCTCTCCGGGAGGCCGGGGACGGCTTCCAGTTCTTCGACGCCGACGTAGACTTTCCCGATGTCGATGAACGTAGCGAAGAACTCCTCGAGGGCTTCAGCCAGGAAGACGACGATAGCGAGTTGCGTGGTGTTTTCCGGGTCTTGAAGGAGTTTCGCGGCGAAGTAGTAACAGACTGGGATGAGTAGCAGTCCTTCCATGGCGCCGAGTCCGTCGAACTCGCCGAGCAGGATTTCCCCGAATACGATTTCGCCGACGGGAACTGCGAGTGCTGCCCAGTAGGTCCGGAAGAGCAACACCAGCACAATCGGGATGAAGATGAACCCGCCGACCCCCAGTTCGAGCGGCCCGACCGTGAACTCGGGCATGATCTCCGTGAACGCGTTCTGTAATCCGGTGAGGGACATGACGAGGATGAACACCATCATGTCCTGTTTGCCGAACGAGAATCGACTTTCCGTACCGGCCGAGAGTGTGCTCATGCTACACTGGAACGCAACCCAATTTCATATTTGAATAATTATAATATCCGTACTGACCACTATGGACGCGTTCCCGCGACGCATACCACTATTTACCGGTTGGTTCCACCGTCGGAGACCGAGTCCGCGAACCCACCGGAATCGCGTCGAACGACACCCGTGGTATGGAGGACTGTTGAGCATTCATAGTAACACAGTTTATACGCGTTCCGGAAGGTGTCTCCCGTGTCTACCTCCGCACACCCGAAGCTGTGGACCGGCGTCCGGGCTGCGCGCCGCGCCGGCGACGCGCTGCGCGCGTAGACGAACGTACGCTAGGTGCCGCCGTGCAACTGTGTGGAGAACGGGGTTACCCGTATCCTTCGCAGTGGACGTGATTGGTGGGGACGCCGAGTCGCGTGACTGCAGTTTCGAGACTGTAGACCATCGCGTTGATACCGCAGGCGTACACCTCCAGTTCATGGGGGTCGATTCGCGCCTCGATGTCGACGTCTGGTCGGGTACGGAGCAGCTCCGCGATGTGTTGGCCGAACACGGCGTCGTCCAGCGCGCGTTCCTCGACGTATTTCAAGAGCGCGTCCTGGATGTACTCGGTCTCGCCAGTCCAGTCGGCGAGCCACGACTCCCGGGAGAGACAGGGGACGTAGTGGAAGTTGTCGTGGGTGGCTGCGCGGTCTTGGAAGGCGCCGTGATAGGGGAGGTCGTCTTCCCAAGCGGCACCGAGGAACAGCCAGACGTCGCGTGGCTCGCCTCGGTGTGTGTCGCGTCCGTCTTCGAAGAGGTAATCGAGCATACTCTTCATCGGTGCGACGCCGGTGCCAGTCGCCAGGAATGCCAGGTCGCGTTTCGATTGGTTCTCCAGGAGCAGGTGGCCGTTCGGCCCGCGAACTGTGACTTTGTCGCCGACCGAGAGGTCGTCGCACAGTTTCGGTGAGAGCCGGCCGTCGGGAACGCGCCGGATGCAGAGTTCGAGTTCGTCTCGGTTTGGCGAGCTGGCGACGGAGTACGGTCGCGTTCGACCGTCGTACCGAAGCGAGATGTACTGGCCGGCGGCGAAGTCGACGGGGCTGTCCACGTCGAGGGTGACGCTGACGAGTGCGGGATGCGCGCGTTCGTATCGGTCGCGGAACGCGCCGATTTGGGGTGCGAGTCGCCGATTGGCGCTCGTTGCGGCTTCGAAGACCGCAGTCCAATCGATCGGTCCGGCGTCTGGTATCGCGTCCTCGAATCCGTGCCGCGCGCCGACTGCGAGGAGCTTGCGTCGGATTTCGCTCCGGCGGTCTCGGTCCATCGCATTCACGGCCGTGACTGTGGCCGACTCCGAGAGGAGCGGGAGCGACTGCGCGTGTTCGTGTTGAGAGTTGTGCTCCCGAACTGTCATCGGATAGTAAAAGAGAGATGGATACGTGAACGTTGGGGGAACTCAAGTACGCATCAAACTGTGTCTGCGAGAGAGGAGAGAACCTCGTGGCCAATTGAGAGGAGGGCTGATAACCGTCCGTGGGTTCCCAGTGAGCGTATTGGTCACGGCGTGCTTCGAGTAGGCTCGGTGGTCGAATCTCCGCGGGGAATAGCAGTCGTCCCCGCGGTCGCACTTAGATTGAGAGTCGAATATGTTCACACGAACCTCCTTTTGGGTCGTCCCGCTAGGGGATGGTACGACGACTCTCGGCGAGACGAGAACTCCCCCCATCAAACGCATGCCCTACGTGAAACTCAGTATTACCATCCCGGACTTGGTCTGGATGAGTGACCTCTCACAGACGTTCCCCGAGACGGTGTTCCGCGTCACCGCCGCCACCGTGAACGACGACGTCGGCGTCGCACACATCGAACTCCACAGCGAGGACGCAACCACCATCGTCGAGTCGTTCCGCGACTACGACGCCGTCACTGACCTCACGATACTGGACGACGGCCCGAACGCGACCCGGATTCAACTCGAAACCACGTCCCCGCTCATGTTGCAGTCGATACAGGATTCGGGCGTCCCACTGCAACTGCCCTTCGAGGTTCAGGACGGCGAGCTGCTCTTGGAACTCACCGTTCCATCGGGGACGATGACGGACTTGACTGAGACGCTCGGCGACTACGGCATCCCGTACACCGTCGAACGCGTCAGCCAAGACGCCGACTCGGGGTCGCTGTTGACTGACCGCCAAGAGTGGGTGCTCGACAGGGCCGTCGAGCGAGGCTACTACGACACGCCGCGCGAGACGACGCTCGCCGAACTCGCCGACGACCTCGGGATGGCGAAGTCGACGTGCAGCGAACTCCTCCATCGAGCCGAGGGCCACGTCATCAAAGACTACCACACCGACGGCGAGGTCGCCGAAACAGAGACGCCCGCCCTCTCGGACTGACAAGCCGAAGTAGCCTAGCAACCCACCTGCAGTATGGAAGCCTCGCCGTTTACCGCGAGGAGGATGTCACGGGGGGTCCTCAGCGTCGTTAATTCCCTCGAACGTCTCGTGAGCATAGGCGTATCGCCACCGCTGAAGAATCGTTCGCGTCACGAGGCCGGCCTCAGACACAGCAATACAGGATTCCCCGACCAGACGACTCGGCGCGTCCGGTTTCGGGTGGCAATCGAACCGGAAGTTCTGATTCCGGTCGTCCGTATAGTGGATCGCATAGTTCTCGGTGAGACTCCACCGGATGTCGATCCGAGCAGTTGACGCTGCACCGACTCCGTCGGACAGTTCGACCGAGAGCGTCTGTGGATTCAACGGGTCGTCTAGTGACGCTGTCTCGGCCAGCGGCTCCTGCTCCATGACCAGGTCTCGAATCTCACGCAACGCCCCGGCGTCAATCGGCCCAAATACCTCGGATTGCTCGACCGGCTGAGACTGTTGAGAAGGTGTCTCGTCGTTGGTCATACGACGATGGATGCATCGCTATCGCCCTCATCGTCGGTATCTGTGCCAGTCAGGTGGCCAGTATTGCTTGCTTCAGCGATTGCGAGTGTTGCTTGTGCGAGTGCGAGGTTGCGTCGCGTCGTTTGCCATTCCGTGAGGCGGGCACCGTAGTCGCTATCGACGTCGTCGACGTCTCGTTCACGGGCGAATTATTCGGGTGAATCGACACCATATTCCTCACGCCATTCCTGTATCCGTGCCTTCATATCAGCAATACCGGACGCGATCTCTTCCGGGGCCAGTTCCGCGAGCAGCGACTGGGCATGTTCGGTGACTACTAGCAGTAGTTGCCAATACGGTTTCTTTATTCAGAGTAAGGGGTAAAACGGCCGGTCAGTACAGGTGACCAACCGTTCGGTACATCCTCCAATTTGCCAGTCGGAAGACCAGCGCGATAGATGTCAAAGTCGAGAGTTCTTCTCCATGGCCGAACCTGTGACAGTCAGTCGGTGGACGATGATCGTTACTGCGGTAATGGGGCTCCTTGGCGCTATGATTCAAGGATTCCAGATTGCGCAGGGAGAGCACGGCGTTCTGAATATCGTCCTACTCGTAGCGTTCCTGCTCATAACTGCCTTCGCTAGCTGGCCGATTCTCGCTGAGAATACGGAGTAGCCGCAGCTAGTTTGGAGTGTGACCGAATTCCTAGAGGCGAACAAGAACCCGGATTTGGCCGGCGTAGACGGGACTGGTATCCTAGTACATTCTACCAGAAAAAATGAGACGACTGATCAGTGCTTGGGCCGAGGCGCGGTTTCGTACCGCTTGATGGTGTCTGTCTTCTCGACGCTATCGTAGACGTCTGCGAGCGTGTCCTCGGCTCGGAGGAGGCCGTGTTCGTCAAGGAATTTCCGACCCTCGTCGCTGAGCCCGTAGAACTTGTACGGGAGGTCGTTCTGCCGCTGGTCTTTCGGGAGTGAGACCTCCTCGAGAATGCCGACGTTGACGAGTTCTTGGAGGTGCTGGCGGATCGTCGTCTGGCTCTTACTCGGGTTCACGTAGTCCAGTTCCTTCAGCGTCGGCAGCTGCTCGGGATGCCCGAGGACGTCCTGAATCAGGGCGAACCGCGTCTCCTGGGTGACGACGTTCAGCCGCTCCCGGACGCCGTCGATGTCGTTCGTGGGCTGGTCTGGCGCGCTCATACTCCCGTATTCGGGGAGAATCCAGTTAAGCATTACGTCCAAATACGAATCGGTTACGACCGAATCGGTCACTAATTCAGACGCCGCATTAAAACGCAAAGCCGCCCAATACCCCGATATGGCCGAGAACCGGGCAGCCGAGCTTGCAGCGAAAGCTGACGAACACCTCCACGACGCCTCCCTCACTCCAGAAGAGTACGAAGCCCTCAAACAGAGTGTCGCAGAACTCTCGCCCATCTTCACAGCCGACAGCGCGTACTTCGTCCTCGGCAGCTACGGACGCCCCGAAATTCACCGCCTCCAACTCGTCAAAGACCGCTTGAACCGCCGCCCCGACACGTACGCCTTCCTGATGGTCGACATCCGCCAAGAATGGGTGAACACGTATCTCAAATTCCGAATTCTCGCTGACTACACCGACTACCTCATCGGCGTTAGCGAACACGACCAGGGCGGCTTCCTCGTCGAACAAGGTTACTTCACCGCCATCGAGACGTATTTCGAGAAAACCTACGTCCTCAAACGCGAGTACACCGACCTCACAACCGACGACATCGACACGAATGCCGATATTAACGACCCATATAGCGGGATGCAGATTGCGATCTTCGACATGCTCGAGGACGCCGACCGCCTCTATGTTTGGACAACCGAAGCCGACCTCATCGACGTGACTTCCCACCTCCCATAGCAACTATTGGGACTGCAATTTCCCTTGTTGGCCAGGTTTGAGGGTAGCCGATCGACTATCTTCCTTCTCTGTGAGGGATTTTCTAATGTTGATTCTAGCAGTAGTTGCCAATACGGTTTCTTTATCCAATGGATGAGGTGAAACGCCCGGTCAGTACAGTCGAACGAGTTAACGAGAGGGCATCAGTCACGATAAACACACGTTAGCCTGTAGCGGACGCTATGATTAGTAGTCCGACGAGAAGTAGAACCAGTCCCATCGCTCTCCCCACTGCAACAGACATATTACTCATCTCAATCTGACTCGGGCGTTGGTTCGTTCCAGTTGATTTCAGCCAGCGGTTGAGACTATCTACAATTGGATGGTTAATTACTGATAAAACCCCAAAGAGCATAACGAGTAGTCCGAAAATCACACCCACCCAATCAGGCATACTCTCTATCACTCACGCATCAGCAATAAATTGGGCGATAGGCGGTGTTGCTCGGTCTCTCCGCAACGGCGGGATATACGCATTCCTACTTACCGATTCAACTACCCCATTTCGTACCCATTCTGAATAAAGAAATAGCGCTAGCGACTACTGCTATTGTTAACCAACAGAGACACGGTATTATTGTCGATGTTGGTTAAGACTTGGTGAGCAGTACGATTCGTCGAGAGATAGATGGAGACACCTCTATCGATGTGTTCCTCGTGAGTGCCAGTAAGAAGGAACGGGATGGTGAGAGAGTGCGGGAGTGGTCTGGTTCGAGGGAGGAGACCGAGAGTAGACAGACACCCCTCTATCGATGTGTTCAGTTCAGGGTGGTGCGAGCGAGTAGTCGAGCAGAACGGAAAGAGTGGACAGTGAGAGCGGGTTTCGAGCCGGTTTAGCGAATGGAGCGGACGGTAGAAGGTGGATGAGAACGGAATTACCGACACGAGACCGCCGAGAATTATGTGCAGTAGAGGAGGACAGATAACGCCGCTTGCTGAACACTTCGAACACTTCGATAGAGGTGTGTGTGTGTGTGTTTGTTCTAGAAAGCTAGAAGAAAAGAAGAGAAGATCGACCGCTTACTGCAGTTCCAGCATTTCTGTCTCAGTTCTTCTCTCTACGAAATTCCGGGAAACTGGCGTCGAGGAGCTGTCTCGATCCCGGTTCCAATTCGGCTGAACCGCTTCGAACCGTCCCCACGCCGGAGTGCTCGAACACATCGATAGAGGGGTGTGTCTCTCCGCCACCGTCTCGATGGGGCCGTCGACGGTCCGTCCCGAAACACTTCGTTAGGCGCGTTCGGAAACACTCGCCGCAACGAACTATACTGGCGCTATCGCCGTGAGTAAACAGCTTACTACCCGAATCACACTTCGATAGGGGTGGGGAACATTTTTACTCCTGCTCTGTATGGGCCCATACATGGGTATCGACGACTCCGACGGCTCCCCTCCTGACCCGGAGTCCGCAGACGACTCTACACAGACGGACCTCTCCGCGCGGTCTCCTGCTTCCGACGGCGCTTCTGACGGCGCTTCCGACACCGCCACCACCGACGAGGACGCTGGGACCCCCTCGCAGTCGATCGAGGACATGCTGCTGGAGTTCGACGAACAGGAAGGCCTCATCCGCGACCGCTCGCTCCTCGACCCGAACTACGTCGTCTCCGAGGACCGCATCGTCGGCCGCGACGAACAACTCCAGGAAGTCACGAAGATGCTTCGCGTCGCGCTCGGCGACAACCGCCCGCCGAACCTCTTCCTGTATGGCCCCTCCGGCACGGGTAAATCCCTCATCACGAAAGCCGTCTGCAAGAACATCAGCCGCATCTGCGACTCCCGGGACATCCAGTTCGGCACCGTCGAGGTCAACTGCCAGGACCTGGACACGCTCGGGGTGGCCGTCTACGAACTCGCCCAGCAGGCCGCCGACGAGGCCGGCGTCGAGGTCGAAGTGCCGAAACACGGCGTCGCGACCAAGGAGAAGTGGGACGAGCTCTACCGCATCGTCAACGAGAACTTCGACTCCGTCGTCTTCGTTCTCGACGAACTGGACATGCTCGTCGGCCGCCGCGACAAACAGGACCCCGCGTTCTCTCGGCTGCTCTACCAGCTCTCGCGGGCCGGCGCTAGCGACGACCTCACCGCCTACATCTCCGTCGTCGCGATTTCGAACGACACGAAGATGATGGAGTCCGTGGGAAGTCGCGCACTGAGCTCGTTCACCCCCGAGGACGTCCACTTCGACGACTACGACGCCAACCAGCTCCAGTCGATTCTCCGCCGGCGCCAGGACGCCTTCCACGACGGCGTCGTCAAAGAGGAAGTCATCCCGCTGGCGGCGGCGTTCGCCGCCCAGACCCACGGGGACGCCCGGAAGGCCATCGACCTGATGCGGGTGGCCGGCGAGCTCGCCGAACGCGAGGGCGACGCGGAGGTCCGCGAGAAACACGTCCGGATGGCCCAGGACAAAGTCGAGAAGAACCGCGTCCTCGAGGTCGTCCGCGGCATCAGCACCCAGAAGAAGCTCTGCCTGTACGCGACGGCGTCCGTCGCCGCACAAACGGACGGCGGCACCGCTCGCAGCACGACTGGCTATCAGGTCTACCAGTACCTCACGGAGTCCATCGACGCCGACCAGTACCACCAGGAGACGTACGTGAACAAGATGAAGGAGCTGACCACGTACTCGCTGGTGGACTTCGAGCGCCGCAGCCACGGCCCGAGTTCGGGGATGTTCTTGGAGTTCCAGTTCGGGGAGCGCCCGGAGACCATCTTGGAGACGCTGCGCGAGGACTCCCGCATCGAGATGGTCTCGACGGACGAAGTCGAGTCGGTCGTGAGAGCGCAGGTCCGCCACGAAGCCTAGCGGACCCGGCCCGCATCGGATTCGTCTTACTTCTGCTCGCTCCGCGGTCGACTGCTCGTGGCCTCGGATAGAGTGGTGGCACCCGACTTCCGCGCACACCCCTTTATCGATGTGTATTGGCGTGTTCGAACGTCACACGACCACAGCAGGTCGATGCGGGAGCGAATCCGGACGAGCCAAACTCCCGTTCTCTCGCGACCCCACACACCTCTATCGAAGTGTGATTGGTAGGTAGAAAGCTTCTCTCTGTAAAGAACGAGGCTGTGCCTCGCCGCTCGTCTGTTCTCTCGACCGGCGTAATCGAACGGTTCCCGCCGAATCGTTGTGAGTAGTCTGTCAATACGACCGTTCCCGGGGACACACCTCTATCGATGTGTTCGTGTCGCGGTCTCTCACGGCCTCTCGACGCCTCGGCAATCACCCGTGGCAACGGCGTCACAGCATCGCCGAGATCCTACTCGCCATTGGTTTTGAAACGTGAAGAACCGACGTGGGTTGAATAGTAAATGGCGGGGGTTTTGCGTCCGCGGTGGATAGTGCAACCATCACCGCCTCACGCGTCCGCTCTCGCGTTCTGTGATTGGGGCTGAGTGTTCTACAGATGAACCCAAACTCCCGGAGCATCCTCGATACGTCTACGATCGCCGTTGTCGGCGACACCGCGTGGCTGACAACGTACGTCGATGCGCTGCAACAGCAGTTTGATACGACCGTTCACCGCGTCTCCACGGCACCGGCAGCCCGAACGACGCTCCGACAGACGGCCATCGACTGCGTCGTTACTGACTACAGTCTCCCCGAAACGACGGGAGTCGACCTCGTTCGCAGCATTCGGGAGACGACCGCGACGCTTCCAGTCATTCTGGGGACCGCCGACGGGAGTGAGACGATAGCCAGCACGGCAATCGAGGCCGACGTCACCGACTACATCGCCGTTACCGACCCGGTCGACGACACCGTCACCGACGCTCTCCAGCGAACCGAGCAGGCGCTACGGGACGCCCAACGGTCGATGACACAGCGCGACCGTGCGCGACAGTTCGACGCGACGTTCCACGACGCCAGGTCGGCGACGTGGGTCCTCGGGCGCGATGGCGCACTCGAGCGCGTCAACCAGACGGCCCGCGCCATGATCGACGTGGACGCCGACGTCGTCGTCGGTGACCGCTTCTGGACGCTCCCCTGGTGGCCCGACGAGAGCCAGACGCGCACTGACATCCGTCGCCTCATCGAGACGGCGCAACGCGGCGAGTTCGGGCACGCCGTCGTCACCCGGAACGGCGTCACTGGCGAACGCGTGCTCGAGCTGTCCGTCCAGCCGGTCACCGACGAACGCGGCGACCTCGTCTCGATTATCGTCGACAGCGTCGACATCACCGACCGCGTCGACCTCGAACGGGAGCTCCGCCGGTCCGAGCAACTCCACCGCGTCACACTCAACAACATGACCGACACCGTTCTCATGACCGACGAGAACGGCGAATACACGTACGTCTGCCCGAACGTCCACTTCATCTTCGGATACACGGCCGAGGAGATTCGAGAGCTGGGAACGATCGAAGCCCTGCTGGGCGACGACTTGTTCGACCGCGAGGACCTCGCCGACGACGGCGTCCTCAAGAACATCGAGACGACGGCCACGGACAAAGCCGGCCGCGAGCACACGCTGCTGGTGAACGTTCGTGAAGTCTCGATTCACGACGGCACGCTGCTGTACAGCTGTCGCGACATCACGAAGCGCAAGCAGCGCGAACGCGCACTCGCGACCCTCCAAGAGACCGCGCGGGACTTCCTGTACGCCGAAACACACCAGGAGATCGCCCAGCACGTCGTCGACGACGCGCCCGACGTTCTCGACCTCGATGCGAGTGCCGTCTACCTCTTCGACGCCGACGACAACCACCTCCAGCCGACCGCGCACTCGCAGGCGATGCGGGACGCCCACGGCCCCCTGCCAGACGTTCACGCGGACGGCAACGACCTCACCAGTCACAGCTTCGTCGAGAACGAACCCCGGTTTTTCGCGGACGTCCACGACGCCGACCGCCTTGCCAATCCTGCGACCGACCTCCGGAGCGTCGCGTACATCCCACTCGGGAACCACGGCGTGTTCGTCGCCGGGTCGACCGACGTCGGCGCCTTCGACGACGTGACGCGCGAACTCGCGGACTTGCTGGCGGCGACGGCGGAAGCAGCGCTGGACCGCGTCGACAGGGAGTCCCAGCTCCGCGAGCAGGACCGCGAACTCCAGCAGCAGAACGACCAGCTCACCACACTCAACCAGATCAACGAGACGATCCGCGAGATCGACCAGGCGCTCGTGCAATCGGAGACCCGCGAGGAGATCGACCACACGGTCTGTGAACGGCTCACCGCCGACGGGCGCTTCCAGTTCGCCTGGATCGGCACCCTCGATAGCACGACCGAGGCCGTGACGCCCCAGGCGTGGGCGGGGACCGACCACGGCTATCTCGATACGCAGTCGTTCCCGGTCGCCGCTGACGCCGTCGAACCGGCGGGTCGGACTGCGGCGACTGGCGAGGTGACGCTCGTCTCGAACGTCGCGGCCGATCTCCGGGCGGCCCCGTGGCGCAAGGACGCGATTTCACGCGACCTACTATCCGTGTTGAGCATCCCGCTCGTCTACAACGACCTCTCGTACGGCGTCTTGACGGTGTACGCGGAGACGCCGGACGCCTTCGACGAGACGATTCAGACGGTGCTCGCGGAGCTCGGTGAGACGATTGCATCCGCGATTAGCGCGAGCGAACGCAAGCGAGCGCTGCTCACCACGTCGATGACTCGCGTCGAGTACGCGGTCGCCGATTTGTCGTTCGTGCTTGCGCAACTCGCTCACGCGGCCGACTGCACAGTCACCTACGAGGGGGGCGTCCAGCAGACTGCCAGCGGTAATTACGTGTTCGTCACCGTCGAGGACGCTCCGCTTGACGCGGTCGTCGACGTGGCGGCCGGTCTCCGCGTCGTCGAAGACGTCCAGCGGATTCGCGGTGGCGACACCGGGGGCGTGTTGCGACTTCAGTTGACCGAGCCGTTCCTCGCGACGGAACTGGCCGACCACGGCGCGGTCCTGCAGAGTGCGACCGCGTCACAGACCGGAACGGAATTCGTCATCGACGTCCCCGGGAACGCTGAGGCCAGAAACGTCACGCAGTTCGTCACCCAGCGCTTCGACGACGTCGAGCTGACGGCGAAGCAGACGCGCGAGCAGGCGTCCGAACACGGCTTTTACGCGTCAGTGCTGGACAGCCTGACTGACAGACAACTGGAAGTCCTAGAGACGGCGTACTACAGTGGTTTCTTCGAGTCGCCGCGGACAGTGACTGGGGAAGCTGTCGCGGAGTCGCTGGACATCTCGCCGCAGGCGTTCTACCAGCACATCCGGACCGTCCAGCAGAAACTCTTCGCGGCGCTGATCGACGAGCACGCGCCGGTGGTCTCTCGACGCGCGGACTAATCGCGTTCACTCTGCCCCTGAGTGATTGCTCGCCAGTAGCGTTTCCCGGTTCCGTTCCACGGACCGTTGAATAGTAAACGGCGCTCGACGGCCGGTGGTTCGGTACTCAACTACTCCGTATTCCCTTATACACTTATTATCTGTATGTAGAGCATCCCGTAGCCCGCCGCTGGGACGCTCACCTATCCATGAGGGACGTCAACCAGAACTCAGCCGAGGAATCGCCGTACGAGTGCTTCGAGTGCGGAAACGTCGTGCTAGCGGAGGACAACCCGGGACAGTGCCCCGACTGCGCTGGCAACATGCGAAACCGACGCACCCCAATCGAGTAAGATGGCCTCAACATCAACTCACCACGACGAGGACACGGCCGAGGAAGCCAGTGAACCGGAGTCGGCGCTCCAGACGGCGCGCCGACAACTCCAGCACGCCGCCGACCACCTCGACATCGACCCGAACGTCGTCGAGCGACTCAAACACCCCAAGAAAGTCCACGAAGTCACGGTCCCCATCGAGCGCGAGAACGGCGACGTGGAGGTCTACACCGGGTATCGCGCGCAACACGACAGTGTCCGTGGCCCGTTCAAGGGCGGCCTCCGCTACCACCCCGAGGTGACGCGCGAGGAATGCGTCGGGCTCGGGATGTGGATGACGTGGAAGTGCGCCGTGATGGACATCCCCTTCGGCGGCGCGAAAGGCGGCATCGCCGTCAACCCCAAAGACCTCACCGAAGACGAGAAGGAACAGCTGACGCGCCGCTTCACCGACGAGATCCGCTCGGTTATCGGCCCGACGACGGACATCCCCGCCCCGGACATGGGGACGGACCCGCAGACGATGGCGTGGTTGATGGACGCCTACTCGATGCAGGAAGGCGAAACGATTCCCGGCGTCGTCACCGGCAAGCCACCGATCGTCGGCGGGAGCAAAGGCCGCGATGCAGCGCCCGGCCGGAGCGTCGCGATCATCGCCCGCGAAGCGATCGACTACTACGACAAGGACATCAAGCAGACCTCGATAGCAGTTCAGGGCTTCGGGAGCGTCGGGTCGAACGCGGCGAAACTGCTCGACAGCTGGGGCGCAAACGTCGTCGCCGTCTCCGATGTCAACGGCGGCATCTACGACGCGAACGGCCTCGATACGCACGCGATCCCCTCCCACCACGAGGAACCGGAGGCCGTGATGACTCACGAGGCCCCGGAGACGGTGACCAACGACGAGTTACTCGAGTTGGACGTCGACGTGGTGATTCCGGCGGCGATCGGTAACGTCCTGACGGAAGCGAACGCCGACGACGTGATGGCCGACATCATCATCGAGGGCGCCAACGGGCCGACGACGAGCGCAGCGAGCGCCATCTTCGCCGAGCGAGACGTCCCCGTCGTTCCGGACATTTTGGCCAACGCCGGCGGCGTCACCGTGAGTTACTTCGAGTGGCTTCAGGACATCAATCGGCGCGCGTGGTCGCTGGAACGCGTCAATAACGAGCTGGAAACGGAGATGCTGGCCGCCTGGCAGGACGTTCAAGACGAATTCGAGACACGCGACGTGACATGGCGCGACGCGGCGTACATCGTCGCGCTCTCACGAATCGCCGAAGCCCACGAAACGCGCGGCCTCTGGCCGTAGCTCTCCCTCGCTATCACTCGCAGCGTAGTGCTAACCGCTGGACGGTTGGGCATTACCGGTACGTGGTGTCCCGGTACTCCCGCCGGAAGACGATACGTAGACCGCTCTCCACTCGCCGGGTCCCAGACGACAGAAACGTGGGTGTCCCCCTCGTCGGGTTCGGTGATGACGGAGTTGTATCGCTCGCTGGCCGCTTGATGATCTAGGAGACAAGCCCAACCATATCGAATCGCGAAACAACGCTGAACACGATGAGTGAACATATCTGGTGAACACCGAGGCGAGGCTCATACCGCATGTTTGACCCCTTTACGAGGGTATTCGAGTGGATACGGTAGCGGGTGTATTCGTTGTCGCCCTGAAAATGTCGCCGGCGAAAGATGGTAATCAGTAGTGACAGGCACTGACAGGCCGCTTGGTGTTTGCTCGGCCAGGTGATTACAGCCGGCGACACCTAAGGGATTATTTGGAAGTGTAGTAAATGTTGTCCTGATTTCACGGGCCGAAGATTCGCCTTTGCAGGGCCCCCCTTCGGGTTGGCTCTCCGCTTGCTTGACTCACCGAGGGGGTACTCCTTTGGAATGTGTTCGAATCGCCGGTGAGCTGTTTCCGTGACACGGGCGTTTTGCTCCTCGTGCTGGCTTCTGTTTGCCACTCCAACCAGAGGTCGGAAAGCTGCATCTCGTAGCTCGGCGAGCGTCCGTAGATCGCTATGAAGCACGGCCACTCCGGTGTGGCAAGATTGAATACCCGACGTGGTGTGCGACCACTATGTCCGACACCGAGCCGCTGGAACGACTCTGTGTCCATGAGAGCATCGACGAGAAGGTTCCCATTGACTCGTTTCTCGATGCGCTGGATGACCTCCCGGTGCCTGTCGAGGTGATTGGTGAGGACGCAGCACTCGATGAAACGGACGCTGTCGCTTCCTACCGTCCACGCGATGGGTTTCTCGATGCAGGTTGGGTTCACTGTCTCCGGGCAGGTTACGATGAATTCGATACAGACGCGTACGAGCGTACAGGAACGCCATTAACGAATAGTACGGGGATTCATGGGACGACAGTCGGCGAACTCGTGGCCAGCTATATGCTCATGTTCGCCCGTCGAATGCACGTGTACCGCGACCAGCAGAACCAGCGACAGTGGTACGATCCACCGTACGAGCAGCCGTTCACTGTCGCCGGGGAAACGGTATGCATCGTCGGGCTTGGCACTATCGGCCGGGGCGTCGCAGAGTATGCCGACGGCATAGGGATGGACGTGATCGGTGTTCGCCGCTCAGATGAGGACGTACGCCATGTCTCGACAATCTATTCGCCGGCGGACCTGCACGCGGCCATCAACGAGGCTCGATTCGTCGTTGCCGCGGTTCCAAAAACACCGGAGACGGAGGGAATGTTCTCGACAGCGGAGCTCGAACAAATGCGAAACGACGCCTATCTAATCAACGTCGCGCGAGGGGCGGTTGTCGACCAGAACGCCCTCGTTGACGCCTTAAAGGACGACGTTATTGCGGGCGCCGGGCTCGACGTCTTCGAAACGGAACCGCTCCCGGAGACGTCCCCACTGTGGGACTTCGAGGAAGTCATCATCTCCCCACACGAGGGGTCGACGACGAACCGCTACCACCACGACCTTGCTGAGCTGGTCGAAGAAATCTTCGACCAGTATCAATCAGGAGACCCCCTCCGAAATCGGGTCGCGTAGGGGTGTTCTGGTTACCTGCTTGCTAAAACGACGGGGCAGGACGCGTTCAGCAGTACGCTCTGTGCCGTGCTCCCGAAGATGACCTTCCCGACGGGTGATTTTCCTTTCCCGCCGATAACGAGATACCGGGGCTCGGTACGGTCGACTTCAGCGAGGATCTTGTCCGTCGGGTCGCCGATGCGTCCCTGCGTTTCGACCCGGTCGGAGTCGTACTCGTCGAGCGATTCGTGGACGGCCTGCCGGGCGATCTCGGCCGCGCTTTGCTCTTCGCGGCTGATGGTGAAGCTCTCGGATGCCGGCGTGCCTTCGAGTGCTGCTTTGTGTTCGTTGAAATCCTCTTTCGGGATGACGTGGAGGACACGCAATTGTTCGTCGTACGCTGTCGCGAGCTCGTACCCGAGCTCGAGGATTTCGTTCGATTCCACTTCTTGGCCGACTGCTGTGAGTATCGTCATGTGTGTTCTCCGTGACTGGGGTCCTGTGGGACAATCGCCGGCATCAACTCACCGACTCCGCCGATTGACCCGCTGCTGACTGGTCGCGCTGTTCAGTAATTCGAACTCGCTTGATGCGGCTGTCATCAACGCGTTCAACGCTGAACTCGACGGCACCGTGCTCGAACGACTCGCCTTCCTCGACTAACCGGCCGGCCCGGTTGAAGATGAATCCGGCAATCGTCTCGAACTCCTCGCCCTCGGGGAGGTCGATGTTGAGCGCGTCGTTGACTGCTTCGACGTTGACGTCTCCGCGCGCACTCACGCTAGTCTCGTCGATGACCGTGATCTTCTCTTCCTCTTCGGCACCAAGGAGCTCGCCGACGATTTCCTCGACGAGGTCCTCGGTCGTGATGATTCCCTCGGTCGTGCCGAACTCGTCGATAACGATCGCCATCTCGACCGGCTCGCGGCGCATCTCCTCGAACAGGTCAGCCACGTTCTTGCTTTCCGGCACCTGGAGCGCCTCCTCGACGAAGTGGTCGAGGGATTCGAGGTCGCTTTCCCCGTACTGCCATTCCCGCACCAGGTCCGAGAGTGTCACTACGCCGATGACGTTGTCTAGGCTGCCTTCGTAGACCGGCAGGCGCTGGTGACCACTCCTGATGCACGTCGCGATCGCTTCGTCAATCTCGTCGTCTCGATCGACTGCGGTGACGTCGAGTCGCGGCGTCATCACCTCCTTGGCGATGGTGTCGTCGAAGCGGAAGATGCGCTGGAACATCTCGCGTTCTTCCTTGTCGAGCACTCCCTCCCGTTCGCCGGTCTCGATCATCTGCTGAATCTCCTCGCGGGTGACGTAGGAGGTCTCGATCGTCGATCGCCCGCCCGTGACCCGGTTTATCACGCGCGTGAGGTAGTCGAAGACGACGATCAGCGGGAGCAGGAGGTACTCGGCGAACTTGAGCGGTCTGGCGATGCGCAGTGCCCACGATTCCGTATTCTCAACTGCGTAGGATTTCGGGGCGCTCTCGCCGAACAGCAAGACCAGAGCAGTGATACCGAAGGTCGCGAAGGCGACCGACTGCCCCTGTCCGAACCCGAGCATCACCAGCAGGCCGGTCGCGAGTGAGGACATCGCGATATTGACGAGGTTGTTGCCCACGAGGATCGTCACGAGCAACCGGTGCGGGTTGGACTTCAACGCCTTCAGCGTCTGAGACCCGGGTACCCCGTCGTTGGTGAGGACCTCAACTCGGTGGTCCGCCAGCGAGAACATCGCGATCTCCGACGACGAGAAGAACGCGGAGAGGGCGATCAGGGAGCCGATAAGGACGACCCCACCTACAGCGATGGCACTATCGGGGACGGTGACGCCACTGACGCGGACCGCCAGCGGCGCCACCTCAACCAACGATGCGTCCATCGTGGGGTCGCGCATCGATTACGCCTCCTCGATCGACTCTGTGACCGGTTCCCCTTCGACAGTCTGGGTCTCTGTCCCAGCGCCTCCGCGAGCATACTGCGCCAGTAGCTCGCCGTCGACATCCTCGACCGGGAAGTGGCAGGCTGCCTCGTGGTCGCCGTCTTTGAAGGCGGCCCGTTCCGGGTTCGACGAGCGACACTCCGCGGTAGCTTTCGGACACCGCGGCGCGAAATTACAGCCCCCGGGAAGGTTGACCGGGTTCGGTGGCTCGCCGGGCAACAACACCCGCTGGCGATCGGTGCTGGGGTCCGTTTTCGGTGACGCAGCCAGCAGCGACGCAGCGTAGGGATGTCTTGGGTTCTCGACGACCTCGCGGGTGTCGCCGATCTCGATGACGCGACCGAGGTACATCACCGCCAGCCGGTTGGCAATCTGGGTGAGGCTGGCGAGGTCATGCGAGATGTAGACGATGCCGATGTCGCGCTCGTCGGCCATGTCCCGCAGGATGTTGAGGATGTTCGCCTTCAGCGACACGTCCAGCATCGATGCGGGCTCGTCGCAGATGAGCAGATTCGGTTCTAATACGAGTGCCTGCGCGATGGCGACGCGCTGGCGTTCCCCACCGGATAGCTGCGCCGGGACCTGATCGAGGTATTTTTCGGGTGGGTTGAGGCCGACGTCGGAGACCGTTTGCCGGACCCGACGGTCGATTGTTTCCTTGTCGTGGCCCTGGATTTTGAGCGGTTCGGCAACGGCATCCTTGACGCGCTGGCGCGGATTCAGCGAGTCGAACGGGTCCTGGAAGATGAACTGGACTTGTGAGCGGAACTTCTTGGTGCTCTCCTCGAGCAGGTCATCGACGGACGTGCCGTTGACGTAGATTTCCCCACCAGTCCGTGGTTGTAGCGCGGCGATGACTTCACCGAGTGTCGATTTCCCACACCCGGACTCGCCAGCTACGCCGAGGATCTCGCCTTCACGGACTGTGAGGTCGACGCCGTTGACCGCCTTGACGTAGTCCGGTTCGGCGCCGCGCAAGTCGTCGACGATGGACTGGGTCTGTTTGAACCACTTTTCCAGATTCTCGGTCTCGAGGATGACATCGCCCGTGTCACGGGCTGTTTCATCGCCGCTCCCGGTGTCGATACCCCACGTATCGGGGTCGGTCGCTGCCTCACGCATGGTGTCGACGTCTTCGGGGTAGTAGCAGGCCGACAGCTGGCCGCCGTTCGCGGTCAACGGTGGATGGCCGTCTTCGCATTCGGCGGTCGAAAACGGACACCGATTGCGGAAGACACACCCGGACGGCTCCGCGGTCAAGTCTGGTAGCGACCCCGGGATGGAGATCGCTTGCTCGTCAAACTCGTCGACCTCCGGGAAGGCGTTCTGTAACCCCATCGTGTAGGGGTTAGTCGGGTTTGTGAACACGTCATGTGTTCCCCCCTGTTCCATCACTTTTCCGCCGTAGAGCACCGACACTTCGTCGCAGGTCTCGGCGACAACCCCGACGTCGTGGGTGATGAGCAGCATCGAACTATCCACTTCGTCCTGAATCTCGAGCAGTTTGTCGATGATCTTGTCCTGCACGATGACGTCGAGGCCGGTCGTGGGTTCGTCGGCGATGATGAGGTCCGGGTCGAGCGCGAGCGCCATCGCGATAGTGACGCGCTGGCGCATCCCCCCAGAGAACTCGTGGGGGTAGTCGCTCGTCCGCGCCGGGTCGAGACCGACAATCTCGAAGACTTCGGCGACGCGTTCGTCGGCGTCCGCTTTGGAGACGTCCTTGTGTTTACGGATTGCCTGTCGAATCTGCGCGCCGACGGTCATCACAGGATCCAGCGAGTCCATCGCACTCTGCGGGATGTAGGAGATCTCCTCCCAGCGGACGTCCTGCCACTCGTTCTCCGAGAGGTCGACCAGCTCTCGGTCTTTAAACTGGACGCTACCTGATTGGACTTCACCGTTGTCGTCCAGTAGCCCGAGGATGGTCTTTGCGATGGTTGATTTTCCGCATCCGGACTCGCCGACGAGGCCGTAGTTGTCCTGTTCCCCGATGGAGAAGGAGACGTCGTTGACGGCGTGAATGTCCTTCTCCGAGGTTTCGTACGTGATCTTGAGGTTGTTGACTTCGAGTAGGGTCATTCTTGCTCCGTTTGCAGATCTGGGTTCACTAGCTCCTCGAACGCCCGGCCGACCAGGAAGACCGCCGTCGTGACGGCAGCGATACCGATGGCTGGCGGGAGGACCCACCACCACGCGACGCGCATGGCACCTGCGCGGAAGACCTGCTCGAGCATCCGTCCCCAGGAAGTCATCGTCGGGTCACCGAAGCCGAGGAACGCCAGTGAGGCGCCAGCAACGATCGACCACCCGAACGCGTAGGCGGTGTAGAGGAACCCGATACCGAGCACGTTCGGGGCGACGTGCAGGAACATCGTTCGCATATGGCCCGCGCCGCGTGCTCGCGCCGATTTGACGAAGGTCCGCTCTTTGACGGTCATGACCTCCGACCGGATGACCCGTGCGGGCATCTTCCAGAGGAACACGACGAGCACGGCGGTGATCAACCAGATGTTCGGAGAGACGAACGAGAGGATGACCAGCGCCATCGGCAGGAACGGGAGCGCGAACGTCAGGTCGGTCAGCCGCATCAACGCCTCGTCGACGCGGCCGCCGAAGTACCCGCTCGTGAGCCCCACGAGGAAGCCCAGAACGCCGGTGCCGATGCCGCCGAACAGGCCCACAATTAGCGTCGGGCGTGCACCCGCGAGGAACTGACTGAGGACATCCTTCCCGAAGGACGTCGTCCCCAGCGGTGCCTTCGCAGTCGGGCTTTCGAGACGCATCATCGAGCCACCGGAGCGCATCGTATGCTCGATGGGATGATGCGGCGCCAGGTACGGGCCGAACAGGCCCACGAAGACGAACGCCATGATAATGGCGAACCCGATCTTCGCCGAGGTGTCCTCGAGGACGACGCTCAGCGCACGCCGTGCCCGCGACAGTTCTTCTTGCAGGCGATCTTTCGCTGTTTCGACGTCGAGTGCGTACCCGGACATTAGACATCACCCGCTTCGACGGTCGGGTCCAGTTTCGCGTAGGCGATGTCCGCGGCCAGATTCATCACGATGACAGCAAGCGCCATGATGAACACCGCGGCTTGGACCGTCGGATAGTCCTGATTGAGAATCGCATCAACGAGTGCACGACCGATTCCCGGCCACGCGAACACCACTTCCAGCGTGATGACTCCCTGGAAGAGCATGCCCGTCCGGAGCGCGAAGTACGTCACCAGCGGGAGCAGCGAGTTGCGGCCGGCACGGGCCAGCTGTTCCATCTCCGACAGCCCCTTCGCGCGGTGGAGTTTGAGGAACTCCGAGCCCTTGCGTTCGACGACGGAGTTTCGCGCAAGCATCAGGAAGTCCCCGCTGTAGAACAGCACCGTTGCCGTGAACGGGAGGATGTAGTGTTTCAGGAAGTCCACCGAGAGGTACGTCTCCGTCACCCCCTGTGGGTTGGCGACCGGGCTCCGCATCCCGAACGCCGGGAACCACCCTAACCCGTACGAGAAGATGATGAGCAGGAGGATCCCGGTGACGAAAATCGGGGTGGCGCGGAAGAACGTCGTGGTGATAATCCCCGTCTGCTCGAACCACGACCCGCGGTTCCAGCCGGCGTACATGCCGGCGAGGGAGCTCACGACTGCGGTCGTTACCAGCGCGGGGAGGAGCAACACCAGCGTGTTCCGCAACGCTGGCCCGATAATCGACCAGACCGGCCGCTGTTCGGTAAGCGAGAGCCCGAACTGGAACGTGAACAGGTTCTGGATGTACTTCAGGTACTGAACCCAGATCGGCTCGTCGAGGCCGTACATCGCGCGCAACTCAGCGACTTGCTCCGGCGTCAGTGAGCCGGAGGCGACGAGGCCGCTGAACGGGTCGCTGGGCAGGAACCGCAGCGTTGCGAAGATGATACTAACGGCCACCAGAGTCAATATCGCGGCGATCGCCGTCCGTTTGATCAGGAATCGTCGAAAACTCATGTTGTGGGGTAGTTCTTACGAGAAGTCCGGCTGGTCGAGCTCGGAGCGCGTTGCGTGGCCGTTCTCGACACGCTCGTCGAAGGCCTCCCAGGCGTCACCTTCCGGCCAAACGAGCATGTCGTTGCTGTCGAACGTGTAGCCCGCCTGCTCGAGCATCGTCCGGGCCTGCTCGGGGTTGTATTCGTACGGCTCGGTCTCACCGTAGAAGGGCGTCATCAGCGGCGTCAGCAGGTTCTGCCCTTCGATCGCCTGTCCCTGCCCGGAGAGCACGTTGTCGACGAAGCTCTGCTTGTCGAAGGCGTGGCTCAACGCAACCCGGAACGTCTTGTCCCGGAACAGCGGGACGATGTGATTGAGGTGGACGTCCGTGGGCACGTAGTTGCGCGAGGTCTGTTTCTCGACGCCGTCGGCCTGTGAGGCACGGTCGGCCTGTTGGTTGGAGACTGTCATCCCGATGGCGTCGATGTCGCCGGACTGCATCGACCCGATAAGCGTCGAGACGTTCCCGACGTTGACCACGACCATCTCGTCGATGCCGTCGCCGGGAACGAAGTACTCCTCGCCGATGAGTTCCCGGCGGGTATCGTCGTTCCACAGCCAGTGGTCCTCGTATTTCGAGAGGCGCAGCTCCTGACCCTGCGACCAGTTCTCGAACTGGAACGGCCCGGTACCGATGGGAGTGTCGGGGTTGTACTCGGCGGGGTTGTCGACGTCCTCCCAGCGGTGCTTGGGAATGATGGCACTGCGGACAGCGCGCTGGGTGACGAACGAGGCGTCGGATTCCGTGAGATTGAACCGCACGCGGCCGCCGCCGCTGGTCGAGACCACTTCGACGCTCTCGACAGTCCGGTAGAACGGGCCCTGCTGGGGCGCAGTGTGCTGTTTGTACTGTTCGACGCTGAACTTGACGTCTTCCGGGGTGAACGGCTCCCCGTCGTGCCACGTAACTCCCTCCCGGAGGTCCATTTCGACGGTGGTGTCGTCGACGACCTCGTGGCCGGTCGCCAGCCCAGGGACGATATCCAGCTGCGGCGAGGCGTCGTACAGTCCGTCGTAGACGTTCAGGAGGCGCTTTTCTTCCAGTCCACCCGTCGACCAGGGGAGATTCGTCCCCTGCATGCCGGCAGTCACGCCTTTGACCCACGTCGTCGAGTCGCCCTGCGGCTGGAGGTTCACTTGCGTCCAGATGAATGAGTCCCGGGTCGTCCCGTTCCCGGGCGTGGGAACGTATCCTTCCCAGTCTGCCGTGTTAGCGACATTGATGACGTCCGGGAAGTTTGCGGCGATGAGATAGGCATCCTCGCTGAGCTTGCGCTGGATCTCTTGGCAGATCTCCGCCCGTGCCTCTTGGTCGCCGATTGTCTGCGCCTGCTCGTCGAGCAGCTCGGTGATCTCGTCGTTCTTGTAGTTGTAGTAGTTCCCCCCGGTCTCCGGGTGAGCACGCATCAGGAACGGGTTCGGGTCGAGCCCACGCTGCGGGTCGGGCCCGTGAAGGTTCATCACGACCGGCACCGGATGACCGATGTCAGCCCGCCAGTACTCACCGTACCGGGTGCTGGGCTGGACGTTGACTAGGTCGACCGGCACCCCGACGGAGTTGAACGAGTCTTGGACCGTCAAGGCGAACTCACGCATCCACGGCGTCTCCGACTGCGCGAAATGGGTTGTGACCGACGGGACCGACTGCCCCTCGACTGCCGTGTATTCGAACTGGACGGCCTCGTCGTTGACTGACTCGCCTTTCGTCTCGACGGGCCACTCCTCCCAGAACCGGGATTCGATGGAGCGACCGTCGCCACTGGACTGGTTTCCACCGTTGTTGCTCTGGTTGCCGTTGCCACCACAGCCGGCTAACGCCGAGATTCCTGCTGCGCTCGCGATGCTGAGGAACCGTCGACGCGACACCTCACCTTTCGTGACTTCGACCGGTTTTTCTCGCGACATTCCACTCCCTTCTTTCCCCCATACCTGCCTGAACCTGCCCCCGAAACCCGACAATCATCATCATTCTTTATATGGGAAAGTGTGTCATGGCACAACCACACCCGGATACCACCCCGAACAGAGGTCAGCTGCCCACGCGCACGAGTCGAGGCTCAAGAGCCCACACAGCCACCGCTAACAGCGGGTTAATCGACGCGAAGGCCCCACTCGATACCATCGAAGCCACCGCCAGACCAACTGAATCGGCGGCCACACGCCTCGGCGATGGCAGCTACCAGCAGCAGTACCGTAACAACGCGGCGCGTACATGGACTCTCCGTGGACCGTCCTGGAAGACGACCTCCCCCACACCCGCGAAATCAACCAGTCTCGTTCGTGTCTTGGTCGCCAGAGAATATCAGGTCGAACAACTGGTTTTCTGCGAGTCGCAGACGTTCGCTGAGCGTCGACTGAGCGATGTCAAGCTCAGTCGCGATATCGTCTGCCGAGGCCCGACGTGGCGTTTCGAAGTATCCTAACTCGTGGGCGGTCTGGAGGACGTTCAGCTGGTCTCGGGAGAGTTCGTTTCTGACCACGCGGCCGAGCTGCCCACTTCCCAGCGGTGCCCCCGTCGTCTCAACCTGATTCACGCTCAGGAGCTCGAACTCCCCGAACTGTTCTTGCAGTTTGTCCGCGAGTCGCTGGAAATCGTCCCACTCAGCAACCGTGGCGACCCCATTGAAGCCGTCTGGCGTGAGGACCAAGCGGTTCGGAATCGCCTTCTCTCGCAGGATTAGACCCAGGAGGAATGGGTACGGTTCGTGAGCGACCACCGTAAGCCGGTACGCCTGCTGGTCGCTCTGGTCGTCGGACACTCGCTCGGAGTAGAATAACTCGACCCGTGAGAGGGATGCCAGCGCGGTCTCCGGATCGAACGTGCCATCTGAAATAACTAGTAGCGATTCGATCCAGTCACCTTCGGCGGCGTAGAAGGCGTTTTCAAACTCGATGCGCCGAATCTCCGGGAGCTGTGTCGCGAGCAGGTCAGCAATCCCGGACCGTTTCGTCTCAAATTCGATGCGAAGAATACTGAATCACCTCGGCTCGCCGCTATCGCTGTCGTTCTCACGACGTACAATAAATCTATTCTATTATTATTACAAATACAACAGAACCCCTCTCGTCGTGCGGATCCCACCCACCGAATCCCGATAACGTGCAGCAGTTGACGCCTGCACTTCCCCCTCAACGGGCTTCCGCGGCCAGATTAAAGCCGCGATCGAAGGTCTTCGATGACTGCTTCAGTTCCTGCATCCCCGCCGAGGTCCGGGGTCCGTGGAGCAGACCGATCGGCGAGCTGCTCGGTGACAGCACTCCACAGCGCATCGGCGGCGGCTATTTCTCCGACATCCTTGAGCAGCATCGACCACGAAAGGACGGACGCTAACGGATTCGCGACGCCCTCACCGACGATGTCGGGCGCGCTCCCGTGGACGGGCTCGAACATTGACGGATACTCGTCACCGGGATGGATATTTCCGGACGGTGCGAGGCCCATACTCCCGGTAATCTGGGCGCCGATGTCGGTCAGGATGTCTCCGAAGAGGTTCGAAGCGACGAGGACGTCGAATTCGTGAGGACGCCGAATTAAGTCCATCGAGGCCGCATCGACCAGCAATCGCTCGACGGTTACGTCGGGGTACTCTTCGCTCACCTCCTCGACGATGTCGTCCCAGAACACCATACTGTGGGCCTGTGCGTTGGATTTGGTGATGCTCGTGAGATGTCCTTCGCGTTCGGCCGCGGCCTGGAACGCTGCGCGAACGATGCGTTCTGTTCCCTGCCGGGTGAACAGCGCCGACTGAATGGCCGTCTCGTGTTCGAGCCCACGGTGTTCACGGCCGCCGATATCGGCGTATTCACCTTCCGTGTTCTCGCGATAGACCACGAAGTCGATGTCGCCGGCGCCGTATCCCTTGAGTGGACTCTCGATACCCTCGAAAAGGATGTTCGGTCGCTTGCAGACGTACTGATCGAACCCTTTCCGAATTGGGAGCAAGAGCCCGTGGAGTGTCACGTGGTCTGGAACCTCAGGGTGGCCAACAGCTCCCAGGAAAATTGAATCGGCGTCGGCTAGTTCGGCGAGTCCGTCCTCCGGCATCATCGCCCCGTGCTCGAGGTAGTACTCGGTTCCCCAGTCACGGCGGGTGAGCTCGAATTCGAACCCGTAGTCGTCGGCCACGTCCCGGAACAGCGGGAGAGCCACATCGACGACTTCCGGGCCGATGCCGTCGCCGGGAATCAGTTCGATGTCGTACGTCGTTGTCGTTTTGTCTTCAGTCATTATGGTCAGATGGTCGCTGTTGATCGGTCGTACGGCGCGATTCTCCCGAGGTGTAGCACCCGCTGAATACTGACATCACCTGCTGACAGTGGACACAGTCCTCTATCAACGACATTAGACCATGTCCCGATTGTGCGAGTCCGATATCACCGGGCTTCGACCGCGTCGCCCTTCGACCGAGACGCAACGCAGCGAAACGGTCCAGCCACCGGTTACGGGTACAGTTCTCGTAGGGCTCCGAGCACGGCGTACCCAGGGGGCGAGTCGAATTCTCCGCCATCAGTCGACCACCCACAGAATCACCGTAATCACAGTCGCGATGCAGAGTATCACCGCCAAGACACCGAACGCCATCCGAAATCCACGCACATCGGAGAGGTATCCTACCGCTGCGGGGCCGACAGCGCCTGCGGCAACTAACAGCGTCCGGACCACTCCAAGCGACCCCTTCGCGATACTCTCCGGAAGCACAGTAACCAGGTACGCGCCGCGGACGGGTCGATATCCGTGCGCGCCGACACCGAGCACAACCACCGACGCCCCAAGCCCGATTGCCCCGGCGGTCCCCGACAGCACGACGAGAGCGATGAGCCCTGCGGTCGCCGCGGTGAGTGTCCCTACCACGAGGGGTAACACGCCAACGCGGTCGCTCGCCTCCCCAGTGACCAACTGGACGAGACTGACCGCGAACAGACCGCTGAACAACAGATTCGCGGTGACCGACGGCAGATCCCCCGCGCCCATGAGATACAGCGGCAGAAACGCCACGAGCCCGTTGTACACGAACGAGAACAGGATTGTGACGACGACGAACGCCGAAAACTTCGGCCGGCGGAACAAGTCGACGTACTCTCGAAGCTGGGGCGACCCGTCGCTCTCAGTGGCGGCGGGCTCTCGATCTAGGTGACGGGGCACGCGGACGAGGAACGCGAGCGCGACCGCCAGCGCTGCGAGACCCCCCACCAGAAACAGCGTCCGCCACGGCGCTCCGAACACCCCCGGCAAGGAGGTCGCGGCCACGACCGCGGCAGGTGCCGCGACGCCGGCAAGACTACCGACCGTATCGAAGACACCCAGCGACCGCCCGGTTTCCGTGGGGTAAATCCGCGACAGCAACTCGATTGCGACGGTCTTGTACGTCCCTGTGCCGGCCCCGACAAGCAACATCGCGCCCGCCAGCGCCGCGAACGGCGCATCCACCACCAGTGCGAGCGCCCCGATTCCAGTGACGACGCCACCAACAGTAATGACGCCGACTGACCCCGACCGGTCAGCGATATACCCCGATGGGAACTGCATCGCGGCGTACACGAGCATGAGTCCCGTGAACGCCAGTCCAAGATCAGTCCGTGTGACGTCGTATATCATCTCGAACTGCCCGAACAGCGGCGGGAATGCGTACCGCAGGAACTTGCCGAGGAACCACACGAGCGCGGTTAGCGCCAGTGCGTCGTAGCGACGGAAGCGGGACAGCGAACCGAGCCGTCCCGCCGTGATATCATCGGCTGTCATAGCACGAGTGTATGGTCCCGCCGACCGGGAGTCAAGACGCAGCACTGTCCGCCGTTCGCGTCCGACCTGCGCCGATAGTCGGGTGCGACTTGCATTGATGGTCTACTCACGAGTCCGGACGAGCGCGTCCACAGCCACGGGCCCATGCTCGGTGACGACGACCGGGTTGAGGTCCAGCTCCGCGACAGCGTCGACCCCAGCCGCCAACTCGCCGACCTGAGTGAGGAAGTCGACGATAGCATCGACGGAGAGCGCGTCTCCCTCACGGCGGTCCCGAAGGAGCGACGCCAGCGCGGTCTCCTCGACAGCTGCTCTGGCAGCAGCCCGCGAGAACGGGGGCACGAGTGTGGCACTCTCATCGAGCGCTTCCACGAGAACGCCACCGGGACCGACCGAGACGAGCGACCCAAAGACCTCGTCGGGCGCGATACCCGCAATCGCCTCAACGCCGTCTTCGACCATCGGCTGGACAAGCACACCCTCGATGTCGTCCTCGTCGACGGCGGCCAGTGCAGCATCCATCACGTCTTCGTAGGCAGCACGGACGGCTTCAGCTGAGTCCACGTCGAGTCGGACGGCGCCGGCGTCAGTGCGGTGGGGGAGTGCCGGTGAGTCAATTTTGAGGACGACCGGGAATCCGACGTCCTCAGCTGCTGCGACCGCCTCATCGACATCGGTCGCGAGATGGGTTTCGACGACCGGAATGTCGTAGGCGTCCAGCAAGCGTTTGGACTCCTGCCATGTGAGCACTCGGCCGCGCGGCACGTCGACGCTCGCGGCAGTCTCGCGCGCGTCGACGACTAGCTCGGTTCGTGACGGCTGGTCTGTCAAGTGGGTCCGTGCGGTGACAAAGTCAGCCGTCGACGCGAGCGCGTCCAGACAGCGGCTGGGGTCTTCATAAACGGGTATCGATTCGCGGAGCCGTGCGTACGGCGGTGTTTCCGTCGGCTTATCGGGTTCCTTGCGTCCGGTCCAGAGCACGTAGACGGGGTCGTCAGCCTCAGAGGCGATCGTTGCTAGGTCTTCGGCGATGGTCTCCGCACGCTCGTCGACGCCGGGCAGTCCGATGGCGAAGACGTAGGCGTCGAACGCGTCGTCGTCAAGCACGGCATCGGCAATCTCAGGGAGAACGTGAGCGCCGTAGCCGCGAATATCAGCGGGGTTGTTGAACCCGCCGTAGGTCAGCAGTTCCTCGATGTTCAGGAGCTGCTGTTCAGTTTCGCCATCGATATCCGGAAGGGCGAGGTCTCGCTCGGCGGCCATATCGGCCAACAGGCTTGCGAGCCCACCACTGGTTGAGGCGATACAGACCCGGTCCCCGTCGGGGTCGTCGTACGCCGTGTGGGCGCTCGCGCGCGCCAGCAGGTCGGGGATATCGGGGACACGTTCGACACCCGTCTGATTGAGTGCAGCTGTCCAGGCGTCGTCATCGCCGGTGAGCGACCCGGTGTGACTTAGCGTCGCTGCCTCCGCTAGTTCGGAGGCGCCGATTTTCACCGTAAGGACCGGCGTCCCGTTCCGAACGGCGTGTTCGGCGACCCGCAAGAATCGTTCGGGATCCTCGATTCCTTCGATGTACGTGCAGACGACGTCGACATCGTCTTGCTCAGCGAGATAGGCGACGTAGTCGGCTGCCGTGAGGTCAACCTCGTTGCCGGTGGAGACGATATGGCTGAAGTGGACGTCATTGTCGGCTGCGCGCTCGAAGAACGTCGTAAATGCTAGGGCGCCGGATTGGCTCACGAGACCAATCCCGCCAGGTTGTGGTTCCCGCGAACAGGTCGATGTTAGCGTTGCGCCCTCACTGGCCATGACGCCGATACAGTTCGGCCCGACGACCTGAATCCCGGTTTCGGTCGCCGTGGCAGCCAGCTCTGCTTCGAGATCGGCGCCCGTGTCGTCAGCTTCAGCGAACCCCGCGGTAAGAACCAATGCGACGGGAACCCCCCGCTCCCCCGCGGATTCAACGACATCTACGACGTGTTCTCGTGGGACGCTGACAACGGCCAGATCGACTGTCTCGGGGACGCCCGAGATGTGGTCGTAACATTGCCGGTCCCAGACTTCGTCTCGTCCGGGGTTGACCGGATAGAGCGTCCCGTTGAACCCGTACTCAAGCAGGTTCTCCACGAGATTCCCGGAGTAGAATGAGTCAGGGCTTGCGCCGACGACCGCAACCGACTCAGGGTCAAACAGCGGATCCAGCTCAGGAACCGACACCGACCCAGTAGACGGACTCCCCGCATCATCCGTTTCGTCGCTCAACATACCATCGGGTTCCCCTCTTGAGGGCAATATCATACTCCCGAACCGGGACAATCACATTCATGCTTTATATCCGGGGTGATGTCCTGTCGTTGCGCACGGTCGAGCCAAGCAATTCGGCGAAAACCTGGGATAGCGGAGGGCCGTCAGATTCAGCACCCTGCGAGAGGAGCGACGACGAGTGGAATGCGAGTCAGCGAACCCCTGCAGCGTCGGCCCGATCGAGGATGGTCCGTGCGCGGTCAACCAGTGGCGGGTCGATCATCTGTCCCTCGACGGTGAACACACCGCTGTCGGCTTCGTCGGCCCGCTCTTTGCCTGCAATCACTTTCTCAGCCCACTCGACCTCGTCGGGGGCGGGCGTGAACGCGTCGTTGATGACGTCGACTTGATCGGGGTGAATCGCCAGCTTCCCATCGAACCCGAACTCGATGACCGTCTCGGTCTGCTCGCGGAGCCCATCAGTGTCGTCAATATCTGTATAGACGGTATCCAGGGCGTCGACATTGGCCGCACCTGCAGCAGCGACAACACGCTGGCGAGCGTACAGTGACTCCGTTTTCGCATCAGTGACGGTCGCCCCAATATCGGCCGTGTAGTCCTGGTCGCCGTAGGCAATGGCGACGACGCTTGGTGCAGCCGCGATTTCTTCTGCAGCCACCAGTCCCGCGGCCGTCTCGATCAGTGGGATGACATCGACCGATGCTGCGCCCAAGTCTGCGAGGTGGCTCGTTAGCGTTGCGACCGTCTCAGCGCTATCGACTTTCGGCAGAACGACGCTATCAGGGAGTGACTCGCCATCCCGAAGTACGGCATTGACATCCCGTAATCCATCGCGGTTCACGGAATTGATCCGGACGCTAATCGAGGACGTTGTATCATCCAGTGTGTTGATCGTCTCGCGGACGGCCTGACGAGCCTCCTCGCGTGCTGCCGGCGCCACAGCGTCTTCGAGATCGAATATCACCGCGTCAGCCCCTGAATTAACTGCCTTCCGCATCATCTCCGGTTCGTCGCCCGGACAGTATAGCAGCGAACGCTGGACCATGGGTGGAAGTCACATAGGTAGCAAGAAAAAACCCCCATCGCTACCCGAATGGCTTTGACAGCTTGGTTGAATGCGAACGTATGGACGACGGAACCGAACAGAAGCGGTCGACAGCCGCGCTGTTCGACGAACAGGCCACGGCCTATCTGGATAGTCGTGTCCACCGAGCCGGAGACGACCTCGACCAGCTGGTTGAGTGGGTCGGCGCCGCTGATCGCGCACTAGACATCGCCACAGGCGCGGGCCACACCGCCGGCGCACTTGCTGCAGGCGGGATTAGTCAGGTTGTTGCGGCTGATGCTGCACCGACGATGGTCGCCACGGCGACGCAAGCGTTCCCCAGCGTCACCGGCGTTATTTGTGATGCCGAACGGTTGCCGTTCACCACAAATTCGTTCGACGCGGTGACGTGCCGTATTGCTGCCCACCATTTCCCCGAACCGACGGACTTCGTGGCAGAGGTCGCTCGAGTCCTCAAACCTGGTGGAACGCTTGCCTTCGAGGACAACGTCGCACCCGACGACGAGGAACTCGACGACTTTCTCAACCGCGTCGAGCGAATCCGTGATCCGACGCACGTCCGTTCGCATCGCGTTGGCGACTGGCTCCGTTGGTTCGAGGCTGCGGGCCTGACTGTCGAGGCCTCACGCGTTGTCACGAAAACGCTCGATTACGACGAATGGGTCGCGAATGTCGACCTGTCTGCCGAGCGCCGCGAACGCCTCGAGGCAGCCTTCGCTGATCGCCCCCCCGAAGCTACTGAGGCGTTTGAAATCACGGACACAGACGATGGGATCGAGTCGTTCGCGAACCTCAAACTGCTGGTTCGCGCCACCCGCTAACGACCGACGCTGTAACGGTGAACTCTCCCGTCAGTCGTTTTCGATTGGATTGTCGATCTGTGCGTGGTTTTCGTCGAGTGGTTCCTCATTCGGGTGGAAACACGCCGCTTCGTGGTTCTCTCCGACCCACGTGTCGAGTGTAGGCTCCTCGCTGTAACATCGGTCAGTGGACTTCGGACAGCGTGAGGCAAACCGACAGCCAGTCGTTCTCGTCGCGGGGCTCGCTGGCTTCCCCTCGAGCGTGACGCGATCGCGGGTCCCGCGCGGGTCCATCTCTGGAATTGCTTCCAGCAACGCCTCCGTGTACGGGTGTTTTGGGCTTGTGAAGATTCGTTCCGTGTCCCCTCGCTCCACGAACTGACCGAGGTACATGATTGCCAAGCGATCGGCGATATAGGAGAGGCTGGGCAGGTCGTGGGAGATGTACAGGACGCCGATCTCTTCCGTGTTGACCAGCTCACGGAGGAGGTTCAGCACATCTGCTTTCAGCGAGACGTCCAGCATCGAGGCGGGTTCGTCACAGATCAACAGGTCGGGGTCAATAACCAGCGCTCGTGCAAGCGCCACTCGCTGGCGCTGTCCGCCGGAGAGTTCGTCCGGGTATGCGTCAAGATAGTGGTCGGCTGGCGCTAGGCCGACGCGTTCAAGCGTTTCCTTGACGGCCTGTTCCCGCTCGTCGAGGCGGTACCCGTGGATTGTCAGTGGTTCCTTGACGAGCTGTTTGACCGTCATGCGGGGGTTCAGGGAGTCGTACGGATTCTGGAAGATGACCTGCACTCGCTCGCGGAACGACTGGAGGTTCCCGTCCTGATAGTGGTCGTGAGAGTGTCCGTCGAACGTGAATGTGCCCGCGCTGGGTTCTTCAAGAAGTGCCAGAGTCTCTGCGAGCGTCGACTTCCCGCAGCCGGATTCACCGACGATACCGAGGATTTCGCCGCGCGCGACCGAAAATGACACGTCATCGACGGCACGAACGCGTGTCTCCGTGCTGTCGAAGACGTCACGCAGGACGTTCCCCTGACGTTCGTACGCGTCACGAAGTGTACTCGCAACCCTCGTGATTGAGGGCGATCCCCCTTCCAGGGGGAGTCTGCCGAGGAGGGAACTGTTGCTCTCGTACCATTTGCTCAATCCCTCGACTTCGAGGAGGACCTCGCGGTTGCTAGCCCCTGTTTCGTGCTCGGGACTGCCCCACGTCGATGGGTCGTCCGCCTGTTTTCTCATCCGGGTCGCGCGCTCAGCGTGGTGGCAGGCTACTCGCTGGTTCCGGTAGGGAAGTTTCTCCAGTTGTGGCTGCGTAGTTTCACACTCTTCGTCTGCGAAGGGACATCGTGAGTTGAACGCACACCCAGTGGGGGCTTCGTCCAGCATCGGCGGTTCGCCGGACATCGAGATGAGCTCGTTGCTATCGGCGTCCTGTGCGGGATAGGCCTGCTTGAGCCCCATCGTGTACGGATTCGACGGGTTGAGCAAGACGTTATCTACGTGGCCTTGTTCCATGACTTGCCCACCGTAGAGCACGGACATCTCGTCGCAGGCCTCAGCGATGACGCTCAGGTCATGGGTAATCAGGAGAAGCGAGCTGTCCGTTTCCTCCTGAATCTGGAGGATGTTGTCGATGATCTGATCCTGAACAACGACGTCGAGGCCGGTCGTCGGCTCGTCGGCGATGATTAATTTCGGGTCGAGTGCGAGCGCCATCGCGATAACGACGCGCTGGCGCATCCCGCCGGAGAAGCGGTGTGGGTACTCGTCGATTCGTTCGGGATCCAGTCCGACGGTTTCGAATAGCTCACGGGAGCGGCGGTGCGCGTGCTGTTCGGAGACGTCGCGGTGGGTCTGGATGGCTTGCCGGATCTGGGCGCCGACCGTCATCACGGGGTCAAGTGCGTCGATGGCCGTCTGGGGGATGAACGCGATCTCCTCCCAGAGGAAGTCGCGGCGCTCCGCCCCGGTCATCGACCGCAGGTCTCGGCCCTCGAATTCGATCTCCCCGGATTCGATCACTGCGCAGTCAGGTAACAGTCCCAGGATTGCCTTCGCCGTTGTTGATTTTCCGGAGGCTGATTCGCCCGACAGTGCGTAGTTGACGCCGTCCTCGATAGTGAACGAGACGCCGTTCACACTGTGGCGCGGTCCGTCTTCGGTGTCGTATCGAACTACCAAGTCGGTCACGTCGAGGAGCGTCATCTTTTCCCCCCGGTACCGGCTTGTAGCGTCGGAATGACTGTCAGATTTGGTCGCCAGAGACTGTTTTCCAACACCTCCATGGAGACACCATCGCAAGAGTACATGCTGTGTGTGACCAATTAACTTCGTAGGTATATATCCACGGTCCGCCGCATCCAACTTTGTTATATGGTAGTCGGGGTGCTACAATTTCGGATCGGTGAAGGTGGTGAGGTACCGCTTGGTGTTCCAAGCGTATGGCCGCATTCGACTACTTCGAGGAATAGCCTCAGAATCACCGAAGGATATCTACCCGATCTGATTGCATTAACCTCAACTATGATAGCAGAGCCCACTACTCGTCGGGGTTGACCGGGCCTTTGTACTCGGAACGAATTTTCTCTCCCTCCCGCCACTGCCAGTAGTAGTAGCGATTGTCGTTGATTTCCTTGATCGTGATCGTCGCTTTTGCAGGGACGTCGTCCGGGAGATCGTCTGGCCGCTCTTCGACCGCGTCTTGGTCTGCCGACTCCTCGAGCCGGGCCTCTCGTTGCTTGTGCTCGGCGAGCGCTTCAGCGTACGTCGCAACGTCTCGGAGCTGCTCCGGGTTCGACTCGTTGAGCGTGGTGACGAGCTCCGTCGGGAGGTTCGCCGGTGGGGTGGGGGGTTCGTCGGACATCGGCTACTCTCGTGTTAACCAACATAACTCATTATCGAAAGTTTTGTTGGTTAACACGATGTTGCTGAGTCCAGTCTCTGCTGACCATGACACTTCTCGACCATACGAGACCACCGCTATCGGCGTGCCGTCTGCGGGGACGTCGGAACTCCGAGGTCGCGTCGTCCTGAACACGCGGAAACGTTATACTTACTGAACGGTTAGTAAGTAAGCGTGGTTGATATGAACGGATTCGACGGGAAGACCGCGGTCGTGACTGGAGCGGCATCGGGAATTGGCCGAGCGTCGGCGCAACGCCTCGCGGCGGAAGGGGCGAACGTCGTCGTCGCCGACGTCGACGCCGACGGCGGCGAGGAGACAGTCGACCTCATCGCGGACGCCGGCGGCGACGCGACGTTCGTCGAGGTCGACGTCTCGAACCTGGAGTCGGTCGAACGGATGGTCGACGTTGCCGTCGACACGTACGGGAGCCTGGACTTCGCGCACAACAACGCGGGCATCCTCACCGGCTTTGACGAGGTGACCGACATCGAGGAGGACCAGTGGGACCGGCTGCTCGACATCAACCTGAAGGGCGTCTGGGCGTGCCTGAAGGCCGAGCTACCCGTCATGGAGGAACAGGGGAGCGGCGCCATCGTCAACACGGCGTCGGAGGCCGGACTCGTCGGGATGGGCGGCCTCGCGAACTACTCCGCCAGCAAGCACGGCGTCGTCGGTCTGACGAAGACCGTCGCCCTCGAGTACGCCACGCGTGGCGTCCGCGTGAACGCGATTGCTCCCGGGCCGACGAAGACGAACATCCAGAGCGGGATGGCCGGTGGGAGCGACCCGTCCACGCTCCCGTTCGACACGTCCGCCATGGCCGACGTCCCGATGGACCGGCACGCGGACCCCGAGGAGATGGCGGGAGCGGTCGCCTTCCTCTGCTCCGAGGCCGCCTCCTACATCACCGGCCACACGCTACCCGTCGACGGCGGTCAGGCGGCCGACTGACCCCCGCGTCGGGTAGCCGTCGGTCGTCTTCTGCCACCGGAGCCAGACCCCGGAAGTGTGCCGTCATCGGTCGCTACCTCCGCTGGTCCTGTTTCGTCGCGGTGGCCTCGGCGAACGCTCGCAGCCGCGTCACGTCGACGGCCTCTGGCATGGTATCGAGGGCGCGGGCGGCCTCGTCTCGCCCCTGTTTCGCGTGCCTTCGGAACTGCGCTTCGTCGAACGTCGCCGGGACGACGATCGCGTCGCCCGGGTCCGTATCGAGCACGTGGTTGACCTGTTTCGCGGTGCTTAGCCCGCGGCCGAGTCGCTCGCAGTGCTGGCGAGTCGGTCCGTCGCCGCCAGCGAGCGCCGCCCCGAGGCCGGCAGCACCCGCACCGAGACTCCCCGCCGTTTCGCCGAGCACCGTCGCGTACTCCGTCGGCTCGGGCGGCGTGTAGGTGCACGCGAACGCCTCCGTGATGGTTTCGAGACACGATGTCAGAACCCCAAAACAGTCTCCCGGCGTTGAGTCCGGCGCCGAACGCAGCGACGAGAAGCCCGCCGTGTAGAGGTAGTCGCCCGCCAGCAGCGCCGCTGTCGGGTCCAGCGTGAGCGAGTGCGCGTGGTCGTCGGTGAGCGTGACGAACAACCGACTTCGGAGCCGAACGTAGCCGCGGAGTAGCTCGATCGCTGCGGCGGCGGGCAGAGCGGCTTCACGGTCCTGTTGGCCCGACAGCGAACCGTACACGCTCACGACGAGCTGACCGTACCACCTGTCGGGGGTTTCTTCCAGCACGTCCCGGACGAGCGTGAGGTTGGCCTCGTCCGCGCTACTGAGTACCTGTTCGAAGTGGCGCTCGATCTGTGAGGGGTCGACCGGGTGTGCGTCAGTCATCGGTACGAATCAGTTCCTGCAGCTGTCTCGGCACGAGTCTCGTCGAGGCGGTGCTGACAGAGGGCGCGATGCGTCCAGACTCCCGGTGATTTGGTCGCCTGCCATTCGGTCAATATCGAACCTACTGACTGATTAGTCAAAGGTGTTTGGGTGTGTTGGAGATAGTCAGAGAAATCGGAATTCCACGCCTAGACCGACGGTACAGGCGGTATATTGAACTACGGCGGCTGATAGGACGGTCAAAACAGTTATCCGAGACACGGCTAACAATACACCAATGGGCGAGCTTCCGGAACAGACTTCTTCGGACCCCGACGAGGAGATTATGCGGGCGACGTATCGCGCACTCCAGGAGTACGGCTACGCAGACCTCACCATCAAACGGATCGCAGACGAGTACGGGAAGTCGACCGCTGCCGTCCACTACCACTACGACACGAAAGACGACCTCCTGGTTGCGTTCCTGGACTACATTCTCGAACAGTTCGTCGACCTGATACACGAGGTGGAGACGACCGACCCCGAGCAGCGACTCACTCTCCTGCTCGACAAACTACTCGTCGCTCCCCAGGACCACCACGACCTGATGGTCGCTCTCCTGGAGATGCGGAGCCAGGCACCGTACAAGGAAGCGTTCGGGAAGCGGTTTCAACAGAACGACGAGTACGTCAGGTACATGCTCAAGACGGTGATCGACCACGGCGTCCAGCGGGGCGTGTTCAACGACGTCGACGCGGAACACGCGGCGCGAGCGCTAATGACGATCGTCGACGGTGCTCGCGACCGGACGGTCGTTCTGGACGAGACGGACGCGCTCGCGACGGCCAGACGAACCGCCGACGAGTACGTGAACGCCGTCCTCAAAGCCGACACCGACGAACACGAGTCGTAAGTCTGGGACGGCCGGCGGAACGAGGCTGTCGTCGACTCTGCCGGCAGTAATCGACCGTTTTAGTTCTCTCGTTCGTTCGGGGAGACGGCCTCGGAGCCGTCGATTTCGGTCGTACACCAGTGGCAGAACTCCAGCTCTGCATCGAGTTCCTTGCCGCAGTTCGGACAGGTCGTGAGCTGTCCGTCCGCGGTTTCTGATAGCCGAGCGACCGCGTTCTGCGCGTGCGCCAGGAGGGACGCGTCGAAGACGCTGAGGCTCCCCACGACGAGAATCGGCGCAATCGCGAGGAGGTCGACGGCGTTCCCGGCGGCGAACGCCTCGGCGGCTGCGGGGTCGACGAACAGAACGGTGACGCCGAGCAGCACGCCGATCCAGGCGAGCCCGCGCCGCCATCGCCGGAGGTAGAGGTGGCCGAACCCCGTTCCGAGTGCTCCGAGCACCGCGGCGAGCCACGGCCGCTTTCGAGAGGTCGACTGGCTCATACTGCAACTTACTGTCTGGTTAGTCATAAACCTTCTCGATTACCCAGTGATTCATACCCATCCCGAAAAGGCGCCTTAAAACCACTGTCGGCACACTTCACTGATAACCTGTCCTGATGGAGTAATCAGACTATGGGGAACTATTTTTGTACCTCTGGATTCGTAGGACCACTATGCGACACATCGGCCTCAAGATACGGATGGCGATTGTAGGCGCCATCCTCTTCGCGTTCTACTCGGTGGCAGTGGCCGCGGCGTGGTTTTTCTTCGGGCAGAGCCAGAGCATCCTCGCGCTCGCAATCGTCGGCAGCATCCTGCTGGTCGGCGTCCAGTACAAGATTGGGAAGTGGGCGGCGCTCCGCAGCGTCGGTGCGGAAGACATGGACGAGCGGGAGTACCAGCAGATTCACCAGTTCGTTGAGAAAGTCTGCCGCGAGCGCAATCTGAAGAAGCCGAACCTCAAGATTGCGAGCATGGGCGTGCCGAACGCGTTCGCGGTCGGGCGCCGCGGCAACGGCACGGTCGTCGTCTCCCGGGAACTCATTCAGTTGCTGGACCGCGACGAACTCGAAGGCGTCATCGCGCACGAACTCGCGCACATCGACAACCGCGACGTGATTACGATGCAACTCGGGCAGGGCATTGCATCGATTGTCGGGATTGTCGCGCAGTATATCGTGTTGTTCACGGGTGACAACGACCTCGCGGACTTCTTCCTCGCGATTGTGGTGGGGAACCTCGTGCAGTTTTTCGTGATGCTGTTCGTGCTCGCCATCTCCCGGTATCGGGAGTACGTCGCCGACGCGGACGCCAAGCGGATCATCGGCGGGGGCGACCCGCTGGCGCGTGCCCTCGAAAAGATCTCCGAGGGCAACAAGCAGGCCGCCCAACAGCGACAGCAGGTCGCCCGCGGCGGTCGCGGCCGCGGCGGCCGCCGCTCCCGGCAGCGCGACGGCGGCGTCGACCAACAGGTAAGCGCGCTCTGCATCTCCAGCCCCGACACCAGCGCGCTCGCGAAGCTCGTCTCCACGCACCCGCCGATGGAGAAGCGCATCCAGCGCCTCCGCTCGTAGATACGTGAGTCTTAACAGTAGTTGCTAGCGCGGCTTCTTTGTTCAGGCCGTATGCTGAAACTGGAGCGACTAAATCGGCGGGTAGGCTCTCTCATTCATCAGTAACCCGCCTTGCTAGTAGCAGTACTATGCAGAGCAAGAAGAGTATTATACCCTCTTGGAATGACATAAATGATGTCCAGTCAAAATACCCAACTATGACCAAGAACACCGTTCCTCCCAAGTAGAACATCTCGAATTTTGTTACACTAGACATACCTGATAGACTAGCGACGTTTAGTTATATCTGGTGACCTCCTTGATCTCATTTCGAAGTTGTGCTGACCGTCTTTTTCACATCTCACACTGGATAAAAAATGTATTTTCAACTTGGCATAGCGTATCTCGATGGCGCCGAATCGCCGCTCGCGGGCTGTCGGCGGCTTCTGCAACCCCGGATTGTGGCAGTCGTCGTCCCCCCATCCCGTGTATTCTCTAGTGGTACCACCTACGTATTTCACTGGGTATCTCATTAGGCCTCTACATGGGATTCACGGACGAACTGGAAGCGGTCGCAGACCCAATCTGGGACGCTATCGCGTCACACCCGATGGTCGAAGCGCTCGGGGACGGCACGCTCGACGAAGCGCCGTTCCGGTACTGGGTCCGGCAGGACTACGTCTACTTGATTGAATACTCGCGCGTGTTCGCCCACGGCGCGGCGAAAGCGCCCACGCTCGACCGAATGGGCACGTTCGCGGAGCTCTTGGACTCGACGCTGAACACCGAGATGGACCTCCACCGCGAGTACGCCGCGGCGTTCGGCGTCTCGGAAGCGGAGTTGGCGGCGACCGAGCCGTCCCCGACGACCCGGGCGTACACCGACTTCCTCGTGCGGGTCGCGGCGACCGGCACGTTCGGCGACCTGGTCGCCGCCCTGCTCCCCTGTATGTGGGGGTTCAACGAGACCGGCAAACGGCTCGCCGAGCGCGGCACCCCTGACGACGTTCGGTACGCCGAGTGGGTGGATATGTACGCGGGCGAGGAGTTCACCGAGCTGACCGAGTGGTGCAAGACCCTGATGGACGACGTCGCCGCGGACGCGACGGACGCGGCCCGCGAGCGCTACCGCGAGCGCTTCGAGACGTCGGCGCGCTACGAGTACCGCTTCTGGGACGCCGCCTGGCGCCAAGAGGAGTGGTCGCTGTGACCCTCGTCTACGAGGTGTCCGGTCCCGCGCGCGACTACAGGGGTGGTCGCCGGTGAGCGACCGGACAGGTGGCGTGGCCGCCGTGCAGACGCTGCGGGAGTCGCTGGGACGGATGGGGCCGTCGTGGGTCGCGGGCGCCGTCGCCGCGGGCCCGGCGTCGCTGGCGTCACTCATCACGGCCGGCGGCGCGTACGGCTACGCGCTGTTCTGGGTCGTGGTGCTGTCGGCCGTCGCGGGCGCGTTCGCCCAGTACCTCGCGATGCGGCTGGGCCTCCTCACCGAACGCGGCATCGTCGCAGTCGTCGAAGCCCACCTCGGCGACACCTGGGCGTGGCTGCTCGTCCTGGACGTCGTGCTCGCCGCTGGCTCCGCCCAACTGCTCATCATGAAGACGGTGGCGACCGTCTCCGAGACCATCACCGGCGTCGACGCTCGCATCTGGGGCGTCGTCTGGGCCGTCGTCCTGGCCGTCGGCCTCGCCACCCGGGGCTATCGGTTCCTCGAAACGGTGGCGAAAGCGCTGGTCGCCGGCGTCGTCCTCGCGTTTCTCGCGTCGCTGCTCGTCGTGCCAGTCGATGCCGGTGCCGCCGCGCGCGGCCTCGTCCCCGCGCTCCCGTCCGGGAGCGCGCTGGTCGCCGCGGGCGTCCTCGGTGGCGCCGTCCACATCACCCTGATTACGATGCACTCGTACACGATGCGCGCCAGAGCGTGGACCGTCGAGGAGTACGGCCTCGCGACGTTCGACGTCGGCGCGTCGATGCTCGTCGCGTTCGGCGTCTACAGCGTCGCCGTGTTCCTCGTGACGGCGAGCGTCCTTACCACGGGGGACCTCTCGGCCGTCGAGGCCGCTCAAGCGCTCGGCCCGCTCGCCGGCCGGTACGCGGAGTGGCTGTTCCTCCTCGGCCTGCTCGGCGCCGCGGTCTCGACGCTCGGCGGGAACACGATCGCGCCGCCGTTCCTCGTCGCTGACAAGCTGGGGTGGGGAACCACCGTCGACGACGACCGCTACCGGGGGCTGCTGGTCGCCGCCGCACTCCTGTCCGCCCCGGGCGCGTTCATCGGCGGGCCGGTCCTCAGCCAGCTGGCGCTCGTGCTCGCCATCGGCACCGTCGGCACGCCGTTCGCCATCGTGGTCGTGCTCTATCTGTTGAACTCCGCGGCGGTCCCCGAGCCCCCCTCGACGCTCGCGAACCTCGGCGGCCTCGCGCTGCTGGCGGTCACCGGCGCGCTCGCTGCGAACTTCGTCGCCGAACAGGTCGCGGGCGGCGTCGACGCCCTCTCCGGGGCTATCCTCGCGTTCGCCGTCGTCCTCACCGCGGCGACGGTCGCACTCGTCGCGAAGTACGCTCGCCTGTCGATGGTCGGCCCCGCCGCGTCCAATGAGTGACCGTCGCGTCCCCCTCGCTGGGTCGACACTCCTCGTCGGTCCCTCGCAGGCCGGGAAAACCCGACGCACCGCCCGCGCCCTCGACGCGTGGGTCGAGCGGCACGGCGCCGCCGGCGTCGTCGTCCTCGAGTTCGCGCCCGAAGTCGAACGCGACGGGACGCTGCTCGGCGGCCGCCTCGACCGCTTCACGACGGTCCCCGACGACGCCTGGCACGGCATTCTGGACGCGCACGCACCGCGAACCGCGAGTGAGAGCGACGCGGAGGCCGCCGCGCTCGCCGCGGATAACGCCGACCACGCGGCCCGCCTGCTCGACGCCGCGCCCGACGACCCCGTCGCAGTCTTCGTCAACGACGCGACAATCCCCCTCCAAGCCGATGTCATCGCCCCGCGTCGGCTCGCGACCTACTGCGAGCAGGCCTCTTGTGCCGTTCTGAACGCTTATGAGGGGGAGTCGCTCGGCACCGACGACCCGGTCTCACGGCGCGAGCGCGAGGCGCTCACGACACTCCGAACGTGGGCCGACCGAACCCGCTCACTATCGCCGGTCGCCGATTGCTGAAGGCGTCGCGTCCTCCGCATCCCGGACCGCGAAACGGTCGCGTCTCGGCTAGCAGTAGTCACTAGTGCGGTTTCTTATTCACGGAGATACCTGCGACTGGACTGACTGAATCGGTAAGTAGGGGTGCGAAGTTCTTTAGGCCACTTTATTGCTGATTCATTTTCGTTGACCGCCTGTGTAGCGTGACACTCTGGGCAATCGACGTCGGTCATCTTCGCTTTCTGGGATGTAAACTCCGCGTCACAGTTCTGGCAGACGTACTCAAAGGTTCGATCCTGGCTGCCGAACCAGCTCGTACTCGAGTTGATGATCCCCATGCCTAATGAAAACGTACCACAAAAACGCACGTAAAATTTGCCATGCACCAATCGTTCGAATAGTCAATTCGTACCGTAGTTCACCCGGCCTAGATTGAAACACCGCTGGAGCGCTCAAAGACGCCCATAGCCTTATTCCACAACGTCCCAACGTTTCTCGTATGGCAGTACAGATTTGCCCCGAATGTGGGGAGGACATGGTCTTTTCGACGACGACAGATTTCGTCGATGAAGACCTGATCTACGTCTTCGAGTGCCCAGAATGCGGCCACGAGTGGACTACCTCAGCGTAGCCTAACTGAATCGATTGCTTTGGCTCCGTAGAACTGCGCTCCGTGTTAACGTTAGACCTGATGGCGTGTCACTAAGGATGGTAATCTACGAAGCGGGCAGACCCGGGAGTCAGAACACAGGATAGGATCGAGACCGGTGAAAACAATCACTCGTCGTGCACCACTAAGAGGACACAAACTCCACCGACGCGCACATCCCAACGCCGAGAACGTATTCGCCCCATATGGTTCGAAAATCACCGACAGGATGGTCTGCCGATCGACGAAGCTCTAGGACTTCGATTTCGGTGTTAGGATTTGAGCTGCGTACCACAACGAGGGCAGAACTGGACTGCTCCCAGTACAGGATGGGTGAACCGGACGAAGAACTCGCGTTCACATGACGGGCAGGTGTGGACCGGCGTCTTCCGAACCCAAATTATCGGCTTCTCAGCAGTCTTCCGTTCGACTTGACCAGCCTTGTTGAGCGACCGGAGAAGACGCCTGATTCGAGAAACTGGTACACCTGTCTTCGAGGCAACTTCCGTTGTGGTGTACGGTTCCAGTGGCTCCAGTTCCGCGATAACGTCACTGGTCGTCATCTCCTCTTCTGAGTCTCTCGTGTCCGGGTCGTCCATGCCCGCTACTTCCTTGGCACACCATATGAATGAAGAGGCCCATAACAGTAGTTGAAAACACGGGATTTTTTATTCGGAGATTGTCTAGTAATTAGGCGTGTAGCGGCATATAACGCCGTCCACACCGAATAAAGAGATCGTATTTGCAATAACTGATAACGACAGGCACGCGAACCGCTGGTTGTCAGCCACCAGTTTCGCAGCACTGCCCTCGATACACTACGGTAATAGCCGTTGCCCGTTTAATGCAGTCCCGGGATCAGCCGAATCGCTGGGCAGAAGGGGGAGGTCCCACTGTCCCCGCGACTGTGATGTGACGTTGGAAGCAGTCATTCAGACTTCGTGGGGTTGTGGGAGTCTCGATTCGCATTCCGGATGCGAAACCCATCGTCTTCGTGGCGGCCGGTGAGTTCGCGCTGGGGGAACGGAATCTTTACGTCCTCCTCGTTGAACGCGGTTTTGACGGCATAGATAACCGCCCGGGCGGCGCGCCACCTCCGTTGAGGCGTCGGATTATCGATCCAGACGCGGACTTCGAGCACGACGGCGGAATCACCGAAGCGCACCGGCAGCACCTGCGGGGCAGGCTGGCTCATGATTTCGTTGAGGTCGCTAATTGCCTCACGAGCGATTGCTTCAGCGCGCTCAGGATCCACGTCGTAATCGACGCCGACCTCGATAGTGTGGCGGAGTTTCCCCTCGTCGCTCCGATTGATAATCGTGCGGTTGCTGACCGCTTCGTTCGGGAGGACGACGTGTTCGCCGTCGAGGTTCCGGAGTCGGACGTGGTTGATCGATATCTCGGTGATGAACCCTTCGTGGTCGCCGATGCGAACCCAGTCACCAATCTCGAAGGGGCGTGAGAGCATGAGCACGAAGCCGGCGAGAATCGAGCCGAGCGTGCTCTGGAACGCCAACCCGAGAATGATGCCGAGGACGCCAGCGCCCAACAAGAGGTCGCTAATCTGGATGCCCCAGAGGGAGAGCGTCGCGACGGCAGCCGCGATGTAGACGATTACTTGACTGATGTAGAAGATGATGCGTCGTTGGTGCTCGCTGGTCGCGCGACCGTTCGAGCGGTTATTGCTGAGGAGGATGCGCTTGACGACTTGCGTAAACGTGTGGGCGGCCACGAAGAGAAAGACCGTAATGAGGATGCGAAGCGCCGTATCCACGCCGAACTCCAGCACGCCTGTCAACGAGACTAACGCCCCGGTCGCGCCCCACTGTTGCACGAGGACGAATCCAACGCCACCGGCGAGGAGCAACAGCAAGAGCGAACGAGCGAGTTTGGCGTTCACCGCTCGGAAGCGTGCTTCCAGCAGCGTGCCAAGATACCAGATAACGACACCAGTGAGCATCGCAGCAGCGACGATTGCCAGCGTCTCATCAATCGAGATACTGGACTGTAGGATTGTCAGCTCCGACGGTACTGTGCCCGTATACTCCTTCACGGAACTTCTTACGGAGTGGACATCGTTAAACTACTGGCAATCGAGCAACAGCCAGGATCGGCTGGACTGATGTACCTGGGTAGCGAGACGCCCTCGATAGCATCAACCACGAAGCAGGCTGCTAACCAAGTCTTCATCGGCCCTAGTTAGTTGATCTCTTGCCATCGGCCACCGAGTTCGCTTCGTTGCTCCGTGTGGACAGTGCCGTCCTCGAACGTTGATACACGACCAGTTTCCTCACTCAGTGTCACCGTTGCAACAACGGAGTCACGGACGGACGTTTCGATGGCACTCATGTGCCGCGATCCCATCCAATCCTCGTACTCGACAGCAGCTCCATCTGCTGTCCCTTCCGGGTTGAGGTCGCGGAGCCGCACCATTTGCCGTTGGATATAGCCATCGACACTCACGATGACTGCCCCGTCATTCTCCACCGCGACCGTACTGGCGGTATCGTAGAACTGGTCATCTGCCCGTACTTGCCGGCAGTCATCAATTGGCCACGTGTTTGCGCCCATCGGGTCGGCAAAGGAATGGTAGTCGTGGTCAGAGATCACCGTGAAGTATAGCCCCGGCCCTCTCGTGTGTCTATTACCCCATCCTTCGAAGTCGAGACTGATTCCCTCCGCACAGTACCGGAGGATGTCTACGAGTTCGACGACACTATCGTGGGCTCCGTACACCACCTGTAAGTCCGGCATCTCTCTGTGTCCGTATCATCTCGGGAGCCGTATAACTGAACCCCCTTTGTCCGCGAATCAGACGAACACTCGCGGTGTTCGTGGCTACGACCGCCAGAACGACGCAGTGAACAGTACCATCACCGGGATGATTTCCACACGGCCGACCCACATCAACAGGATCATCGCTGCTTTCGTCGTCCACGGGAAGGCGTGGTAGCTCTCGTAGGGGCCTGCGAGGCCGAACGCCGGGCCGATGTTCAGGAACGTCGATGCGGCAGCGCTCATCGCCTCGAACTCCGAGACGGACAAGCCCACACGTGCGGCATCTACGACGACGAACACGGTGAGTGCGAACACGAAGATGATGCTCAACAGGACGAAGCCGTAGACGTCGCGGACGGACTCCTCGTCGATGGCGCTGCCACGGATGCGGACCGGCCTGACGACCGAGTCGTGGACGGCGGTGAAGAGATCGCGGCGGAACGCTTTCACGACGACGAGCCACCGCAGCGTCTTGATCGAACACGTCGTCGAGCCCACCATCGCTCCGAGGAACATGCACGCGAACAGGACGTTTTTCGCGGCCGCCGACCAGAGGTCGAAGTTGACGCTGGCGAACCCGGTCGTCGTGATGATCGAGACCGTGTTGAAGACGGCGTGCCTGACCCGCTGTTCGAAGCTGAACTGCTGGGTCGCGTCGAACGATAGCGCGAACGCGATCAGGACGGACGCGATGGCGACGGTGGCGAGGTAGAAGTGGAACTCGTCGTTCCGCCGGAGCCGTCCCAGGTCCTCCGTGAACGCTTGATAGAGGAGGATGAAACTTGTCCCACCGACGAGCATCGACGCGGTGAGGACCCACTGGACGACGGGTGTGAACGCGCCCGCGCTCTCCGGTTCCGGTGAGAAGCCTGCTGTTGCGACTGACGTGAACGCGTGCGCGACGGCGTTGTACAGCGTCATATTCGGCGCGAATCCCGCCAACGATAGGCCGTACAAGACGGCAATAACGCCCACCGTGATGGCGGTGTACAGGCCGAAGAGGATGCGTGCTGTTTCGGCGAGGCGTGGCGTCAGCTTCTGGAACGTTGCTGTCCAGGTTTCTGACTCCATCAGCTGAGCTCCACCAACGCCGACTTCCGAGAGGACGGTAGTAGCGAGGATGAGGATGCCGAGGCCGCCGATCCACTGAATGACCTGTCGCCACATCATCAGCGATCGAGAGTGCGTATCGAAGTCCAGCATCACGGTCGCACCGGTCGTTGTGATGCCGCTCATCGACTCGAACAGCGCGTTGATCGGATGTGCGGTGACGCCGGTACCGGCGACGAGGAACGGAATCGCGCCGATGATGGCGATGAGCAGCCAGATGAGGGATGCGACAAGGAACGATTCCCGGGCATGCAACTGTTGGTCGTCTGTGCCGAAGCTGTCTAATCCGTAGCCAAGAACGAGCGTAATCGCAATCGGGACAAGAAATGGACGGACTGGTTCACCGTAGTACACTGCGAGGAGCAACGGGAATGCCAGCGGGATAGCAAGGTAGGTGAGCGACGTACCGACGAGATTGAGGCTGACTCGCCAGTTAACGCGAATACTCATACCAGACCTCATTTTGGCACCCACGGCTTCACCATATTAGTATCCTCTATCAGAGCGTCGGGTGTAATATTTTCCCACCAGTCTTTGTGTGATTCTGGCGGGCAAGATGCTGTATTGACCTTCAGGAATTCCCTCGTGGGATTTGACACCTTATTTTGTCAGTTAGTATGATGGCTTTATTGGCTGGGAACACAGACTGACATTATGGAGGCTGACCCCTTCGAACGTGTTTACTGGTTCTTCACGCTGTTGAACCTTGCCGCAGTAACTCTCATTTTTATATTTCTCACGGCCAGTACATTTGGGGATGGCTCATTTTTAGCAACGGTGTCTCAACGAGTGCGAATTGTCGCTGTGTGCGTGTTGGCGATTGAGTTGCTCATCCCGTTGTTCGTATACTTCGACGTCCGGCGGCGTCCAGACAAGTCAGACACCTTTTGGATACACATCGCCGCGATGCCATTACTGAATATTTTCGGTCTGATGGCCTATCTTTAAGCAGCGAGAGAATCCCGCCGTTCACGGCGGCCGTGAATCGCGTCACTTGACTGCGCAAACCACGAGCGACAGTCCCCTGAATACCCCACGCCAACACGAATCTTTAAGGTACGAGGAAACATACAGAAAATCGGATGCGAGTTGACATCGCCATCGACCGTGGAAGCGACCTCCACGAAAGAGTGAAAGAATATTCCCGAGAGAACGGCCTGCGAATGGACTTCGCATACGCCGAACTCGTCGAACAAGGACTCAACGCTGCTGAAGAATGAGTGAGGAGTGCAAGACGCTCGAAGCGTATCTTGCCCCACTCACCCAGCACAAGCAGCGCAAGCTCCACGACGAGCACGACCGATACGAGAAACTACTCCGTCGTAGCTTCAACACAGAGTGCGATACGATGACCGCCGTCAATGAGCTCATCACAGGTGAAGAACTCAACTGGCACTCGAAAAACGCACTCAAACAATACGTCCCAAACCTGCTCGATGAGGGCACGTATGATGCGAGTCAACTCGCAGACACCCATCCAATCCGCTACGCGAACACCGCAGCCGTCTTCGACCACGACGACGACCGCCACCACGAAATCTGCTGGGCAGTCCCACTTCCCGGTCGCGGAACGAACTTCTGGATACCACTCCAGTTGAATCCCGAGCAGGAAGACTGGTGGCATTCTCTGATTGACGACGAAGACAACAGCGTGTGGGCGGGCGAACTCCGCGTACAACGCGATGGTGATAGATGGGTGTTGCACGTCACTGCGAACTACGAAGTCGAACCAGACCACTCGTGTTCGTGTGACAGTGATGGCGTGACCCCTGTCGGCTTTGACGTGGGTGAGTCGAAACTCTTGGTGGGCTGTGCCCTCCAAGACGACACGCCTGTTGATCCGTTGTTCGTTGATGGTGGTCGTGTCCGACACCTTCGACAGAAACAAGCCTCTGCCGAAGACCGCTTGAAACCACGGTACGCCTCAAAACTCTTGGACGATCTCGTGTGGGGGCGGTGGCAAGATGCCATCGAAGACGAAGTAGAGAAAGCCTCACATCGGGCCGTCGAATACGCTTCCCAGTTCGAAAATCCCGTCATCGTCCTCGAATATCTCGACGGTATCACCGGCGAGGATATTGGGGAGTACTGGAATCGACGCCTCGGCAAGTGGCTGTTCTCCCGTTTACAGTCACGTATTGAGGATAAGGCAGCGGAACACGGGATTGCTGTGGAATACGTGCATCCGCACCACACGTCGAAAACGTGCCATGCGTGCCAACACATCGGTTATCGGTCGCATCAAGGCACGTTCAAATGTACGAACGAGGCATGCTGGGTGTCGGAGTACCAAGCGGATCTGAACGCAGCAGCGAACATAGCTAATCGGCTAAATCCGTGGGGAGAGAGCCTGCCTTGGAAAACGGTAGGCGATGACTCGCCTCGGAGTGGGGGCCAGTGGCAGGCCCACGAAGACACGTCACCGAGCGAGGGACTCCCGTCCGAGAGGCGGGCTTCCGATGACAAGGGTTCGTCTAGCTCACTAGCGGTGGGAGCGGGGGCGAACCCGGAGACCGGTGACGCGCACACGTCTTGAAACCACAATCCCAGACAAGCTGGGTATTCCACCTGTGGTGGAAGCCCCGCCCCTCAGGGCGGGCGAGGATGTCACCTTGCGGAGCGAAATAGGTCGCAGAACGAGTGAGTATGCTGAACGAAATTCGGTTGGTTGACCTCCTGTATTTGGGGATTTACCGATTCCTGTGGTCGTGCTAGTAGATTCCTGCTGTGGAGCATCCGCACTCTCAGCGGGACGTTTGAGGAGCGGGCGTTCCAAATACAGTAACTACTAGTAGATTCGCAGAAGTCGATATCTACCGTATCACCGGCGCTAATCGGCGAAATACCGGGGATATAGCACGCCGAGGATTAACTTCTAGTATGCTTTCTCTTCACCGGCGTATCTGGTGGAATAGCCGCTCAGCAGGTGTGCTGATTGATCATGTAGAGTTCTACTGATTCAACTGAAATACTATTTTCAACAGGTCTTAGAAACGGCGGCGTTCAAATTTTCATATTATGAAAGGAGAGTCGGTTCAACGACTCGCTATTCTGTTAGGCGTGTTTGCTTGCTTCGGGGCAATCCGAGTCTACGGGCAGGAGTTTGGCTACGTCTGGCCGTATAGAGTCCTAATGTGGCTCTCAGTACTAATCGGACTCTATGGACTCTATTTGTCCAGTAGAATGGATATTGACCAGTGAACTACCATCCGCGAAATCAGTAAACGATGAAGATTGCGGTTGATCTCCTTCACCGACATATATGCGATAAGGCACCTGTACTTACCGAAGTTACGCATCACATCGAAGCGAGTTCTTACCAGGAAATCTGGAGTGAAACAGCCGCTCAGTCGGCGGGCTCACCTATCGTTTCGGAAGCCCCGACAATCCTGTCACCGACAAGCCCGTAGACGAGTCCGAAGAGACCGAGGTACAATCCTGCGTAGATAGCCCAAAGGTCGCCCATTATATCAGAGGCCAACACTGTGAGTCCCCCATAGAGTGCGAGCAGGATTGCGAACAGTTCGAGGAGGAGGGCTTTTTGGACAGACATCTTGGTTGAATCCTCTTCGTAATTACACAAGGATTTGGCGTCTCTCACCTGTACTCACCGGGAATTCCACCCCCCCCAGTTGCTGAATAAAGAAACCGTATGAGCGACTGTTGATAAAATACGCATTTCACCCCAGCGTCGTTTTATGGATATTCTAATCCACGGGTGAGTATGAGCGAACACTTATCGGTGATCGTTGTCGCCGTATTTGGTGTTGTACTCGCGCTTGGCGTGGGTGCTGTTTTTGCGACGGGTGCTGTCGGCGGAGTTGACGGGTTCTTCGGTGAGGACAGTGAGCCACCGAAGTTACTGTCCTTCGACACGGCGACCGTGCAGTGCATCGATGACACCATCTCGAATAGCTCTACATCAATCGTTGCTGGCGACGCAAATACCAACATAACGTACGCCCGAAACGTCTCCCTCCCTAGTCCTGCCTATGGGGTGGGCAACGCAACGTTCGAACGCGTAAACGAGTCTACCTACAAACTCGCAGTCCCGATCGAGGAGCAGGACAACGGTACCCGTGACTGTCCAGGGGCCGTCCGATATACTGCGTCAGTGCAAATCCCCGCCGGTGAGGACCCGTGGAACATCATCATCAAGCACAACAACAGTACTGAAACCACAATTTACGGGAATTCGTCTTCCTCTCCGTTCGGTGGGTCTGCCAGTGCTGGGGGAAGCGTTTCAGCTGACCCACCCCGAAATCAGACAACAGCCAGTACGTAGAATTGCGAACCGAACGGTCATTTCAACTCACGCAACCATGCCCCAGTTGTTTTTGCCGCCCGGAGAGATGTCCGAGACAGATGTCTGAGGATTCCCACGGCACTGACGGAGAACGGGTTGTCTTCGCAATACTGGTTGGGGTGACGTTCGGAGCGGCACTCGGAACGACAGTTCTCCAAGATATCACACAGGGTATTGTTGTTGGTGTCGTCGTCGGAACCCTCACTGCTCTCATCTTCCCAGCGTGGACAGGCCGGCTCTACGAGACGGTAACAGACAAACTCGAAGAATGATCTGCTGCACTGACCGATACGTGAGTACCCTGTACTAACCGCGCGTTTCACCGTATCTATCGAATGAAGAAACCGCGCTAGCAACTACCGTTAGTGGTCCAGTTCGACGCGTGTGCCGCCCTCGGCGGACTCGTAGAGGGCGCGGATGGCGCGCATGTCGACCATGGCGTGTTCGCCGTCGGGTTCGGGGTCGAGCCCGCGCAGGAGGCGATTGCCGAAGTAGTCGAACTCCTCGCGCATCTGGTCGACCGGCTCCGGTCGGAACTCGCCCTCGATGCCCGGTCCGGACACCCGCAGCACTTTCTGCGTGTTCGGGAAGAACAGCCCCTCGATGCTCAGTTCGCCCTCCGTGCCGACGAAGCGTAGACTCGAGGACAGCGACGCGCTGTGGGAGACCGTACATGACGCGAGCGTGCCCTCGGAGAACTCCAACTGGAACGCCCCGTGTTCGTCAGTGCCCTCGTAGGCGGGCTGCTCGGACTCCGTCCGGGCGTACACCGCCTGCGGATCTTCCCCGAGGATGAACCGAATTGTGTTCAGCGGGTAGACGCCGATGTCGTTGAGCGTCGTCCCGCCCGCCAGGTCGCGGTCGAAGCGCCAGCTCGTCTCGTCGACGGAGTCCAGAATCGTGTCCGACATGTGGCCGGTTATCGAGACGACGTCGCCGATGGCGCCGTCCCGAATCAGCTCGCGGGCGCGGCGAGCGACCGGTTCGGTCTGGAGCCGGTAGGCGACCATCAGCGGCACGTCCGCCTCGCGGCAGGCGTCCACGGTCGCCTGTGCGTCCTCGACGCTCGCTTCTAGGGGCTTCTCGCAGAGGACCGCCTTCTCCTGGGCGGCCGCGGCTTCGACGTGCTCGCGGTGGAAGCCGTTCGGCGTGCAGACGTACACCGCGTCGTACGCGTCGCTCGCCTCGCCGTCGGTGTACTCGTCGTACGTGAGCGTCGCCTCGATTCCCTCTAGGTCGGCCGCGACGTCCTCGGCCTTCTCCGTGCTGGAACTGACCAGCGCCGTCGTCGTACAATACTCCGCGTCTTCGACGGCCGGAATCGCCTGCTCGCGCGTCCACCATCCGAGTCCGACCATGGCGAAGCGGATCGGCTCGCCGTCGGTTGGCTCCTCCCAGTCACGGCCACTGAACCTGTCGAGGTCGACTTCCATGCCTGACAGTTCTACTCGCGACAAATAGTTCCCACGTATAGTCTGGTTCCCGACAGTTGTGTGGCTACGGCCCCAATCCGAAACACTCCGAACAGTTCCCCACAGCGGCCACAGGAAGTATTTACCAGAGGGACTCGAAGATGTCACACATGAACGACCCCGGGAGCGCCATGGGCGATTCCCCGCCGGGTTCGCTACAACCCTCGGGCGACGACTCGGCCGGGTCGAGCTGGTGGGACGTGGTCTGGTTCCTCCTCCCGTTCCTGGTCTTCGTCGTCCTGCTCGCCGTGATGGCTTTCCTCGCCTCCTGAGCGTCGGCTGTTTCGGACCAGTCGCGACGAGTCGGGAGCAAACACTCGGTACTCGCCAAGGCCGACCGACCCACACACGAAACAGTCCAGAACGCGCCCTTACCCGTCTTCGAGGGCCGCGTAGATCTCCGCGTGGCGGCGGCCGTCGAGCTTCCCCATTTCGAGGGCAATCTCGCGGCGTTCAGCCTCAGTCTCGGCGGCCTGATACCGCTCGTATAGCTGGCGGACCTCGTCGTCAACCGCCGTTGAGGAATCGGTGCTGGACGCCATTCTCCGTTGAACGTACTCTGTGTATCCGTTTATCCGTTGTGCCGAGCGCACACGCGATAGTATCCGGACCACAGTGGGCCAAAACTGCAACGGAACTTCAAACCCGCTCGTCGTGATTGCGGGTCTCCTGAATCGTACAGTCGACGCACGTCATGTGGGTGACCCGCTCTTCGTTTCCCCACGTGTAGGCGATTTCGGTCTCTACCTCGGGTTGGGTCTCGCGAAAGGCGAAGTCGACCAGCGTCTGTCGTGTCACACCTCTCGCTGGCATCCTAGGTGGCTGTCCAACCAAGGGCAACAGTGAAGGGTTCGTCCCGAATCGTCCCGACTATGCCGATTTTGGAGGTGTCGGGCGTCGCCGTCGTCTTTCTGCTCATCGTCGTGGTGCTGGTGGCGTTCGTCACCGAAGTCGTGCCGAACGACGTCACCGCTATCGGCGTCGTCGCCGCGCTGGTCGTCCTCGAACCGTGGACCGGCGTCGGTGCGCGAGACGCAATCTCGGGGTTCGCGAACCCCGCGACGGTCACGATTATCGCGATGTACATGCTCAGCGCGGGCGTCCAGAACACGGGCGTCGTCGAACGGCTCGGCGTCTACCTTGCTGACTTCACGGCCGGTCGGGAGTTCCGCGCGCTCGTCGACACCGTCTGCACGACCGGCCCCATCGCCGGGTTCGTGAACAACACGCCCGTCGTCGCCGTCTTCATCGGCAGTTAAGGCGGATACCCCGACCCTTGAGGTCGGGGAGGAAGCCGGCACTTGATAACGCAATCCACGCACGATGACGATGCTGACTCCCTTAAAATGTATACGTTCAAGTATTTCTAAGGATACTAATGAAGTATGGCGGTTGTCCGCAACATCCAGCTAAAGCTCGACGTTCCCGAGGACGCCCACAGCGTTCTTGATGAGACGTTCGAGCAATTCCGTCAAGCAGCCCAGTACGTCGCTGACGCTGGATGGAGCGGCGACCCAACGGAAATCGAGGACACGAAGAACACGCTCCACGACCAAACCTACACTGCTGTCCGGGGGCAAACCAGTTTGCAAGCCAGTCTTGTCCAATCAGCCCGCAACCTCGCCGCCGACGCACTTGGCAACTGCAAAGACCGCATCCTTGCCGACGGCGAGAAGGCAAGCAAGCCCGAGTTCCGAGGCTCAGTTGTCGTGTACAACGGGCGTACCATCACCTACAACAACGACCATGTCACCCTCGCCACAGTCAGTGACCGTGTGAAAGCCGAGTTCGTCACGCCCAAAGACGAGGAGGGAACGCCGTTTGCGGAGTATTGGACTTCAGAGTGGGAACGCAGGGAAGCAACGCTCCACAAACGGAACGGCACGTACTACCTCCACGTTGCTGTTGAGAAAGAAGTCGAACCCGCTGATTCTAGCGGCAAATTGACCGAGAACGGAGTGGTTCTCGGCGTTGACCTGAACGTGGACGGCTATCTCGCCGTCACTAGCACCGGAGCGTTCCTCGGCAACGCAGACTACCTCAACCACCGCCGCCATAAGTACGAGCGTCGGCGCGGCAATCTCCAACAGACGGGCACTCGCTCCGCACACCTCACCATCAAAAGTATCGGATCACGGTTCGCTCGATGGAGCTCGGACTATCTCCACCGCGTGTCGAAAGCCGTCGTCCGCGAAGCTGTGGAGAACGACTGCACGGCGATTGCGTTCGAGAACCTGACGCACATTCGTGAGCGCATCTCGAACGCCAGTAAGTTCCAGCAGTGGGCGTTCCGCGAACTCCAACGTCATATCGAATACAAAGCCGAAGAATACGGTATTGACGCGGATATGGTTGCACCTGCGTATACGAGCCAGCGGTGCAGTCACGGTGACTGCGGGTTCACGCACGAGGACAACCGTGATGGTGAGGACTTCGAGTGTCTGAAATGTGGAAAGGAACTGCACGCAGACTACAACGCCGCCCGAAATATTGGGTGGCGGCTTGTCCAGCACTGGCTCAAGTCTGGTGCTGGACGGGCCACCAGTCAACTGGCCCTCAAGTCAGGGATGTTGAACGCGAACGGCGATTACACGCCTTCCGCCTTGCGCGGGTAGAGCGGGAATCCACTGACAAGCCTCGGGGCTTGACCCTGAGGCGGTTGACGCACGTCCGACCGGACTCCGCCGCCGTCGGCCAGTCCGTGGAGGCGTTCGACAGCGCACACCCCGACGTTCGCATCCTGCAGGCGCGCCGCGACGGGCACGCGTACGCCGGCCCGCACTCCGACCGCCTCGTCGAGGCCGACGACGTCCTCGTCGTCCACGGCTCGCTGCAGGCGGTCAACCAGTTCCGCGAGAGCGCGGGGCTCGGGCAGCGGGGACGCCAGACGGTGACCGAGGACACGTTCGAGTCGGCCGCGACCGACGGCACGCTCGCGAAAGCGGTCGTCCCGGAGCACTCGCCGTTCGTGGGCGAGACCGTCGCCGAGACCGGGCTCCACGACTACCACGAGACGAGCGTGCTCGCCGTGCGCCGCGGCGGCGACCTGCTCCGGACGGACCTCGACGACCGCACGCTGCAGGCCGGCGACTTACTGCTCGTGCGGACGACGCCGGCGTCGATTCGATACTTCACGGACACCGGCGACCTCGTGGTCGCCGACGAGCGCGCACTCGACCAGCTGGCCGACGCTGACGCCGACGAAATCGCGCCGCTGTCGCCGAAGACGCCGCTGGCGGTCGGGATTCTCGCGAGCGTCGTCGGCCTCGCCGCGCTGGACCTGCTGCCCATCGTGATTGCGGCGCTGGCGGGCGTCGTCGCGATGGTGGTGACGGGGTGTCTGACGACCGCGGACGCCTACGACGCCGTGTCGTGGAACGTCATCTTCCTGCTGGCGGGCGTCATCCCGCTCGGCATCGCGCTGGAGTCGACGGGCGGCGCGGCCGTCGTCTCGGAGTTCCTCGTCGCGACCGGTGACGTCCTCCCACTGGTCGGTGTGCTGTTCGTGCTGTACGCCGTCGCGGGACTGCTGGCGAGCGTCATCACGCCGGTGGCGACGGCAGTGTTGATGATTCCCGTCGGCGTCGACGCGGCCGCCCGGCTCGGCGCCAACGAGTTCGCGTTCCTGCTGGCAGTGATGTTCGCGTCCGCGACGTCGTTCATGACGCCGGTCGGCTACCAGACGAACCTGATGGTGTACGGGCCGGGCGGCTACGAGTTCACGGACTTCCTGCGCGTCGGCGGCCCGCTCCAGTTGCTGCTGGCCGTCGTCGCAACGGTCGGTATCGCCGTCGTCTGGGGCGTCTGAGTCGGCCGGGGGCTGCGCAGGGTCACTGAACCCGATTGTTTTTCGTCGTGCGTGGAGACGTCCACCCGTGAGCGCCCGTCGCCGCATTGTCGTCCGGTTCGCCGTCGCGGCCGTCGTCGTCGCCGCGCTCGTGTTCGGCGTCGGCTGGGAACGCGTCCTGCGTGACGTGCGAACCGCCGACCCGGTCGTCTTCGCGTTCGTCCCCGTCAGCGTGTTCGCGGCGTTGCTCGCGGGGGCGGAGGGCGTCCGGCTCGCGCTCGGCGTTCCGGCGCGCGGCGGCCGCGCGCGAGTCGTCCGCCGAGCGTTCTTCGGCGCGGCCGTCGTCCGCACCTTCCTGCCGGCGGGCAACGTCGGCGGCAGCGGGTTCGTCGTTTACGCCGTCAGCCGCCACGAGGAGATAACCGCCAGCGAGGCGTTCGCTGCGGTCACCAGCTGGGAGTTCGTGGTGATGCTCGTCGCGGCGGTGGTCTGCGTCCTGGGCCTCGCTGGGCTCCCCGCCACCGGCCGGCGCCCGTTCACCGCGCTCGAAGTCGTCGCAGCGCTCGTCGTCGTGCTCGCCGTCGCGGCGGCCGCTGTCGCCGTTCTCGGCCGGTCCCGTGACCGGGTCGCGCGCGGCGTCGGCGGGCTGCTGGCGTACACGCACCCGATTCTCGTGCGGGTCGTGCCGAGGTACAGTCGCCCGGTCGACGCTGACGCCGTGCGCCGCGCCCTCGACACGTTCTACGCGTCCGTGCGCGACCTCGCGAGCGACCGGCACCGGTTCGCTCTCCTCGTCTGCACGGCGCTCACCGTCCGGCTCTGCTGGATTCTCGCGCTGTACGCCAGCCTACTCGCCGTCGGCGTCGTCGTCTCCCCGGCCGCCGTAGCGGTCGCCGTCGTCGTCTCGGGGTTCGCGCGCATCGTCCCGCTGCCGGCCAGTGTCGGACCGGTGGACGCCGCCCTTGGCGCCCTCCTCGTCGCCCTCACCCCGCACCTCGTCGGCGAGTTAGCGTCCGCGCTCGTCCTCAACCGCGCGGGCACGCTGCTCGTGCAAGTCCTCGTCGGCGGCAGCGCGCTCTGGACGCTCGACGTCACACCCGGCGATATTCCCACCGAGGCCTAGCACGCGGGCAGCTCAGTCGGACAGCCCGACTCGCCCCGCCGGAGTTAGAAACCGAACTGCGAGTCGCGTTCGACGACCTCGTACCCCTGCGCGGTGAGCGTTTCGTTCCGGTACCGCTCGGCGTACCGCTGCTGCGGGAGGCGGCGCAGCCCGAACCGGCGGTCCGAGCGGTACTCCACGTCGACGACTGTCTGCCCGTCCTCGCGGCGAACCGTCGCGGTGTACGTCGCCCACGGCCGGCCGTTCGCGGTAATCTCTAGCTCCACCCGCCGCGCGTCCGCCGACGTCGTCTCCGTCCGGGTCCGGACGGTCATCGCCGTCGAGCGCGACCCGAACAGATACGACACCCGGTACGTCACTCCGTCGTCGCCGGTCGCGATCTCGTCCGCGATTCCCCACTGGAACGCCAGCACCGGCGGCGTCGGCCCGCGGAACGCATCCACGACGCTCGCCACGTCCGCCTCGGTCCGGAGCCGCACCGTCCCGGACGGCCGGAGTACCGGCGCGCGAACGAGGACGAGCAGCCCGACGCCGACGACCACCGCGGGCACCAGCGAAGCCACGACGTACGCCCCGACGAACAGTCCGACGACGACCGCGACGACGACCCAGCTCAACAGCCGCTCGCGTCGGTGATACCGCCGGACGACGCTCACCGCTGCCGCCGGTCGTTCGACGTCGCTCGCGGAGGGCACGGTCGTTTGTCGGGACAGCACCCAAATATTCCTACTGGTGGGCCACCAGTGACGCCGAATCAGCCACGTTGCGGCGCGTCCGCATCACTGGGGAACAGTTATTCAGGCGGTCCGCATTCGGGTGCTCATGGCACAGACGCTGCTGAAACTCGCTCGCCGAAACCCCGCGTGGACGTTTGCCGTCACCGGCGGCGGATTCGCGCTCGCGTTCGTCCTGCTCGCACCGGTCCGGGCGTTCCTCGCGGGACGCGGGTTCGCCCCGCCCGCCGGCCTCCTCTGGCTGTTCGTGGTCGGCGGCTTCCTCGGCGGCTACCTGCTCGCGCGGCTGTTCTGGGGGCGCCTCGACGGCGCGCGCTCGCCGTCTCGCGGCACGCTGGTCGGCGCGCTCGTCGGCCTCCTCGCGCTCCCCGTGCCGTTCTACGTGCTCGAACTCGCCCTCGTCGTCGCCCGCGGGAATCCGTTCGAGCCGGTGGCCGGGGCCTCCCCGCTCGTGCAAGCCCTCTCCGATTTGCTCCTGTTCGTCCTCACGCCGATTCTCCTCGGCGCGCTCGGCCTCATCCCGACGTACGGTGGCACAGTCCTCGTCGGCGCGCTGGTCGGCTACCTCCTCGCTCGCGAGTGAGCCACCACACACTCTCTCAGTTCGTCAGTGCGAGGACGCTCCCCCGTTGCCCGCCGACGTAGAGGCCGGCACTCGTCACCTGCAGGTCCTGCGGAGCGACTGAGAGGTCGGTCCGCCACTCGACGCCGCCGTCCCGGCGTGCGAGCGCGAGAAGTTCGCCGTGCCCGGTCTCCTGCTCGGGAGCCGTTCCGTAGCCGACCAGCAGCGTGTCGCCGGCGACCGCGGGCTGACAGAGCCGGAACTCGCGGCCCTCACTCACCGCGACGTCCTCGTTCGCCAGCGACTCGCGGTGCAGCCACTCGAGTTTCCCCGTGGACGCGCGCAACGCGACGACGACGAACTGCGCGGCCTGCTCGTAGCTCGCACAGACGAACGCGCGCTCGCCGTCCGTCGCCAGCGGCGAATAGGCGGCCGCGCCGTCGCCCGCGTACCCCGGGAACTGCCACTCGACCTCGTCGCCCGTCGCCCCGACGGCCAGCGTCTCCACGGGGCTCGTCGCCCACGTCACGTCGTGAGTGAGCGCGACCTGTCGGTCGCCCGTGACGACCGGCTCAGCGGGGAACCCCAGCGGCAGTTCCACCCGCTGGACTTCCGGGCCGTCCTCGGACACCCCGACCGCGAACAGCGAGCGAACGCGGCCGCCGTAACTCGCCCACACCCGTCGGTCGGTCACGGCCAGCCCGTACGGGTCCTCCAGTGCTGGGCTCTCGGTCTGTCGGCCGAGATACACTCGCCACTGCTCGGCGCCGTCAGCGGGCGCGAGCCCGTGAATCCCGTACGGACTCTGCACGTAGACGGTCTCCGGGGTCGCCGTCAACAGCATCGAGAAGGCCGTCCTCGACGTCGACGCGGACAGGTACTTCTCGGGGACCTCGCTCGCGACGTGTTCGCCGAGGTTTCGCCGCCAGCGGACCGTCCCGTCGGCCGCATCGACGGCGACGACTTCGGCGCCGCTCCCGGCCAGGTACATCGTCCCGTCCACGAGCCCGCCGAACCGTAGCACGGAGTAGTCCGACGAATCGCCGAGGGACCGGTTCCACAGGTGGTCGCCGGTGACGGCGTCGTAGGCGTCGAGGCGGCGTTCGTTCTCGAATTCGGCGGATGCGAACACGCGCTGTGGCGTCGCCGCGACGAGTTCGCCGGACAGGAACGGACCCAGTCGGTCCTCCGGGCGGTGGTTCTGCCACTCGACAGTCGGCTGTGTCCCCGCGCCGCGTGGACTCCGTGCCGTGTTCTGTAGATTCGCGGCCTCGAACGGCCAGCTGTCGGCGGCGGGCGTCCACGTCGTCCCGACCGCGTCAGGTGGTTGCTCGTTCGGTCCCGAGTCGAGTCCGAGCGCGCTACAGCCGGCGACGCTGGCGGCGCCGGCCAGCCCGAGGAGTCGAAGTGCGTCACGGCGAGACGTGGAAGGCATCACTGGATTCCTGTAGGCTCACGGTGAAGTATCCAGCGACGGTTCGCAGCGTCGCTCGGAGCCGTGCAGCGCTCTCGTCGGAGCGACCGCTGCCGCGCGACGAGCTTCCGCGGGCTGCCGCGTCGTTGCGGCGGTCAGGGGAGGTAGGTGGCGAGGAAGTTGACGATGCGGTCGAGCCACTCGTTTTTCTCCGGTTCGCCGTCGGAGCCCCTGTCTTCGTCGCTGGCCATGTCTACGGATACCTGCGCTTCGCGCATATTCTCTTTCCCGACGGGGCAGCCGACTGGCACCGTAAGGTGCTACGGGACTCCCTTCGTCTCGTGATTGCGGCGCGGCGGACGTTTCCGGACGTCGCGTCGCGGTTGAGCTGGGATTGCGTCTCAGGGCTCACTGACGCGGAGAACCGGCTTGATAGTCTCTCCGCTCTCGGAGTCCGCGACCGCCTGTTCGATGTCCTCGAAGTCGTAGTAGGTGATGAGCTCGTCGAAGGGGAACTTCCCCTGCCGGTACAGCTCCACGAGGTCGGGGATGAACTGCTGGGGGTCCGAGTCGCCCTCGACGATGCCCGTGATGTTTCGGCCGTTCAGGATGAGGTCGTTGACGTCGTAGCTGGCCTCCGCCCCGAGCTCCGGAGCGCCGATGACCCCGGCTGTCCCGCGCTGCGTGAGCACGTCGGTCGCCTGCTTGGCGACCGCCGGAACACCGGTCGTTTCGAGGGCGTAGTCGACCCCGCCGTAGTCCGCCTGGAGCGTCTCGACCACGTCGTCTACGTCGTCGGGATTCAGCGTCCGCGTCGCGCCGAGTTCACTGGCTTTCCCGAGGCGGTTCTCCTTGAGGTCGACGGCGACGACGTCGGTGCAGCCCTTGACGTCGGCGGCCATGACGGCCGACAGGCCGACCGACCCGGCGCCGAAGACCGCTATCGACGAGCCGGCCTGCGGGTCCAGCGAGTTGATGACGCCGCCCGCGCCGGTCTGAATGCCACAGCCCAGCGGACCGAGCATCGCCAGCGGGACGTCGTCATCGACGGGGACGACGTTCCGCTCGGTCGCGATCGCGTGCGTCGCGAACGAGGATTGCCCGAAGAAGCGCCCGCTGACGCGCGCATCGTTCTGCGAGATGGGGGAGGTCTCGTCTGTCGGACGGGCGCCGCCGAAGTTGTGCTCGAAGAACGACGCGCAGTACGCGGGGTGGCCGTCCCAACAGCTCGGACAGGTGCCGTCGTAGTCGAAGCTCATCACGACGCGGTCGCCGGGCTCGACGCGGCTGACGTTCGACCCGACTCGCTCGACGACGCCGGCTCCCTCGTGCCCGAGGACTGCCGGGAGCGGCGTCGGGTACAGCTGATCGCGGACGATCAGGTCGGTGTGACAGACGCCGGCGCCGACGACGCGGACGAGCACCTCGTCGGCCCGCGGTTCTTCGAGGGTCGCGTCTTCGATTTCGAACGCTCCGCCCTCCTCGTGGACCACCGCGGCCTCGATGTCAATTGACATTTCCTCGGCAACTTCTCGGCGACCGCGCATAGTAATTTGGGCCGCGAGTGCGACCCACGAACGCCGTCGAGCAGGACGCTACTGGAACCTCAGGGCGGGGCCACTCGGAACGAGGCGGAGCCAGCCCGACGACTACACGAGCTAGGGTCCGTAGACGACTGTTTCGACGTTTCTCCGGCCGGCCGGGAACACGTATCTCCGGTGGCTCGGTGGTCAGCGGTTCGAGATGCGCTTCGCGACCACCCACGCGAGGTCGAGCACGACGCAGAGTACGACTACCGCCCCTAATTCGGCGAAGAACCCGTCTGCGATACGCTGGGCGAGATACAGGGCTAGTCCGGCGACGACAACTCTGGAGACGCGGGCCGCGTCCCAATCGAACAGCGCGGACCGGAGGGCGGACATCACCCCGAAGGTAGGCCACTTCGATGATGAACCTATCGGTCAAAAGACATTCTGGAGGCGCGCGAAGCCTCACTCGATGCTGGTCGAGTCGGCGCTCTCCTTCCCGGGGTATTTAAGCGAGGGGTCGCTACAGTGAGGTAACCGAAACACGCGTCGTCCCCGAGTCGGGTGACCGCGCTAGCTGGACGCAGCCACCGGCCGTCACACGCCGCTGTCCGCTGTCGTCGCTCGCGTTCGTTCCCCCTGCTCTCCTCTCTCGGGCGTTCTCCTCACGGGGTACTGGGACTGCTCTGATCGGACCTACTATGGAAATCGAAATCGCGACAATCGGCGGCTACGAGGAAGTCGGGCGGCAGATGACTGCGGTCCGCGCCGGGGACGACATCGTCGTCTTCGACATGGGCCTCAACCTCTCGAAGGTACTGATTCACGACAACGTCCAGACGGAGGGCATGCACTCGCTGGACCTCATCGACATGGGCGCCATTCCCGACGACCGCATCATGAACGACCTCGACGGGGACGTTCGAGCGATTGTGCCGACGCACGGTCACCTCGACCACATCGGCGCAATCAGCAAGCTCGCGCACCGCTACGACGCACCCATCGTCGCCTCGCCGTACACGCTGGAGCTCGTGAAAGGCCAGATCGAGGGCGAACAGAAGTTCGACGTGAACAACGACCTCGTCGAAATGGAGGCTGGCGAAACGATGGACATCGGCGAGGAGTGCGAACTCGAATTCGTCAACGTCACGCACTCCGTCATCGGCGCTATCAATCCGGTGCTGCACACGCCCGAGGGCGCAGTCGTCTACGGCCTCGACAAGCGCATGGACCACGACCCGATCATCGGCGACCCCATCGACGTGGAGCGGTTCCGCGAGATCGGGCGGGAGGGCGAGGGCGTCCTCTGCTACGTCGAGGACTGCACGAACGCAGGGCGGAAGGGCCGCACGCCCTCCGAGAGCGTCGCGCGCAGCGAACTCAAGGACGTCATGGAGAGCGTCGAGGACTACGACGGCGGCATCGTCGCCACGACGTTCGCGAGCCACATCGCTCGCGTGAAGAGCCTCGTGGAGTTCGCGAAGGACATCGGGCGGGAGCCGATTCTGCTCGGCCGCTCGATGGAGCAGTACTCCGGCGCGGCCGAACGCATCGGCGCCGTCTCGTTCACGAACGACCTGGGGATGTTCGGGCACCGCAAGAGCGTCGACCGCGCCTTCGAGCGCATCATGAACGAGGGCAAGGAGAACTTCCTGCCCATCGTCACGGGCCATCAAGGCGAGCCGCGCGCGATGCTCACCCGCATGGGCCGCGGGGAAACCGCCTACGACCTCGAAGAGGGCGACAAGGTCATCTTCTCCGCGGGCGTGATTCCCGAGCCCACTAACGAGGGTCAGCGCTACCAGAGCGAACAGCTGCTGCGGATGCAGGGCGCGCGCATCTACGACGACATCCACGTCTCCGGCCACCTCCGCGAGGAAGGCCACTACGAGATGCTGGAGACTCTCCGGCCCGAGCACATCATTCCGGCCCACCAGAACATGAAGGGGTTCGCACCGTACGTCAGCCTCGCGGAGAGTCAGGGGTACAAGGTCGGTCGCGACCTCCACGTCACCTCGAACGGCAACACCATCCAACTCGTCGAATAGACCGAAGAGTCCTCGCGCTTCGGCGCGGGAAGCCCTCAAAGCAGTCGTTCGATGGCGTCGATGCCGTCGCCGGCGAACGGCCCGACCGTCGAGACGGCGGCCGCACCAGCCGCGTTCCCGATTGTCGCCAGCTCCCCGAGGTCCGAGACGCCGCCGTGGCGCGCGGCGAGGACCGCCCCGGCGAACCCGTCACCGGCGCCGGCCGTGGTAGCGACCGTCGTCGTCGGTGGCGTCGCGGTCGCGCGCTCGGTGACTGCGCCGTCGTCGACGGTGAGCGCCGTCGTCGCTGCCGGTCCGTCCGTGAGGAACGCCGTCGCCGAGTGGTCGCGGGGCAGCAGTTCGAGCAGTCCCGCGGGCGTGCGTTCGACGCCCGCCACCGCGAGGTCGTCCGCGCCGGCGAAAATCAGGTCGCAGTGCCGGAGGACCTCCCGTAGCGCCCGCCGGTAGGCGTCCGGCGTGGTCCACTGGTTCCGCCGCCCGTTCAGGTCGAACGAGACGCGGGTGTCGCCGTCCGCGGCCGCCGCGGCGAGCCGTCGCACGGCCGACTGGTTCACGTCCGCCGGCAGCGTCACGCCCTCCAAGTGCACCCACTCGTAGGGCGCCACCAGCCCCGCCGCGTCGCCCGGCGGCGTGAAGCCGTAACAGCTGCCGGCAATCCAGGCGTTCCAGCGCTCGCCGTCCTCGGTCGGGACCTGCAGCGTGAGCGGGGACGTCCCGTCGACCCGCGTCACGTGCGTCGTGTCGACCGGTCCCTCGCCGAGATGCTCTGCGGCCATCTCGCCGACGGCGTCGGTACCAATGTTCGTGAGCAGGCCGGCGTCGCTGCCCAGCGAGGCCGCCCACCGAGCGACGTTCGCCGCCGTCCCGCCGACGTGCCACTCCAGCCGGCTCCCCGGGGCGACGGCGTCCCCGGCCGCCGGATAGAGGTCGATCGTCGTGTCGCCGACGACCAGAACGTCCCGGTCCCCGTCACTCATCGCCTCTCCCCCGCTCGCTCGCCGGTGTCGCGTGGTGGGCGGGTCACTGTCCGTGTCACTACGTGGTTTCCCTTCGCCCATTTCAAACGTAGTGGTCTGCCCCTCTGGCGCGGGTACACACCGGAGTTCGAATCGGACCCGATTCGCTCTCGCCACCGTCAAAGGACCGGTAAGCAGCGCGACCGGCCGCCAGCGGGGGCAGCGGTCAGTCCTCGCCGTCCGTGCTGGTCGCGAGGACGAGCACGGCGGTGCTGTCGCTGACCGCCTCGGGCGCAATCTGCTGGTCGCCATCGAAGCGGGCGATGTCGCCGGCCGACAGCTGGTGGGTGTCGTCGCCGAGCGTCAGCTCGATTTCGCCTTCGAGGAGGTGGAAGACGATTTCCCGTCCCGGGTGCGCGTGCGGCGGCACCGACTCGCCCGCTCCGAGGGTGAGCCGGACGGTCTTCGGCTCGGCGTCCGGGAAGGGGTTGGCGTGCGGTTCACCGTCGAGTTCGTCGAGCGTCCGAATCTGTGTCGTCATCGGTTTAGTGGGTCGAAGTCGTCTTGCTTGAGGCCCCTCCGCACCGGCTCGTGTTCGGCGTCGGTCGGCGGCGGCGCGGTGACCAGCAGTGCCTCCAGTTGGGCGTCGGCGTCGGCTCTCACGCCCCGGTCGGTGCCCGCCTCGACCACGACGACGTCGCCGGGTTCGACGGCGTGTTCGTCGTCGCCGTCGCGGACGATACCGGACCCGGACTGGACGTGAATCGCGACGTCGCTTTTGGGTCCGTGGACGGGGATGAACTGTCCCGGCTGGAAGTACCCGCAGACGACTTTCATCCGGTCGCTGGCGAACACCTCGACGGCCGAGAACTGGTCGTCGTCGTACGCTCGCTCCGCGTCGAAGTCGGTCGCGGTCACGTCGCATCCTCCGTGCGGCAGAGGTCGCAGCCGATCGACCAGATGGCGATGACGCCGACGACGGCCGGAACGTGTGCCAGTATCAGCAGCGGTAGGACGAGTCGGCCGAGCCCGAGCCAGGCGCCGAGCGCGCGGACCGTGTTCCCGAAAAGCGGCAGCGAGGCCACCGCTGCGAGTGTGATGCCGGCCCGAATGGGGAGCGTCTGCTCGTCGATTGCGTGGTGGAGGTGCTGGAGGTGCGTTCGAATCATGGTGGTCGTTTCGTCTGGGGCGCCCGAGTGGACAGCCCGGAGTCGTTTGTCCGCCGACTCGAATTTTTAGGTTTGCCTAAACACATGCGGATACGACTCTACCACCGACACTCAAAGCCTTTCTCCCGAAGATATTCACACAGGTCGCCCGGTCTGATGGCGCTCCCGGCGTGACTACGGTCCGTGCCGTCGAGCGGCCTACGACGAATCCCGCTGGAGGTAGGGCATCCGCAGCCCGTACAGAATCGAGAGCAGCCCGAGGATGCGGCTGACCTCCCCCAACACGCCGTAGACGAACGGCCCGAGGAGCGGGCTGAGGTACGGGCCGGCGACCAGCAACACGGGCGTCCAGAACACGAGGAAGAACCCGACGGCGACGAACAGCATCGGCCGGCTCCGGCTCTGCCAGTACCCGCGCAGCGCGAGATACCCGACGGCGAGCCCCAGCACCGTCGACGTCACCGTGAGCGCGAGCGCGACCTGCGACCGGAGCGCCGGACTCAGTTCGAGCAGGCTCATCGGTCACGCACCTCGCGAACGAACGCCGTGAAGCGAGCGGCCATCCGCTCGCGCAGCGACAGCTCGACGCTGAACCCGTCCGCGGTCAACGTAATCGTCACCCGGTCGAGCGTCGCTGTGTACACTTTGTGGTGATGGCCGTCGTCGTCCAGTTCGACCGCTTCAGATACCATGTCGTATTCCCGGAGTCGTTCGAGCCGCCGATACACGGTCTGCGGTGAGACCCCGCACGCGTCGCTCAGCTCCTCGGCGGACATCGGGTCGTCGTTCGTTTCGACGAGAATCTGCTGGGCGGTCTCGTCGGCCAGCAGCCCGCTGATTTCGCGCACGTCCTCATTCACTCGTTCCATCGAAACGTTGCCACCCGCGTTGATAAAAGCAAACGCGCAGTTCCAGCTCGTGGAGCCCTGCGCGGGCTGTTTATCCGCCGGCTTCGTAGGCGTTTGGTATGCTCCCCCGCACTGACTCGCGCCTCGGCACGCTCGTCGGCCTCGCCGCAGTCATCGTCGCCGTCGGCGGGTCCGTCCTCTTCGACTGGGAGTGGGGGTCGGGCCTGTCGCAACCGGTTCCGTTCGTCGTCGGCGTCCTCGCGGCGCTCGCCGCGGTCGGCGTCACGATGCGGCTGGTCCGCGACTAACGAGCCCGGTCCGTCCTTCGAGTCCTTCCGTCTTCGCGCCGGCGACGCGGTCTGCTACCGCGTGTCGACGATGGTTTCGCCGGCGACGAACCGCTCGGTGCGCTCGCTGTCCGGGTCCTCGAAGAACGTCTCCACGTCGGTCTTCTCGACGAGCTCGCCGAGGTAGAGGAAGACGACCGTGTCGGCGATGCGCTGGGACTGCTCCATGCTGTGAGTCACCATCACGATGCTGTACTCGGACTTGAGCGCTTCGAGCGTGTCCTCGACCTCCTTCGCGGAGACCGGGTCCAGCGCCGACGTGACCTCGTCGCAGAGCAACACGTCGGGGTCGACGGCCAGCGAGCGCGCCAGGCAGAGCCGCTGAATCTGTCCCGCGGAGAGACTCGCCCCCGGGGCGTCGAGGCGGTCCTCGACCTCGCTCCAGAGGTTCGCCTTCCGGAGGCTCTCCTCGACGAGGTCGTCCAGCTCCGCCGTCGAGTAGTCGTCGTGGAGCTTCGCCCCGTAGGCCACGTTGTCGTAGATCGACATCGGCAGCGGCGTCGGCTTCTGCGGGACGTACCCCACTTTCCGGCGAATCTCGGGGACCGGCCGGTCCGTGTCGTAGAGGGATTCGCCCTCGACGAGCACGTCGCCCGAGACCTCGGCGTTCGGCTCGATGTCGTGGAGGCGGTTCAGCGACTTCAACAGCGTCGTCTTCCCGCAGCCCGACGGCCCGATGATGGTCGTCAGTTCGTTCTCGGCGAACCCCACGGAGACGCCTTTCAGCGCCTCCACGGGCTGGTCGCCGGTGTACGTTACGCGCAGGTCGTCGGTCTCGATGGCGGTGTCAGTCTCGGTCATTCGCGTTGGCCTCCGGGTGTGAAGCGGGCGAACCGTCCCGCGAGCAGTTTCGACGCGCCGATGAGCGCAAGCACGGCCACGATGAGGACGAACGAGGCCGCGTAGGCGTGCGAGCGCACCTCCGCGTTGAAGGAGGTCGCCTGCTGGAAGATGAGAATCGGGAGCGTCGTCGCCGGTTCGAGCAGGCCGCCGGGCATCGAGGTGCTCCCGCCGGCGGTGAACAGGACCGTCGCGGCGTCGCCGATGCCGCGGGCGAAGCCCATGATGACGCCGGCGACGACGCCGGGGAGCGCTGCGCGCGCCGCGACGCGGATGGTCTCGAAGCGCGTCGACCCGAGCCCGTAGGTGGTCTCTTTCAGCTCGGTCGGCACCGAGCGCAGCGCTTCGTCCGTGTAGCGGGTGATAATCGGGTACTGGAAGACGGTGATGGAGAGGATGCCCGCCAGCATACTCGCTCGGGTGCCCGCGGCGATCATAATCGTCAGCACGAACACGCCGTAGACGATGGGCGGCGTCCCCCAGAGGACGTTCAGGAAGAGGTTGGCGTACTCCGCGAACCGCTCGCTGGAGTAGTCCGACTGGAGGTACACCGCGGTCGAAATCGCGAGCACCGTCGAGGCGACCGTCGCAGGCACGACGATGAGCAGGCTCCCCAGCACCGCGTGCAGGAAGCCGCCCGTCCCGTCGAGCATGTACGTCGAGCCGGGCGGCGTGACGACGATGCCGGGGTTCGCGAGCAGCGCGCCGCCGCCGCGCACGACCGTCACGCCGACCACCAGCGCCAGCACGGCGAGCACGATGGCCGTCGCGACGCGCACGAGCCCGTCGACGATTCGCTGCTCGGTGTAGCGGTCCATCAGTACTGCCACCTCCGTTCGAGGCGCCGCCGCAGCAGCATCGCGGCGAAGTTGAACAGCCAGACGACGACGAGCAACAGCAGGCCGACGAAGATGAGCGCCGACTGGGTCAGCGGCAGCGACATCAGCTCGCCGAAGTCGTTGACGATGACCGTCGTGAGCGTCTGCCCGGGCGAGAAGACGCTCTCCGGGAGGACGGTCTGGCTCCCGATGAGCATCGCCGGGACGATGGTCGCGCCGAAGACGCGCCCGAAGCCCAGCAACAGCGCCGAGAGGATTCCCGGGCCCGCCGCCCGCAGGAGGACGTGTTTCGTCACCTCCCACTCGGTCGCCCCGAGCGAGAGCGTCGCCTCGCGGAGCTCGTGGGGGAGCGACTCCAGCGACTCGACGGTCAGCGAGACGATGAACGGCGTCACGATGATGCTCATCACGAGGCTCGCGGTGAGGATGCCCTGGCCGGCGCTGTCCGCGCCGAACGCCGGCGCGAGGTACTCCCTGACGAACGGCACCACGACGATGAGGCCGACCAGCCCGAAGACGACGCCCGGAATCGCCGCCAGCGCGTCGACGAACGTGGAGATGACGGACTTCCACGGGTCGGTGGCGTACTCGGCGAGGTAGATGGCGGTGAGGATGGCGATGGGCGCGCCGATGACCATCGAGATGACGGAGACGGCGACGGTCCCGACGATGGCGGGCATGAAGCCGAAGCGGTTCTGCGCCGGGTCCCACGTCGCGGACGTGAGCAACTCGACGACCGAGTACTGGGAGATGATGGGCAGGGACTTCCAGACGAGCGTCGCCCCGATGAGCGCGAACACGAGGACGGCGAAGTAGCCCGCGGCGCGGAACCAGGCGCCGCTCACTCCCTCCACGGCCAGCCGGCGACGCAGTTTGCTCCCGTCTGAACTCATCTACGCGCTCACGCTCCGTCTTCGAGTTTCTGCTGGGCTTCCTCGAGGCGGCTCTGGTCCAGCGGCACGTAGCCGTTGTCGCGGACCATCGACTGGCCGCCGGTCAGCACCCACTCGACGAACTGCTTGGCGGTGTCGTCGAAGCCGTTCTTCGACGCGAGGAACATCTCGCGGGCGGGCGGCGCGGGATACGTGCCGTCCTCGACCGCGGCGAGGAACTCGTCGCGGGAGCCGTAGAACGACTCGTTCTCGTCGAGCGTGTCGTTGTCGTTGAGGTCGAGCGGGATGGGGCGGACGTTCCCGGAGAGTTCGCCGGTCTCGAAGTCCCAGACGTAGTTGACGTTGTTGAACGCGATGGCCGTGGGCTCCTGGCCGATGGCCTGTGCGACCTGCTGGTCGCCGTCGAAGTTCCCGTCGCTCTGGTCGGAGAGCTCGCTCTGCGTGTAGCCCCCGAGGAACGTCGCCCACTTCTTGTACGCGGCGGAGGCGTCCGAGCGCCCGTACACCGTGATTTCGGCGTCGGACTCCGCGTCGACGACCTCGCCCCACGTCGTGACTTCGCGGGTGAAGATGGCCTCCAGGTCGGCCCGGGAGAGCCCCTGCCGTTGAATCGCGTCGAGCACGGGGTTCTCCGGGTTGACGGTGCCGACGACGGTGTCGCGGAGCATCGGCACCGCGAACAGGCCCTGTTCGCGCTCCTCAGCGGTGGGTGCGCGCCCCATCATCGCGACGTCGACCTGGTCGTTCAGCACGTCGGAGACGCCGACGCCGGTGCCGCCGCCGGAGATGTCGATGGAGACGTCGTGGTCCTGCTCGTACGCTTCGGCCCACACCTGCACCATCGGCAGGGGACCGACGCCGCCGGAGATGCGAATGGAGTTCTCGCCGCCACCGCCGCCGAGGATGCTAGAACAGCCTGCGAGCGACGCGACCGAACCGACGCCGAGAAGCCGTAAGGCGTCCCGGCGAGTGGGTGTTTCGTTCACTACTCGTCGACAACACCCAGAAACGCAAAACCGGCTCTCTCTCGGTCAAACTTTCGGTTGCTCCCCGTTCCCCTCATAATTTGCCGCTTCCTCCCGGGGGACCGTGCGTGAAGTGAGGGAAATCGGGTGATGGCGGCGCGTTATTCTGGAAACCGCCCCAACAGCCGGAATGTATTGCCGGTATTCCGTGGGTTCAGATTGGCGTTAATCGATTGCGCACGGGGAACCGAACGACACACCGAGTATGAGGACTGTCGAGCACTCGCAGTCACACACTCTACGCGGATTCGCAATCGGCTTCGCGCGTCTACTTCCGCACGCCCGAGTCGTGGACCGCTGTCCGGGCCGCGCCGCGAGCACGCTACTTGGTCGAGCCAGCTGTCACCGACCACGTTCGTCCGCGCGCGTTCGGTCGAGGAAGACCGCGATGACGGCGACGTGGACGACAGCGGCGAGACTGCTGCCGACCGGACCGACGAGCGGGACGCTCCCGAGGAGGTGATTCGACAGCCCGACGACGAGCACGACGCCGAACAGCGTCCAGCCGTGGCCGCCGGTCGACCGCCAGCCGGCTCGGAACGCGCCCGGAATCGACGCCCCAGTCGCGAGCAGCCCCGACACCGGCGCGAACCGAACGAGCAGATACACGACGAGGACGCCGAGCGGCAGCCCGAGCACCAGCCCGACGTCGGCGCTGACGCCGACCAGCGCGAACGCGAACGCGACGACCGCGTAGCGGGCCACCGACCCGACGGTCGCCGGCTCGTCGAGCAGTCGGGCGTACGCGTAGACGCTCGCGACGACCAGCGCGCCGCCCCGCAGGAGTTCGAGGCCGACCGTCCACGCGAACCATCGCGGCCGGAGTTCGGGCAGCGCCGTCACGGGCGTCGGATGCCGGAAGACGACGTCGACGAGCAGGCCGAACCGGAGCGACACTGTCCCCTCCTGCACGCCGACGAACGACGCGGTCGGAACCGGGTCGCCTCGCCGCACAACGTCGACGACGGCAGCGAGCACGCCGACCACGAGGAACGCGCCGACGACCCTCGGGTCGCGGCGGAGCCGGTGAGCGGCGGCCGCGAACAGGCTCCCGGTCGTGACCGGCTCGGCGGCCGCGTCGTCGTCCACGTCGGTCTCGCGCTCCGTCATGGTTCCTCCAGCGCGTACAGGAAGTCGTCCGACACCGCGTACAGCGCGTCGTTCGCGAGCGCGACCGCCGACCACGACCTCGTTTCTCCGTCCTGGAACTGCCAAGCGAGGTCGCCGGTCGCCCGCTCGACGCCGACGAGCGGCCCGCCGTTAGTCGGCACGTACACCACGTCGTCGGTGACCGCGGGCGGCCTGAAACTGTCGGCGTGCTCGACGCTGAGCGATGACTCCCACTCCAGCGACCCGTCCGCGGTGTCGATCGCGACGAGTGACGAACTGTCGGCCGTATCGATGCCCGTGTACGCGGTGCCGTCCGCGACCGCGACGCGGGTATCCCCCCAGCCGCGGTACGCGTCGTCGTCGAACCGCCAGTCGACGGACCCGTCGAAGGCGACGCCGAGCAGCGCGTCGTCGGTCCCGACGACCAGTCCCGTCTCAGTCGCCGTCACCGCGCGCACGAAGCCGTCTGCGAGCTCGAACCGCTCTACGCTCCCGGTTTCGAGGTCGATTGCGCCGAGTGCGTACCCGGGTCCGACGCCGACGTACGCGACCCCGTCGCGGACCGCGGGCCGCGTGAAAGCGGTCGCCTCACGCCATCGGACGCGCCCGCTGCTCGCGTCGAACGCGGTGAGTGAGCTGTCGGCGTACGCGAGCACGGTTCCGTCGGCGGCGACCGGTGGGACGCCCGTCCCACCGCGGTCGAACAGGTCGTCGTCTCGGCCGTGGGGAGCCGTCCACCGGGTCGCGGCGACTGACCGGCCACCGACCTCGTGGCCGCCGTGGCCGTGCAGCGCCGTCACACCGCCCGCATTGTGAATAGCAACGGTGGGCGTGCGGTACGCTCGTGCGCGTTCGACGGCCGGCGCGACGCCGGCGGCGTACGGGCGGCGGAAGCGGACGTCGCCGCTGTCGGCGTCGACGGCGAGCAGTTCCTGTCCGATGGCGTAGACGACGCCGCCAGCGACGACCGGGGAGGGAACCGAGTAGGCGGCAAAGCCGGTGTCGAGCGGCCGCTTCCACCGAATCGTTGCGTCCGTAACCGGTCCGCTGGAGGTGGGCGCGTAGCCGGTCGCGCCGGGGTCGCGCTGACTCATCGGCCACTCGACGCGCGTGGTGTCGTCGCCCGTGGACTGGGGGAGGAAGCGCGCGCCCAGCGTCGCAGCGAGGACGGCACCGCTAGCACCCAGCACTTGTCGGCGGGACAGTGAGGCTGTTGTCTCGGGGACCACACTGCAGTGATTCACCGCGGCGGATAAATATGGCCGCGACCGTTCTCACGCTGCATCACGTGCCCGCCGCCGCGCTCAGATGACGCCGAAGTGCTGTAGCCCGGCGATCAGCAGGATGGCGACGAGCAGCACCAGCGTCACCACCCACGACGGAACGTCCTTCCGAATTCGCAGTCCCCAGTCCATACAGAGCGATGCGGGGGAGCCGTTGATATATCCTGTCGCCGAGTCTCACGCCGCGACGCGCTAAACTCGCGGAGCCCGCATCCGGGACGCGATTCTGAATCGGGACTACGGCCGTCTGCAGAGTTCTCAGTCGTCGTGGGACTGTCTCCGCGTGTGTCTGCCCGCGACAGCGCGCGGCACGACGTAGCGCGACCTACTGGTGTGGCTAAGGCCACCAATCCAAAACACTCCCCACCGCTCCGCGACAGCGGACCCGAACCGCCCTGCAAGGCGCGCGAAAAAAAAAAAATTTCGAGCACCCTCCACGCACCGCGCCTCAGAACTCGAATCCTCGGCGAAAAACCCTCTCGATTTCTGGTATCTTCCGGTGGTAGTTCTATCAGTATTGTGGTGGGTCTCGATTCTGATTTAAGGAGAGACACCGCGAGCGTGTCGGACTGGTACCACGCCGAACGCTAAGGACCGACAGAGTGGCTAAGCCACCAAAACACACCGTACTCCTCGGTAGAATGTTTATCAGGAGCCACCATCGCGGTTTTCGATTCCTTCCTTCTTATTGTCTGGAATCTCTGAATATGCTTCCTCAATCATTTTCTCCCGAGTTATTGTTACTTCAACAATAATATTCACGAGGTCGAATAGTCGCAGGGCAGTATCTCTATCATCTGGTTCATATATTTCACCTGCATGGACGTAGTCGTTGCCGGTTACACGTACCGAGTCTAGCGCTTTTTGTATCCGTTCTCCAATCAGGCCTTCCTCTACAAGTGCCCCAATATTATCGTAGAGACCTCCTTCGCTACTCTCAAGTAACTCTTCAGTTAGCTTTTCCATCGCTAATCTCAGAAGAGCAGCAGATGCCTTTGGAGAGTCGTCAACAATTTGCCTTGCCTCTCTGAAATCCGATTCTACATCCGAAGGCATATCCTCGACAGGCTCTGGAGCAGAAACAGAGGAGGGATAGATGAGCCTCTGTCCTCTCCACATAGTAAATTCCTCACAGTTCTCACAATATTTGATTGTGTATGATGATAAGTATTCTGTGACTGACTTGTCTAACTTCCAGCTATTAAATTGTCCTTCCATGACATCACCCTCGTCCGTATTTATCCAAAAGAGGCTACCAGAATACTGTCTTGCATACACATTACAATGAGGACAATGGAATGATTCAAGATTAGGTTGTGGAGGGGTGTGCTCATCGGACATATATCTCAAATAACGTCAAGAGCACTAATAATTGCTGTCGTCCAGCCGGTCAGTCCTATGATGTAGTTGTGTGATTTTCGTTTCCTCCACATTCCTCCCCTCGGTGTTCCACGTCAAGAGAGCCAACTTCCGATACGTACACACGAAATCGGAAATCCCGTGTGAACGAATCGATTCAAAATCAGCCGAATGACCGGCCGTAAGCACCGAACTATAGAGATAACCCTGTGAACGCACCTATCGTACACACGAGCGGGCGATGCCGGGCGTCTCAACTTCACTTGACCAGTGCCGCGTCCGAACGGCGAGGACAGCGAGCTATTCGCTGCCGTCACGCCGTTTCGTCGTAGCAGGTGGCGTTGCCGTAGCACGTCGAAACGAGTCCGTCGCCGATGGCGATAACTGTCGCGCCCGGACTCCCGGTCGGCGTTTCGTGGCTCACGGACGCTTCCGATGTCGAAGCGCGCATCGTGTAGCCGTCCGGCAGCGCGGACGCGTTCAGCGTCGCGACGACCCACTGTTCGCCGGGCGCGAGTCGCCGGGTTTCGTCGACGACGGGTCCCTCGCCGCGGACGTCGATTGTCGCGGTGACGTTCTTCGCTTCGGCGTGTCCGTTCTCCACGACGAAACTGTGCTGGCCCGTCGCCTCGGCCGCTGGTTCGGTCAACGCCGTACACCCCGAGAGGACGACGAGCGCGACCACTGCGAGGGCTGGAATCGAGGGCTTCGCCACGGCGGCCGTACGCCGCACTCAAACGTCAATTTACCGCACGTTCTGCTTCGAGCCGGCGCGAGTCCGCCCGCGAGACGCTCCTGCACGGATTGCCACGCGACCCGGACAGTAAAGTGAAGTATGAACGAACAGTCACTATGCGTCGGTCGATTCGGTACGTCCTCTCGGCGGCTGTCGGTCTCGCAGCGATGGCGGTGGCAGTCGTCGCCCGCGACGGGAGCGTCGGGATTCTCGTCGCGATTCCGTTCGTCTACGGGGCGACGGCGGCGCTCGTGCTCGACGACCTCGCGAAACTCCGAGCCATGCGCGACGGCGACGCCCGGAAGCTCGGGATGGTCGGCGGTGGAATCAGCGCCGGAAGCACAATCGCCCTGCTCCACGAATCGATTGCAGCCGGCATCGCGGGCTACGGGCTCTTCGTCTTCGGGATGGCGCTGGTCATCGCCGACCCCGTGATGGCCGCAGACCCCGACGAGCGGTAGCCGGGGCTACCGCTCGTCGTCGCGCTGCTTGAAGATGGTGACCGGGACGGTGGCGCGGCGCGTGACGGTTTCGGCGACGCTGCCGAACAGCACGCGGCCGACGCCGGAGCGGCCGCGGCTCCCCATGACGATGAGGTCGACATCCTCGTCGTCGGCCGCTTCGAGTATCTCGACGGCCGGCTTCCCGGTTTCGAGTCTGGTGTCGAACGCGACGCCGCGCTCGCCGGCGAGGTCGGCGTACTCTTCGAGCAGCTCTGTCGCGCGCTCGCGCCGCCGCTTCCCCTCCGCTTGGTAGCTCTCGAAGTCGAAGCTCTCGTCGTCGCCGTACCCGAACGGGCTCGCCGGGTCGACGACGTGGAGAATCGTCACTTCGGCGTCCGCGTAGCTGTCCAGCACGTATTCGAGCGCCGCCTCCGACTGCGGCGACCCGTCGACCGGCACGAGGATGTGGTGACCCATACTGGCGGATGGCGAGGTAGCCTGATAAGTTCACGCCACGCGACGGCTCGCTCTCACCCACTCACCAATCTATCATCCGTCGCCGGCTCGAACGCCCTCGAACCACGGATGGTCCGAAAACCCGACTCCTACCGCCTAGTGCTCGCGTTCGAGGACGGTGCCGCTGGCACCGACGGCGACGTGTGGGTCGGCGAGCGCAATCGCGTTGAGGGATTCCCCGGTGGGCGACGCTCGGGTCCACCAGTCGAACGCTCGCGCGAGCGTGCGCAGCGGCGGCGTGCCGTGGCCGCGCCGGTGCAGGACGGTCCCGCTCGCGCCGACGGCGTGCACGCAGCCGCAGTCGCCGACCTCGACGTCGTAGAGCGCGTTGTTCGCCGCGGACTCCTGCTCCCATTCGCCACCGGCCCCAATCGCGACCGTCCCGGCCGCTCCCGCGAGCACGACCGTTCCGGACGCACGCAGTTCGACGTCGTGCAGCGTCTCGTCGAAGGCGGGCGCGTCGACGCTGGTCCACGTCTCGCCGTCGGTCGTCTCGAAGAGCGAGCCGTTCTGGTCGACGACGACGCCGGCCGCGCCGACCACCGAAATCGCCGCGATTTCGGCGCCGCTCCCGGGCGTCGTGTGCGTCCACGTCCCCTCGCGGCCGTTCGCCTCGGACCGGTGAATCTGCCCCGAGGAGTCGGCGAGATAGACGGTCGCGTCCCCCGCTGCCCCGGTCACGGCGACGTCCGTGAACGTGTTCGTCACGCCGTCCGGCGCGCTCCGCGACGTGAGCGCGTCCGCCTCCGGGTCGTATTCGCCGACGACGCCGCTCGCGCCCGCCATCCACAGTCGCCGGCCGTCCGTCGTGGTCGCCGCCGACGAGAGGTTGTTCCCGTTCCCCGTCGGGCCGGCGTCGGTCACGACCGACCAGCCGTCGTCGCGTTCGAGGACGAGCCCGTTGCTGCCGACCGCGAACGCGCCGGTGGTGGTGTGGGCGGCGTCGTGGAGCGTTCGCTGCGTCGGCGTCTCGACGACGGTCCACTCGGCGCGTTCCGCCCGCTGGGAGGCCCCGCTCAGCGCGAGGCCGGTCGGCGCGACAGCCCCGCCGGTCGCGCGGAGAAACTCGCGGCGCGAGCGCTCACTCATACCGATAGGAGCGCGTTCGTCTCGCAGCCAGAAGTACGCTGTGGCCACTGCGGCCCCGCTGCACCCGCTCCCACGGGCCTGCGGTGTGGTCGAGGTCCGTAACTCCCTCGGCCGAACAGCCGAAACTGGCGGTGTCCGCTACTCGCTGACTTCCGTCTTCACGACGGTCGCCGGGCGCGTGGTCAGCCGGAGGACGCGGTCGGTGACGCTCCCGAGCAGGGCGCGGTACTCCTCGGGGCGGCGCTTGGTGCCGAGGACGAGCAGGTCCGCGTCGTGGTCGTCGGCGTACGCCACGATGGTCTCGGCGGGGTGGCCGTGTCGCATCGCCGTTTCGACGTCGACGTCGGCGTCCGCCGCTCGCTGCCGGAGGTCCGAGAGGGTCTCCTCGCCGAGTTCTTCGAGGCCGTGTTCGGGGCCTTCGGCTTCGTCTACGTACTCGTCGCCGCTGTACGCGTTCACGACGTCCTCGTCGACGACGTAGAGCGCGTGCAGGACGGCGTCGTGTGCGGCCGCGAGGTCGAGCGCGTGCGCTTCCGCCTGTTCGGACGCGACGGTGCCGTCGGTCGAGAGGAGTATTCGGTCGTACATACAGCGGAGTTCGGCGGGGAGTGTGATAAATGCGGCTCCGAGTTCTCGGGGATTCGGAGACGCGCGATTCGGTGGCGGGACGCCAGTCGGCGAGCCACGCGGCGCCGACCTACCGCCCCTGGTGAACATCATCCACGCAAATTTTGATTTAACCTCACAGAAAACGCTAATTTGACGGCAAAGTTTAACACAGTGTTCGACTTGGTGGGTAGTATGGGTATGTTTGACAGTGAGCACAGTCGGCGGTCGTACCTCAAAGCCACCGGCGTCGCCGGCGCCGTCGGTCTCAGCGGTCTCGCCGGCTGCACGGCGTTCGGCGGCGGCAGCGGTAGCTCGGAAGCCATCACGATCGCGGCGGCCGTCCCGGAGACCGGACGGCTGTCCTCGGTCGGCAACGAGATGCTCGCCGGCTACGAGCTCGGCGTGGAGAAGCTCAACGAGCGCGGCAACCTCGACCGGGAGGTCGAACTCGTCGTCAGGGACGACGAGAGCGACCCGGCGGTCCTCCGACAGCAGCTCCAACAGATCACGAGCAACAACGACGTCGACCTGGTGTGGGGGAGCTTCTCCAGCCCGCTGGTCATGGCGGGGTCGGCGTACGCGGAGAATCAGGGGCTGCCGTTCCTCGCGGTCGCGACCTGTTACGAGGAGCCGCTGGTCTCGGGGGACAAAGAGTGGACGTACACGCCGTTCCCGAAGACGCGGGACGTCACGCGAGCGACCACCGGGATACTCGAACTCGTCCCGGAGGCCGACCGCCCGGAGGTCGTCGGCATCTGGGAGGAGAACTCCGGGTGGGGCGCCGAGATGGCGCAGGCGTGGGACGAGAAGCTCTCGGAGGCGGGCTACGACGTGGCGATGCGGGAGACGTACAACCCGGGCAACGAGGACTTCTCGACGCTCATCTCGCAGACCGAGGACGCGGGCGTCGAGGCGCTGGTGGCGAGCCCGCAGCCGCCGGACGGCATCACCGCGATGAACCAGCTGAACAACTCCGGCTACACGCCGGAGTTCGTCGAGTTCGTGCGCGCCGCGGACCCGCAGGCGTGGTGGTCGGCGCTCGGCGAGTCGGGCAACTACGTCACGATGTGTCCGGGCTGGGCGCCGGGGATGACCGGGAACGGGAACGAGGAGCTGCTTGACGCGTACGCCGAGCGCAACGACGGCGAGACGCCGCGCGTGATGGTCGGGGTCGGCTACAACCTCGCGCAGACCACCGAGCAGGCGCTGGCGGCCGCGGAGAACGCGGACCCGGAGACGGTGCGGTCGTCGCTGGACGAGACCGACTTCCAGACGGTCATCGGCGACTTCTCGTTCGACGAGTACGGGATGCCCGAGCAGGGCCAGCTCTCGGCGGCGAGCGCGCAGTGGTGGAACGGCGAGCAGCGCCTCGTCTACCCGCAGACCGAGCAGGCTGCGGACCTCCAGTTCCCCATCGAGTGACGGCTCGCCGCGGCCGGCCCCGGTCGGCGTCCCGGGCGGCGCGCCGCGACGCGGCGCAGCCGACTACCTCGCCCGCCCCGACCACAGCTAGTTAAGAAATATGGAAATTAACGCAAACACAGTAGCCAATAGTTTAAGTAGCATGGAAACGTTGTGTGGTAGTGATGGTAGAACGTGACATAGAGAACGTGACCGTGCTCGGCGCGGGGAGCATGGGCCACGGCATCGCCGAACTCGCAGCCATCGCGGGCTACGACGTCGTGGTGCGGGACATCGAGGAGGAACTCGTCGCCGACGGCCTCGAAGAAGTCGAGTGGAGCCTCGGGAAGCTCGAAGAGAAGGGGAAACTCGACGACTCCGCCGACGAAGTGCGAGCGCGAATGACCGGCGAGACCGACCTCGCGGCCGCCGTCGCCGACGCCGACCTCGTCGTCGAGGCCATCCCCGAGAACCTCGAGTTGAAGCGCGACACGTTCGCCGAGGTCGACGACCACGCGCCCGAGCACGCGATTCTCGCGTCGAACACCTCCGGGCTGAGCATCACGAAAATCGGCGCCGCGACCGACCGCCCCGAGCAGGTCGTCGGCACGCACTTCTTCAACCCGCCCGTGAAGATGGACCTCGTGGAGGTCGTCCACGGCGAGCAGACCAGCCAAGCGACGCTGGACGCCGCCCACGCGTTCGTCGCCGACCTCGGGAAGCGCGCCATCGACGTCAAGCGCGACGTCCACGGCTTCATCGTGAACAACGTGATGTTGCCGTTCATCGAGGAGGGCGCGTGGATGCTCGCGGACGGCGACGCCACCGTCCAGCAGGCCGACGCCGCGATGGTCTACCAGCGCGGCTACCCGATGGGGCCGTTCGAGCTCGCCGACTACACCGGCATCGACATCGCCTACCACTTCCGCGAGGACACCGACCTCGACTCCCCGCCGACCATCGCCGAGAAGGTCGAAGCCGACGACCTCGGGAAGAAGACCGGCCGGGGGTTCTACGACTGGGAGGCCGACGGCCCCGACTACGAGCCCGGCGACGGCGAGGGCTTCGACACGCTCCGCGTGGAAGCACGCATGGTCAACGAGGCCGCCCGCCTCGTCGGCAACGACGTCGCGACGCCCGACGACATCGACCTCGGGAGCCGGCTCGGCGCGCGCTTCCCCGAGGGCGTCTGCCGGCTCGGCGACCAGCTCGGCCTCGACGCCGTCCTCGACAAGCTCGAAACCCTCCACGAGGAGACCGGCGCCGACCGGTTCGCGCCCGCGGACTACCTCGTGGAACTGGTCGACGACGGCAAGACCGGCGTCGACGCCGGCGAGGGGTTCCACGACTACCGCGGCGACGGCCCCTACCAGTACCTCAACAAGTCGCTGGACGACCGCGGCGTCCTCGAAATCGAGTTCGACCGCCCGGAGCGCCTCAACGCCTTCTCCGAGACGATGTTCGGCGAGGTCGAGCAGGCGCTCGCGAACGCCGACCCCGACGAGGTCTCCTGCGTCGTGTTCTCCGGCGCGGGCGAGGACGCGTTCAGCTCCGGCGCGGACATCACCGGCTTCATGACGTCGGAGCCGACCGAGCTGATGGACGTCGACGAGACGATTCGCGCCATCGACGAGTTCGAGCGCCCGACGCTCGCGCGCATCGACGGCTTCTGTCTGGGCGCGGGCTTCGAAATCGCGCTCGCCTGCGACCTCCGCGTCGCCACCGAGGACTCCTCGCTGGGCGCGCCCGAAATCAACCTCGGGCTGATTCCCGGCGGCGGCGGCACCCAGCGGCTCACCCGCATCGTCGGCGAGGGCCGCGCGAAGGAACTCGTCTTCCGCGGCGAGCAGATCTCCGCCGAGCGCGCCGCCGACTGGGGCCTGCTCAACCGCGCCGTCCCCGCCGAGGAGTTCGACGACGCGGTCGCGGAGTTCGTCGACGACCTCGCGAACGGCCCGAAGACCGCGCTGAAGGTCGCCAAGCGCGTCATCGACGACGGACAGGACGCCAGCCTCGACACCGGGCTGGACGTCGAGAGTCAGGGGTTCGGCCTGCTGACGACGACCGACGACATGGTCGAGGGCGTGACGGCGTTCCGGGACGACCGGGAGCCGGAGTTCGAGCGATGACCGGGACCGCCGCAATTGTCGGCGGCGGCCACGCCGACTGGGGGAAGCGCGAGGCGACGTGGAAGGACCTCGCGCAGGAAGCCGGCAAAGCCGCCTTCGACGACGTGGACGGCGTCACGCCCGACGACGTCGAGGGGTTGTTCGTCGGCGCGGTCCAGCCCGAGCGGTTCGCGTTCCAGAGCCACGTCGCGCCGCTGGCCGCCGAACTGCTCGGCATCGACGTGACGAAGATGATTTCCCGCACCGAGCTGGCGTGCGCCAGCGGGCAGGCGGCGCTGCGGTACGCGTGGCTCGCCATCGCCAGCGGCCAGTTAGACACCGCGCTCGTGCTCGGCGTCGAGAAGATGAACCTCGGCGACGACTACGTCGAGGAGACCCAGTCCGGGATGACGAACGTCCTCGACCGCGAGTTCGACGGCGTGAACGGCCTGAACGCGCCCTCGTTCTTCTCGATGTTCGCCCAGCGGCACATGCACGAGTACGGCACGACGCGCGAACAGCTGGCGGCGGTCAGCGCGAAGAACAAGCGCCACGCCGCGAACAACCCGTACGCGCAGTTCCAGCAGGAGGTCAGCGTCGACGACGTGCTGGAGTCGTACCCGGTCGCGCCGCCGCTGTGCCTGCTGGACTGCAGCGGCATCACGGACGGCGCGGCGGCGCTGGTCCTGATGAGCGAGGAGAAGGCCCGCGAGGTCACGGACACCGCCGCGTACGTCACGGGCAGCGGGCAGTCCTGCATGGCGAGCAACTCCATCAACAACCTCCCGTCGATGTCGGCGTGGCCGCAGGCCACCGTCGCCGCCGAGGAGGCCTACGAGCAGGCGGGCATCGACGACCCCGTGAAGGAGTTGGACGTCGCCGAGATTCACGACTGCTTCTCCATCAGCGAAATCATCGAGTACGAGGACCTCGGGTGGGTCGAGAAGGGCGAGGGCGGCCAGTTCGTGGCGGACGGCCGCAGCGAACTCGACGGCGACATCGCCGTGAATCCCCGGGGCGGCCTGCTGGGCTGCGGGCACCCGCTGGGCGCGACCGGCGTCTCGCAGGCGCTGGAAGTGTACAAGCAGTTCGCGGGCGAGGTGGAGGCCGCGCGACAGGTGCCGGACAGCCCGGAGACCGGCCTCATCCACAACCTCAGCGGCAGCGGTAGCGTGCACAGCGTGATGACGCTCGCGAGGGACCCACAATGACTGACGACGACACTCACAGTGGAACCGGTGGACCGCCGCGGACGACCGTCTCGGTGCCGGACACCATCGAGTTGCCGCGCCTGCTGGACTTCTACGACCTGCAGGACGCCGAACACACCAGAATCCACGAGTTCTACGACCGCCTGCGCGAGGGGTCGCTGTCCACGACGGAGTGCCGGGACTGCGGCGAACTGCACTTCCCGCCGCGCGTGATGTGCCCGGAGTGCACGAGCGACGACCTCGCGTACGTCTTGCTGCCCCACGAGGGCGAGCTGTTCGCGTTCGGCGCCGTCCGGGGCAGCGGCCCACTCGGGATGGACACGCCGTTCGTCACGGGCGTCGTGGACCTCGACGGCGTCGACGTGCAGTTGTCCGCGCGCATCGACGGCGCGGAGTACGACGACCTCGCCATCGGTGACCCGGTGGAGCTGCAGGTCGTCGACGTCGACGGCCCGACCGACCAGGACAGGGTGTTCTATCAGTTCACGCCACGAGGTGACATAGCATGACCATGGAGTACGACCTCACGATCACGAAGCTCCTCGAGCGCGCCCGCGACCTCTTCGACCACAAGGAGATCGTCACCGCGCTCCCCGACGGCAGCACGCACCGGTACACGTACGGCGACGCCTACGAGCGCATCAGCCAGCTCGCACACGCCCTCGACGACTACGGCCTGGAGCCGGGCGAGCGCGCGGGCGTCATGGCGGTCAACCACTTCCGGCACTTCGAACTCTACTTCGGGCCGTCGTGTAGCGCGCGCAGCATCCACATGGTCAACCACCGCCTCCCCGAACACCACCTCGTCGAAATCATCGAGGAGGCCGCCGACCGACTGATGTTCGTCGACCCGCAGTTCGTGGAGACGCTGGAACCGATTGCGGGCGACCTCGACACCGTCGAGCAGTACGTGGTCCTCGGGGACGCCGGCGACGTGCCCGACACGTCGCTGGAGGCGGTGACCGACTACGAGTCGTTCATCGAGGGGTACGACACCGACTACGACTGGCCCGAAATCGACGAGGACACCGAGAGCGCGCTCTGTTACACGTCCGGCACCACCGGTCTGCCGAAGGGCGTCCAGTACACCCACCGCGGGCAGTTCCTGCACACCCTGATGCACAGCCACGTCGACGTGTTCGGCATCAGCGAGACCGACACCGTGATGCCGGTCGTGCCGATGTTCCACGTCAACGGCTGGGGGTTGCCGTACACGACGACGTTCACGGGCGCGAACATCGTGCTCCCCGGCCAGCACACCGACCCCGACGAACTCCTCTCTATCGTCCGGGACGAGGCCGTGACGATTGCGGCGGCCGTCCCGACCGTCTGGATGGAGGTCGACCGCATCATCGAGGAGAGCGACGACCTCGGCCCGGAGTCGCTGTCGTCGCTGACCGACGTGCTCATCGGCGGCAGTTCCCCGCCGGCGTCGCTCATCCGGAAGTACGACGAAGTATACGACGCGCCCATCAGCCAGGGGTACGGCATGACGGAGGCGTCCCCGCACCTCGCGAACACCCTGATGACCTCGGAAGTCCGGGACCTCCCGGAAGAAGAACAGGACCGCCTCCGCATGAAAGCGGGCGTCCCCGCGCCCGGCGTCCAGATTCGCCTCCGCGACGAGGGCGGTGAGCCGGTCCCCCACGACGGCGAGACGCCCGGCGAGGTGCAGGCGCGGGCGCCGTGGCTCGCCGGCGAATACTACCAGCGCCCGGACGCCACCGAGACGTCGTGGACGGAAGACGGCTACTTCCGCAGCGGCGACGTCGCCACCGTCGACGAGTACGGCTTCCTCGACATCGTGGACCGCCTCGACGACGTCATCAAGAGCGGCGGCGAGTGGATCTCCAGCATCGAGCTGGAGAACGCGCTCATCGGCCACGACGGCGTCGAAGAGGCCAGCGTCATCGGCGTCGCCCACGAGAAGTGGCAGGAGCGGCCCGTCGCGTACGTCGCCACGACCGACGGCGTGACCGCCGAGGAACTCCGCGAGTACCTGCTCGAAGAGTTCCCGAAGTGGTGGCTGCCAGACCGCTTCGAGTTCGTCGACGAGGTGCCGAAGACGTCCACGGGGAAGTTCAACAAGCAGCGCCTCGTCGAGCGCTTCGAGGAGGAGTACGGCTCGCTGCCCGCCGAAGAGTAGCCCGGGGCCGTCGCCTCAGAACCCCCGCTCGTCGGCGACGTCGAGGTGGTCGAAGAGGTCGGGGCTGGCGCCGAACTCGAGGACGTTCGTCATCACGCTCGTGCGCACGTTCAACACCGTCTTCCCGTGGTTCTTGTAGAACTCGTGGAGCCAGCGCTCGCCGTGCTCGCGCGTGGGGAACAGCATGATGGACTTCCACTGGTACTCGCCGTCCGAGAGGAAGTACATCAGCGTGTGCTCGTCGTCGCGGATGTGCTCCATCGTCTCCCGCCACGTCTCCGCGAAGTATTCGGGGTTGAACTTGAACTCGAACAGCTCGAACACGAAATACTCCTCGTTGGGCATGATCGCCTCGCGGAACACGCCCGCCTCGCGCATGTTCCGGATGGACTCGTTGACGGTGACGTAGGAGACGTCGATGCCGTACTCGGCTTCGAGGACGTCCGCGAGGTCCCGGGAGGAGACGCTGGGGTCTTTCGCGAGTTCGCGGAGGATGTAGACGTCGCGGTCCTTGAACTCGTAGGTCGGCTTCTCGTCGGCCATGCGCTCACCTATCCGTGTAACAATGTTAAGACTCTGGGTTCGGGGAGCCGGCCGACGGATTCCCCGCCCCGCTGGCCGGTGAGCAGTCCGGAAGGGTTCGCGGTTACGACTTGCTGCCGGACTGTTCGCGCTCGCGGCGGTGGCGCGCGGACTCGATGCCCAGTTTGGCGAACAGCCGCCGGGTCCGCGACGACCCCTTCTCGATGCGGACCGAGTCGTCGCCGTTCTGCGTCATACAGTCGTCTGTAACGCCCGTCCACACAAGACTTTAATCGTTACTCTCCAGCAGGTACAATTAGCCCTCGTCGTCGGGGAGGTTCGGCGTCGAGCCGCCGCGCTCGCGCTCGCTCTTTCGGTCCGACTCCCGGCTCGTACTCGGTCACGGTGTAGATGCCGACGCCGTAGACGCCCGCGGCGAGCAGCCCCACGACGCCGACAGCGCTGGACACCGTGGCGAACCCTGAGAGGTTGCTCACCGAGTCGGGGCCGGCAATCCCGACAGCGGAGACGAGGAACCCCAGAATCAGGACGGTCGTCCGCACCGTCCGCATCGCCTTGTCGTCGATGCTCTCGATGGTTGCAATCTGGGTCTCGTAGGAGGCGCGCGACTCCGAGAGGAGCGTCTCTGTCGAGTCGTCAGCCATCGGTGGTCACCGGCGGTCGTCGTGAGATAGCCGCTCCCACTGCAATAAACGCTCGGACGGAGCTACGCCGCCTGCTCTCTCGGCCGGAGGTCGCACGGGGCTGCAACCCGTGGCAATTTTTCCCGTACCAGCTGTCGTCCTGTCGAATTATCGCGCGAAAGTTGTATGGTGCGATACCCTTCTCGCAGTAGGTAATACTATATTGGACAAGTGTTCAGATTGGGGTATGACATACGAGACGCTGGACTCCGAACTCATCAACGCGCTCCTCGCGGACGGCCGCGCGAGCTTCCGTAGCCTCGCAGAAGACCTCGACGTCTCCGTGACGACCATCTCGAACCACCTCGAAGACCTCGAAGAGGACGGCATCATCCAGGGGTACACGCCCATCATCGACTACGGCAAGCTCGGCTACGACGTCACGGGCATCCTCCAGCTGAAGGCCGCCGGCGGGTCGCTGCCCGACCTCGCGGACCGGCTCCGAGCGCACAAGCAGATGGTCTCCGTCTACGAGGTCACCGGCGACTACGACATCATCGCCATCGGGAAGTTCCAGAACACCGACGACATGAACGAACACATCAAGGAGCTGCTCGCCGACGCCGACATCGAGGAGTCCTCGACGAGCATCGTCCTGAACGCGGCCGCCGAACACGACCAGTTCGACCTCGACGTCGAGTAACGCGGGCCTCGACGACCGACGCGACGGCACGGCCGTCAGTGCGGGACGCCTAGCGTTTTTCGGCGCTCGGTTGCGCGGCTCGGAGCTGGGTGTACGCTTCGGCGATGACGCCGAGCCCGAGCAGTGAGAGCGGCAGCGCGATGAGGCCGGAGACGAGGGTGCCGAGCGACGGGTCCGCGGCGGCGCTGACGGCGACGTTGGCGACGACCGAGACGACGCCGGCGACCGCGCCGACCGCGATGGAGAACACCGCCATCAGGACGAACAGGCGCAGCCAGTGGCCGCGGGTGAGCGTCCAGCTGTCGGTGAGCGCGGCGACGAAGTTCTCGTCTTCGACGGCGACGTAGACGAGCGTGAACAGGAACGCGACGTACGCGATGATTCCCGGGACGACGAGGAGGAGCGAGCCGACAGTGACGAGCACGCCGTAGGCGAGACTCCCGAGCACGGAGTTGACGAGGACGTACCCGACGTTCCGCGTGAAGTATTCACGTGGAATCGTCTCGGCGTGGCCACCGACGAACGTCCGGAGCGCGACAATCGAGAGGTACTGGAGCGCCAGCAGCGAGACCACCGCGCCGACGGCGAGGAGTGCGAACGGGGCGTCGATGGTCGGCAGCCCCAGCTCTTGTGGGGAAATCCCGGTCGTGTCCGCCGACGCGACGAACACGCTGTAGAACGTCAGCTGCCACACCAGACTGAGGACTGCGTAGCCGAGAATCAGTTTCAACCCGTTCCGGTTCGCGACGCGGAGAACCCCGTCCGTGAGCGACGAGCCGATGTTCAGGGACATCGGTTTGTACTCTCGCATCGGCCCTGAAATACGTGCCCCTGCGTCTCACCGCCCGCAATTCCGCGCCCGTCCAGCGTCTCGTCGGGTCGAGTGGCGGTGAACCGCCCTCGCAGCCGGCGGTTTCGACTCCCCGAGCCAGACGCTCGCGCCCACTCGAATGAACAAGAGTGGTGAACAAAGTCGATGAACACGATTAGTGAACAGGCCGGATGAATATTCCGTTGGTGCGGGACGCGTTCGCTAAGCCGGTGTAACTCGAACCCGCTCTCGCGGGGCTGATTCGGCGGTCGAATCGGCGGCAGAGAGCGTCGCCGGCGAGAGAGAGGCGTGCGGTGGTGACAGGTAGCCTGGTGCTCAACCAAGTGTTCGGTGGCCGGCGACAGTCGGAACGACATTCGGGTTCGTAGTAAACGTTTGTCCTCGTTCCAGTCGCGTGAAAACCCGCGTCGCCGCGGCGGAGCGGGTCGCTGGCGGCGAGCGTCGAACCACCCCGCGAGTCCCTAGTTATACGAGGCCGCCATCGCGTAGCGTGGGTATGAGCGGGAATCCCGCGACGGTGTTGCGGAGCGAGGACGCGAAGCCCCCGTGGGGGTGGTCGGCGTGACGGCGACGGTCGTCGGCGTCGACGTCGGCGGCACGTTCACCGACGTCGCGTTACTCGTCGGCGACGACCTCGTGACGGCGAAAGTGCCCAGCACGGACGAGCAAAGCGACGGCGTGCTGGCGGGCATCGAGAAGGCGTGTTCGGCGGCGGGCGTCGCGCCCGGCGACCTCGACGAGTTCTCGCACGCCATGACCGTCTCGGTCAACGCCTTGCTCGAAGCGGACGGCGCGAAGACCGCGCTCGTCACGACCGCGGGGTTCCGCGACGTCCTCGAAATCGGGCGGCAGGACCGCCCCTCGCTGTACGACCTCGACGCCGAGAAACCCGACCCGCTCGTGCCGCGGCACCGCCGCTACGAGGTCAACGAACGGACCACGCCCGACGGGGTGCGCGAGGCGGTCGACGAACGGGAGCTGCGCGAGGTCGCCGCGGCGATTCGCGGGGACGACGCGGAAGCGGTCGCGGTCTCGCTGCTGCACGCCTACGCCGACCCGGAGAACGAGCGGGCGGCGGCCGAACTGCTGCGCGACGAACTCGACGTGCCGGTGTCGGCCTCCCACGAGGTGTTGGGTGAGTTCCGGGAGTACGAGCGCACGTCCACGACAGTCGTGGACGCGTACGTGCGCCCGGCGATCGACCGCTACGTGGGGCGGCTGTCCGAGCGCGCCGCGGCAGCTGGGATTCCGGCGCCCCGCATCATGCAGGCCAACGGCGGCATCACGGACGCCGAGACGGTCCGCCGGAACGCGGTGTTGACGACGCTTTCGGGGCCGGCCGCGGGCGTCGTCGGCGCGAACGCGCTCGCCGGCGACGACCCCGCCGACCAGCCGGACCTGGTGTCGTTCGACATGGGCGGGACGTCCAGCGACGTCAGCCTCATCCGGGACGGGACGGTCGAACGGACGACCGACGCCGAAATCAACGGCCGGCCGATTCGCACACCGATGGTGGACGTCGAGACCGTCGGCGCGGGTGGCGGGTCGATTGCGTGGGTCGACGCCGGCGGCGCGCTCCGCATCGGCCCAGAGTCAGCCGGCGCGAACCCCGGCCCCGCCTGCTACGGGCGCGGCGGCTCGAAGCCGACCGTCACGGACGCGAACCTCGTCCTCGGCTACATCGGGGACAGCACGAGCCTCGGCGGGGAGCTCTCGCTGGACGAGTCCCGGGCGTACGACTCGCTCGCCGACCTCGCGGCGGAAGCGGGGCTGGACGGCGCCGTCGAGGCGGCGCGCGGCGTCTACCGGGTCGCGAACGCGAGCATGACGCGGGCGATTCGCTCGGTGACCGTCGAGCGCGGCTACGACCCGCGGGCGTTCGGGCTCGTCGCGTTCGGCGGCGCGGGCCCGATGCACGCCGTCCGGCTCGCGGATGGCCTCGACATGCATCGGGTCGTCGTCCCGCGTGCGTCCGGCGTCCTCTCCGCGTACGGGCTGCTCGCGGCCGACGAGAAACAGGACGCGGTGCGGACGCACCGCCGGCCGCTCGCCGACGTCGACGCCGACCGCGTCGCCCGCGTCTTCACCGAGCTGGAGGGCGACGTCCTCGATTCGGTGTCGGACCGCGCGGCGGCGTCGCTGGACCGCTCGGTCGACCTCAAGTACGCGGGCCAGAGCTTCGACCTCACCGTGGACGTGGACGGGACCTTCGACCCGTCGGCGGCCGCACAGCGGTTCGCGGACGCCCACGAGTCGGCGTACGGCTACCGGATGGACGACCCCGTCCACCTCGTCAACTGCCGAGTCACGGCGACGGTCGCCCGCACGCCGCCCGCGCTCGACTACGATGGGGGCGGCGACCCGCGGAAGGCGACGCGGGAGGCCGTGTTCGCCGACGGCGTCTACGACACGCCGGTCTACGACCGCGCCCGCCTGGCGTCCGGCCGGCCGATTCAGGGGCCGGCCGTCGTCGAGGAGAACGAGAGCACTACGGTTGTGCCGCCCGCTTGGACCGTGGCCGTCCGCGGCGACGGCGCGCTCGTCGCCGAACCGGAGGCATGATGACCGCCGACCTCGACCCGGTGACGCTGGAAATCCTCCGAAACCAGTTGGAGAGCGTCGCCGAGGAGATGGGGCAGGTCCTCATCACGGGCGCGTACTCGCCGAACATCAAGGAGCGACAGGACTGCTCGACCGCGCTGTTCGACGCGAGCGGCGCCCTCGTCGCGCAGGCCGAACACATCCCCGTCCACCTCGGCGCGATGCCCGACGCGGTCGACGTCGTGATGGGCCGCGACCCCGAGCCCGGGGACGTCTTCGCCGTCAACGACCCGTTCGCGGGCGGCACGCACCTCCCGGACGTCACGCTCGTCTCGCCGATGGCGCCCGACGGCGAGATTGTCGGGTACGCCGTCTCGCGCGCCCACCACGCCGACGTCGGCGGCAGCGCGCCCGGGAGTATGCCCTCGGGCGCGACGGAGATCTACGAGGAGGGGTTGCGGCTGCCCGCGGTCCGCCTCGTGGCCGGCGGCGAGGTCAACGAGGACGTCCGCGACCTGATTCTGGCGAACGTGCGCACGCCGGCCGAGCGGCGGGCGGACCTGCGAGCGCAGCGCGCGGCCAACGACCGCGCGGAGGAACGGATCGGGGAACTGCTCGCCGAACACGGCGACCGCCTGCGGCGGGCGTTCGACGCCGTCGTCGCGTACTCCCGGGACCGGATGGAAGCGGAAATCGAGGCGCTGCCGGACGGCACGTACGAGGCCCGCGACGTCCTCGAAGGCGACGGCGTCACCGACGACGACATCCCCATTCAGGCGGCGGTCACCGTCGACGGCGCCGAACTCACGGTCGACTTCGACGGGACCGCAGCCCAGGTCGAGGGGAACCTCAACGCGCCGCGCGCGGTCGCGAAGAGCGCCGTCTACTTCGTCGTGCGCGCGGTCACCGACCCCGAGATACCGCCGAATCAGGGCTGCTACGACCCGATAACCGTCGCCGTTCCCGAGCAGTCCATTCTGGACCCGGAGCCGCCCGCGGCCGTGGTCGGTGGCAACGTCGAGACGAGCCAGCGGGTGACCGACGTCACGCTGCGAGCGTTCGCGGACGCCGTCCCCGAGCGAGTTCCGGCCGACGGGCAGGGGACGATGAACAACCTGATTATCGGGGACCGACGCGGCGAGTTCACGTACTACGAGACCATCGGCGGCGGGTTCGGCGCGCGCCCGACGAAAGACGGGATGGACGGCGTGCAGGTCGGCATGACAAATACGCTCAACACGCCCGTCGAGGCCTTGGAGGCCGAATACCCGCTGCACGTCGAGCGGTACGCGCTCCGGCCGTCCAGCGGCGGCGACGGCCGCTACCGCGGCGGCCTCGGCATCGAACGCTCGCTGACCGTCCAGACGGACGCGACGGTGTCCCTGTTGACCGAGCGCCGCCGGACGGCGCCGGCGGGCGTGAACGGCGGCGAAGACGGTGCGACCGGCGAGAACCGCATCGACGGCGAGACCGTCGCCGCGAAAGTCTCGCGGGCCGTCGACGCCGGGACGACACTCACCATTCGGACGCCCGGCGGCGGTGGTCACGGACCGCCGGCCGAGCGGGACGCGGACGCCCGCGAGCGCGACCGCCGCGACGGGAAAGTCACCGACGAGTGACGGGCTGGTTGTCGCTTCCGACCGTCAGAGGCCGCCCTGTCCGCCGCGGAAGGCGACGGAGATGTCGTAGTCCAGCGGGATGACGTTGCCCGCGGCGAACTTCCGGAGGACGTAGCCGCAGAACCCCGCGGTGAGCGCCAGCCCGGCGGTGAACCAGAGCGCGGCGAACCGCGCCCCCGTCAGCCCGTCGAGGAGGGAGACGGCGGCCATAGCGACGACGGCGAGGGCGGCGACGCCGGACACGGCGAGGAGGGCGAGTCCGACCAGGTTCGCGGCGACCGTGACGAGTTTCATCGGTCGCCGGTTCGTCCGCCAGCACCAAAAGTCGGCGGTACGGCTCCGCCCCTGGTGGCGTCTCCGAGCTGGCGAACGCTTTTCGTGTAGCCGGACGGAGAACGACGAGATGCCGTCAGCTGATTCCGACGCGGCGGGACTGGCGTTCTCGCTCCGCAACGCGGTCGTCGCCGTCCTCTGTCTGTTCGCCGTTCGGCTCGGCGCGGGGTGGGCGCGCGGCATTCTCGAAGGTGACTACGTGTTGGGTTTCGCTGGCCTGCTGCTCGTTCTCGGACCCGTACTCTGGCTGCTGGCGCGGGTCAGAGCCGCGTACTTCTGACACCGCTTTCCGCCGTGCGTCTGTGGGGCGACCACCGAGCCTCCGATGGACGCGGGTTCCGTCGAACTGGGTCCCTGTGAGGTGCCGACGTCAGGAGCGTTGCACGACGAACAGTAGGAAGCGATACCTCGGTGGGAGCCACCGCAGCCTCGGGTCACCCGCCGAACTCGGCCGTGAGGATGCCGGGGAGGTCAGTCAGCCAGCTGACGACCGCGCAGACGACCATTACGGCGACTGCCGCCATGTATCCCCAGACGGTGACGGTGTCGAGGACGAGCTCGATTGCGACGAACCCCGAGACGATGATGGCTCCGCTGACCACGGCCGCGACGACGACGAGGAGGGCGCCGTACGCTCTGGCAGGGCGGTTCACCATGCGACACCCTGACAGTGCCAGACGTAAAATGCGGGTGACACGCTCTCAGTCTCTGAGAGCGTTCTCGAAGCGCGGTCGGCCGAAACGTGTTCGGAACGACCGCCCTCGCCATCGACAGCGGTCGAACCGACAGACGCCCTATTATTCGACCCAGAGGGTCTTGCGGTTGACGAACTCCTTGATGCCGGGCTCGGAGAGCTCGCGGCCGTACCCGGAGACGCCGACGCCGCCGAACGGCACGCGCGGGTCGGACTTCACCAGTTGGTTGACGTACGTGCAGCCGGCGTCGATGTCGCGGGCGACGCGGCGGCCGCGCTCGCGGTCCGCGGTCCAGACGCTCGCCCCCAGCCCGAACGCGGTGTCGTTGGCCTTCTCGACTGCCTCGGCTTCGTCGTCGACCTCGAAGACGGCGGCGACGGGGCCGAACAGCTCCTCGCTGTCGGCGGGACACCCCTCGGGCACGTCCGCGAGCACCGTCGGCGGGTAGAACGCGCCCTCGCGGTCCATCGGCTCGCCGCCGGTGAGGACGGTCGCGCCCGCCTCGACGGACGCCCGCACTTGCTCGTGGAGGTCCGCCAGCAGGTCCGCGCTCGCCTGCGGGCCGACCTCGGTTTCCTCGTCGGTGGGATCGCCGACGGTCAGCGAATCCACCTCGTCGACGAACCGCTCGACGAACTCGTCGTAGGCGTCCGCGTGGACGACGAAGCGCTTCGCGGCGATGCAGGACTGGCCGCCGTTGAGGTTGCGCGCCCACGCCCCGGTCTCGGCCGCCTCGTCGAGGTCGGCGTCGTCGAGGACGACGAACGGGTCGCTGCCGCCGAGTTCCAGCACCGTCTTCTTCAGTTCCTGGCCGGCCGTCGACGCGACCGCGCGGCCCGCCGGCCCGCTACCGGTGAGCGTCGCCGTCCGCACGCGGTCGTCGGCGAGCACGTCGTCGACTGCGTCCGAACCGACGAGGAGCGTCTGGAACACGCCGTCGGGGTACCCCGCCTCCTCGAACACGTCCGCGATGGCCTGCGTGCAGCCGGGCACGTTCGAGGCGTGCTTGAGCAGGCCGACGTTGCCCGCGGTGAGGTACGGCGCCGCGAACCGGAACACCTGCCAGAACGGGAAGTTCCACGGCATCACCGCCAGCACCGGGCCGAGCGGCTCGTACACCGTCTGCACGTCCGCGCCCGGCGGGCTCGGGTGGCCCTCCGGCTGGAGGTACGCGCTGGCGTGTTCGGCGTAGTGGTCGCAGACCCACGCGCACTTCTCGACCTCCGCGACCGCCTGCGAAATCGGCTTCCCCATCTCCTCGGTCATCAGCCGCGCGTACTCGCGTTCGTTCTCGCGGAGTACGTTGCCGGCCGCCGCGAGCAGTTCCTCGCGCTCGCGCAGCGGCCGCTCGCGCCACGACTCGAACGCGTCGTCGGCGCTCGCCAGCGCCGCCTCCACGTCCGACCGTGAGCCGCGGCGACCGCGTGACCGTCGGGTTCCCCGAGGAAGCGATTCACCTCTTCGACGCGGAAACCGGCGACGCCGTGAAGCACCGAGAGCTGTCGTTCACTCGGACCGCTCCCGAGCAGGGTTGAAGGAGCGAGCAGCCGAGTTTCGGTCGCCGTTCAGGCGTCGATTTCGTCGAGGGCGTCGGTGGCGACGTCGCCGAGTTCGCCGGCCTCGATGTGGGAGTAGTGCTCGCGGACCATCTCCTCGGAGTTGTCGAGATACCGGGCCGCGACCGTGTACCCGAACGCGCGAACGAGGACTTCGCCCATGCCGCGTCGCCCGCCGTGCGGGGCGAGGTAGTCGTGTTTCGCGTCGCCGACGTCGACGTCGGCAGCGGCGGAGAGCCGCTTGAGAATCGACCGCGCGCCGTCCGTCGTAATCGACTCCGGGCGGACGTCCGCGTCGAGCGCCAACAGGAAGTCGCGCGCGTACTCGTCCCGCCGCTGGGCGATGGCGTCCGGGCGTTCCCCGCGGTCAGCCAGTTCCTCCCGAACGAGCGTCGAGAGCGTCCGCTGGTCGAACGTCGGGAACACCGGCCAGCGCTCCGCCGGCGGGTCCAGCAGTTTCCGGTAGCTCCGCAGCGGCGAAATCACCGGGTCGGGGAGGCTCGCGGCGTCCCACTGCTGTTTCTTCCGGTAGACGTCCATGCTCCCGTCGTCGAGCGAGAGGTCCTCCCAGCGGACGCCGCGCCGGCGCGGATCGTTCGGGTCCCGGAGCAGTTCCCCCACGCGGACGGCCGTGTACGCGAGGACGAACACCAGCGCCCGGTCACGAGCCGCCTTCAGCGCCTCGTAGCGCGCCCGCTGTCGGTCCAGCGGGTCAGTGTCTTCGGGAAGCGTCGTGTACGCCTCGATGGCTTCACGCGCCTGTTCGTCGACGTACCGGGTGATGGCGTGGCGCTGTTCGGACGTCCACGCCTGCTGGTCGCCGGGCTTACGGCCGTCGTCCTCGGGGAGCGGGGCCATCGCGCTCGCGCGCTGCGCGTAGTGCGCTTCGAGGTAGCCCTCGTTGACGCACCAGCCGCACCACGAAGAGATATAGCGATAATAGGTTTGTACCGTGTTCTGTTTGAGCGCGCGGTCACCGCTCAAGTGGCGGGCGTACTCCCGGAACACGCGCTCGTCGAGGTCCGAAAACGCCGGTTCGCGGTCGGCGTCATCGGGAACGATTCCGGTCCAGTCGTCGCCACCGCGGTCGCCGGCGGCCCACTCGGCGAACCGCTGGAGCTCACGGGCGGCGTTGCGCCGGTAGTTCCCGCCGTCGCCGCCGCGACCTTTTCCCTTGTCCTGGAGATAACGCTCAAACGTATTGGTGAGGGGAGTCAACTGCGTTCGGTCTGTAGCTGGGTTTTGAGCCATTATAGTTCTCACGCGGATCGCTGTCGGTAGTTAATCACAGAGACAGACCCCACCCTCACGGATTTGACTAACCGAGAACTGGTGGACCGCGGTTGCTAATTCAGTCATCGCATCTGCTTGCTCCGCCGTTGGACGACTACCACCGTAATAGCTCTCCGTCCGATTTTCGCTGTAAAGAGCCTTCATCTCCTCTGCAGTATCCCGTTCAAACAGTCCGATCTGATGCGCACGGTCGTAACCGAACTGGTGATTCTGGAACTCTTGGAGCGTATCGCTGGTCATCGAGAGAGCATACGCCTCAATCGACCGTTCGATAGCCCCGAAACAGACCTCGATGACAGCTGTATAGTATCCGTCTTGTGCTTGGAGTGTGTCGACGACTTCGAGCAGTCTGCACGCTTTTGTCAGCTGTGTCTCCCAGTCCGCATCGGCGCTGATTCCATCTTCGAACTCGGTTCGGCCACGTCCAACCATCTCGAAGGCGTCTTGGGCACGGTCAAGTGCTGCGAGCACAGAATCCGGGTCCGAGCCGCTACTCATCGCCAACACCTTCCTCCAAGAGCAGGTTTTCGACGGTTTCGAAGTCACTCGTCTTGTAGACCGGAATTCCTGAAACGATGATTTCTCGAATATCATCGGTGTAGGCTGGAATCGCTTGGACTGTCTCAACGTCGATATCGTAGGCGTACCGGTCACCATCGAATTCTATTTCTTCGAGGTCGCGTGCGACCGTGTTCGCTTTGCGTTGGCTTTCCGCCCGCCCTGACCGAGTCAGCACCCAGAGGTCGATATCGCTCCGTCGATCCGCATCTCCCCGGGCAACACTCCCATACAGGATGATGCCGACGACGTCACTAATGGTTTCCTGGAGCCTCGTGACCGCATTTTTGACCGGCTGGTGATACTCCGATTGGGGGATGCGGAGGATCGGGTCGTCCGGGATAGAGAGGCGTTGTCTGTTAATCTGTACGAGTCGCTGGTTACTTTGAAGTGATTCGGTAATCAGGTCATTCGCACTGAGGACATTTACTGCCCGTCGGACGGTCTGGTGTGAATGACCAATCTGCGTTGCGAGTTCTCGCAGTGAGAAGTCACTAAACCGATGGTTGGTTAAAAATAGAAGCACGTCACTCGTTGCTTTGTGTTTGAATAAATCCGGGTCTGATGGGGGTATCGAAAGCGAAATAGATGCACCAGAGGATCCGGAGCGTTCCGTCTCACGGTTCATATACCGTAACACGGACCACCACTATATAAAACTTATATGTGGGCTGCGGGTACCGTAAATACTTACTATGACTTCAACAGCAACGTGTTGGGGGAGAACACATCCATTAGCTGCTGGCCTCAGCGGGCTCTGTTGGGGCGAGGAAGTCCCATTCGCGGATGGTGAATCCGACGATCTGGATACGCCGCTGAAGATGCTCCCACTCGCGGGCGGTCTCACGGCGCCGATCTTCCTCATCAGCGTCCAAGGCGTCGTCAGCGAGCGTCCCGCGAAGCTGGTTCGGTGACTCGACGCCGAATTCGTCTTCCCAGTCGCGGATTTGGGTCTTCATATCGGCGAGACGATCCGTGAGTTCCTCGACAGTGTGTTCGCTGTCCCGGAGGCGCATCGCCTCCTGCATCGCCTGACGACGGTAATCGGGGTAGTACGTGGTGTGAGTCCCGCTGTCGTCACGGTGGAGGATGCCATCGTCGACGAGCCGTTCGAGGACGCGTTTTGTCGGCTCGTGTGACCAGCCCGCTTCTGAGGCGATCCAGTTGGCCGTCTGAGGCTCCGAAAGCTGCCGGACGGTCATCCGTACGCGGTCTTCACCCGTGGTCTGGCGTTCCATCAGGCCCTCGGAGTTCGATCCGTCTTCGGTCATACAGCAACGTTCGGACCCTATCTTAATATAGGTTAAGGTCATTCGTTCTATATCGAATCTTTCTTTCGGCATCGCTTCGACCTCAGCTGAGGAGAGCCAGAGCAAACTCGATCCCGGTCTCGGTGCCTCCACCCCTGGGAGAGCGCCGTCGTGAGGCGTGTGCGGCATTCGTGCTTACCCCACAGCGTCGGGGTGCTTCAATTTGGTCGTGATTATTGGCATAATCAGGACCACTCGCTGTATTCGCCCCATCGAGAGAAATCGGGTATCTGGAGCCCCTTAGCACCGAAAAACCGCACTATGGGAAATTATATATCGTATACCGCTATACAAAATCTCAGGCCGTGTGGAGTTGAGACTACAGTGGATTTAACGGGGCTGTGATGCGTGGTTTCGGGCGAATTTTCGAGGAGAAGCTGCTTCGGATCTACTCTCGATAGTCTTCTGGTGTCGTACTACCAACTAGACCAGTGAATTTCCAAGATCCCCGACAGCGTTGCCACTCAGGAATCCGTATTGCCCCGGTCAGAGTATCTCTCTATCCGATTCCGGTCTCCTTCTTCAGCAGCGTCAGTGTGTTATCTGCCGTCACCATCGGCGAGTGCTCGTACTCACCAGTCAACTCAACCTGCACGAGCAAATCGACAGCTCGCCAGATCGAGTACAACAGGCAGGCAAATGCGAAGTAGAAGAAGCGAAGCCCGAAATCCTTCGACGTCGTCGCCGCCATGAACCGCTTTATCGACCGGTAGCCGCTCTCGATCTCCCACCGATACCCGTACTCTGTGAGGTGACCGCTCCCGCAATTCGTCATGAACACCGAGTACTGCCGGTGGTCGTCATGCTCGGAGTCTTCTTTCCGACGGTAGATCAGCGTCGTCTCGTGCCATTCGTTCTTGCCGAGGTGGAGTTTCCGGCCGGTCTCGTAGCGGTCTTGATCACGTCGAAGCAATCGCTTGGCCTGGGCTTTCTCGCTGGTCTGCATCCGCTTGGGAACGACGTAGGAGAGCCCGCGCTGGCTGATCATCTCCAAGACGTGCTGGCTATCGAACTCCCTGTCCATCAGCACGTTATCGACGTGGACCAACTCTTCAGCCGAATCGAGCAAGTCCTCGACGATTTCCAGTCGTGTCTCCCCCTTTCGGACGGGGCGCGCGTCCAGCACGATCGGGACGGCATTCCCGACCAACTGCACCGTCGCCCACTGGTAGGCGTATTCATCGGTCTTCTCCTTCGTCCCGATGATCTCGTCCTCGTGGCCCGTGCGGTTACCTGTGAACGGGTCAGCTTCGGTAATGTCGATCGCGACGATTCCGGCTCGAAAGAACTGCTCTGTCTCGGCAACTTCGTTCAGGAGCCGAGTGATGGCCTGCCGGTACATCGCTCGAACCTGTTCAATCGAGAGGTCCCGAATCTGCTCCCGATGAGCGTGCCCCAGCGGCGTCCGATCCCGAGTCGATTCGTAGACGAAACTGCGAGCCCCTTCATTAGCAGCCAATCTCTCGCGAAGCCCCAGGTACGTCTGTAAGTCCCAGTAGGCGTTCTCGTGGATTTCACAGCCGTCCCCACGATCCAGCGAAAGTGCCGGGAAGACGATACGGCTGACGTGCTCCGTGATCGTTTCCGCTTCGTTGAGGACAGCTTGATCCTCTAGCTCTAATTCGTCCTCTTCCGCATCGTGAGAAGGAAGACGCCGCTCTGGTTCGCGTGGAACAGCGACATCCGCGTTCTGAGCTTTGACAAGGATAGTGCGCGCGGCTGTCTCGACTGTACTGCGAAACTCGTCAGGAAACCGTTTGTGCCAACTACGCCACAGCGTCGATTGGTCCGGCACTGTCTCCAGATCCAGTTGGTCGCAGAGTGCTGGATGGCACTCGAGATACTCGATCAGTGCGGTTTCGTGGGTCCATCCGTGGAGCTCTTTCAGCAAGAATACGCGAAAGAGCGTGTCCATCTCGTAGTGAGTCGACCCCGCGTAGCGGTCGTGCGTACCGAATTCGAAATACGCCAGCGGAAGTGCACAAACGAAGTTCTCGATCGACTCATGGCGGTCGTGTCTGAACCAGGTCTGCGAGACGATTCTGATATCTGATTCCAGCCCGTCGAGCGAGCTTCGCTCGTACAGCGGCGTCGAATCGTATACAGGCCACTGAGTGTATGATTGCCGGGCAATTCTCCGAAAGACTGCTCGCCGAGAATCACGAGTCTGAGACACTACGAAACACTGGACAGGACTCGCTCAAGAACTCATCTGACTGGTCAGTACAGAGAACTTACGTACCGTTCGGTTTGCTGGATTACTCGATACAAGAACGCCGTGAAAGATATAGAGTGAGGTAAATGCGTTCTACCGGTACGCGGCTGAAATCTTCGACACGTTGCCCGCTACTCAAATTCGAGTTGCTTCCACTCCATCCCGGTCGGGGCCTCGGGTGGTTCGAGAGGACTTGAGATCAGGTCCGCTCTAATCGTTGTCCGGAAGAACAACACGAAAAATCCCTGCCGGCCAAGAGCGTAATCCGCGAGCGACTGGAAACAGTTGACGTCGAGTGATACTACCGGACTCAGTCCCCTTTGAGCCAAGCACGGCGAAGACGTGCGACTTCTTTGGGAGTGATATCGTCACGCTCGATAGCGACCTCGATGTCCGCGGCAGTGACTGCACCACGCTCAAGCACGCGTTGGAAGATATCCTCAACGACAGTGGCCGTCTCGTCTCCACCGACCGACCATCGGCAGTCACTGCTTTCGACGGTCCCCTCAAACGTGACTACATCGCCATCCGCTGCTTCCGCGGGGAGTTCGACCGTGTACTCGAGGCTCGCGTCGACCACCGAATCAGCGGTGTTCCAGTACACTGTGATGGTTCCGTCATCCCGATCTACGGCAACTGGTTCGGGGGAGTGGTCGATATTGCCGATCTCGCCATCGACTGATTCCCTGAGTATCATCCGATCGCGAACGTTCCGGAGCGAGACAGTCACTGGAACCACCTGGTCGGGGGAGAGGTAGGAGCGGTGAACCGTTCGCGTCACGTCAGCCTTGCCTTCAGCTGTGCTATCGGGTGATTCTGTCGCCGTACCGGTGGTGGGTTCCCGCAGTCCGGAATCTCGATTCACCACCCGTGCCCAGACGACGAGCAAGCTCGGGAGGACGAACACGCTGGCGAGGAACGCGAACACGATCGTCAGCGCGGTGATAAGGCCGAACGACTGCAGGAACGGGAGGATCGCGACGAGCAGCACAGCGAACCCGCTGGCGGTCGTCGCCGCACTCGAGAGTAACGCACCGCCGGTCCCGGTGACGGTCTCGTGGAGCGCCGCGGCAACCGTCTCAGCCCCGGCTAGCTCCTGGTTGAATCGCTCGCTAATGTGGAGGCTGTAGTCGACGCCGAGCCCGATCGTGAGCCCGGTGATCATGCCGGTGACGATGTTGAACGGGATGTCCAGCAGCGCCATCGTCCCGAGTACCCACGTCAGGGTGAAAGCGACGGGGACGATCGTGACGACGCCGAGTGATGCGCTCCCCTCGGTGAGCCGGTAAGCGACCGCGAGGACGACGACGACCGAGAGCAGCGCGACGACGAGACTCAGGAGCGCCGTCTCCGCGAGCTGGTCGGCCGTGATCTGGTTAACGATCACGTCGCCGGTCGCGATGACGGAAACGCCCTCCCCGTCGGCGTCGTCGGCAAGCCACCCCATCTGGTCGTGGACGACGTCGTCGTCGACGCCACTGTCGACGGTCACGACCATCCGGACAGCCCGATACTCGCCGTCCTCCCTGTGGACGACGTCGGCTGCTTCCTCGGGTGCCACCCGATACAGTTCGTCGTAGACGGCAGTCACGTTCTCGTCAGGGACGCCGTCGCCGTCGGTGTCGGCTGCCGCTAGCGTCCGGTTGAACGACGCGTTGTCCGCCGCGACGCGGTCCATCACCGTGATCGGGTCGGTCACCGCGGGCTCTCCGTCGGCGTACGTCTCCGTCGCCGACATGTCGCTCGCGTTCGTGCGTGCGGCGTCGAGCCGGTCGAGTGTCGCGGGATCAGTCACGTCGCCCCTGACGAGTATCGTGGCTGTGGTGTCCTGTCTGACGAAGTCACGGTCGAGCGTGTCGATCGCCCTCTCTGCCGTGTACGTCCCGGGCGCGATCGGATCGGGGAGGTCTTTCACCCAGTCGTCGGGATCTTCCGCGAGGAAATCCGACTGCTCGAAGCTCGCGTCGATACCTGTCGCCCCGTACGCACCCGTCGCGCTGACGAGGAGCGCGACGGCGATGACGACGTAGGGGGCCTTCGTCGCGAGCGTCGCCCCCGTACCTAGGACGCGACTGACCGGCCCGCCACCCGTTCCGACAGCTGGTTTCAGGCGGTCGATCCCACGGCGTTCGAGGAGCTCGTCGAGTTCGACTTTCAGCGCCGGAACGAGCAGGCCGAAGACGAGCAGCGTGGCCACGATGCCGATAGCGCTGACGACGCCGAGTTCGCGGAACACCCCGAGCGGGCTCGTAAGGTTCGAGAGAAAGCCGATGACGGTCGTCGTGGTGACGTAGACGAGTGCGACGCCGACGCTCCCGAGTGCGACAGCCATCGCGCGACTGGGCGACGTCTCGCTCGACTCTCGATCCTCCCGATAACGCATCACGACGTGGAGGCCGTAGTCGATGGAGAGCCCGATCAGTAGGACGAGGACGACGATGAACGGCTGGCTGAACGCGATGTCGAACCACCCCATCGCACCGAACGTCCACACGAGCACGAGCGCGATCCCCAGGAGACCGAGCAGGATGTCCAGCAGATCCCGGTAGACGACCACGAGAACGAGCAAGACGAACGCGATCGCCAGTGGGCCGACCAGGAGGACGCTGTCGATCATCGAGTCCGTGATCTCCGTCGAGACGACACCGTCACCGTAGACCAGGACGACCATCGAGTCGTCGTCCGGCGCCAGGTCCGTCATCGTGGCCTGTGCGTCCTCGATCTCCTCGGGTGCGTCACCGGGTGCGAACGATCCGCCTGCGGACTCGTGGGTCACGACGAGCAGCGTCGCGTTCGTCTCCGTCGATCCCGGCTCGTAGTAGTCGGGCATGAAGGCAAGCGCGCGTGCCGACCGGTCCGATTCACTGGAAAGTACGTCCGCGACGAGAGCCTCGACTTCGGAGTCGTTTAGCGACCGGAGTTCCTCGATCTGCGTCTCGAGAGTTGGGTCAAGGCTCTCCAGCTCGTTTCTGTCCTCGGCGAGCATTGCGTACTCGTCCGCGAGAATCTGTTTCGTGACGTTCCCCGTACTCTCACCTGTCTCGTCTTGCGCGCGTCGCTCCTCGACAGCGTCCGCGAACAGCCGGTAGTCCGCCTCGGTGAGGGTTATCGACGTGTTGGCGTCGACGGTCTCGAACGCGGGGCGAACGCTAGCGTTGGGGTTGCTCTCGAGTGAATCGAGCGCCTCCGCCAGGCTCGTCTCCGTCCTCGCTAGTTCACGTTCGCGGGTCTGTAGCTCGGCGGCCCGGTCTTCCCGGATCGAGGTGGTCGCGACGAGGTTCGCGACGCTTCGCGTGGAGTCGTTCTCGACGAGGGTCTCGTTGACTGTTTCGTTGGTCTCGAGCGCCCGTTCGTATTCGAGAATAGAAACGAGGGTGTCCTTATCGAGGACGTTGTTGTCCCGGACGATGACCTGTGCTGAGGTCGTATCCGTCGACCCGCTCGAGAAGTTCGCGTCGACGTAATCGAGCGCATCGGCTTCGTCGGCGTCGGTCTGGAACTGGTCGAGGGACGTCGATCGGTCGACCATCGGCACTCCGGCGGCGACCACCGCGGACGCGACGACCATGACCGCAATAACGAGCCGAGCATTGTCCGTGATCCACTCGCCCACGTCGACCATTACTGAACACACACCCCCAGTTTCGACGGCGTGGACGAGGTACGATCCACCGTAACCGCCCCGTTGAGCGTGACGCAGGCCAGCGATCTGGCGACAGAAATCTGGACATCGGGAAATTTCGCTCCCGGGCTGCTAGCCACGCGTTCGCGGAGTTCCGACATTACATGTCCGTACACGCCTCGGCTGGTTAGTGATCAGCGCGAGAAATTGAGGCGCACCCTAATATATTCGTATATCCCGGTATAATGAGCGAAATAGTAGGTACGCTACAGACGATGCCACACGCGAAACTTTCCATAGATATCCCCGACCATACCTGGATCGGAGATCTCTCGGCTGCTCATCCGGAGGTGGTGTTTCAAGTCGTCACGAGTATTCCTGGCGAAGGGACCGGCATCGGGCTTGTCAGGCTCAAGACCGCTGACCCACTTCCAATCATTACCGACATTCAATCCCGTGACGACATCGAGGACCTCGAGCTACTCTGGAAGCACGAAGACGAGGCGCTCCTCCAGATAAAGACGGTGAACCCACTTCCACTTCTCCCGGTCCTGCGAGCCGGTGTTCCACTCAGAATGCCCTTCGATATTCAGAACGGTGTCGCTACGTGGGAGGTGACGACATCGACGAGGCGGCTCTCGAGTCTCGGCGATCACCTCGAGGATTTAGGCATCGGCTTCACGATCGAATCTGTTCGCGAAATCGACGCGAGCCCAGCAGACCAGTTGCTCACGGACCGACAGCAAGAGGTGCTTCTGGCTGCTGTCGAAGCAGGCTACTACCGGACACCACGGGAATCGACATTAGGCGAGGTGGCTGCGGCACTCGACATCGCGAACGCGACGTGTAGCGACGTGTTGCACCGAGCGGAGGGCCACATCATCCACTGGTTCGTCGAGGAGCATATGGAAGTGTGATAGCCCGACGGCGGAATCGTGGCCGACTGTCGTACCGTGGTTGACGCCGTGGCTAGACGGGTTCTACAGTGAACAGCGAGTCGTCAGCCAGGACGACTTGGACGCGGCGATGCCATGCGTCAGCGAAGGCCTCCCGTTGCTGGTCACTGGCTGATCCATCGAGGATCCCCTGAAGATTCCCGATTGCCGGTCCCCCGTCAGGGACATCTCCGACGTGGTACGTTACGGCGACGGCATCGTCCGTATCCGTCCGACGAAACCGGAACGTCGGTGCCGCGCTGTCGGACTCGAAGGCGTCGAAGGTCAACAGGTTCTGGCGGTCACCGTGGCCACCACCGAGGCCGCCGAAGCCGTCTTCCTGCGCTGCGCCGGTCACGTACGAGATGAGCCGACTCATCACGCCGTAAGTGGCATCGTCGCGCGGCCCTGCCGTGAGCACTTCGATCTCGCTTCGGACCGGATGGCCGTCGGGGTACAGCGCATCGAGACCCACCTGTGCGATTCGATAGGCACCGGATGCGGTCGGACAGGAATGCCCTGCCGCCTTCACTACGTCCTCGTAGGTGACGACGAACGGCTCGCCGGGATCGAGGACCGCAAGCGCCTCTGCAACGGGGTCACGGATCCGGATCGGTTCGACATCGTATTCGACTGCCCAGTGCTCCTCGGGACGGTTCGTGTCGGTCGGGTTCGTGGTTTCTGACATTGGTCGTGGATTTTCGTGTGTGGGTGTGGCTCTGTGCTGTTAGTAGCGCAGCAGGCGCATTCCGTTGAGGATGACTGCGAGGACGCTGGCCTCGTGGACGAGCATCCCGAGCGCGAGCGTGACGTAGCTCGTCAAGACGCCTGCCAGCAGCAGGCTCACGGTTAGCACTGCGAGACCGACGTTCTCGTAGATGTTCCAGCGGGTCGCTTTGCTCAGCGTCACCGCGTAGGGGATGCGCTCCAGGTCGTCGGCCATCAGTGCCATATCGGCCGTCTCGATGGCCGTGTCCGTCCCGGCAGCACCCATAGCGATGCCCACGTCGGCGGTCGCCAGCGAGGGCGCGTCGTTGATGCCGTCACCAACCATCGCCACGACGTGGCCGTCCTTGCGGTACTCTTCGATGACCGTCTGTTTATCTTCAGGGAGCAGTTCCGCGCGGTAGTCGTCGATGCCGACCTCCTCAGCCACCGCAGCCGCGACGCGCTCGTTATCGCCGGTCAGCATCACGGTCTCGATACCGGCGTCCTGCAGCTCCTGGACGACGCCGGGCGCCACCTCCCGTAGTTCGTCCCGCATGGCGATGGCGCCGATGACGACGCCGTCACGTACTATGTGGACGACAGTCTCGCCGCGCTCCTCCCGCTCACGGACGTAGTCGCCGACTTCCTCGGGGATCTTGATCTCCCGTTCGTCGAGCAGTTTTCGATTACCAACGACGATCTCGCGGCCGTCGTGGTGGGCGATGACGCCCTTGCCGGCAACCACGTCGAAATCGTCCGGGTTGGGGACTGAGCGTGCTTCTGTGAGTGCTGGGTTGGTGTCTGCCTGGCCAGTTGCCGCCCCGCCATCGGTGACGGCGGCCGGACGGTCCTGTGCCGCCTCGAGGATGGCGTCGCCGAGGTGGTGTTCGCTCTTCTTCTCGGCGATGGCCGCAAGCTCCAGCACGTCGCCGGCTTTGGCGTCGAATCCGGTAACGTCGGCGACGGCGGTCTCGCCTTTCGTAAGCGTGCCGGTCTTGTCGAAGGCGACGAGATCGATCTTGCCGGCCCGTTCGAGGTGCTCGCCGCCTTTCATCAAAACGCCGCTCCGAGCTGCATTCCCGATCGCGGAGACGATACTGACTGGCGGCCCGATCACCAGCGCGCCGGGACAGCCGATGACCAGCAGCGTCAGCGACAGGATTGCGTTCTGCGTGACTACGTAGGCGCCGATGGACAGTGCGATCACGCTTGGTGTGTAGTATTTGGCGAACCGGTCGATGAGGCTCTCGGTCGGTGACTGCGCCTCCTGGGCCTCTTCGACGCGCTGGATGATCCGCTGGAGCGTCGTATCCGTCCCGGAGCCGGTCGTCCGTACTTCCAGCGAACCTTCCTGGTTGATCGTCCCGGCGTAGACTTCGTCGCCGTCGGCCTTGTGGACGGGCGCGCTCTCACCGGTCACCGGTGCTTGGTTGACGGCGCTCTCACCTTCAACGACGTCGCCGTCCACGGGAATATTCTCGCCGGGTTTGACGATGACGATCTCGCCCTCTTCGACTTCGCGGGCAGACACCTCTTTTTGCTTGCCGTCACGGCGCACGGTGGCCGTGTCGGGCGTCATCTCCAGCAGTTCTTCGAGGGCGTTGCGCGTCTTGCGCATCGTCCGCCCTTCGAGGTACGATCCCAGTGCGAACAGGAAGACCACTGCGGCGGCCTCCCAGTAGGAGCCGATAACGATTGCGCCGACGGCGGCTAGGGTCACGAGCGTCTTGATGCCGAGCGTTCGGCTTGTGACCTCGTGGTAGGCGGTTTTAGCGATGTCGTAGCCGCCGACGATCGCCGCGAGGATCAAGATCGAAGCGCTCGCCGTGTCGAAGGCCGAAACGTAGCCGAGCGTCCAGCCGGCGGCGTACAGCAGGCCGCTCACCGCGACGATGATAGCCTGCTGGTGTTTGCGATAGTACTGTTTGACTGATTGGGTATCCATGGCTTTTCTCCTCAGGCGGGCTGGGGCGTGTAGCCCTGGTTCTCGATCGTCTGTTCGAACGTGGCGGGATCGGCGACGTTGTCGTCGTACTCAATCTCGACCCGGCCAGTCGCGTAGTGAACTTCAACATTTTCGACGCCGTCCTGATTCGCGAGGGCGCGTTCGACGGTGCTTGCACAGCTCGGACAATCGAAGTCCATCACGCGGAGTTGCGTTGTTTCGCTCATCACAGTTCTACGTAGTGCCCATACCCTCTAAAGTATTTTTTAGATGATATGTTTGAATATGAATACGGAGTGTTTGAACGGACAAACGAGTCATCTAGAGCTTTGCCAGACTTCCGAGATGAGCATCAGTTGGAGTCCGTGCGATGGTCGCCACTACTTAGCCTGTACACGCTGTCGGTTCACATATGAGCACATCTGATGCCGAGCACGAACTCGAGGATATCGCCGTTCGAGATACGCGGGTCTCCGATGCGATCGATGAACCGATGCGAGCGATGATTCTCGATATTCTTGCTGACGAGACGCTGACGGCGAGCGACGTACACGAGCGCCTCGCCGACCGCGGAATCGACCGAACAGAAAACACCGTGCGCCACCACATCAACGAGCTCCGGGACGCGGGCCTCGTCGATGTCGTCCGGTTCGAGGAGGGGCGCGGTGGGACGACGAAATACTACGGGGCGAACACGATCGTCCTCTCGTACTCACTACCAGATTCGGCCGACTCCGCCGTTGAGGAGATGATCGACGCTATCCAGCCCCAGATTACGGATGCCCTCACCACGCTCACGGACGAGTACGACGACGAAATCAAGGACATTGTCACGGATATGCAGCCCTGCGAGCATTGCCGAACCCAGAAGTACGAAACGTACGTTCTTCTGAGTGTCTTGCGACGTGCATTCGTTCGTGGTCACCGAGAATGACACTCAAAAACTAACGACGGCTATTACGGGAATCACGGTATAGAGGACGGCAACACCAATCACGAGCACGCCGGGAATCTGGCCGATAGCAGACTCTCTAGCCGGGGGTGCTCAACGAACGCCGTAACGCGAATGACCTACGCTGCGAGGATCACGGCAAACAGCGGAACGTAAATCCAACGGAGCCGGTGGGCAATCGCTTCCTCCATTATATTTTGAACGTCGATCAGTAGTAATAGTCACTCCGAATCAGCGACATCTTGTGAGGGATCCAGTCCCGGAACAAAGACGTACTCACATGATTCGTGTCTGCACGGGCACTCGTAGGAGGGAACCATATGCATTGAGACAACCACCCTCAACTACTCCTCGGGTGGCTGCTTCACAGAGATTCGCCGTTCGAACGCCTAAGCCCACAGTACGGAACGTGGCCGTGTAGAAATCCGATTAATCGAATGCCAGTTACGTGAGACAGCAGTCGGTAGGTGTGCGACCAGGCTCCGTAGTTTGGAGGATTTTCCCACACCCCCAGAAGTTGGCGAGAAAACATATATGAGTCGGGGGTGGAAGTCGATTTGTGTCGTTCGACTGTTCCCGCAGGCAATCGATGATGGCTGCCGGAGGTCTCCTCTTCGGCGCGGGTTGTCTCTCGTGGGGGTCCCCGAGCCAGGGGATAATCGAAATCGAGACGACGCAAAGCGACTATTCGGTCCCAATCGAGGTGACGAGTGCAGACGAGACGGTGCTCGACGAGACATACTCTGTGAGCCCGGACAATCCGATATATGCATCGTTTACGCTCGAACGAGAGACAGATTACGACGTAGAACTCGAGTTCGAGCCAGCAGTACGAACCGTCGACGTCCGTGAGTCAGCAGCTGAACGGGGGTGGACTGCCGAATCAGGCGACGTTCACGGAGCGGTGGGGTTCTCTTCGTCAGACCAGGTCTACACAGTATCCATCGACGACCGAGAGGTAGCAGTTATCGAGTACGAGACAGCCAATGCCGTTTGACGCGAATTCATGAAGACTCGATTCGTCGGTGGTGATGACCACTGGGTCACACTCGTCACTGCAATTTCGGTCGTAGTAACAATCGGCGTGACGACGGAGTTACGGTGGTTCTGGTTGGTGACTATCGGAATGCTCGTCTCTGGAATCGTCGAGCTCGCTATCAGAATCGTCTCGACAGACTAGCACCTGGCTTAACCAGAACCGCCTGACGCAGTAAACCACTCGGAGGAGCGGGGCGACACCGGTCAGACGCGCCGGGTGAGGTGGTCGCGGACGGCGCGCTGGGCGTCGGCGCACAGCGTCTCCACGCGCACGCCCGCCGAGAGGACGGGGAAAACGACGGGGAGGTCGGCGTAGAGGTACCGGACGAGCGTCCGATGGCGCATCCCCGCCTGCCCCGCGTGCTTCGTCGCCCGGTCGAGGAACGCCTGTCGGTCGGCCAGCAGTTGCGCGCAGCGCTCGCGGTGGGCGCCGAGTTTCGCGTGGCGGACGCGCAGTTCGTCGAAGTCGAGGGCCGTGAGCGGCGTCTCGTCGGCGTCGAGCAGCCACGTCAGAATCGGGTCGAGGGTCTCGGAGGCGGCCGCCAGTTCGTCGATTTCGGCGTCGAGTCCGGCCTGCATCGCGTAGGCTTCGACGCGCCGTGACTCCACGGCGGCGACGATGGCATCGCGGAGCCCGCTCGTGAAGCCGGCGTCGGTCGTCGGCGCGAGCGCGACCGCAATCGAGTCCGAGAGTTCGGAGCGAATCGTCTCCAGCAGCGGCTCGTCGTCGTCGATGTCTTCGACGCTGTACGGCCGGATTGTGTCCCGGAACGCCGCGCGGACGCTCGCACAGCCCGTCTTCGTGCTGGCCGCCGACCCGGAAGACTGGGCGCCGCCCGCGGAGAGCGCGGGCGCCCGCTGGCCGGGGTGGCTGGACTCCAGCGGGAGGTCCTGCACTCGGGAGACGAACTGGTCGTAGGCGTCGAGTTTCCCGCGGACGGACTCCTGTTCGGCGCGGGCGAGCTCGCGGGCGGCGTCGAGGTGGGTGTCACTCGGCATGGTTCGTGATTGGGGCGGTGGTGAGGCCGGCGGGTTCGGCGTCGGCGGTGAGCGTCAGTTCGAACGTGTCGTCGCCGACGCGAGCGACCTCGGGGACGGTGAGCGAACGCCCGCCGTGGTGTCGCAGCACGGTGACGGTAATCGGGAGCGTCGGGAGGTGCGTCTCGACGGGCGCGAGCGCGTAGTCCGTCACAGAGACGCGACACCGGTGTTCGTCGGCGTCGAAGTCGACGCGCCACGGGGAGAGGGCGTACTCTCCGACGAGGTCGTTGGCGGCGAGGCGGTCGAACGCCGCCGCCAGCGAGGGGTCGGACGTCGGTTCGTCGGGGAGGTGGGTGGTAGCGTCAGCGAGGACGGCCGCTTGTTCGGCGGCCGGCAGGCGCGCGTCGAGTTCGGCGGCCGTCTGTTCGAGGAGTCGCGAGCAGAGGCGGTCCCGCGAGGGCGTCGTCTCGGCGGCGTCGAAGTACGCGTCCATGACGGTTCGCTCGACGTCGTCGTGGCCGCGGGACGAGAGCGCCTCGAAGAGCGCGCCGGCGACGCGGTGGCAGAACTCGATGCGGCCCGAGGCAGCGTCCGAGCGCGCGGTGGCCGGGAACGCCCAGTCCTTGCTCGTCGAGGGCGCGGGGGAGCGTTCGAGCGCGGGCGCCTCGCAGACGATGGGGTCGTAACACGGCACGCGCGGGTCGTACCGGCGGAGCGTCGCGCGGTACTGTTCGGCGATTTCGGCCGCGGTGGCGGCGGCCTCGCGGTCGGGGAAGCGGTGGCCGTCGACGGGGACGATGCGCTCGGCCGTCCGCCCGCAGACCACCTCGTAGGGGCCGTCGTCGGTCGCCAGCCGTTCGATGCGCGCCCTGATTTCGGTGAGCGTCTGCCCGACCACGTCACTCGCCCTCCGTTCGGCCGGCGTCGCGGCGCTCGCGGGACCGCGCGTCCGGTCGGTCGTCCTCGGCCTCGTCGAAGAGGCGGAGGTACAGCCCCGTCCAGAGGGCGCTGCGCTGGCGGCGCGTCGACGACGGGAGGGAGTCGTCGAACATGCTATCCCTCGTTGGCGGGCGGTCGGCGCCCGGGAGCGCGCCGCGGAAGAGGACCGTCCCGCGGGGGCAGTCGTGGTGCGTGACTCTCTGCCATCGCTCTTTAGGCTCACCTAAAACAGCATAAACGTTCCGGCTCGGAAACGTGACTAGAACGGTAGGTCGCCGCGCGCGAGACAGCCCACTCGGATAGGCGCAGTGGGGCGACCGTCGTGGCCCGGAGACGACTAGGCTTTTTCACAGTGTACGGGCGAGTGGCACGTGGAGGAAACACGGATGGACGAGGCGAACGACCTGCCGGCGATAGGCCGACTGACCGACCGCGTCGAGTCGGGCGCACACGAGGCCGCCGCGGCCGACCTCGAAGCGTACGAAGCCGCGGCGGCCGAACGGCGACGGGAGGCGCTGCGGGCGCTGGGCAGTCTCGCGGACGAACAGCCGGGCGCGCTCTCGCCGGTGCTCGCGGCGCTGGTGCCGTTCCTCACGGACGCCGAGCGCGCGGTCCGGCTGACGACCGCGAAACTGTTCGTCGCCGTCGCCGACGCGGAGCCCGCCGCGGTCGGCGCGGTCGCGGAGCCGCTGGCCGAGCGGCTCGCCGACGACGAGGAGTTCTACTACGTCCGCGCTCGGGCCGCCGAGGCGCTGGGCTACGTGGCCCGCGACGAGCCCGACGCCGTCGACACGCCGGCGCTGCTGGCGGAGCTGCGCGTCGGACTCGACTTCGACGAGCCGGAGGTCGTCGAGAAGCTCGCGAAAGCCCTCGAATGCGTGGCGCTGGGCCGCCCGGGACGACTCGCCCACCACACGGCGGCGCTCGCGTCCCACCTCGGCGACGACGGCGAACTCGTCCGCTACCACCTCTGTACGGCGCTCGTCGCGGTCGGCTGTGAGCGCCCGGCGGCGCTACGGGACTGCCGGGACGCCCTCGTGGCCCGCCTCGACGACGAGAACGACTACGTTCGTGGTCGCGCGGCGGAGGCCGTCGGGCTGCTCGCGGGGGGCGACGAACCGGTCGCGTCACTCCCGACGGAGCGACTCGTAGCGCTACAGGACGAGGAGACGTCGTTCGTCGCGGACCGGGCGCGGTTCGCGGTCGAGGAGTTGGCCGACGAACCCGGCGACGCCAGCGTGAGTGACGAAGTCGGGACTCTCGAAGGGGTCCGAGCGGAGACCGAGGCCATCGTCGAGGACATCACGACGCCGGACGAGGAAGGAACGTGCTCACAGTGCGGTCACGTGCTGCCCGAGCACGGCCCGCCGTTGTGTCCGCGGTGCGGGGGACCGCAGTAGCCTTTTAGGCCCGCCTAAGATTCGAAACGCCTATACGTGATTAGGTGGGCCTAAACTCTATGAAGCAGGATTCGCCCACGCGGCGCGACGTGGTGAAGTACGGCGGGGCAGTGCTCACCGGCGGGCTGCTCGCCGGCTGTACCGGCAGCAGCGACGACGACCCGGCCACCAGCACCGCCACCGAAGCGAACACCGCGACGGAGACCGCGACCGAGACGACCACGGACGGCTCCTACAGCGTCACGATGGAGCCCGTCGGCACCGTCGAGTTCGAGTCGGTGCCGGAGACGTGGGTCCCCTACACTGCCGACTACGCCGACATGGGCGTCGCCCTCGGCCGCGGCGACGACATGGCCGCAATCGGTGTCAAGGCCCGGTACGGCACCCACCTCTACGACGACCTCCCCGGCGTCTCCGTCGACAAGGACGACCTCACGGAGCTCTGGCAGAACGGCACCGGGAAGGAAATCTACTACGAGCTCGACGCCGACGTCCACGTCACGGACCCGAACTTCATGGTCAACCGCCTCCAGTGGAGCGAGGGCGACGTCGAGGAGATCAGCGAGGGCGTCGCGCCGTTCTTCGGGAACACCATCTTCTCGCGGGCGTACGGCTGGCACGACGACTACCGGTACTACTCGCTGTACGAGGCCTTCGAGAAGCTCGCGGCGGTCTTCCAGGAGCGCGCCCGCTACGAGGCCTTCCGAGAGCTCCACGACGAGGTGCTCGCGGACGTCGAAGCACGGCTCCCGAGTGAGACGCCGTCCGTCGCCGTGCTCTACCCCGCGGAAGTCCCGCCGGAGTCGTTCTATCCGTACCTCATCGGGGGCGGCACCCAGTCCAAGCACTGGAACGACCTCGGCGTCGGCGACGCGCTCGCCGAACACGGCGTCACGGACGCCCAAGCCGGCGGCGGCACCATCGACTTCGAGACGCTGCTGGAGATCGACCCGGACGCGCTCGCAATCAGGCTGCAGGGCGAAATCTCCGAGTCGTACTTCGAGGAGAACATCCGCTCGCACCTGGAGAGCCACGACGCCGCCAGCCAGCTGTCGGCCGTCCAGAACGACCGCGTCGTCTACGGCGGGCTCACCTACCAAGGCCCCATCATCCACCTGTTCCAACTGGAGCGGGCGGCGCAGGGCCTGTACCCCGAGGCGTTCGGCGGCGAACAGCTGTTCGACCGCCAGCGCGTCGCGGACATCGTCAACGGGGAGTTCGACGCGTGAGCGCCGACGAATCCACCGGCGCGGCGTCCGCGCGCGAGTTCGACGTGGTCGTCGTCGGCGGCGGCCCCGCGGGCTGCTCGACCGGCGTGTTCACCGCCCGCGAGGACCTCGACACCGTCATCTTCGACCGCGGCCGCTCCTCGCTGGGGCAGTGCGCGCATCTGGAGAACTACCTCGGGTTCCCGGAGGGCATCGACATCGAGACGTTCTACGACCTCGCGCACGACCACGCGGAGACTGCGGGCTGTGAGGTCGTCGCGGACCTCGTCGAGTCGGTGACGCGGGCGGCGGACGGAGACGGCTTCGTCGTGGAGACGCAGGAGGACCGGACCGTGCGCGCGCCCCGGGTCGTCGGCGCGACTCGCTACGGGAGCGAGTACCTGAAGCCGCTGGACGACGGCGACGAGATGTTCGTGACTCACTCCCACGGTGACGGCGAGGAGCACGAGCACTTCGACCGGACGTACGCCGACCGCGACGGCCGCACGCCGATCGAGGGGCTGTACGTCGCCTCGCCCGTCGAGGAGGTGAGCGAGCAGGCGATTATGGCGGCGGGCCACGGCGCGCTCGTCGGCCGGCGCGTCGTCGGGGACGCGCGGCGCGAGGAGGGGTACTGGGACGGAATCGCCGAGCGCGTCGACTGGCTCCGCCGGGAGCGAGCGCGCGAGGACGAGTGGGGCGACCGGGAGCGCTGGCGCGAGTACTTCCAGAACCACCTGCCCGAGGACCACGGGCTCTCGGAGGAAGAGCTGGAGGAACTCCTGGAGCAGGAGGTCGACGACCGCCTCGACGCGTACGTCACCGACGACGAGATCGACCGGCGGAAGCAGCGGGCTCACGACGCGATTCTGGAGTCGCTGGACACGGACCGCATCCGGGCGTACCTCGACCGCGTCGACGGCGAGTGAGGAGCGTCGGGTCGGCGGCCGACAGTCGTGTCGGGCGTCGACCGGCGCGGATAGTAACAGTTATACGTTTTTAGGCTAGCCTAAAAATTATGGCACGAGACGACCACGGACGCGAGATGCCGGCGCGCAGAGACGTCGTCAGGGGCGGCAGCGCGCTCCTCGGCGGCGGGCTGCTCGCCGGCTGTCTCAGTGGCGGCGACGGAACGGCGACCGACCAGACGACCGCCGAGAACACCGCGACCGAGACGGGGGCCGACGACCAGTCCTACTCGGTGACGATGGACCCGGTCGGCACCGTCGAGTTCGAGGAGCCGCCGGAGACGTGGCTGGCGTTCCTGAGCACGTACGGCGACATGGGCATCGCGCTCGGGCAAATTGAGGGGCTGCGGGGCCTCTGGGACCCCGAAGACGTCCCGACGGCGTTCTACGACTACCTCCCCGGCGTCGACGTCTCGATGGACGACGTCGCCGCGGTCGCGGGCGAGAGCGGCTTCGACAAGGAGGTGTTCTACGAGCTGGACTGCGACGTCCACCTGGTCGACCCCAACTGGCTGGGCGTCCTCTCGGACGACTGGAACGGCGAGGACGCCGACGAGATCGGCGACGCGGTCGGGCCGTTCCTCGGGAACTACCTCCGGCGCCGCGGCGACGACTGGCACGACTACCCGTACTACTCGCTGTACGAGGCCTTCGAGAAAGTCGCCGAAGCGTTCCGGGAACGCGAGCGCTTCGAGGCGTTCCAGTCCATCCACGACGACGTGCTCGCGGAGGTCGAGTCGTCGCTCCCCGCGCCCGAGGAGCGACCGAGAGTCGGCCTGCTGTCCGTGAACTCGGACTTCGAGGGCGGGTCGTTCTACGCGTACCCCGTCCAGGACGGGAACAACCACAAGCAGTACCGCGACCTCGGGATGCGGGACGCCTTCGCGGAGCACATCCAGGGCAACTACGCGAACTGGGACTACGAGGCGCTGCTCGAAGTCGACCCCGACGCCATCGTCTTCCAGTACGGCTTCTCGCACGTCACGGAGTCGGAGTTCGACGACCTGATGGACGCGCTCCGGGACGACCCGGTCGGCGGCCGGCTCAGCGCGGTCCAGAACGACCGGCTGTACCGCGGCGGCGCGTCCTACCAGGGCCCGGTCGTCAACCTCTTCCAGACGGAGGCCGCGGCCAAGCAGTTCTACCCGGAGACGTTCGGGGAGTGGCGCGGCATGGAGACGTTCGCCGACGACGAGGAAGCGCTGTTCGACCGGCAGGCAGTTGCGGACATCATCAACGGAGACTTCTAACAATGGACGACGACACGACCGGACGCGACGCATCGACACGGCGAGCGTACCTCAAGGGCGGCGGCGCGCTCCTCGGCGGCGGGCTGCTCGCCGGCTGTCTCGGCGGGGGCGACGGCGGCGACCCGACCGCCACGAACACCGCGGCAGGGACCGCCACCGAGGACTCCGCGAACACGACCACCAGCGGGTCGTACACGGTGAGCATGGCGCCGATGGGCGACGTCGAGTTCGAGGGCGTCCCCGAGAGCATCTTCACGCGGCTCACCCACCTCGCGGGGATGGCGTTCGCGCTCGGGCGCGGCGACGACGTGAACGCGATGCACGCGCCGGACTACTACGACGCGCTCTGGAACCAGTTCACGCCCCGCCTCGACGGCGTCGAGCTCGACTGGACGGGCCTGTACTCGTCGTGGAACCCGAGCATGGAGACGCTCTACGAGCTGGACAGCGACGTCCACCTCGCGGACCCGGCGAGCGTGTTCGCGCTCTCGGGGTGGAACATGGACGACGTCGAGGAGGTCGAGGAGAGCATCGGGCCGTGGTTCGGGAACCAGTTCAGCGACACGCACGCCCGGCCGCCCTCGGAGTGGGCGGACAGCTACGAGTACTACGGCCTCTGGGAGATGTTCGAGCGCGTCGCGAAGGTGTTCCGAGCGGAGGACCGCTACGAGGCGCTGGCGGCGGTGCGTAGCGACCTGCTGGACACCGTCGAGTCGAACCTGCCGCCGGAGTCCGAGCGCCCGTCGGCGGTGATGGTCGGCGCGAGCGACCTGAAGAGCATCTACGCCTACCGGCTCGACGACCCGGGGTTCCTGACCGCGCACACGCGGCCGCTGGAGCCGAAGAGCGCGTTCGGCCCGGACGTCGAATCGTCGACGACGGTGGACATGGAGGCGCTGGCGGAGGCGGACCCCGACGTGATGTTCGCGCTCGGCGGGATGCACCCGTCGACGGACATCGAGGCGATTCGGTCGGGGTTCCGGGAGAGCGAGGTCGGGCAGAAGCTCCCCGCCGTGGAGAACGACCGCATCTACGCGCAGGGCGCCCGCTACCAGGGCCCGATTCTGAACCTCTTCCAGATCGAGATGACCGCCAAACAGCTCTACCCGGACGCGTTCGGCGAGTGGCCGACGTACACGAAGGGCCCCTACCCCGAGATTCCCGAGGACGAGCAGCTGTTCGACCGCCAGCGCGTCGCGGACGTCATCAACGGGAATCTCTGAGCGCGGCGGCGGGGCGTCAGGCGTCCGCGACGTCGACCGCGTAGATGCCACCTGCCGTCCCGACGTACAGCGTGCCGTCGCTGTAGTCACTGGAGTAGAGGACGTAGCCGGTGTCGGCGCGCCACGTAGTGGCGCCGGTCGCCGCGTCGAGGATGGTCGCGTTCCCGGAGCCGTCGACGACGACGCGCTCGTCGTCGACCCACTCGACGGTCGGGTAGTCGAGGTCGACGGACGTGTTCCAGTCGACCGTGCCGTTCTGCCGGTCGAGCGCCGCGACCTCGCTGCTGCTCGTGACGTAGACGGTGTCGCCGTGGACGCTGAATCTCAGATTGTCGCCCGTCGTCGTGGACCACAGTTGCTCGCCGTCGGCTGCTATCGCGGCGACCGACGCCGAGGCCCCGCCGTCGCTTTCCACGTACACCACGCCGTCGCGAACGCTGACGTCGCCCACCTCGTAGGATTCCGTGGCTGGCAGCGACTGCGTCCACGCCACGTCCCCGGTGTCGACGTCGCGCGCCGTGAGGTCGGCGTCCTCGACGAGCAGGACGCGTCCGTCGACGATGCCCTCCACCTCGGGGGCGTTCGGCCACGTGCGGTTCCAGCGCACCGCGCCCGTGGCGGCGTCCCGGGCGACAATCTGGGAGTCGCCCCGAGTCACGACCGCGTCGCCGGCGGCGACGACGCCGTAGACGGAATCGTCGATAGTAGTCTCATTCCACCGCGGAACGCCCGTCGTCGCGTTCAGCGCGGTGATAGTTCCGTCGGCGACCGCGTAGGCTGTGTTGCCTTCGACGGCCACCTCGGGGTAGTCGAGTGTGGATAGCGACCACTCGACGTCACCGGTGTCGACGTCCACGCGAGCGACGCCCTCCCCGACGGCGTACAGCGCGTCGCCGCGGAGGACCGACTGGTAGGGAGTGAACGAGAGCGTCGTCTCCCACGCGAGCGAGCGGTTCGACCGGGAGAGCCCGCGAATCGTCCCGGCCTCGCCGCCGCTGTCCTGTTCGCCCGCGCCGACGAGGATGGTGTCGTCGGTCAGGGAGACGGCGCCGCCGAAGTCCGTCCGCTGCCAGTCGAGCGTGACGTTCGGGTCAACGTCGTCGACGGTGACGGTCACGCGCTCGGTCCCGGCCGGAATGCTGGGCGCGTCCACGCGGACGGCGATTTCATAGGTTCCGGGCTCGTCGACGACGCGGTCCCGGGACGAGCGGCCGTCGCGCTCGAAGTCGCCGTCGCCGTCGAGGTCCCACTCGTAGGTGAGGTCCTCGCGTTCGAGGTCGTAGTCGTAGTCCGGGTACGCGCTGGCCGAGAGGACGCGCCCGCCGAGGGACTGCTCGACGTACAGGTCCGGCTGGTACGGGGATTCGACGGTGAACGAGCGCGTCGTCGACTCGGTGATGCCGTCGGCGCCGGTCACGCGCAGGGTCACGTCGTAGACGCCCGCGTCCTCGGGCGTCCACGTCGCGTTCTCGCCCGCGAACGTCTCGTTGCCGACCGTCCACGAGTAGCTCTGCACGGGGTCGTCGAAGCCGACAGTGTCGGCGCGGAGCGTCACGGGCTCGCCGGGCGCGACTGGCAAGGGCGCGACGATTTCGGCGTCGCGGACGCCGTGAACGTCGAGCGTGTGCGTCACCGTGGTCGTCGCGCCGTCGTCGTCGGTGACCCGTAGCGTCACGTTCCGGGTGCCGTCCTCGTCGGGCTCCCACGTCGCGTTCGCGCCGGTGACCGCGGTGTCGTCGAACAGCCACGTGTAGTTCCGGACGTCGCCGTCGGGGTCGGCGGCGTCGGCGCGGAGCTGCACCGGCTCACCGACGGTCGCGTTGCGCGGCGCGTCGATTGCCGCCTCGGGCGGCGCGTTCACCGCGAGCGTGCGATTCTTGGTGGTCGTCGCGCCGTCGTCGTCGGTCACCGTCGCGGAGACGTTCCACACGCCGCTCTCGTCGAGGCGGACCTCGACACCGCCCCGGACGCCGTTCTCGGGGGACAGCGTCCGCGTCTCGTTCGACGGCGACGTGAACGCGAACGTCGCGTTCACCACGCGCCCGTCGTCGTCAATGGCGTCCGTCGAATACTCGACGGAGGTGTTGCGTTCGACCGGGAGGCTGTCCGGCCAGACGCGAGTGAGCCACAGCTCCGGCTCGCGGTTGCGGACGGTGAGGTTGCGCGTGACGGCTGCGGTCGCGTTGTCGCTGTCGGTGACTGTCAGGGTGACCTCGTAGACGCCGTCGTCACCGAAGGAGGCGTTCGCCAGTTCGCCGCCGTAGAGCGTCGACGACCCCTCGACGGCCCACGCGTAGTCGACGACCGCGCCGTCCGAATCGGCGCTCGCGGTGCCGTTCAGCGTCACCGGCTCGCCGGTGAGCACGGAGTCGGGCAGCGAAACCGCGGGCTCGGGCGGCGCGTTCACGTCCACGGTCACGGTCGTCTCACTGGTCGCGTTGTCGTCGTCAGTCACGCGGACCGAGACGTTCTGGCGCCCGGGCTGGTCGAACGACGCGACGACGGTTTCGCCCGAGCGGTCGTACTCGCCGTCGCCGTCGACGTCCCACCGGGACGCGGTGACGTTCCCGTCAGGGTCGAGGCTATCCGCGGCGTCGAACGCGACCGGCTCATCGACCAGCGGCTCCGTCTCGTTAGCGCCAGCGGCGGCCTCGGGCGGCCGGTTCAGCACGGTGACGTTCGCGGTCGTGGTGTCGGTGGCGCCGTCGTCGTCCGTCACAGTCAGCGAGACCTCGTAGACGCCGTCGTCAGCGAACGAGACCGAACCGTTCACGCCCGTCCGCTCGGCGGCGCCGTCGCTGTCGACGTCCCACTCGTAGCGCTCGATTGTGCCGTCCCTGTCGGCGCTGGCGGCGCCGCTGGTGGGCGCCAACTCACCCGTGTAGACCGGGGAGCCGGCGTCGATGGCGGCCGACGGCAGTGCGTTCACGTCCACGGTCACGGTCGTTTCGTTGGTCGCGCCGTCGTCGTCGGTGACGCGAACCCGGACGGTCTGCTCGCCGGGTTCGTCGAACGACGCCGTCGCCGTAGCGCCGTCGCGCTCGAAGCCGCCGTCACCGTCGAGGTCCCACTCGTAGGTCGTCACGGTGCCGTCGGGGTCAAGGCTGTCGATGGCGTCGAACGTAACGGGAGCGCCGACCGTCGGGTCGCTCTCGTTCGCGCCGGCAGCGGCCTCGGGCGGGCGATTCAGCACCGTCACGTTCGTCGCCGTCGCGCGCTCGGTGCCGTTGTCGTCGACGACTGCGAGCGTCACGGGGTACTCGCCGTCGTCGGGGAAGGATACGGTCGTTGTGGCGCCGGAGTCTTCGACGCTCCCGTCGGCGTCGAGGTCCCACTCGTAGGTAGTCACGGTGCCGTCGGGGTCGGTGCTGTCGGTCCCATCGAGGGAAATAGACTCGCCGGTGTAGGCCGGACCAGAGGCGTTCACGGCGGGCTCGGGCGGCGCGTTCACGTAGAAGGTGACCGTCGTCTCGTTGTCGGCGTCGTCGTCGTCGACGGCCGTCACCGTTGCCGTCCGCGTGCCGTACGTGTCGTAGACGGTGGCGGTGGTGGACCCGTTGGCCTCCGTCTCGTCGTCGGCGTCGAGGTCCCAGCGGAAGGCGTCGACGGTGCCGTCGCGGTCGAAGCTCCCGGCGGCGTCGAAGGCGACCGGCTCACCCGCGACAGGGGTAGTGGTCTCGACGACCCCGAGCGGGACCGGCGGGCGGTTCAGCACGGTCACGTTCGCGGTGGCCGTGTCGGTCGCGCCCGCGTCGTCGGTCACGGTCAGGGAGACCGAGTACGTGCCGTCGTCCGCGAACGAGACCGTGCCGTTCGGCCCCGCCGCGGACGCTCCCTCGATGCTCCACGCGTAGTCGACGACCTCGCCGTCGGGGTCTGCGCTGTCGGTCCCGTCGACCGTCACTGCGTCCCCGGTGTAGACGGAGGACGTCACGTCCAGCGAGGCGGTCGGCGGCGCGTTCACGTCCACGGTCACCATCGTCTCGTTGGTCGCGCCGTCGTCGTCGGTCACGCGCACAGTGACCGTCTTCGTTCCGGGGTCGCCGAACGAAGCCGTGACGGTGGCGCCCTCGCGCTCGAAGTCACCGTCGTCGTCGAGGTCCCACTCGTAGCGCTCGACTGTCCCGTCGCTGTCGGCGCTGTCGGTGGCGTCGAATGCGACCGGTGCGTCGACCAGCGGCGCCGTCTCGTTGGCGCCAGCAGCGGCTTCCGGCGGCCGGTTCAGCACTGTCACGTTCGTCGTCGTGGCGTTCGTCGCGCCGTCGTCGTCGGTCACCGTGAGCGCGACCGCGTAGGTTCCGTCGTCGGGGAACGAGACGGTGGCCGTCTCCCCGGTCTGTTCGGCGTTCCCGTCGCGGTCGACGTCCCAGCGGTACGCGGTGACGTTCCCGTCCGGGTCGACGGTTCCGGCGGCGTCGAGGGTGGCGTCCGCGCCGGTGCGGACGGTCTCGCAACCGGATACGGCGGCCGACGGCGGCGCGTTCACGCGGACGACCGCCGAGCGCGTCACGCTCGCGCCGAAGATGTCGGTCACGCGGAGCGTCGCGTTCACCGCGCCCGAGCGGTCGTAGACCACGGTCGTCGTCGGGCCGTCGGTGTCGCGCTCGTAGGCGCCGTCCCCGTCGATGTCCCACTCGTAGCTGTCGACGTTGTCGCGGTCGAGTTCGTCGCCGTCGGCGTCGAGAGTCACTTCCGCCCCGACGGTCGCGTTCGCCGGCGACGCGGATAGCGGCGGTACCTCGGGTTCGGCGCCGATAGCGCGGAGGCTGGAGAGGACGACCGTGCCGTTCCCGGTCGCCTCGACGCGGAGCTTGTCGGCCTCTGTGAAGTTCGCGGGGAGGTCCGCGGCGACCGTCTGGTTGCGCTCCTCGGTCAGCGCGATCTCGTCGACTTTCACCTGTGAGCCGTCCCGGGCGACCATGTAGACGTCGAGCAAGAGCTCGCCGTCGATCTGGTCGACGAGCGCGTTGTACAGGAGGTAGCCCTCCGCGGCGCGCTCGCCGAACTCGGAGGCGTTCGGGACGTCGTAGTCCACGCCGCCGCCCCCGGACAGCTCCTCGGAGGCGTCCGAAATGGGCGTCGAGCGGTCGGCGGGGAGGCTGTCGAAGGCGACCGGTGCCGTCCACGGGCCGACGTTGCCCGCGGCGTCAACGCCGCGAGCGCGGAGTTCGAAGCGCCCCGCAGTCCCCAGGTGGACGTCCGTGGGGTCGGTCGAACCGAGCGACCGCCAGTCGGTCCACTCGGTCTCGCCGGCGGGCCGGTACTGGAGGTCGACGGACGCGAGCGGCTCGTCGCCGCTCGGGTTCACCACGGCGCCCGTCACGTCGTCGGTCACGTCCACGCTGACGGCCGGCGCGTCGGTGTCGCGGAGGAGGGTGACCGAGCGAGAGGCGGTATTATTGGCACCGTCCCGGACCTCGACGTCGACGGTCGTGCCGGCCGTCGAGACCTCCGGCGTCACCTCGAACCAGTCCCCGCCGTCGCGCCACGCGGACCACGAGCCGCCGTCGACCCGGACTCGGTACGCCAGTTCGCCGTCGGGCGTTCCCGCGTCGGTGGCCGACCACGACACGGTCGCCGTCTCCGCGGAGACGACGCGGCGCTCGACGCGTTCGCCGTCGACGAGCGTCGGCGCGCGCTCGGGCGCGTTCTCCAACTCGACGTCGGGCGGCGTCGTGTCCACGGGGTCGCTCGGGTCGTAGGTGAGCGTCTCGCGCGCCCAGTCGCCGGTCTCGCCCGCGAGGCTCGTCGCGCGAGCGCGAACCTCGACAGCGCCGACGGGCGGCGGCGTCACCGACTCGAAGCCGGCGGTGTCCTCGACCGTCCGCAGGTGTTGCCACGGCGCGCTCTCGTTGACCCGGTACTGGGCCACGACTCGCTCGACCCGACGGTCGGGGAGGACGCGGACGGCGACCTCGCCGTCCTCGGGGTCGTCGGCGTCGGGCGCCGCGAGCGCGGTCTGGGGCGGCCCCGTCGTCACGACCACGTCGGCGTTCCGCGTGGTCGTCCGGTCGGCGCCGTCGCGGACCTGCAGTTGGACGCGCGTGAGGCCCTCGCCGTAGGTCAGGTTCGGCGTGACGCGGCCGTCAGCGGGCGCCGACTGCCACGCCGTCCAGTCGGTGAAGCCGCTGCCGTCGTCGGCCCGGAGCCGGTAGTCGATTGCGTCGGTCTCGGTCTTGTCGTCCCACAGCGACCACGCGAGGTCGCTGTCGGCGTCGTCCGTCGCGAACACCACGTCGCCGTCGGCCAGCGTCACGGGCTCGGGGCTGGCGACGAGGTCGGCGTGGGGCCGCTGGATGTCGGGGCCGGCGCGCTCGGCGACGCTGAGCCGGACCGGCGTCGACCCGGCGTTCGCGACCACGCGGATGGGACCGGACGTATCCCCGGGCTCGACGACGACGTATGAGGTCGCTTCGGGGTCCTCCACGACCGCTTCGACCTCCGTGGAGCCGCGGGGTTCGAGCTGCCGGCTATCGACCGCACGCGGGTCGTCCGGGCGCTCGGAGACGAGCGTGGCGTCGAGCGCGGACGCGTTCGCGCCGGTGACCGAGACGCTCACGGGGACGTCTTCGGCTGCGGCCTCATTGGCGTCCAGTCGGAGGACGACGTAGTCGTCGGGGTGGTCCATCGTGTCGTAGACCTCCGCGGAGCCGAACGCGACCCAGCCGTGGGTCGGCATCGACGTCCCGCGGGAGAGCGAGCGGTTGGCCGCGTCGTAGCGCTCCAGCGTCGTCTCCCGGTAGTCCTCCTTGAGGAGGAGCCGGAGGGACTCGACCTTCGAGCGAATCTGCTTGTACGCCCGCGGGTCCTCGCCGCCGGCGGTGTTGTCGACGACGTCGTCGTGGACGTCTTCGAGGTACGTCGGGAGCAGCTGGTACGTCTCTTCGAGGAGCGCCGCCCGTTCTTCGAGGAGGTCGTCGCGTTCGGGCTGCCGGGTGGCGTTCTTGTATTTCGCGGAGTTCGTTTCGAGGGCTTCGAGGTTCGCTCGGAGGTCGTGGTAGGACTGCTCGCCGGGGTCGACGTGGACCGCGACGGCCTGCTTCTGTATCGCCGGCCCGAGGGACGTCGCGAACTCCGCGGACGAGAGCGTCAGGTCGACGAGCGTCAGCAGCGTGCCGATGCCGCTGAGCCCGATGGTGGTCTTGAGGGCGCCGTCGACGTAGGAGACGAGCTTGGAGATGGCCGCGTCCTCGGCGGCCTGTTTGACGTCGAGGCGGAGCTTCTCGCGGATGACCGCGGCCGCGTCGTCGGCGTCCCGGGTGGCGTTCTGCTCCCAGAACGAGGCGTTCAGCGACTGCGTCCGGTAGGTCTCGTAGGCCGTCACTGGGTACGTGGTGTTGGGGTCGGTGACGAGGCTCGCGTCCACGGCCGCCAGCGTTCCGTCCGTCCGCACGAGCTGGCCGCGGACCGCCTCGACGACGGCGAACAGCGACAGCGAGTCGGTGCGGGCCTCGTAGACGTCCGCCTCGCTGGTGTTGCCCACGTGCGAAATGGTCGTGGACGCCGTCTCCCACGTGCCGTCGGCCTCGTCGTAGCGCACGAGGTCGACAGAGCCGGCGTCGGCGGCGTCGTCAGGCAGCGTGAACCGGAACGACGCGTTTTCGATGGCGCTGTCGGGCGTCTGCGGGTGGGAGACGTTCAAGTACGTGAGCGCGGACGTGTTCGCGGGCAGCGACGCGTCCACGGGTGCGCTCCCGTTCGCCTCCGCGTCGACCACCGAGACGGTGGTGTTCAGCGACGTCGACGCGGCGTAGTTGATGGTCGTCGACTGGACGGCGATGTCGTCCTGCTGGGCTTCGGCGGCGTCCGCGAGGTCGAGGGCGAGGGACTGGCCGCTGATTATGGAGCCGGTAGCCCGGATGTCGCCATCGGACGTGTTCGTCTGGACCGTCCGGCCACCGCCGTCGGCGGGGTCGTCCGCCCCGCTGCCGGCGCCCGCGCTCGCGTTCGCGGTGACCGTGACCGAGTCGACGGCTTCGAGGGCGCTGCCGTTCGCGGTGTCGAGTTCGACGGAGACGTTGACCTGTTCGCCGACGCCGACCGGGACGCCGCCGGCCTCGCCGCCGTCGAGCCGGCGTTCGGTTCCGCCCGCGGTGGCGTAGAAGGCGATACCCTCGGCCGGGGCGTCGACGGTCAGCGACACCTGCTGCGTCCCCTGATTGGTGACCGTGAACACGTCAGCGGAGTACGTCGTCGCGTCGGGGTTGAGGCCGTCCGCGGGCGTGCCGCTGCCGTCGAAGCGGAGTTCCAGCGTCCCGCCTGCTTGGGCGGCGTAGACGCCGTTCGCGCCGCTGGACGGCTCCAGCGCGAGGAACGCGGCGTCGTCGTCCGCGACCGCGACCGAGACGGACCGCTCGGCCGCGGTGCTCGTGAACGCGCCCATCAGCGGGATGCTCGCGGTGACGACCGCGGCCGCGAGCAGGAGCGCGGCGATTCGGCGTCGGCGACTCACCGGCGACCACTCCGGGTGAAGGTTCGACCGCTCATGTCGATGGCCCTGTCACCACGGGTGGGTAGTATTGCGGCCGCTGAATGGTGGCAGACCCATCCTGAGCGGGTTTCAATGCGCCCCTGAGTCGGGTTTAGGGCCGCTAAAACGGCGGGGAACGTATTCGGCATCTCACGAGGGGGAGAAACGACACGAACAACCAGACCGCCGATCGGCGAGCGGGAACGCTACTCGAAGTACCAACTGCTGGTGGCGTGCTCAAACGAATTCGTGTTCGGCCCACGAGTGATTTCGTCGAGCAGGTTACGGACGACTCCGCTCAAAAATCGTCTGGGGGAAAGTGAATCAGACTGATTCGTAGCAAGTCCCAGTGTCTTTAGTGCTGGGTGGTGAACTGTGGGTGATGACTGAGATTCCTGATTCACTGCGGGCGCTCTACGAGACGACGCTGGAGGAACGCGACGACCGGTACGTGGTTTCGGTGCCGAAGGAAGTAGTGACGGACAGTTCTCTGGAAGCCGGTGACGTCTATCGGGTTGCACTTCTGCGTTCGCAGGCGGGCGCGGAGTCGGGCGAAGCGGCGGCGTCGACGAGCGAGCAGTCGACGGAGAAATCGTCGACCGGGCGGGGGCAAACGCAGGCGCCGCCCGTCGAGGAGGGCGAAGTGCGGACGGTGACCATCGACACGCTCGGCGATCAGGGCGACGGCATCGCGAAAGTCGAACGCGGGTTCATCGTCATCGTTCCGGGCACCCAGCCGGGCGACCGCGCCGAAGTCGAGATTACGGACGTCAAGGAGTCGGTCGCGTTCGCGGAGCCGGTCAGCGAGCCGGAAGTCCGGTAGACTGTTCCTCCGGTCCATCGTTTTGGTTCGCGACGAAAGGACGATGTTGACACCCATTGCTGGCATCTAATGGTGAGATTCATTACTGGCATCCAGTAACGACATCCACCACTTGCATTCAGTAGTAGTGTTCATTGGCTATGTTCATTAGTTTTGTTCAGGACATATATCCATTGATTATGTTCACTGTTGGGTACGGTTTCGTTCAACAATGAATGAACACACAGAACTTTCAAGGTGAGTGGTGTCCATGAACTGAGTATGTTAGCGTACTCGACGTACAGCGAGGCTGGCGGGGTCGGGAAGACGACGACGGCCGCGAACCTCGCGGTCGCACACGCGCGAGCGGGCCTGAAACCGCTCGTCGTCCCGCTCGACCCGCAGGACGGCGACCTCTCCCGGCTGTTCGGCGTCGACGCGGACCGCACGGAGTCCGTGGACAACATCGTCCGCCACATGATTCGGCGCCCGAGCGGCGACTTCGACGACCTCGTGCGGACCGTCGAAGGCGTCGACATCATCCCGGAGCACAACATGCTCTCGGACCTCGCCGAATACCTCCAGCGCGAGAAAGACCAAGCCGAAGCGATGGGAGAAGCCTTCGGGATGCACGCGCAGCTGCTGCGCGTCCTGCAAGAAGCCGGCGTCCCCGACGAGTACGACGTCCTCATCTGTGACCCGCCCGCGACCGAAGGCCCGCACCTCTACAACGCGATTCACGCCACGCGCTCGCTGGTCATCCCCGTCGAACCGAGCGCGAAAGGCCGGGCCGCCGTCGAAGGCCTCGAATCGCTGGTCGCCGGCCTCGAAGACCAACTCGACGTCGAGGTAGGCGTCCTCGCCGCAGTGCCGGTCGGGTTCAAGAACACGCGCGACCAGCGCACGATTCTCGACGAGATCGACTACCCGATTCCCGAAGTCATCGGCGAGCGGGCGTCGCTGATGGAGGGCTGTTGGATGCAGCAGTGCTCGGCGTACGAGTACGTCCGGAACCACCGGGACCGGCGACGCGACTACGAAATCGAGACGCTCGCTCAGTTCGACCGGATTGCGCGCCACCTAGAGGAACAGGTCGGACTCGAAGCGCCGAACCCGCCCGAGCCCGGCGACCTCGACCACGAGGTGCTCTCCGCATGACGGGCATGAAAGAGGGAGCGGGCGAGGACCCCTTCGCGTCGAACGACGAGAGCGCGGGCGTCGAGGACGCAGCGACAGAGTCGTCCACGAGCGAGTCGGCGACCACGGAAGCAGAGAGTGCGGCCGCCGAAACCGGGGAGTCGTCTCGCCAGCAGCGCTCGATGCAGATTCCGTACAAGTTCCGCCGAGACGGGGTTCAGGACGGCCGCGAGCGCGTCCCGCTGTTCCTGCAGAGCGACACCAAAAGCGGTGAGCGCGACGCCCAGCGCGAGCTCGAAGACCGCTTCGACGACGACGTCTCACTGACCGACCTCCGGGAAGCCCTGATGAAGACCGGGCTAGACCACCTCGACGAGGTCGAAGAACACCTCGAAGAGTGGGGCTACGGGATGACCTTCGACGAGTAGCGCAGTCGCAGGATCTGCTTTCTGTCGGAGGGTTCGTTAAAGCCGATTGTGATATACGTAATCGGTCAGCGTTGTCGTCACAGCTTCGGCGTTTGGATTTCTACAAACCACCAATTAGGAAACATGCCTCTATAGAGAGTTTATTGGTCAAATACCATCTGCGGTGAAACGTCCGCTCAGTAGGGATGCGTATTTAGCACCCGATACGGCCCATCACCGCGAACTGTCCCCGTCTACCATCTGTCGGCTTCTACGATAATGACGGGGGCCGCGATGACCAGCCCCGTGCCGAAAGCAGCCGCTCACGGGCAAATTCCGCCGCGGCCCCTCGTCGCTGTAGGGGAGGCGTCTCGTGGGTAGGTTCGCGCCGATTCGAGTCAGGAACCCGGAAAATTGATGTGTGGGTGCGGAATACGACGGCTATGTCGAAGCCCTCCATTCCAGCCCTGGCAGCGGTCGTTCTCGTCGTCCTTTCGGGGTGTAGTGCGATAATGGGGCCGGCGTCCGAGGAGATAGGACAACACCGGTTCGTCGTCGAGAATGGGCACCCCGAAGCGCAGAACGTCACCGCGACAATCGCCGTTCGCGGGGAGGGTCCAGTCGTCAACGAAACCCGGCGACTCGCACCCGACGAGCAGTGGGTTGTCGCGACGCTGAACACGTCCGCGCTGACGGACGGCTACACGATGCGCGCTTCGACCGCGAGGGCGTCCGCGAGCCACGAAACGCCGAACGGGGGCCCGGGCGCGACAGTAATCTTCATCGGCGAGGGGCGCATTTCGACGTGCGAGGGCAACGCAACCTGCTACAACGAAACTGCGTGACGGCATCGAGCCTGTGACGAACTCTGTTCGTTCGCCGTCAGGCGCGCCACGACCCGTTGATAGCTCGGAATCCCGTTTCCTCGGGATTCGATGAGTCGCTGAGTACAGCACCTGTACTTACAGGATTTCGAGGGGAAGCCCATGGCTTCAGCCGTGGGAGGAAGTCCACAAAGTACTCCACCCAGCAAGACGGGTTCGCTTTGAGCTACCTACGACTTTGGTTGTCGGTGTCGGCTGCTGGCGCGAGGACGAGTACAGCCGTGCTATCCTCGATTGCTTCGGGTGCAATCTGTTGGTCGCCTTCGAAGCGGGCGATGTCACCGGCGGCCAACTGATGGGTGTCGTCGCCTAATGTTAGTTCAAGTTCGCCTTCGACGAGGTAGCAAACGATTTGGCGGCCTGGGTGTGCGTGTGGTGGGACTGCTTCTCCGGCTTCGAGAGTGAGTCTGATTGTTTTTGGTTCTGAGTTCGGGAATGGGTTTGCGTGCGGTTTGCCGTCTAGTTCGTCGAGTGTGCGAATTTGTGCTGTCATTTGATTGGGGAATTGGATTCGTGTTTTTTTGAATGTGTCTGCACCGGGTCGTGTGCGGCGTCAGTTGGTGGTGGGGTGGTACCTGGAACTGGTTTCCGTCGAGTGTCGCTACCGGCATTCACGCCCTGATCGATATCTTGAGCGGTTGCGCTCGCCGATCAGGCCAGCACACTAATGTGCTGAAGCCGGGAATACTAGTGGCGTCTAGTACGTTCTGGCGATTAGAGTTGGTGCCATATCGCATAGTATGGTGTTTCGCGCAAATGCTTGGGGGCCAGTCCGTTCTGAAGTTGTGGGATTCACCCCACTTCTATTTCACCGGTCGAATACTAATTTAGAATACATACTGGAGTACCAAAGATTATGACAGTCACAAACGCAGAGATCGAGGTCACGTTTAACCCACAGAAATGGGTGGATGCACCGGACCACTTAGACGATGGATCGGAGAAGCAACTAATTCCCGCAGAAGACAAGGACCCAGTAACGTTCGTCGTTGCCTGGGAAGACGGCACTGACGAAGAGGGAACGGTCTTCCCGGACAAATCGTACGAAGCAAACCAGTTGCAATCCCACCCAACGGCGCCAGCATGGGTTCAAAACTGGGAGGGACCATACTACGTCCGCACAAAATTGGCTGACGAAGAGTAGCGGTTACCCATCAGGCCCGGCCAAGTACTTCTGCGAGTAGCGGGACGATCCCGTTGCGACCGGTGACAGCGTTCCGAGTGTCTTCTTGACGCGATGACTAGCAGACACCTCTGGAAGATGAATATGCGCCTGCATGGACGCCACGTCTTCCTGGACTGCCAAAACCAGGGCAGCACGGATGGGCTGCTGACTCAGGCTGTCGTTTAGGATGTGACGACGACGATGCCTTTCATGCCGAGGGTCTCGTGGGGTGTGCAGACGTACTTGTATTGGCCTTCGGTGTCGAAGGTGTGTTCGAAGGTGTATCCGGATTCTTGGGTGAGGTCGCTTTCGAAGGCGTCGCCAGCGTGGGAGACGTTGTGGTAGCCGCCTTCGCCGGTCCACTCCCAGACGACGGTTGTTCCCGTTGAGACTTCGATAGCGGGTGGGTCAAACGCGAACTGGCCGCCGTTCCCGCCGGCGCCGACAGCCACCACCGGGCGGTCCACTTCGGTCTTGTCGACAACACCCGTGTAGTCGTCAACGTCGTCGAACCAGCCGTTGAAGTCGTTGGTGTCCTTGCCGTAGCCGGCGTCGTTACCCTCACCACCGCCGTCGTAGATCTCCGGTTTCTCTTCGCCGTTGACCTGAAGCATATTGAGCGCGCCCTTCTTCACTGCCCGTGTGGCAGCGTGGTCAACGAGCATGATCGGGCCGGGGACCGGAGTGTCGATTTCGACTGCTGATACGCTTCCCGGTGGGACGGACGTGGTTTCGACGAACCGGGCGGGATCGGAGACGAGGTCGCCGTCGCGGTAGAGCCGCGACCAGACGTTCCCGATGGCGTGCCAGGAGCTGGTGAAGTTTGGGCCGCCGTTCGCGAGGAAGATGCGGATGCGTTCGTCGGTGTTGACTTCGATGGGGCCGTATTTGTCCTCGGTGAACGCGTATGGCTCGCCGTTGTAGACGACGTACGTCGGCTCTTCGTTGGCCATCGCGTCAAAGTCGAAGGTGAGGTCGCCGCTCTGGTCTTGCTCGCCGGTGTAAATCTCGTGCTGGCCGAAGTACAACTCCCGGTCAACCTCAGGAAGGCCGTTTTTCGGCTCGACGAGAATCGCCCCGAACATCCCGGAGGCGATGTGATGATCGAATCCGGAGACAGCACAGTGATAGATGTGGACACCAGGGTACATCGCGGTGAACTCGATTTCGGCGGTTTCACCGGGCGTGATGGTTGTGTCTTCGGCTCCGCCACCGGGGCCGTAGGCGGCGTGAAAGTCGATGTTGTGGGGGAGGTTGCTGTCCTCGGGGTTGGTGAGTTCCATGTGAATGCGGTCGCCTTCCCGCACTCGTATCATCGGCCCGGGAATCTGCCCGTCGAAGGTCATGTAGTCGAACGTCTTCCCGGGCGCGATTTCAGCGGTTAACTCCTCGGTCTCCATCGAGATCTCGTGGCGGCGCGGCTCGTTCCAATCCACGGGATCAGGGACGTCGGTTGGGTCTGCTGCAACTCGGTCGACGTCAGCGTTCGGTGTTTTCGACTGCTTTCGCTTGCCTACTGGGGCCGTACAACCAGCTAACGCGCCGAGGCTAGCAGCGCCGGTGCCTTTCAGGACATCCCGGCGATTCATGTCTGGTGCCATAGTTTAAACTGAACTATACATCTTAAATAGATGGGGGCCACGGTGCTGGTTCAGCCGCCAAGAGACGTCCGGGGGTTTAGTGCTATTCGACGTGGACACGCAGGACGTGGCCGCCACACCCGCACTGTTCGATGTACTCCCAGTGCGTGTCGGTAGCACCGAAGTGTTCGTCGAGTGGGTCGTAGAGATACGACTCAGGGTGGCCGTGTGCGGCATGTGTGACAAGATTCACGTGGTTGCCAGCGGTCGTCTGTTCGACGGCGTCGATTGCATGCTCGACGAGGAGGGCTCGGTCGTCTTCGTACTGTGGTTTTTCCAGGTTTGCGGACCAGGAATTGTCGTGCGTTCGGTCGGTGACAGGCGTCGTATCGCCGTGGTCGTGGGAATGACTCGACATAATCTACTATTGGATGGTGAACAGCATAAGAGACGTGGTAATTACCACTAAGCGAGATTCTCATCGACTGCGCGTGCCGTGCACCTTTTGTTCGCCGGAGAATCTGGTGAAATAGCCTCTCGGTAGGATTGCGACTGTATTACGCAGGCGAACGCCAGTACGCTATCACGATGCCGAGGAGAAATCCGACGCTCCCAAGGACGAGTCCACTAAGTGACCCGACGAGTGCGCCGTGCAAAATCCGTTGCGAGAGCGAAAGGTGGCCACCGACGATGTGGAATCCATTCCACCCCCAGACGAACCCCGGGACGGCTCCCAGTAGACAGCAGACCACCCAGCCTTCGTTGCGGTAGGCGTGGAGGACAGGAAGGACGACAGTTCCGATACCGGCGACAACGAGGAACAGAGTGCCGAGTGGTTCGAATGGCGTGTTGACCGTCCGTCCGAGTACGTCCTGGAATGCTGAAGCGAGCCACCATCCCACCGTAACGACGACCGCGAGGCCCGTCCAGCGCGTACTCCGGCGGCGACTCCGCCCGACGAACAATTGTGTGGCGCGTGCGGAGAGTGGGGACATACGCCGTCATTCGCCGCAGTTGGCATATGTCTTCTCACGAGACGGTACTCATCCCGTTCGATGGCTGATACGCACGCGCTCTGAGTTTGCAGAATAACTGACGAATGCGAGGATCGTGCGAGACGATGATGCTACTTGAGCAACTGTGGGAATCTTTTCGGCGGAGTGACCTTAATCCATCAGAGTCTTATCTGCACTGAGGATCGATACAGTCAATCTCCGCGGGGTACCGTTGGACAGTTGACGAAACCGACTGTTTGAGACGATCAACGAAGCTACTTCCGATGCTTCGATCGAAATTATCAGTGATCAGGACGTTGATCCGGTTCTGGTCCGCTATCAACTCGAACGCGACCGAGCTATCGGCTGGGAGTCCGTCCACACGGACGAGACACTTCGGAAGCTACAGGTAACTGTCGATGGCCGCCTTGGCGATGATGCCTACCCCTCAATTGACATCCGTGACCTGAAGCCACAGCGTCGGTACGAAGATCTCTTGGATATTTTCGATACTTTCTGGCTGGTGAGGGATTCGTACTGGTAAACGACCACGACCCGAAGCTATTGTACCACGAACTCCAGTCGATGGACGGCGACATGGTCGATTGGGAGTACTTGAACCGTCGTGGAAAGGGTGGCGCGTTGAGATGGTCCGGATCAGCGAATCGGAGGGCAAAGCGGACGACGACATTATGGCACACTACGACGTTCGCGAGAACCCCCGCCGGAACGCCATCCAACCATTCATCACCGGTACGTCGAGGGTGGGACGGATGCTTCTCGACGTGCACGGGGTAGTTGACTGTCTATACACACCGGAGTCACTGATCATACCCGGGGCCGATTTTCTACATTTGCTTTGAGCGATTCAAACCGTTTGATCGGCCTACTCACCTAATATTATCGGAGTTGAACTTTTTCGCGTGAGGATGTTATCCACCATCGATGGCCGTGGCTACCTGTCCAAACTGCGGGTACCCGTTGGCGAGGGCTAAATGCCGGGATGTTGTCGACGGGGAGGCAGTACACCGTTTTGAATGTTCGGAATGCGGACACGAGTGGTCATCATCGATTTTGTGATTGTCGAGAGTGTCCCGTTTACAGTGTCGCTACCAGTGACTGGGTCGGTGGGTTGCCACGCCGACCTCGGTCACACTTGTATGAGTGTCGTCTAACCACCACGCCGAGAGTCGGCCTACCTACCAGCGAATTCGACGAATAGAAAGCCTCTAATTCCAGAAATTTACGCTCTCCTTAATTGCTTCGCGTTTCACCTCTTGGATGTGTTCGGTGACTGGAATGTCTTTCGGGCAAACCTCCGTACAGGAGAACTGGGTCTGACACCTCCACACCCCATGTTCTTGCGATAGAATCTTCAGGCGACGCTGCTGGGCCTGTTCCCCCTCGCGTTCGTCCATAAGGAACCGATATCCATTCACGATGGGTGCAGGGCCGAGGTAGTGCTCGTCACCCTGCACGATGTTGCACGAGGACATGCACGCGCCACACCAGATGCAACGCGTGGACTTCTTGATCTTCTTGCGGTTCTGTCGACTCTGGCGCTGCTCTTCGAGCTCCCTGTCCGGAAGGTCGTCGGGCTGGAAGTACGGTTCGACGGCGTGCATCTGGTCGTAGAAGTGGTCCATCTCCACGACGAGGTCCTTCACGACGGGCTGATGTGGAAGGGGTTCGACGCGGACCGGCAAGTCGAGGTCCGCGATCTGCGTCTGGCAGCCGAGGCGCTGGCGGCCGTTGATGAATAACGCGTCCGACCCACACACTGCTTGCCGGCAGGAGTGCCGGAAGGTGAGACTGGAGTCGTACTCGTCACGCGCGTAGATTAATGCGTCCAGCACCGTCAGACCACGCTCGTACGGGACACGGAACTCGTCGAATCGCGGCTCCTGCTTGTCCTCGATTTCGGGGTCGTAGCGGAAGACCTTCAGCGGAACGTAGCGGTCTGGTGGCTCTGACTGTGCCTGCTGTGTCGAGTCGGCGTGAGAGCCCGGTGGCTGTGCCTCGGTGTTCGTCCCGTCGGAACTGTCACGACCGCGTGTTCCGTCCGCCCGTTCCGCCACCGCGTCGCCGCCACGGAGTTCGCGTCCGTCGGCGGTCATCACGTCTACTTCTGGTCTCGGAGGCAGATAACGTTTGAGCCGGAATTGTTCGCCACAGCCTATTCCCCTCCTGATGCTCGGGGTTAGCCGAGACTGCCGTCTATCTCGAGTTCGATGAGGCGGTTGAGTTCGACCGCGTACTCGATGGGCAGTTCCTCGGTGAGCGGTTCGATGAACCCGGCGACGATCATCTGCTTGGCGTCCTCGGCGTCGAGGCCGCGGTTCTGGAGGTAGAAGATGTCCTCGTCGCTGAGCTTGCCGACCGTGGCCTCGTGGGCGACATCCACGGTTTCCTCCTGGATTTCCATGTACGGCATCGTGTCCGACGTGGATTCGGCGTCGAACATGAGCGCGTCGCACTCCACGCTCGTCGAGGAGTTCTCGGCGCCGTCGGCGATGTGGACGAGGCCGCGGTAGTTCGTGCGGCCGCCGTCTTTCGCGATGGACTTCGACTCGATGGTCGAGTGGGTGTCGGGGGCGGCGTGAAAGACTTTCGCGCCGGTGTCGATGTCTTGGCCCTCGCCCGCGAACGCGATGGTGATGTGGTTGTCCGTCGCGCCGCGCCCTTTCAAAACTGACGCTGGATATAGCATCGTGGCCTTCGAGCCCATGCTACCGGAGACCCACTCCATGGTGCCGTTCTCCTCGACGATGGCGCGCTTCGTGTTCAAGTTGTAGGTGTTCTTCGACCAGTTCTGCACGGTCGAATACTGCACGTGCGCGTCCTCGCCGACGAACACCTCGACACAGCCGCTGTGGAGGTTGTGACTCCCGTAATGGGGCGCCGAGCACCCCTCGATGAGATGGACTTCACTGCCGGGCTCGGCGACGATGATCTTGTGTTCGAACTGGCCTATGCCCTCGGAGTTCATCCGGAAGTACGCCTGCAGGGGCATCTCGAGGGTGACGTCCTCGGGGACGTAGACGAACGAGTCGCCGGACCACACCGCGCCGTGGAGCGCCGCGAACTTGTTGTCGCTGGCCGGCACGCACTTCGTCATAAAGTGCTCCTTGACCAGTTCAGGGTACTCCTGGACGGCCTCGTCCATGTTGCAGAAGACGACGCCTTTCTCCGCGAGGCGGTCCTGGACGTTCTGGTAGACGACCTCGGACTCGTACTGGGCGCCCGCGCCGGACAGCGCCTCGCGTTCGGCGTCGGGAATTCCCAGCCGGTCGAACGTGTCCCGGATGTCTTCGGGCAAGTCCGCCCAGTCGTCGACGCTGTCCTCGACGTCGACATCCGGCCGCAGGTAGGGGACGATTTCGTCGATGTCGACGCCGGAGAGGTCCGGCTGGCCCGGCCAGTCCGTCGGCATCGGCATCTGATCGTACAGTTCGAGCGCGCGGAGCCGCCGCTCGAGCATCCAGTCGGGTTCGTCTTTGTCCTCGGAGATGAGCCGGACTGTCTCCTCGGTCAGCCCGGTGTCGGACTTGTACGCGGCGCGCTCGCTTTTCCTGAAGTCGGTGTCCAGTCCCCCGTCGCTCGCATCGAAGCCGGTCCGGTCCTGTGTCATCCTCACTGTGGGTGGGTCTCGATGAATTCCTCCGCGAGCCCGACTGCGGCATCCAGATCCTCGACCAGCCCGAGCTGGCCGTGAGCGGGATCCGAGACGTGCACCAGGTACCCCCAGCCGCCAAAACTGTTGGGCTCCTGGACTTCATTGACAATGACGCGCTGGTCGGTCGGCTCGTGCTCGAACACCACGGTCGTGTACTCCCGGTCCATCAATGGGTCGCGTTCGGAGCGGTCGACGGTTTGCTCCCAATCGGCGGGAAGTGCCACAGTCCCAGGCATACCTGGTGGTTCGGGATACCGGTCGATGAACTGCGTGGCAGACATCTTCGCGACAACTATGAAGGGTGGATGTTCCCCACGCTATCGCTGTAATCGAGTTCGGAACCGGGGACTGGACCGTGGTTGGAGACGCCGGGGCCACAATCCGCCTTCAGGGAGCCCCGAAGGGATCCGAACGAAGATTGAAGCGCCTTCTCGCCGTCCGTTTGGGCATGGAAGTGATCAACCCGGCGACGGGTGACAGGGTAGCGGAGTACGAGCCCGACACTTGGACGGATGTCGATGCCGCGCTCGAACGAGCGCGCGACGCGTTCGACAAGTGGGCCGACCGACCGATTCGGGAGCGCGAGGAACTGCTGGCGGCCGCGGCAGACGTGCTCCGGGAGAACGAGCGCGAGTACGCGGAGCTGATGACTCGGGAGATGGGCAAACCCATCAGCCAAGCCGTAAGCGAGGTCGAGAAGTGCGCGTGGGTCTGTGACCACTACGCCGAGCACGCCAGCGCCTATCTCGAAGCCGACCACCATCCGAGCCCGCCGGGTTCTGCAGTCAAGACCGTCCACGAGCCGCTCGGACCGGTGCTGGCGGTAATGCCCTGGAACTTCCCGTTCTGGCAGGTGTTCCGGTTCGCAGCACCCTACCTGACCGCGGGCAACGTCGGCCTGCTGAAACACGCTTCGAACGTGCCCGGCTGTGCGGAGGCCATCGAGGATGTCTTCCGCGAAGCTGGCTACCCCGAGGACGTGTTCCAGTCGCTGTTCGCCTCCTCGGAGCTCGTCGACGATGTCATCGAGGACGACCGCGTACGGGCCGCAACGCTGACTGGGAGCGGTCCCGCAGGCCGAGCCGTAGCCGGAACAGCGGGCGAGAACCTAAAAAAGACCGTCCTGGAGCTGGGCGGCAGCGACCCGTTCGTGGTACTTGACGACGCCGACGTGGCGTCGGCAGCAGAGACTGGCGCGTGGGCCCGGAACCTCAACGGCGGCCAGTCCTGCATTGCCGCCAAGCGCTTCGTCGTCCACACGGACGTCTACGGCGAGTTCCGCGACCAGTTCGTCGACGAAGTCGAATCACTCACCGTCGGCGACCCGACGGACGAACGGACCGATGTCGGCCCGCAGGCGAGACGGGACCTCCTCGAGAATCTCCACGAACAGGTCGAAGCGAGCGTCGACGCTGGCGCCACGGTCGTGGCCGGTGGTGAACCGCTCGACCGCGAGGGCGCCTTCTATCCGCCGACAGTCCTGGAAGACGTGCCCAGGGACTGTCCCGCAGCCGAGGAGGAGCTGTTCGGTCCCGTCGCCGCCCTCTTTGAGGTCGACGACGAAGACGAGGCCGTCCGCCTCGCCAACGACACCCGGTTCGGCCTTGGCGCCAGCATCTGGACCGAGGACCGCGAGCGTGGCGAGCACGTCGCCCGGCGCATCGACGCCGGCTGCACGTACGTCAACCAGCTGGTGAAGTCGGATCCGCGGGTTCCCTTCGGCGGCGTCAAGGAGTCGGGCTACGGCCGCGAACTCTCCGAGGCCGGCATCCGGGAGTTCGTTAACCGCAAGACCGTCTGGGTGGAGTGAGACTCGTGCAGGCATCCGATCTGCTGGTCGCCTGTCTCGAACGGGAGGGCGTCGAGTACGTCTTCGGCGTCCCCGGTGAGGAACTGGAGGATCTCCTCTTCTCGCTGCGGGCGTCCGATATCACGTTCGTCCCGACCCGCCACGAACAGGGAGCGGCGTTCATGGCTGACGTCCATGGCCGACTCACGGGGAACGCTGGCGTCTGTGTGGCGACGCTCGGCCCCGGTGCGACGAACTTGGTGACCGGCGTCGCCGACGCCACGCTCGACAAGGCGCCGCTCGTCGCTATCACGGGACAGGGCGGCCTCGAACGCCTCCACAAGGAGAGCCATCAGGCGATCGACGTTGTGGACATGCTCGAACCGATCACGAAGTGGAACGCCCAGATCAGCGACCCCGACGTCATCCACGAGTCCGTCCGGAAGGCGTTCAAGGTCGCCGAGTACGAGAAACCCGGGGCCACCCACCTCGAGTTCCCCGAGGATGTGGCCGCCGAGGTGACCGACGCGGCGCCGCTACCGACTCGCGATCGCGTCCGCCGGCCGGACCCGGACGTCCCGTCGGTCGACCGGCTCCTCGAGTTGCTGGACGCCGCCGAGCGGCCGTTACTGATCGCCGGTAACGGGGCGGTGCGTACCGACGCGTCCCAACCCCTCCGGGACCTCGTCGAGCTGACCGATTATCCGGTCGCGGCGACGTACATGGGAAAGGGCGCGGTATCGGACGCCGACGCCCGATCGCTGCTCACGCTGGACTCCGGGGACCACCAGGAAGCATCGGAGGCGATCAAGGCCGCGGACCTCGTCGTCACGATCGGTTACGACATCGCCGAGCACGATCCGGCGGGGTGGAACCCGAGGGCGGCGACGACGATCGTCCACGTCGACAGCGAACCGGCGGAGGTCTACGAGCGGTACAACCCGGACCTGGAGATCGTCGCCGACCTTGGGGCGACGCTGCGGGCGGTCCGGGACCGATGCGCGGAGGTCGATGCGAGCGGTGATACGGACTGGTACCGCGACCTCCGCGAGCACATCGTTGACGACGTCACCGCCGACCCCGGCCCCGACGACCCATTCACGGTGGCGGGAACGCTGCCGTATCTCCGCGAAGCCATGGCCGACGACGACGTCCTGATCTCGGACGTCGGCAGCCACAAGATGCGGATCGCACAGAACTTCCCGACCTACGAGCCCAACACTTGCATCATCTCGAACGGCCTCGCGACGATGGGGATCGCGGTCCCGGGCGGCGTGGCAGCAGACCTCGCCACGGAGGCGAACGTGGTCGCCGCCACCGGTGACGGCGGATTCCTCATGAACGCGGCCGAGATCGACACGGCGACGCGCTTGAACTGCGGGTTCACGATCCTCGTGTTCAACGACGACGACTACGGCCTGATCTCCGAGAAACAGCGCGAACATACGGGCGAACAGTTCGGGACCGAGCTGACGAACCCCGACTTGGTCGCGTTCGCCGAGAGCTTCGGCGTTGAAGCCCACCGACCGGGCAACTGGGACGACCTCCAGTCGGTGTTGGACGATGTCGTGCCGTCACCCGAGATGGCGCTCGTCGAAATTCCGCTCGGTACGGTTGCCCAGTGACGCTGGCTTTGACATCCTCCCACCTCTAATGGGGTAGGCCTCCGGTCGCTACGTGTCAGGTCCACGCAGCGCACGAGGAGGCCACTCGGCGACACGCGGGACTGGAGAGCTGCCGCCGGCGCCCCCGCGTCCGCTCTCCGTCGCCGAACCTCGAATCCGGCTCCGAAGGGATTCGCAACGGGACTAATGCGTTGGGCGCGAGAACGGACGGTCGAGATGGACACTGAACTCGACCTGCGGAACCATCCGGAAGACGAGCACCGCCGGGTACTGTTCGATGCGCTGTCGGCGGTGGACGCCGGCGAGACCGTCGACGTCGTGGCAGCCGACGACATCGACCCACACCTGGTTCGCTATCAGATCGAACACGACCAGGGCTTGGAGTGGACGTACGCGGACCCCGACGAAGAGCCGCGAGAACTGACGGTGACCAAGAACGGTCTGCTGGACGGCGCCCTGGGGACGATCGACGTCCGCGATTTGAAGCCCCAGCGGCGCCACGAAGCGTTGCTCGCCATTTTTGACGAACTGGGGGCCGACGAGGGGTTCGTACTGGTTAACGACCACGACCCCAAACCCCTGTATCACGAACTCAGGTCGATGCACGGCGAGGTAATCGACTGGGAGTACCGGAGCCGCGGCGACGACGGCTGGCGGGTCGAGGTCGTCAAGACGGCCGAATCCGACGCCGACGACGAGGACATCGTTACCCGATACGACGTTCGCGACATCCCCAAGGAGGAGCGCCACCCGACGATCCACCATCGCTACGGGATGATCCCCGAGGGCGGAACACTGGAACTGATCGCTCCGCACGAGCCGCGACCGCTCCGCGGGGAGTTCCGGGAACGGTACGGGAACGCCTTCTCCTGGGAGGTCGTCGAGAGCGAACCCGGTCGCTGTCGCGTCCAGATCACGAAGGAGGGAGACGACGACGCCGGTGATTCCGAGGGAACGAGTGAAGCGGAAGCCGGCGACAAAGCGGTCGAGGTCCTCGAGGAGCTGGACGTACGTGACCTTCCACCCGCCCAGCGGCACGAACAGATCTTCGCCGGGTACGACGATCTGGAGGGTGGGACGGGGTTCGTGCTGGTCAACGACCACGATCCCAAACCGCTGTACCACCAGTTCGAGGCCGAGACGGGACCGGAGTTCCGGTGGGAGTACCGACAGAAAGAGCCCGGCGAGTTCCGGGTGCTGATCGGCAAAACGGAAGCGGCCGACAGCGAACTGGCCGGAGGGCAGGAACCGGCCGACGACGCGCCGGACGCGCCATTTTGACGATGGCTGACGCCGACAGAGCGAGCGGAGCCGACCCCGACCCGGGGACCGTCGCCGTCACGTTTCATCCACAGGAGTGGGTCGACTCGCCGGGAGAGGACCACGACTGGGACCGACGACAGCTGATCCCCGCCCGCGAGCGGGACGCGGTCACGTTCCGTGTCCCGCGGACGGACGCCACCGACGACGCAGGGAACCCGTACCCGGACGAGTCCTACGAGGCCAACCTGCTCGCAGACCACTCGTCGGCACCCGAGTGGGTCCACCAATGGGACGGTCCGTACTACGTGACCGTCGCCGAGGACTGACCGACGACAAATCCAACACGAACCATGACCGACATCAACCCGGACCGCACACTCGCATCGCTCGTCGAGGAATCGCCCGCCTGCGCCCGCACGTTCGAGTCACTGGGGCTGGACTACTGCTGTGACGGCGACCAGGCGCTGGCAGCCGCCTGCGACCGGAACGACCTGGACGTAGACGAGGTCCGCGACCGGCTCGCCGAGACCCGGGACCGGATCGACGGCGACGCCACTGACTACGAGTGGGACGACCTCGAAGAGCTCGCCGACCACATCGTCGAAGCACATCACGACTACCTCCGCGAGGAGCTTCCGAAACTCGAGGACATCGTCGAGACGGTCGCGAAGGTCCACGGCGAGAACCACCCCGAACTCCGCGATGTCGAGGCGGAGTACCGAGAGCTCGCGGCGGAGATGCGCGAGCACATCGACGAGGAAGAGGAGGAGCTGTTCCCCGTCGTCGGGAAGCTCGACCGCGGCGAACGGCTCTCGGCCGACGAGATCGAGCGACTGCGCGAGGAGATCCGGACCTTCGAGGAGGACCATGCCGCGACGGCGGACCGTCTCGAGCGGATCGCGGAGCTGACCGACGACTACGCTGTCCCCGAGGACGCCTGTCCGAGCTACCGGAGTATGCTCGAACGGCTCGACCAGTTGGAGCGTGATACCCACATGCATGTCCACAAGGAGAACAACGTTCTGTTCGCCGAAGCCAGCGACCGGCTGGCGGCCGCGTCGGCAGAACCCTGAACGCGCGGGATGGGGCGGGGCATTCGGCCCGTTCCGGCGGTGGCGTCGAGGTAGTCTCCGCCGGGGATCGCTTGGCCGGGTTGAGGGTCACTCGAGCAGCCGTCCCGCGACGATTGCGGTCTGCTGGCTAAAGAAGAGTTCGCCGTCGCGCCAGAACGGGCGAGTCCCGCTCAGGTCTGCTTCGGCGTCCTCCCGGAGCATCTCCCTGACGTCTACGGCCCGCGGTTCGGGCGTCTCAGCGGTGGCCAACCAGTCTTCGACGTTCTGTACCACTTCGCCCGTTTCGAGGTGATCTATTTCCACGCCGCGTCCGGTGACGACGTCGATCAGTTCACTGATCGGGAGGGCGCGAACGTGAGATGGGTCGCGGAGGCGCTCGAACGTGTTTTGATACTCCGCTCGGCCGGAGTGCTCGCTAACGACGAGATCTCCGATCGCGACAGTCCCGTTCGGTCGACAGACGCGCGCCATCTCGCGGACCATCCGACGGGGGCGTTCGACGTGATGGAGTGCCAGCCGGCAAACCACGACGTCGAACGCGTCGGGCGGAAACGGCAGGTCCTCGGCGTCGCCCCTGACGAAGTCGACGTTGCCCGTCTCGCGTTCTCGCTGCGTCTCCCGTGCGATCTGGAGCGGCGCTCGCGTGAGGTCGACGCCGACCACCCCCTCGCAGTGATCGGCGAAGCCGAACGCGACGTGACCGGGGCCGGTAGCCACCTCGAGTACGCTGTCGGTCGAAGTGACACCGGCTGCGTCAACCAACCGGGCGATCCGCTTCGGATCACTCACCGACGTCTTCGCTGCGTAGGCAGTGGCCTGTTCCGTGAACGCGCGTCGAACAGTCTGCTTGTGCTCGGACGGATCAGGCATTCGCTATTGTCACCAGAACCCAGGAACGGGCGAGAACGAAATAACAGTACCGACGACGACGAGATACCCTCCGGGCCGCGGGACCGGTCACTCCGTCGCGGATTCGAATGCTAGGGAGTCGTACTTGAGGTAGTGCTCGAGTTCGGTGTTGTCTGCTTCGACGTCCACGACGAGTTCTCGGAGGAGCTGCGTGGTCGCGAAATCACCGAGGCTTTCGTCGAGTTCGACGTGCTCCCGGGACATCTCGGCGAGAGCGGTATACTTCTCCACGCCGTTCTCTAGGGACATCCTGGCGTCGTGGACGTCCTCGCACTCGAATTCGAACGTCTCGAGCCTGTCAAGGACTGTCTAGGTGGCCGTTTTCATCTCGGTCATCGTCGGAGATAACTCCCAGATCGTCGAACTGGAATGTATGCGCTCGGGCCTCTGGTGGAAGGCGAGGATGTGGGGACGGACGTGGAAGAGCGACGGTAACTCGTCCTGACAGTTCCCCTGTTTCCCGACGAGCAACGGGAACGGTCCAAACCCTTGATATCCTCCCACGGCTTCAGCCGTGGACTTTCGCCTTGCTAGCACTTTAAACGGCTTCCAACCCAACGTCCGTACGAAGATGTCCGCCGAGCCACACGACCACGACGCGGAACCGGTGACCGACCACGTCCACGAGAACTCGTGGTCGGCAAACCTCGAAAAACCTGAGCACGGCGACGACCGCGACTTCGTCCTCCGACAGGCCATCGAAGCCGTCGAACACACGGCCGACGGCAACCACGTCAACCTTGTCACACACGAGAACCATGGCCACCCCGAAACGTACCTCTTCGACGCCCTCGACGAGGCGTTCGGGGATAGCGTCGACTGGGAGTACGTCCAGCAGTGTGGCTGCGGCGGCCACGTGACTCGCGTCCACGTCTGACCCGCGGCGGTAGTACCCGCCGGATCACTGGTCACCTGCCGTAGTAGTACTCGCCGCTGGCTTTCTGTTCCCTGTCGAGTTGGCTGCCGGGCTTGTTCACGCGCGGTCGACCGGTGCGCTCATCGCGGCGGAACGTGACGCCGAGCGCCGAGAGGAATGCGTTCATCCCCTCCTGCATCGGCTGCGGACTGTTCGCGTAGCCGCGCTCGCCAGGCTCGCCCTCGAAAACGATCAGACGGTCGGCGACGCGGTCGACCACGAAGAGGTCGTGGTCGACGACCAGCACCGGCCGGTCGGTCCGGTCGCTGAACTGCCGGATCGCGTCAGCGGTCGACACGCGCCGGTCGACGTCGAGGAACGCCGACGGCTCGTCCACGAGGTACGCGTCGGCGTCACGAGCGAGACACAGCGCGACGCCGACCCGCTGGAGTTCCCCGCCGGATAGCGAGTCCAGCGTCCGGTCGTACAGCGCTTCGACGTCGAACGGGTCCCGGATCCGTCTCGCGAACTCCTCCGAGTAGAGATCCGCGACTTCCCGGAACTGTTCGCGGACCGTCCCCTGACTGTCCGGACTGACGTACTGTGGCTTGTACGAGACGGTCACGTCGTCGGAGACGGTCACGTCGTCGGAGACGGTCCCGTCGTCGGATTCGAGGACGCCCGCCAGGAGTTTCACGAACGTCGTCTTGCCGAGCGCGTTCTCGCCGACGACGCCGACGCATTCGCCGGCGTGAATCCGGCCCGCATCGACCGACAGCGAGAACGCGTCGAACGTCTTCTCGAGCGCGGGGTATTCGAGCGCGACGGCGCGGTGCTGGACACCGCGGTCGGTCGCCGACGGGAATTCGATCGACCGGCGTCGGATGCGGAGGTTCTCTTCGGTCAGGTGGCCATCGAGGAACTGGTTGATACCCGCTCGCGGGGACAGCTGCTGGGAGACGACGCCGAAACTGCCGGACTCCCCGTAGACGACGTGGATGCTGTCCGTGAGCAGGTCCAGCGTCGCGAGGTCGTGTTCGACGACGAGCGCCGACGCGTCCGTGTCCCGGATGCGGTCGTGGACGACGCGGGCGACGGTCGCACGCTGGGCGACGTCGAGAAACGACGATGGCTCGTCGAACAGGTAGAGGTCGGCGTCCTCGAGCAGCGTCGCGGCGATGGCGACGCGCTGTCGCTCGCCTCCTGAGAGCTCTGTGAGCGGTCGGTCCAGTATCGGTCGGAGGTCGAGGTCGTCGAGGAGCTCGTCGGCGTCTGTCGGCCGGCTGGCCAGCAGTGCGTGGACAGTGTCGGCGGCCTGATCGGCGAGTCTGTCGACGCGCTGGCGCTTGAGTGCCGTCGTGACTGTCCCGTCGCGGAGCCGCTCGAGGTGGGTCTGGAGGGTCGTCCCGCGGAACGACGCGACGGCGTGGTCCCAGTCGCCGCCCGACGACTCACCGAAGTTCGGGACGAGGTCGCCGGCGAGCACGCGCAGTGCAGTGGTCTTCCCGATGCCGTTCCGGCCGAGCAGTCCGACGACGGCGCCGTCACGGAGCGCCGGCAGTTCGTACAGTCGGAACCCGTTCTCGCCGTACTGGTGGACGAGCTGCCCGGTCTCGGCCGGCAGGGGAACGATCTGGACCGCGTCGTTGGGGATCTTCTTCTCGACGAGCCTGTGCTCGGCCATCACCTTCGCGTCGTCGATGTGGAGTTCGCCGTCCTCGGTGACGTGGAACCCCTCGTGGCCGGACCGGTTCAGCGGGTCGTAGTTGACAGCGATGTTCCGCACCTCGTCGGTCACCTCGTCCTGGTCGATGACCGCGATGTATTCCTCGGACTGCCGGTCGGACGGTGTGGTCATTCCTTCCAGATGACCGTCGCCATGCCGTCGGCCACGTCCAGCGACTCGTACTCGTAGCCCCGGTCGTCCAGTTCGGGGAAGAGGTACTGCGGGCGCTTCTCGGTGAGCTGTACCAGGACGATGGAGTCGTCGAGGTCCGCCAGCTGTTCGAGCGTCTGCTGGAGCGGCTGCGGCGGGGGGAGCTCCCGCGTGTCGATGGTCTCGGCAGGGCGGTCGGTCGGTGCGTCCGTCTGCGAAAGGTACGCGACGACGGAATCCATGTGTAACGGTCGGCACTCGCCGGGGACGGGCGTTCTGCCGAAGGTATTCCCGGCGACGTATATCATAGTCCCGAACGTAGCTGTCGCCAACGGGCACCTACATGGATGAAATCGGCAGCCACGAGGGAGTGACGTACGTCCTGTGGACCCGCCAGGGGTCGGAGCGGGACGTCGTGTCGACCGTCAAGAAGTACTACGGGGGTCTCCTCGGGTCCGTCTCGCGGAACCCGGGCGGCCGCGACGGCGTCGTCGTCTGCGCGACGACTCACGAGCTCCCTGCCGACGCCTTCCGCCGCATCGTCGAAGTCGACCGCGTCGCCCAGTTCGACAGGACCGACGTAGCGCTCCAACACGCGGCGCGTCGCACGTCGGCGGACGGACAGTAATCAGCACTCGGTCGCGACGGCCCGCGCGGCGATGGAGGGGTCCTCTATGTAAAGGCCGACGAGGGATGCCGACGGTCGAACCCCTCCGGAAGACACAAACGCGTTCGTTCTGGGAAAAATTTGTCCCGGACGCCGTGACCGTCGGTTGCGTTCGCTCCGACGGACCATCGGTCCGCCGACTTCACCACGAGTGTTCGGCGGGCGTAGGGTTGTCAGTTCACGCGTAGTGCTGTTGGGACCTTGCACGCGCTCCGTCCAGCACCCGCCGCCAGGATCCGACCATCGTCGAAGCTCGGTCTCGAGTAGGGGCCCGAATCGGAGGTATCCACGCCTCCCCGACTGGACGCAGGTATGCGGCGTCTTCGCCGACTACGCGAAGGTATTCGCCTCGGTTCTTTTCTAACTCGCACGGGTTAGATTACAGTGATGCCGACCGTCGAATACCTCAACTACGAAGTAGTCGACGACCAAGGCTGGGACGTCCACGACGAGCAGAACTTCGAGCGGGCACAGGAGCTGGACCTGTCGGACGAGGACTACGGGACACTGGACGTCGCCGAGGGCGAGTACATCCTCGAAGCCGCGGAGGCCGAGGGGTACGACTGGCCGTTCTCGTGTCGCGCCGGCGCGTGTGCGAACTGCGCGGCGATCGTCGTCGAGGGCGACGTCGAGATGGACATGCAGCAGATCCTCAGCGACGAGGAGATCGAGGAGAAGAACGTTCGCCTGACCTGTATTGGCTCGCCCGCCACCGACGACGTGAAACTCGTGTACAACGCCAAGCACCTCGACTACCTCCAGAACCGCGTCATTTAGCGCGGCTGGCCCCTGGTTCGTTCCCGGCGGGCGTCGAGGTTCGGACCCGCGACGTCCAACCGACGCGACAGGGCACGTCCAGAGACACGACGCGGAACTCGATAGACGGAGACGGTGGCCGGGTTCGTAGTCCGCACCAGTAGCGGTTGTTTGGCGATGTTGGTCCGACGTCTGTGGTGGCGCCTGTGACCGAGCGCGCCGTGGCACGGCGATGAACGGTTAAGTTCGAGGGAGAACACCTTCGTGGTAATAGTTAGCGCGGGACGAAGCATACGTATTAGTGGATATGAGCGCGACGACCAGCGTCCCTGTCACGGCGTCCGTGTTCGATTGCCAGAACTGCGCGAACACCATCGAGCGCGTGTTGCAGAAGGAGGACGGCGTCGAGGCCGTCGTGGCCGACGAACAGACCCGTGCGCTCGAAATTCGGTTCGATCAGTCCTGCATCGAGGAACTCCGGCTTCGACAGCTCGTCGAGGAGTGGGGGTACGGGCCGGAACCGGAATCAGGGTGAACACACCAAAATCGACTGTGCCTTGCCCGTGACGAATCGGTCGCGCGGATAGTATGGGCCACTGGGAACGCGAGGTCGGCGTCCGTCGTCGGTCACACTGTGTGGATTTCGTACCCGTCTTCGACTAGTTCGGCGACGTCGGGCGCGTGCTCGGTCCCTTCGATCTCGAACCCCTCGGCTTCGACGGCGTCCGCGACGCCCTTGAACGTCGCGCAGTGGTCGCAGACCCCCGCAATCAGGTCGCGCTCTTTGGCCCGCTCGTACGCCTCGACCGCCGGGGCAGGGTGGTCGTCGATCCCGTCGAACCAGTAGGTCGCCGCCCCATCGAAGTAGACCGCGACCTCGTGGCCGCCCTCGTCCAACTGGCGGGCGTATTCCAGTGGGTTCGCGAACTTGCCAGGCGTCTCCGGCGGCGAGAGCAACAGGAACGCGTGTCTGGACATTGCGTTCGTACCTGACGCGCGCACCGGGAAGGGCTGTTCGCGAACACCTTCCCAGAACGTCTGTCCGACGCACTCGTTTTCGCGCCCGTCCAACCGCTCCGTGACGACCACTGGTCTGCTCGGTCGCTGGCGCCGATTCACTCCTCCGGTAGGTGGTCGCGGAGGTAGTCCGCGAGCACGACGGCGTTGTTGTGGTCCTCGTCGGCGGCGGCGTAGACGAGCGTGAGCGTCCCGCACTCCGCGTACTCGAGAAGGTTGTCGATCAATTCCGGACTGTCGTCGAGTTCGCGCCGGTACCGGTCCGCAAACGAATCGAACCGGCCGGGGTCGTGGTCGAACCACTCCCGGAGTTCGTCGCTGGGTGCGACGTCCTGCAGCCAGTCGTCCAGCTGTGCGTCCTCCTTAGAGACCCCACGCGGCCACAGCCGGTCGACGAGCACGCGGGTGCCGTCCTCGGGCCGGGGCGCTTCGTAGACGCGCCTGGTGCGGACGGGCATCGGTTCACTGGCGGTACTGACCGCTTCCGGTTGAATGTTGCCCCGCGGCGGTGGCGTGGGAGATATCCGGCGTCTCGGGCGGATGGTGTGACCGGGTCTCTGGCACCTGCGTCTCTGGCACGCCATACACCGGAGGCGTGTCATTCGTCGCGCCGGAACACGTAGAGGTCCAGCGGCGCCCCACCCTCGATAGCAGCCGGAACGCGGTCGGCCGTATCCGATGAGGCCGCCGAGCGACCATTGTCGGCCCGTTCGGAGTGGTCCAATGTCCGCGGCCGGGGGGTGCAGTCGCCGGCCTCGACCGTATCGACCGGCGGTTCGTCGCCCGGCCACTCGGCGGGGACCACGGCGACGAGTTCGAGCGTGGGCAGCCGCGAGACGTGGCGGGCGGATTCGAGGTGGTCGTTGGCGAGCACCCAGCCCCCGGACCGCAGGTTCGCCGCGACGACGGCCTCCTCGAACAGCCCGGCGTTCCGGAACACGAGCATGTCCGCGCCGTCGTCGACCTTGTACCCGACGGCGTCGGCGCCGTGGGCCTCGTATCCGGTCCGCCGCAGGTCCGCCATCGAGGCCGCGTCGACGTCAGAGTAGACGACGCGACTGTCCGGGAACGCCTCGGACGTGCTGACGTCGTGTCCTGATCCGGGGTGGTAGACGACGTCGGGCGAGATGCCGAACCGTTCGGCGACGGCCCCGTACTGGGCGACACGGTCGTCGTAGACGACCGGCGACGAACCGGCGTTCATCGACACGCGGCGGGCCGGACAGAGCGCCGGGGGCAGGAGGTAGCCCGGCTCTCCAGTCCCGGGATCGATCCCGTAGCCCGCCGCGTGGACTCGCTGGGCCGCCCGCCAGACCGGCTCGGTCTCTGCGACGATGCGGGCCCAGTCCGTCCGGCCGCTCGCTCGCGCCCGCTGGACGTACTCGCTTTCCAGTTCGCGGGCCCGGTAGTAGCGTTCTTCGATGTCGGCCACGAGAGCGGCTCCTACGTCGGCGGGCGGCTGAGTGTGGGTCGCGTCCCGTGCGGAGTGGTACGAATCCACCTCGTCGGGGAGGGGACCGCGCTCGTAGGGCCACCCGTCGACGAACTGCTCGTAGGCGTCCAGCGCGGCTCGCAGGCGGTCGGCCGCGTCCCGGAGGTCGTCGACGGTCGTGTTCATGTGCGCGGACGTCCGTGCGTTCGGCGGCCATGACTATCAGCCGTTCGACGTCAGGTGGTTCGGCGGCGCCTACGGGCTCTTTCTGACGTTGACGGCGACCAGCCCCGTCAGCGCCGCGAGGACGAGGAGCTTCCCGCTGATCAGGTGGCCGACGGTCGATCCCGTCAGCGCGTTCACCGAGTACCCGACGAGGCGTCCGGTCTGGTAAACGCCGGTCGCGAGGAGGACGGCGACGACCACGGGGAGGTGGCGGCGGAAGGCGCGCTTGGGACTTCACCGCGGCGACGTCCGGCCGCGCCCGCAGCGTCGGGAGGACGACGAAGTTGTGCCAGACGGCGCCCCCCAGCCACAGCGCTAACGCCGCCAGGTGGCCGAGCCGGACACCCCAGTCGAGCGCGGTCGTCGCGGTCTCGAGCCACGCGAAGCCAGCGACGGCGGCGAGTGCACCGGCGAAAACGCCGGTCCGCAGCGCTCTCGACTGGCTGTCAACTCCCGCGTCGACGAGTCGCCGGTGGCCGTACCAGCAGGCCAGCGACGCGAGCGTCCCGGTGGCGAGCGCGGGCCGCCCGAAGGCGGGCGCGGGGTTCTTCGTCTCCGTGAGGAGGTACGCGGCACCGGAGAGGGCGGCCGCCCAGACGAGCGCAGTTTCGAGTCGCCGCCAGCGCTGCCGCACCGCTCGTCGGTGCTCCGCCCGGTCGAACGCGTCGCCGTCGAACAGCGCGAGCCGCCAGTACGCGCCGCCGGCGAGGGCGCCGGTGGTGACGGCCGTTGCCCATGGGAGCAGCCTCGCGGCCAGCGGTTCTCCGCGGTGGGTGAGCCAGGCGCCCCCGAGCGCCGCGCCGAGCAGGAGTACGAGCACGACTCGCGGCTGGAGGCCCTGCCGAGAGTGTGCGTCGCTGGGTTGTCCGTCTTGGTCGGGGGCAGTGGATACGGGCAATCTCGGCAGTATTTAGGATATCCTAAACAAAACGGTGTGGCCGTCTATGTTCGGCCCGTTGGACCGTTTGGGACAGGGCTGGCTCCGAACTTCGAGGTGGTTGGCGGGGCAGTCGCGCCGTCCACAGGTTCGCGGCACCCCCCATCCTCGTGGTCCTAGAATCGGCGGTAGTGTCGGCGCTGCTCGTCGGTCCGGAGGCGTACTTTTTGAACGCCGTTGGGAACACCTTCGAGTCAACCCTTTTCAGGGTCCACGCCGGAGGTTCACTCGCATGTATTTAGGCAAGCCTAAACATTCGGGTGGGGTGGACGGGTACTGTTCAGATAAGGTCTGAAGGATGAGGCGGTCTAAGATGTGAGTGGCTAATGCTCGATCCTGACCGCCTCACCGGGAGTATCGGCCAGATCGAGTTAGAGTTTGTGGAGCGAGAGGCGACACCGGAGCCGCTGATGAAGCTCAGTATCCACCTCCATTCGGCTGGACTATCACTTTCAGATACTATCTCAGTCTTAGATAGTTTCGGTGTCGAACGAGCTCGATCCACCGTTCACAACTGGGTGCAGAAAGCCGATCTACAGCCCACGTCAGGACGCGATCCGGATCACGTCGCGCTTGACGAAACCGTGATCCAACTCGACAACGAACAATACTGGCTGTACGCTGCTGTCGATCCCGAAACCAATGAATTCCTGCACGTGAAGCTGTTTCCGACACGAAACACTGCACTCACAAAGCTGTTCGTGCAGGAGCTTACCGAGAAACACGACGTCGAAGACAGTCTGTTTCTCATCGATAGCGCACCGTGGTTGAAGGCGGCACTGCACGATTTCAACCTTCGATTCCAGACCGAATCAAACGGGAATCGGAATGCCGTCGAACGTGTTTTCAAAGAACTAAAGCGCCGGACGAAACAGTTTGCAAATCATTTCAAACACGCCGAAGCTGAGACCGGCGAAAATTGGCTGCAAACCTTCGCCTTCACATGGAATCAGCTAATCTGAACAGTGCCGACGGGTCCCGCCGACCGCGCCCTGTCCCTTATCGGGAGACGCAGCGAGCATGATCCGGAATCACCTCCGGCACATCCACGACAGCGTCGACGAACGGTCGCTGCCGATTCGGGCCGCAATCACGCTCGCAGCGATCGTCTCTGTGCCGCTCTTCGGAACCGCTGTTCGCTCTCTCGGCTCGTGGCTCGGTCTCGGGAGGCTCGTCCTCCCGCTACTGGTACTCGCCCACGTCCCCGCAGTGGTCGCGCTCATCTGCGTCTGGTCCATCGGCTGCGACGTCTGCCGGACGGAGGGGAAAACATGACCGCGACAGACTTCGACGCCGAACGGGCATACGACGACGACCAGTTCTCGGCCGTCGAGGTGTTCAGCAGTGACCGAATGAAAGTCGTTTGCGGGTATTTCAAGCCCGGGCAGTTCATCCCCGTCCACGCGCCGGGCAGCGACGTCGCGGTCCACGTCCAGTCCGGAACCGGCGTCGTCCGAGATGGCGACGACGAACACCACGTCGAACCCGGTGATGTCGTGGTTGTCGAAGCAGACACCAACCGCGGCGTGAAAGCCGACCCAGAGGCCCGCCTCGAGGCGTTACTCGTCACCGCACCGCCACCGACCGACACCGAACACGACCCCGTCCGACGCGGACTCAAGGAAAACGAATTCGACCCTACGAACAGATGACACCACAAATCCGAGATATCGACGAGCTGGAGGGCGAACCGCACGCAAACCCGTTTCCGGACGCGGAACCGAAGACGGTCAGGCTCTCGCTCGGCGAGGGCGAATCCGTGCCCGCACACTCCCACCCGGACCGCGACATCGTCTTCTACCTCGTCGAGGGCGAAATCGAACTCGCGCTCGGCGACGACACCCACCGGCTGACCGCCGGCGACGTAGCCCGGTTCGACGGTGATCAGGACATCGCGCCCAAAGCGCTCGCGGCCAGCACTGCGCTAATCGTGCTGGCCTCCCGTCCGGAGGCGTAGGGCGCGGCAACCGACGTCGATCGAACTGACCCACGGTGTCGATTTCTTCGGTGAGCAGCGGATCGTTCGCGACGTCTCCGCACCTGTGCGCGACCAGTCACGCCGACTCGGTCTCTGTCGCCGCGCCGTCCCGCCCGGTGAACCGCCGCCCAAGGACGACCTGGCTCACGGAGTGCGGGCTGTGCTCGCGGATCACCAGCAGCATGTTCGCGCCGAACACGAGGATGCCGGCGACGACGAGCACGCCTCCGAGGCCGCGGACGGCGGCCGGGAGCTCGAACCAGTCCGCAAGGACAAGCACGGCCGTCCCGGCGACGAGCAACGCGCCGTCGAGGGCGGCGAGGCGGTCGTTGTAGAGGTCGTCGATCATCGGCACGTCCTCCAGCCCGAGCAGGCCGCTGTACTCGTGGACCCAGATGATGAACGGGATGATGTGGTAGAGCGTGCCGAAGACGACGAAGCCGATGCTGCCAAGCACGAACAGGTGGACGCTGCCCGCCGCGCCGAACAGGTTCGCCGGCGCGGTCGGCGCTCGGACCCACGCCGGCGCCGTCACGAGAGCCCAGCTACTCAGGCCCGGCACGACAACCGCGTACCGGGTGTGCATCGGCGTCCAGTCCACCTGCATCTCGTAGAGTTTCCGCCCGAGGACGGTACAGAACGCGAGTGCTGCCACGAGCACCAGCACCGCGCCGACGCGTGCGACCAGCTCCGTGTCGGCTAGTCGGCCAGCCGCTAGGAGCACGACGCCGACAGGATGACCGACCTCCTCGACGGGACGGAGGTACAGGTCGACACCGCGGAGCTCGGTCTGCGTGAACATTGTCCCGAGCTGGTAGAGCGCGCCGTAGACGGTCGTGAGGACGGCGCCGAAGATCGCGACAGTCGCGTGTATTGCGACCACGTTCGGTCGAGTGACCGCGACGCCCGCGAACACCGGTCTCGTGAAGCCCGTGGCGAGGAAGAACCCCAAGACCGTGAGGACGGCGAAGAACCCGAGGGCCATCAGGAAGTGGCGCTCGGTCACGTCATAGCCGTCGAGGGTCGCCAGCGTGCGCGCGATATTGTAGATGAACACCCAGAACCCGGTCAGCATGAGTGCCCCGAACGGGACGAGCCAGGCGAGCGCGTTCAGCATGAGGGCGGTCGCAAACCCGAGGAGACCGACGACGACGAGCGTGAGTTGCGCGCTCGCGAGCCGCTGCGAATGCAGGACTGCGCCCGACCAGACCGGAACGAACTGGGTCATCGCGCCCATGATGGTGATGCAGATCCAGCCCGCCAGCAGGAGGTGGACGTGTGCGAGCGTTCCGAGACCGGGGACGGCGCCGACGCCGATGGCTAGGCCGACGAGCGACCCGGCTAAGAGGAATCCGAGCGCGACGACGAAGTGCCGCAGCGGCACCGTCATCGGCGGTTGCTGGTCCGTCTCGATGTTCCCCGGAATCGCGGCCATGTGACCCGTTTGGGCGTTCAGAGTCCTGCATCTGCGTCCGAATATATTCCTGTCCACCGCGACGGGGGCTGGTCGGAGGCGCGCCGTTCACAGCCGATGCGCTCCATAGATCGGCCCCGAGAACGCACTGAGCTGGTCCGCTACGGTTCAGTCGTCGGTTCGGAGTTCTGGGTGCGGGTCCGGGTCCTCCGGGTGGGCGTCTGCGAACGACTCCCGCATGAGCTCAATAGAGCGCCGTTCGCGCTCGAGTCGCGTTTCCTCGCTGACCTCCTCGACGCCCGGCGGCACGTCGTGTCCGCGGTCGGTGAAGTAGCCCTCCGGGACACTCCAGTCGAACGCGAACGGGACTTCGGCGTCCTCGAGAACCGCGACCGCAACCTCACCGCCGTGACCGGCGGAGACCACCGCCTGCAGGGGCTTTCCGGCGAGTCGGCCGGCCGCGTACAGGCCGTCGACGCTCGTCCGGCCGGCGGCCGTCGCGTCGACGAACCGGGAGCCGTCCTCGGTGTACGTGTCTACCGGCAGTTCGTCCAGGTAGTCGAGCTGTCCGGCCGTCGCGGCCACCAGCCTGTCGCACCGGTAGGCCCAGTTGTCTTCGTCGGCCGGCTGGAGAACGAACCCGCCGTCCGGGTGCTGGTCGACGTCGACCACTTTACGTTCAAACCAGTCGCTACCCGCGCGTTCGGTCTGCTCACGCTGTAAGTCGAGGAGGAGTCGAGGGTTGACACCAGCTGGAAATCCGGGGAAGTTCTCGAGGTGTGCGTTCCGCCGAAGAATCGATTCGTCTGTATCGAAGACGGCGGTGTCGAGACCGGCTCTCGCCGTAAACATTGCTGCGGTTCGTCCTGCAATTCCACCACCGACGATGGCAACGTCGTATTTCGTCACGTCGGCCTGTATTCAGTAGCTGGGCAAAACCCGTTTGGCGAACGAATTCGGCAGCCGGCACGAGATCAACTCATTGAGAGGATCGATGAGAATGGGGTCTACGGGCCGCCAATGGCGTTCTCCTCACTGTTTGGTTTATTTCCTCAGTGGTCGTGACTGTTCTCTCATCAAAATACATTCGAATATATTCGTGACAATATTGAACGATGACAGAGAGTGAACGACCCCGTATGCCAGTTGAATCGGGGCAACTAACACTCACTGTTGTCACCGCTCTCCTGCTGTTTGGGGTCGCTTGGACGATAGCAAATCTAGAAAATTGGCGGTCGTACTCGCCATTCGGTCGTTCCGGTGCATACCATCAGGAACGCGAGCACGGCCACTCGGAGAAACCAGCCGGGCTCGTCCGATGGCTCACAACGGTCGACCACAAGGACATCGGCCTCCTCTACGGCGCCTTCGCAATCATCTCGTTTGCATGGGGTGGGATTGCCGTCCTGCTGATGCGGACGGAGTTGTTGACCCCACCGATCGATGTCCTCTCGTCCTCGATGTACAATGCGTTGTTGACGACACACGGGATTACGATGCTATTTTTGTTCGGGACGCCGATCTTAGCAGCCGTTGCAAACTACGTGATTCCGCTGCTCATCGGCGCCGATGACATGGCGTTCCCCCGCATCAACGCCATCGCCTTCTGGTTGCTTCCGCCCGGAGCCCTCCTCATCTGGGCCGGCATGATCGCCCAGCCGTTCGGAATCGGAATCGAGGGCGCACAGACTGCCTGGACGCTGTATCCGCCACTCTCGATCGATCAGGCGAATCCCGGGGTCGACCTGTTGTTGCTCGGCCTGCACCTGACAGGCGTGTCAGCGACGATGGGCGCCATCAACTTCGTCGCGACCATCTTCACCGAGCGCGGCGACGACGTGACGTGGTCGACCCTAGATATCTTCTCGTGGACGATGCTCGTGCAGTCTGGCCAAATCCTGTTCGCGTTCCCCCTTCTCGGGAGCGTGCTCATTATGCTGCTGCTGGACCGCAACTTCGGCACGACCTTCTTCACGATTGGCGGTGGCGACCCGATTCTATTCCAGCACCTCTTCTGGTTCTTCGGCCATCCGGAAGTGTATATTCTGGTGTTGCCGCCGATGGGGTTGATTTCGCTTATCCTCCCGAAGTTCACCGGCCGGAAGCTCTTCGGATTCAAGTTCGTTGTCTACTCAACACTCGCATTAGGCGTGCTCTCGTTTGGCGTCTGGGCCCATCACATGTTCACCACCGGTATCGACCCGCGGCTCCGCGCCAGCTTCATGGCCGTCTCCATCGCAATTGCCATCCCCTCCGCGGTCAAAGTGTTCAACTGGATCACGACGATGTGGAACGGGAGCCTCCGCTTGACGGCGCCGATGCTGTTCTGCGTCGGCTTCGTCGCGAACTTCATCATCGGCGGCGTCACCGGCGTCTTCGAGGCGGCAATTCCCGTCGATATGATTCTCCACGATACCTACCACGTCGTCTCGCACTTCCACTACGTCATCATGGGCGGCATCGTCTTCGCCGTGTTCGCGGGGATCTACTACTGGTTCCCGATGGTCACCGGGCGCATGTACCAGAAACGGCTTGCGCACGCGCACTTCTGGCTCTCGATGGTTGGCACCAATCTCACGTTCTTCCCGATGGTGATGCTGGGGTACGGAGGCATGCCGCGGCGGTACGCCAGCTACAGTCTCGACGTCGGTCCGGTTTCATACTTCACTGACCTCCACCAGCTGGCCACGCTCGGCGCGTTCATCCTCGCGATCGGGCAAATCATCTTCGTCTGGAACATCGTGACCTCATGGCTCGAGGGCGCCGAAGCCGGAACTGATCCGTGGGGACTCGAAGCACGAGGCCAGCGTACCAACGAATGGGAGTGGCTTGAGCGTCAGCAAGATCGACCGACAGTGGCCGACGGTGGCGACGCAACGACAGAAGCCGATAGTTAGGACCCGCTCGGGGGAAATCCAACATTTCCTGAAACTTCTGGACGACTGGATTTCCCTGATGGTTGAGATTCGATGACATCGCTCGGGCAAGTCCTCCGACGGAATCTGATTGACAGTGGATACTACTGCCAGATGTTGGCGTACGTATCGTTAGAACGGCGCTTGTGGACCACCACGGCTCGGTCCTTCCTCTTTTTTAGCGCGTTCCATCGGATTGGAACCGATGTCGCCGCTATCGGCAACGACGTCAACGTCACCAGTTTCGAGGTACTTCTCCTCTAACTCCTGAAGCTCGTCGTTGATGGGGCCCGCATTATGGTGCATTGGGTCGGCACGCACCTTCACGAGATCGTAGTCGTGTCGCTCGCTAAGACCGTTCCACGCGCGGAACGACCCCTTGGTGAGAGTGTGAGTCTGCGGGCAGAATGGCGTCGTCGGCGTGAACTCTGCTCGCAGCACTGAGGAATCATCGGCGTCTTCAGCGTACCGATAACCAGCGTTCTTGTGGCGCGTATCGAGGTTCAGGCGCGCAAGATTGTAGTTGAACGTCATGTCGTAGACTTTCCGCTCCTCGAAGAGGTCTTGAGTGATATCGTGGAATGCGAGGTGGTCCTTGCCAGTCAGGACATCATGGTCCTCGAGGAAGACGTTCGGTTCGGGGATGTGCTCGGGCACGAACTCGTCGTAATCGTCGAAGAGGCCGTCGTTGTCGTTGCCGCCGCCGAGTGATGGGAAGCCGGGCATATGTGTCCGTACGAACTCAGTCGGGGAAGCGGTACCGCCGGATATATTCGCAGGAATGTATACTGGTTCACTGCACATTCCGAGGGTACTCGCGCTGGCCACCCTCGAGCAGTCCCAGTTTTGACAGCTGGGTCTGGATGTTAGTAAACGCCGCTTCTGACTCCGATCGGTGCTGGGCGCCCGTGATGATGAGTTTTCCACTCCCGAACAAGAGTACGGTAATGTCCGGGTCGTCGAGTCTGTAGACCAGTCCCGGGAACTGTTCGGGTTCGTATTCCACAGCCTCGAGGCCGAGCGCAATAGCCGTTGCGTTGAGGTTGAGTCGCCGCTGAAGATCGGCCTTGGCTACGATATTTTGGATATTGACCGGTGGTGACTGGGGCGCATCGACCTCTAACTCGCGGAGGGTTTGTACGGTGTCCGTGATTGCTTCATGCACGTCGCTGATGCTTTTCGCGCCGGTGCAAACGACCTTCCCCGAGTCGAAAATGAGTACGGCCACGCTCGGGTTCTGAGTGCGGTAGACGAGACCGGGGAATTGGACGGGTTCAAATTCGGCGTCGAGGTCTTCAGCGAGTGCCCGGAGGTCGACCTCCTGATTGATGCTGCTTGATGCAACGACGTTTTCCACCTGTATCGAATTCCTCGTATCGGCCATACTACCACTAACCTTACGAGATACTTAACCCACGAGTCGAATTTTATTGGAAGGAAACTATATAGGCCCAATAGCCGGTTATTATTTTCTATCCCTACAATTTTATTACTGATTAGAAAAGCCACACTCCTGTATGGTGGAAACCGGAGACTCCGCACCACGATTCGAAGCGACGCTCGGCACCAGCGACCACGAGGACTTCGCGCTCGACGACCGGCTTGGGGACGGCCCAGTTGTGTTGGCGTTCTTCCCGGGTGCGTTCACACCGCCGTGTACGAACGAAATGATTGCTTTCCAAGAACGCCTCGATAACCTCCAAGATGCCGGGGCGACGGTTCTCGGGGTGAGTGCGGACTCCCCGTTCTCTCAAGGTGCGTTCCGTGAGGAGCACGGCATCGAGTTCGACCTCGTCAGCGACATGGCCGGCGACGCCATCCGCGCGTACGACCTCGAAATCGACATCCCGGACCTCGGTCTCTACGGCATCGCCAACCGCGCGGTCTACGTCCTCGATGATGATGGGACGGTAACGTACAGCTGGGTGGCCGATGATCCTACTAACGAACCCGACTACGAGGAAGTACTCGACGCAGTCCAAAACGCGTGAACCGTTGACATCCTCCTCCGCCTTCAGGCGGAGGAATCCCGAGCGGTGGGAGTTTTAGGTGTGCAACCATGGATGTCGCCACTTTACGGGAGTCCGCATCTAACCCAGTTGTCGTGGTCGGTGGCTGGCTAGCCGTGCCAAACGGCTGGTACTCCTATCCTCAGCGTCGTTGACTCCCATCTGTTGTTTTTGCCAGCAGGGAGTCGCTGACACGTCGCCGGACTCGGAGGTATCGTAGACTTGCTCGACCGACGGGCACAAGACGAATCCTTCGAGGATTCGCGTTCACCGCATCGGTGTTTCGGATACTGTCTCATTACGTGGCGGGCTGGCCGCCTCCGAAGGCCGTTCGGAATCCGCTCCGTTCCGACCTGACCGTACCGCAATATAGCGGTTATTGGCACTTCAACGTATGGATTGGAAACTTGGCTCTGCAATTTGTCGGTGGATTGTGTCCCTGAGTGACGGCGCGTATCCACGGCCTGAACGCCGTGGGATTGCGCCTGCCCCGCATATAAACGGCGGCAACATGCTTGGACTTTTAGGTATTTCGTATTTGTAGTCGTCAGAGGTTTGCGAGCGCCTGATCGAGATCGGCGAGCAGGTCGTCGATGTGTTCAATACCGACCGGAATTCGAACCAAGGAACCGGGAATGCCAGCAGCTTTACGCTCTTTTTTCGACAGATACGATGCGGACATAGTCGCTGGATGGTCCACCAGTGATTCCGTGCCGCCCAGGCTAACTGCCAGTGTAAACACGTCGAGTTCCTCGAGAACTGCTCGCGTCTCGGCTTCCGTGGCGTCTAACTCGAACGAGACGATACCACCGAATCCATCCATTTGTTCCTGTGCGAGCGTATGTTGGGGGTGGTCCGGGAGACCGGGGTAGTTCACCCGTACGACCGCCGGGTGGTCGTCAAGATACGTCGCAATTTCTGTTGCGTTGGCCTCGTGTCGTTCCATTCGAAGCGGGAAAGTGCGGAGTCCACGGAGGGTGAGATAACAGTCGAAGGGGGCGAGCGTTCCACCGAGATGGTATGCCTGGGTATGAGTCACCGCCTCCGCAATCGCTTGGTCGTTGGTTACTACCGCACCTCCCATCGAGTCGCTGTGGCCGTTCAGATACTTCGTTGTGCTGTGGACGACTGCGTCAGCGCCGTGTTCAAGCGGTCGTTGAAAATAGGGGGTCGCGAACGTGTTATCGACAATGTACGTGGCGTTAACCGTCGATGCGATGTCGGCTATCGCTGCGAAATCGCAGAGGTGGAGGAGTGGATTCGTCGGTGACTCCATCCAGATGAGCGTGGTGTCGTCGGTGACTGCTGCTTCGACAGTCGCTGTCTCTGTCGCATCGACGTACTCGACGGTAGCGCCGAGCGAATCAACTAACAGGTCTTCAAATAGCCGACGCGTCCCGCCGTATATCCCATCGAATGCGACGATGTGGTCACCCCGCTCGACGACTGACAGACAGACCGCTGCCATTGCAGCAGTGCCAGACCCAGCTGCGACCGCATATTCCGCCTCACACAACTGCGCAAGTCGAGTTTCCAGCGCATCGCGCGTCGGATTCCCGAAACGGGTGTACTTGTACCCGTGGTCGGAATGTCCCGGCCGCTCCATCTCATGGGTCGTCGTCAGATGAATCGGTGACACGACGTCACCAGCGTCAGTTACACCGGTCTCAGCCGAGTCGAACCGTGTAGCTCTCGTTTCAATGTGGTCGTCTTGATTCGCCATCCGTTCGTTTGGACCCTCTCACCGTCCGTTCAAAAACGGGGCGGAGACGCCATCGATACTCTCGTCGATTCGGCGGACGTTCTCCAGGCGAACATATCACGAGAAGGACTTTTTGCTGAGCCGAAAACTGGTTGAGATATGGATGCGCGCGGTCGTTACGGTTCGTTCAATGACACCGGTTGTGGTTCCCACTTGAGGTTGGTACTAACCCTGAATCGGACAAACCATCGCGATTTGACGTCCTACGGGGGTGATCACCGATGAGCGATGACCCGACCCGAAATCTGTTCCAGCGAGCATCCTCAACGCTTGTCGGTGGAGTTAATTCTCCCGTCCGTGGTGAACCGTATCCGTACCCCGAATTCATCGACCACGCTACTGGCGCAACCGTCGTCGACGCGGAGGGGACCGAGTACATCGACTACGTGATGGGGTATGGGCCGCTCCTGCTAGGGCATGATCCCCCTGAGCCGGTTCGGACAGCAATCGCTGACGCCGTCGATGACGGCGTGATGTATGGGTTCTCAACTGAGCCCGAAATAGCGCTCGCAGAGTTCGTTATTGACCACGTCCCTGCCGTCGAGCGATTGCGGTTCGTCAACTCCGGTACCGAAGCAACGGCTGCGGCGGTACGGCTTGCGCGCGGCGTCACCGGCCGGGACAAGATCGTCGTCATGCAGAACGGCTATCATGGCGGCCATGAGTCGTTTCTCGTCGACGGCGACCCCGCAAACCCCAAACCGGACAGTGCGGGTATCCCGGAAGCGTTTGCCGAGCAGACGTTGCCGGTGCCGTTCAATGACGCTGACGCCGTCACCGACGTGTTCGCTCACCACGGCGACGAGATTGCTGCCGTTCTGACGGAGCCACTGCTGGGCAACTGTGGCATCGTTGAACCAGTTGATGGGTTCCACGAAACACTCCGAGATCTGTGTGATGACTACGGTGCTCTCTTGATTTTCGATGAGGTGATCACGGGGTTCCGCGTCGGTGGCCTCCAGTGTGCTCAGGGGAAGTTCGGCGTCGAACCGGATCTGACGACGTTCGCGAAGATTCTCGGCGGTGGCCTGCCGGTCGGCGCAATCGGTGGCCGGGCAGAGTACATGCAGGCGTTCACCCCAACCGGCGACGTCTTCGAATCCGGGACGTTTAATGGTCATCCCGTGACGATGGCTGCCGGTCTCGCGACACTCGAGTATGCGAAAGCGAACGACGTCTACGACCACGTGAACTCGCTGGGGGAGCGCCTTCGATCCGGATTAACGGAGATTGTCGCCGACACAAACCACGAGTACACTGTCGTTGGAACCGATTCAATGTTCAAACTCCTATTCACCCGCAGCCAAGACGACAGTGAACCGGTCCCGACGACGGGAGCGGATGTTCGGACCGGTGCAACGCATCGTTGGGCACGACTACTTCGCCCGGCAATGAAAGACCACAGCGTCTTGCTACCGCCCAATCAATTCGAGAGCCAGTTCATCAGCGCGGCTCACACAGAGGACGACATCGATCGGACGCTCGAAGCTTACGAGCATGCATTAGCCTGACACTGGCTATGAACGGATTCTCTCCGGAAAAGTATCCTGAACCAATTTCCACGGCACTCGGTCTAGTTCGCCTGTAGATGCCGATGTAGACCGCGGGCGGCTTCGGCACTGGACGAACAGGTCTGGGTCCTCCTTGTCTCGGTGAACTAACTCGGAACGGAATGTAACGGCTCCCAGTGCGTGTAGCCGGGAACCCTTTAGGTTCGGATCGCCTGTGGGTTGTCCGACTTGATTGCGGTCTCCAGCTAGGCACTTCAATAAGCGCCGACGCTCTTATGTAGAGCTGCGGAAAGTCCGTATAATTACACTAACTCGCCGGTAATCGGGAGGTATGTCTTCCACTGAGACAGCGTTCGGCCGTCTGTTTCAGCAGTTGATCGAGTTAGACGTCATCAAGATCGATACGGAGCCGCTCGATGCCTGCATCGAGCGGCGACTCAAGGAGTTCTGGGAGAACACGTCCTGTCCCCGCTGCGGGAATCACAGTATCGTCACGTGGGAGAATACCGACCGTATTTGGTGTCGAGACTGTGATTTCAAGCCGTCCTACACCTACGGCACGCCGTTCCACGAGAAGCATCTCACCTGCGGCGAGATACTTCTCTCGTTCACGCTCTACGCCGATACGTTGCTCAGTATCAATCAGATTGCGCCGCTCCTCGATCGAGCCTATAAAACGGTTCACACAGTGATTCGGGAGGTGGAAGCCGCGGTTCAGCGCGGCTTCCCCGTGGTTTGGGAGCATCTCGACCAGATCATCGATGGACCAACGCAAGTCGACGAATCTGGCAGGGTTTGTTCGGGCTACAAAGGTCAAGAGCCGCCGCGGAACAGCCGTTCTCGCGGCGGCTCGTCACAGTCTGGCCGGTCACGCTGGCGGGGGCGTCACGGTGATCAGCTGACGCTCGTCGCGGCGTGCCGCGACTCACTGCGCGTAATTCGTGGACATCGTGGAATCGACTATCAAGGCGATCTTGAGCCGGTGATTCAGGAGGCTGAAGATCTCTCCCAGCCGCTAGGAGAGGTCTGGACCGATGGACTCCAAGCGTACCGAGAGATGGAGCGTGACCACCGAACAGTCATCCACAAAGAGAGGTACGTATCGCCCGACGGCGTCCACATCAACCAAGCTGAGTGCCTGTTTTCGATCGTCCAGCCGTGGCTGCGGAAGTTCCGCGGCCTGTCCAAGCAGGGCTTGGAACAGGCCGCTCACACCTTCGGTATCGTTCGATCACTCACTCTCGCTGGAGGACCTCTCGAGACAGCGGTTGAGTGTCTCGTTATCGGGTCTTTCCGCAATTCTACATAAGAGCGAGCGCCGAAGATGTTCACACGAACGACTTTTAGGTTGTGCCAAAATGTACGATATAGGCATCCAAAACCTCTAATGCGGGGAATTAGGCCAACCACGATTTCCGCCATGCCATACGCAAAACTCACCATCACGATTCCCGACGCAGTCTGGATCAGCGAAGTATCAAACGCACACCCAAATATGCGATTCCGGGTGCTTGCGGCCACAGCAAACGAGGACAGCGGTGTAGCGAGAGTGGAACTCCGTGGAAATGACTCCGAAGCAGTCTGTGAGGAAATCTGTGAGTACGATACGGTCACCGACGTCACTGTTCTCGAATCTACCGATGGAATGACCGAGATGCAACTCGAAACAACGGTTCCGCTACTGTTGAATTCGTTGCAGGACTCCGGTGTGCCACTCGAAATGCCGTTTGAAATCATCGACGGCGAAATGACGCTTGAAGCCACCATCCCCTCGGAGACGCTGTCAAATCTCGGTCATACCTTGGATGATGTCGGCATCGAGTACGACGTTGAACGGATTCAGCAGAGTGTTGAGTCGGAGTCCTTATTGACTGACCGCCAAGAGTGGTTAGTTGACGAGGCTATCGACCGGGGATACTACGATACTCCTCGACGGACCACGCTCGTTGCGCTTGCCGACGCGCTCGACATCTCGAAATCCACCTGTAGTGAAATCCTTCATCGAGCTGAGGAACAAGTGATGAAAGACTATCGGAGTGACGACCACCCTCCTAGTCCGAAGGCAACTGTTACGTCCGACTGATTCGCCCGTCTATTCTCAGAATCACGCTGATCATGATTCTGTTTTGCTGTACGCTGTCCGTCCTTTTTCTCTTCCCCAATGTTGAGACACGACGGAAACATTGGTCCTTCCTGCTTTGGGGTTTATTCGTCCGGGTTGACTGAGCCTTTATATTTGGATTTCACTGAATCGCCCTCGCGCCACTGCCAGTAGTAGTAGCGATTATCGTTGATCTCCTTGATTGTAATCGTCGCTTTGGCAGGGATGTCGTCCGGAAGATCGTCTGGCCGCTCTTCGACCGCGTCTTGGTCTGCCGACTCCTCGAGACGGGCCTCTCGTTGCTTGTGCTCGGCGAGCGCCTCAGCGTACGTCGCAACGTCTCGGAGCTGCTCCGGGCTCGACTCGTTGAGCGTGGTGACGAGCTCCGTCGGGAGGTTCGCCGGTGGGGTCGGGGGTTCGTCGGACATCGGCTACTCTCGTGTTAACCAACACGTCCCGCTAGGCCAGGGTTCTGTTGGTTAAGCAACGGGACAGATTCCAACTCGCCGGATGTACGGCTCGAATCGTCTCTCCTGAAACCGGACTTCGATGCCAGCAGTGACGTCTGTCTCCGTCAATTCGGATCGTAGGGATTCGTTGCTGTCTCGAGTCGGTAGACGTCCTCGACTGCGTCAAAATCATCGTCGAAGGCATACAGGTAGCCGAGCCCCTCGGTTTGCATATACGCGACAATACAGGCGTCGACGAAGGAGAGCGGCCCGTGTCGGCGGAAGAGGGCTTTCCCGGTCGCGAGGGCGTCGGTGGTGAGTGAGTCGATGTGGAAGCGGGCGTTTTCTTCGATGCGGTCGAGGAGATCGACGGCGGCGTCGTGGTCGGCGTGAGTCGTGAGGCCGTTGAGCGTTTCCGCGAGCACGTAGTCGAGGATGACCGCTTCGGGGAGCGTTCCGTCGTCGATGCCGTGGAGTACGGGCAGCGCGGCATCGTGGGCGCCATCCTGCTGGTATGTGGCGGCGAACAGAACTGTCGTATCGATCAGTGCACGAGGCATTTACTCAACATCGACGCCCCACGCGTCGTGCTCGCTCGTCACATCGGTCGACTCCTCACCAGCGTAGCCGTCGAAATCGGCGAACGTGCCCGTTTGCTGTTGGATCACTTGGACCCGAATGCTCCCGTCGTCTTCGAGATGCCAACGGAGCTGATCACCATCGTCGATATCGAGTTCACGCCGAATCCGGGCGGGGATATTTGCTTGGTTTCCAGACACCTTGCTTTCGGCGTCAATTCTATCGCTGCTCATACCTTCCGCTATGTGGCCGACCGGGAAAAGACTAGTGTGCCGCCACACTACTTACAGCATATACGCTTATTCTTCGTTCGGACGGGGCGCGTTCTCGTACTTGACCATCTTCTCGGGCTTGTCGGAGATGGTCTCGTAAATCTGCTGGAGCGTCTCCCCTGCGGCGAGGAGGTTGTGGTCGTCGAGGAACGCCCGTCCCTTCTCGGTGAGCCCATAGAACTTCCAGGGATAGCCCTGTCGGCGCTGGTCATCGTCCAGGGCGACTTCTTTGACGATGCCGGCGTCGATGAGCTTCTGGATGTGCTTGTAGACGGTCGCGTCGCTCACGCTGGGGTTGAGCTCCTCGAGCTCGTACATCGAGGGGAGCTGCTCGGGGTGCTGGAGGATGTTGTTGATTAGCGCGAACCGCGTCTGTTGGGTGACGAAGTGGACGAGCTCGCGGGATTCCATCCCCTCAGCAGTCCCCAGATCGGTGCTCATACAACACGATACACGTTCTGGCGCCAAGTAGTTTACTCCTGAGTAAATCACCCCACAGTAAACTGTACGTATTTCAGCAGGTAATTTACTCCATGAACCATATCTCTCCGCCACGAGACACTCACATAATGACCGAGGAGGAGTCTCCTGTTCCCGATGACGTTCTCAAAAGTGCCAAAGACCAGCTTGACGAGGAGGAGATAACGCTTGCCGATAACGAGGAAGTCCTCCACGCCTTGAGCGAGTTAACCCCGGTCTACGAGAACGACCGGTCGTATTTCGTCCTCGGAAACTATGACCGGGAGCCGATCCAACGGCTGAATCTGGTGGTGGACCGCCTTAACCGGCGCACCGACGCGTACGCGTTTCGAATGGTCGATATTCGTGGGGAGTGGGACAACAGCATCCAGAAGTTCTGCCTCATCGCGGACATCGTGACCTACCTCGTCGGTGTCGCCGAGAAGGAGCCGAGTGACTTCCTCGTTGAGCAGGGGTTGCTCGTCGGCACGACGGAATTCTTCGCGAAAAGTCACGTCCTCAAGCGAGAGTACGAGGACGAAGACCACTCCTTTGGCTGGATGCAGGACGGCGTCTTCGAACTATTTGACCAAGAAGGACGGCTCTATCGCTGGCGAACCGAGGAGGATCTCGTTGACGTGACTGGCGAGCTGCCGTAACAGCAAGTGGGCCGATACTGACTGAGTCACCCAAAGCAAGCGTGGTCTTGAGAGCCCTGTTGGTTACTCAGGGTTAGTTCGGGTCAGCTGGGAGCCGACCGTCTGGTCGGGGAACGCGGCCCCGTTTGATCTCGTGATCGACGCGACGCAGATGCTTGCAGCCGCCCTCGGGTGAGCGCTGCTGCCAGTCGGGACAGGTACACGATTCGTCGACGACGTCGACTTCGTACCGGTTCCCGGATGCAGACTGCACCTCGTAGCGGCCACCTTTCGAGAGGAGCGAGACGTCCATCGCTTCGGCGACGGCACGCTTCGTGCGGGGCTCAAGATCGTCCTGTGACTCTGCGTTCTCGTCGACGACTAGCCAGTCGCGAACGTCGCCCGTTCGGCCGCCGTCCGGAACGACGGCTTCCGCAGGCCCCCTGAGCCGCTCGTGAAGCACTTCCTCCACCGGATGGCCATCCGGCCAGAGGTAGTGGACCTCGCGACGTTCGCGATGGTCGTAGGAGCCGCACGCGGCTGCGCTCCCGGTCCAGACGCGCCAGGCACCCAGCGCAGCCATCACGTCGACGATGTCACGGGGAACTGTCTGGTGGTCGTCCGGGAAGAACACCCGGAAGCGGATGAATCGCCTGGGGATCAAACCCCGAGGCTTCCTGTTTCGACGACGCGCTTTGCAGACACCTCTTGGAAGTCGTCGGTATCCGTAGGGAGCGCAGTCTCCACAGGCGTCGATTCGGGCCATCCCAGCCCTAATTCATCGAACCCTCGCTGAAGTACGTTCAACGCGGCGTTCGCGTCGCGGTCACATTCGAACCCACACGCTGGGCAGGCGTGTTCACGCACCCAGATGGGTTTCGCTGTTTCCGTACCACACTTCGCGCATTCCTTTGTGGAACCCCGTGCATCAACTTGCACGAAGTGCGTACCGTAGAGTTCTGCCTTATATTCGAGTAGCGTGATGAACTGACGCCACGCAGCGTCCTGTTTGTTGCGAGCATTGTGTGAGTCCTCAAGCATCGGTTTCACGTCCAAATCCTCAACGAACACGGCGTCGTACTCACGGACGAGCCACGTCGAGAGTTTGTGCTGGAAGTCCTTGATCTTCTGCTGGATATGCCGCTTGACCTTCGCCACCGTACGACGCTGTCGTTCGTAGTTGTTCGACCCGTCCTCCTTACGAGACAGGTTGCGTTGTTCGTGGCGAAGACGCTCGTACTCGTCAGAGAGGTCAAGCCAATCGACGGTCTTGCCGTCCGAGGTGTGAATGTAGTTCTGAACCCCGAGATCGATGCCGACGCAGTTGCTCGCATCGAGCAAGTCCACATCAGGTTTCTCGGGGAGGCTGGCTTCATCCCTTTCTAGCCCAAAGGAAACGAACCAGTCGCCGGTCGTCTCTTTCTTGATTGTAACTTCCTTGATGTCGGATTCGTCGGGGATTTCACGATGATATCGGATTTTGATTTCTCCGATCTTGGAGAGCCAGAGCGTCGCACGTCGGCCACTCGTATTTTTGAGTTTGAAGCCGTGCTGCGAGTACGTTATGCTCTGGTACTCCTTCGGTGATTTCCACTTGAGCTCTCCGACTTTGTGCCCTTTCTCCTTTAGAGACTTCAGACCGGAGAGATTCTGGTAGAATCGTGTGACGGTTCGTTGCAGTGCCTTTGCATTGACCTCGGTAAAGACGGGGAAATCGTCCTTCCAGTCGGGGAGTCGACTGTGGTGTTTGTACGCGGAGCCGATGGTGTCGGCATCCACGTTCTGGTATTCGTAGCGGGTGTAGTTGTACGCTTGACGATGGATATCGATATGCCGTTCCAGATCACCAGCTACCTCTTGTGTCGGGTACGCGCGGTAGCGGTGACTGTACTGCATCGCCATCTTATAGTTAGTAATGTAGACAATTAATTGTTTGTCTCTGGATTATCGGATTCAAGCCCAGAACCAACTCCCCGTGTAGTCGCCTTGACCGTCGGTACACCCTTCTTGCGGCGGGAGGGTCTCCCACCAGTCTTCGCTGGAGCCCCAGCTGTCGTACATCGCGTCGTCGCTCCCGTAGCCGACGGTCACGCCGTCGATCGGCGTCCAGTCCGCCGGGAGGTGATCCGCCTCGCCTTCAAGCACTCGGAGGACGGCGTATCGGAGGTACTCGTGGGCTTGGTTGTCTGTCGTTCGAGCGACCTGGTCGTGCTGCTCGGCAACGCGCTCGGCTTCCTCGAGGACCGTCGTGAGATAGGGTTCAGTCATCATTCGACGGAGGTCAGAACGCGCCTCCGCCCCTCCGCGGGCGCTGAAAAACTTAACCAACAAGCCACTTCCAAATCGTGGGCTGTTGGTTAACTTGTGTGTAACTTCCAGTCACACTTTCGCTCGCTGTTGATGGTGGGCCGTGGCTCGGAACGACGTTTGCAGGTCTAAAACCAGGCTACGGGGCTGCCGAGGAGGGGGTCATTTGGACTTTGAGAGTCGCGTTATTTGGTGCGACTAGTAGCTCTCCATCAGCTTTCGTTACTGCCCACTCCAGGCACCAGAGCGCTAATCCCTCCGCGTGATTGAGCGGGGTCTCCTCCCCTGCTTTGACGGCCTCAATATCTAACGCTGGAAGCCCGTTGGCATCATCATCGACCCGGAGAACGACCAACCCTCTCTCTGAATCAGTGTTCTCGGTGGTTACTGAAACAGTGATCTCTACATTCCCATCGTTGTGTGCTGCGATCTGTTCGACGACGTCAGCGACCGCTGTCGGGAAGGTCTGTGGCGCCTCGACTACCGGGTCGGTAGTACACCGGTCAAATTCGACGCTCGCACATGGTGTACTAGCCTCGACGTCGGTGAGCTTCGATGCTAGTGCTTCGTTCAGGTGAATGGGTTCAGGTTCCGCTTCCTCTTCGGCGAGCAGCTGCTTGATGCGCTGTGTACGCGTCGAAATCGTACTGAGTTCCCACGCAGCACTCTGTACGGCTTCCAGATCTGCCTGTGCCTCCTCATCGTCGACGCGGGATGCAGCCAATTCTGCACGGCCAGTGATGACGTTCACCTCGTTTCGAACATTATGCCGTAAGATACGGTTCAGGACGTCCACCATCTCAGACCGTTCTTCGAGGGCGGTATTCGAGGCTTGGAGTTCTGCCTTGGTTTCGCGAATCTCATCGATGCGCTGTTGCAGGGCGTCCCGTGTCGACGCTACCGTCCGATTGAGATCGCCGAATTCGTCCGGACGATCAGTATCGAACTCAACATCGTACTGACCATCCTCAATCCGTTCTGCTCGGTCGGTGAGTCGGGATAGTGCTCCTGTCACGTTCCGGCCGAGAACGCTGACGACACCGACGAGTGCGAGTAACGTGAATACTGCAATCCCACCGATCCATCGGAGCGCTTGCCGAGTAATGACGTACGCATCGTTGGCCGGTGCATGCTCAATAACGACCCAGTCGGTGTTCGGAACCGCTGCATACGCCGCAACGTACTCTCCCTCTGTCTCCACTTGGCTTTCGTACGCTGGAGACTCCGTGAACCCGGAATTCCCACGAAGGCCGCTGCTGACAGCGGCGGCGCGACGAGCCCCATCACGGTATTGCGTGAGCGTCGCCGCCGCATCATCGCTAAAGACGACGGTCCCGTTCGAGTTGACGACTCGGGTAAACCCGTTGTCGACAGGGTGTTCGAACCGTTCGAAAACGCTTGCAGTGTCTACCTCCACGACGAGCAACTGTTCCGGTGTCCGGCGGATTGGTGAGATGAAGCCGATAACCGTCGTATCGTTCACCGCGTACGGCTCGGTCACCTGGACGTCATCGAAATCCCGGAAGGAGAATCGTTCACTCCAGCTGAGGTTTCCGACCGTCCGCCCCTCCATCGTGAGATTGGTACTCGTCGCGACGGTCTGGTTCCGCCGGTCAATCACGTAGGCGCGGATGATCGCCGCGTCTGGTCGTTCTTCTTGCTGGGTCTGTAGATACGCTCGAACGTCGGCTCGGTCTCCATCTTCGTACACGGGATGCTCGGAGAGGAGTCGGACAACGAGTCGATTCCGCTCATTCCACTCGCTCAATTCGTTTGCTTCGGTCTCGGCGGCTGCCGTCATCGACTGCTCGACGTTCTCCTCGAGCAGTCCGCCCACCTGACCATACAGGCCGACTGTGCCGATACTGATGACTAGGAACACGAGGAGCAACGCCGTTGCAAGCTTTCGCCGAAACGACGACCGAACGACGTCGACAAGCGTACCGAGAACTGGAACGCCCGACAGTGACCTACGCATCGGCGGCTACCTCCTCGCTCAAAAACTGTGTCGCGACTGCAAACGGATGGTCTCCATCGATTAGCACCTGCTTGTTGAGGTTCCGCATCGTCGGTTTATCGAGCGCTGAAACCACTGGCGAGAGCTCCTCGAAAATTTCCGGATGGTCGTCGATGAGAGGTGCGTATGCAGTTGGCGCCGGTTGGTACGGGAGGAAGTAGTCGCGGTCATCTTCGAGGACGGTAATCGTGGAACGGTCGAGCTGGGGATCGGTTGCGAATCCGCTTGCAATCTGGACTCGGCCCTGCTCGAGTAGCTCGTAGGTCAGTCCGATTGACGTAACGATGAACGTCTCGGACTCGAGTTTCTCTCTATCTTCCGTCCTGACATCATAATACGACGCAAGTCCAGGCCATCCGTCGCGTCGGTGAAAGAACTCCTCGTTAACCGCTATCCCCGGGATTCGATCTACGTCGCGGAGATGAGTTGCCAGTTCACTGATGGTCGATACTCCGGTCTGTTCCGCCCACGTTGCGTCGGCGACGATAACGTACTCGTTCGAAAACGAGGCCGGTTCCGCCAGCTGGAGTTGCTGGGAGTGAGCATCCGACTGCACGCGCTCATAGAGTGAGTTGGGGTCCGTGATTCGTGTCTCATGACGCGGCGGGAGCTGCATCCACGCCGTTCCCGTATATTCCCAGTACAGGTGTTGCTCGCCCGCTGCCGTCGCATCCCAGTTCGACAGCGAGTTCCCGGAGCCAATTTCGTCGACTGCTCGAATCCAATCAACTGACTGCAGTCGCTGGTACGCTAGATACCCGAGAATCTTCTGCTCGACGAATGGCTTCGACCCGATTCGGACGGATACCGACTCTGTGTCGGGTTGCCGGTTGCTGGCGCAGCCACCCAGGACTGCGGCAGCGCCCACGCCGCCGACGCGACCGATCTGGCCGAGATACTGCCGGCGTGTGAGCGACATATAAAATACCTGTGTCATCGAATGACAATATAATTACGGGGGTTACTTCGTGGCCGTCTAAGACAGAGATTAAACGCCAGATAACCGTCCGGGGGCTAATGAAGAGTTTACTGGCGCAGTGCTGTGACGACAGAAAGCCTATGATTGGTAAAGGCGGTTCTGCGGACATGGCTGAGTGTCAGAACTGTGGCAGCCACGTGACGGAGGTCTATGCACGGGTGTTCACGCCGGACGCAGTCGATAACCCACGTGTCTGTCCGAACTGCGAGGATAAGACTCGCGACCGAAATGGCGTCCGGGAAAAACGAACGTAACTCTTCGCAGGAGAACCTAAGAATATCTATCTCTGCACGGGCTACTAGTTATATCCCTGATTCTACTAATATTCTGATTTCGCTACGAGAGCATAACGGTGGAAAGCCGTCAAATAATGTTCTCCATCACTCAAGACCCTTCGATTAGAACGGTTCCGTTACTCGATTGCAAACTCGAAACGCGCACCGCCGCTAGCACTGTTTGCGGCTGAAACTGTCCAGCCGTGTCTACTGGCGACCTCCTCGACAATACTGAGTCCGAACCCTGTCCCGTCATCAGCTGTCGTGTACCCGGCGTCAAACACGTCTTCTCTCGCTGACTCAGGAAGACCGGCTCCGTCGTCCGCGACGTAGAATCCGTCCGCTGTGTCTCCAACTGTTACTGTTACGGCTGGTCCGCCGTGCTCGACAGCGTTTTGAAGGAGGTTGGTCAGAAGTTGCTGGAGCTGATCGCGGTCGGCCTTGACAGTCCGATCGGTTTCAATCTTTAATATTGCATCTGTCGCCGACAGTGTCTCCCAGCTGGTTTCGACAAGGTCCGATAGCTGGATGGATTCGAGCGTCATCGCTTCCTCTCCGGTCTGAGCGAGTGTTAGTAAATCCTCGATAAGCGCATCCATGCGGCCTAGTGCGTGGTCGATGTGCTCAATTTGATCGCTGTCGCAGTCCTCCCGCAGTAACTCGAGGCGTCCCTCTGCGACTTGCAGCGGATTCCGTAGATCGTGGCTGACGACGCTCGTGAACCGGTCTAGTCGCTCGTTTTGCTGGACGAGCTTTCGTTCGCGGCGCTTCTGGTCGCTGATGTCGCGGTCCATCGCAACGAATCGGTCTTCCCCGTCCAAGTTCAGACGGATGAGATGCACCTCAATAGGGAACGTCGCCCCATCCTTTCGTTCGAGTTCCCCCTCGAATCGATGCGGAGTATTTGGTGGAAGCGTATCCCAGAACGTAGAGGCCCGAGCGGGATCTGCTGTCGGGTCAATATCCCAGACTGTCCGACCCAGAAGTTCTGCTTCCGTGTAGCCGAGTTCGTCACACAGTCGTTGATTGACGTCTCGAATCACGCCGTCGATGTCATGGACGGCGAACATATCCGGGGAGTGTTCGAACAGCCCCTCCAACCGTGCACTGTGGGACTGTAACTGCTGCTCGTACTGTTTACGGTCCGTAACGTCATCCTGGAACCCGACGAAAAGGTCTAGCTCTCCGTCATCGTCGAACAGCGGCGCGACGCGGACACGGTTCCAGAACTCTGTTCCGTCCTTCCGGTAGTTCCGTAACTCGACGGTCACTGATTCACGATTGTCGATTGCAGTCCGGAGTTTCTGGACTGGTTCATCCGTGGTCCCCTCGCCCTGAAGAAGCCGGCAGTTCTGACCGACAATTTCTCGTTTCTCGTAGCCAGTGAGGTCGGTGAACCCCTCGTTCGCATAGATAATTGGATTATCCTCCTGGTGTGGGTCGGTCAGGAGGATTCCGATGGGCGCTTCGTCCATCGCTTGTTCTTTTGCGGACAGATTCGACTCGTCGGCGGTAGCTGCGCCTTGTGGGCTGAGTGTACAGATGAGTGAGCTGTCCTCGGTGTACGAGAGCGTGTGTTCGATGTCGAGTTTGGCGCCGTCCTTCCGGACGAACGTCGTGGTCCCGTGCCAGCGGCCGTCGCGTGCTTCCGGGAGGAGCACGTCGTAGACGTCATCGATATCGTCGTCGTGATAGAACGTCTCCCAGTGGAGACCGATGAGCTCCTCACGGGTGTAGCCGAGTATCTCTGCACAGGCGGTGTTCGCGTACTCGATGTAGCCGTCTTCGTTGAGAATGCTGATCCCGTCTTGGGCGGTCTCGATGGCTTCAAGACCACGGTTCATGTATCGCTCAGCCCGATACCCACCGACCGCGTTCTGGATGCGGTTGGCGAGAACGCTGTACTGTTCCGTGCCGCCGGCTTTCTGGAGATAGTCGGTGACACCGGCTGTGATGGCTTCGCTGGCTATCTCCTCGCTTCCTTTCCCGGTAAAGAGGATAAACGGAATTTCAGGGTGGGTCTCCCTCACTCGTTCTAAGACGGCCAAACCGTCCAAACCCGGCATATCATAATCGCTCACGATACAGTCCACTGAACAGGTATCTGCTTCGAGAATCGCAAGTGCGTCACGGGGGTCGGTCTCGGTGCGAACGGTAAACGCGTCTTGCTCGCGCTCGAGGAAGGTCGCGACAAGATCAGCGAAGCTTGGGTCGTCCTCGATGTGTAGTATCTCGATGGGTTGTGAATCTAGGAATAGCGTCGAGTCCAGATGGACTCCAACGTCACCGGTCATATTCTCCATTCGTATGCAACTGATAATGGTCTTATGAGTTCGTTCGAGTCCGCGACCGGACCTTCACACCGGAGAGGATGATTCTCAGCCACGTCTCCGCCGCTACAGGTCAATCTGGTGCTCACGTGCCGTTCGGGTGTTCTTTCACTTATTCGGCTGATGCCGTTACCAGAAACGTTTCTGGCCGTACCGCTTCGAATTCGACTGTGAACCCGTGCTGGCGGAGCGCACTCGTCGTCTCAGTGGCGGAATACCGCTCGTCAACGGGTGGGCCGTGAGACCCACTTCCGGAAGCTGCCCAGTCCACGATAACGAGCGTCCCCTGTGAGGCGAGCACGCGACTGAGTTCGCTCAACGCCTGTTCGTTCGCGAACTCGTGGTAGGTCATCGTCGAGAACGCCGCGTCGAGACTGTCGGAATCGAGTGGGAAGTCGTCCACGCCACTCGTCACGAGGTCGACGTTCTCGGGGACGCCTTTCTCCCGGTAGTAGTCGTGCATCGCATCCTGAATGTCGACGGCGTACACGTGGTCGACAGTCGGTGCGACGTCGTCGGTGTAGAACCCGGTCCCGCTGCCCAGATCTGCGACCATTTCGTCTCCATCTGGAGAGAGCGCCCAGAGGAGTTCCTCCGCGGAGAGGAACCGGTACCGTCGCTGTGCCTCTTCGAGTTTGTCAGCGCGGTCGGCGTCGAACGTGTGATGTCCCATCTTAGAGGTTCGCGAACGCCTCGTCGACGAGTTCGCCGGTGTCGGCGACGATGTCTGCCATCTCGTCGTCGTCGGACGCCATCCCGATGAGGCGGGCGATGCGCATGATGGAGACGTGATAGACGACCTGCTTGCCCGGTTCTTCTTCCCAAACGACGACGTTGCACGGCATCAGTGCACCGAGTTGGTTGTCGGTTGCGTCCAGCGCGCGGTCGGCGACTTCGGGGTTGCACGCGCCCAGCACGTAGTAGGGGTCGCGGCCGGCGTCGACCTTCTCGTTGAGCATCTCGGAGGGGGAGAATTCGACGGGGATGCCGAAGCCAGCGTCCGTGAACACCTCGCGGACGTGTTCGACAGCTTCCTCGTGGCTCATTTCGAGAGTTACCTGTTCTTCACCGATGTCCGCAGGGTCGATCTGGCTTGGGTCGATTGGGAGTGCCATTCGTGTACTATCTTGGGTCTTCAGGACAAAGTCTCTTCGGGTCTTCTTTCGCGAAAGCGGATTTCCATGGGAAAGAGTGGCTCCAGTATCTGATCGGCTACCGGAGTATTGTAGTATTCGGGAACAGCTTTAATCGTCTCTGTCTCCCTATTTTTTTAGATATGGTGGCCACGTCAGTGCGTGAGGACCTCGAGCGCGATCTGGGGTGCCTCGACCTCCTGAGCTGCATTCACGGGCTCAACGAGCGGGATCAGGTGGTCTTTCAGCTGCTACAACAGGCAGAGGAGGGTCTTACCGTCGACGACGTCGCAGATCGAATGGATTGTGAACGTTCGACTGCGTATCGTTCGATATCTCGACTCCTTGAGGCCGGCGTGGTAGTTCAGGAGCAAGTAAACTACGAGCACGGAGGGTACTACTACGTGTATCGTTCGCGGACATCCGAGGAAGTTGCACACGACATGCAGCGATTGCTCAACGATTGGTATGCGGCCATCGGACAACTCATTCAGGAGTTCGAAGACCGGTACAGCCGAGACTTGGAGGATCGCGAGAAGCAGCCGATTGAGTCCTGTCTCTGACCCCTATCGTTCAAACCCGCACTGGGGCAGTATTGTGCGAGTTATACAAAACAAATAAGGCGGCGCGGTTCAAACGGACACCTAATGGCAGAAGATATCGAGGAGATCCGTCGACAGAAACTGGCGGAGCTTCGAAACAAGGCTGAAACGGGCGGTGCTGAGCCGTCCCCCTCGAAGAGCCCGTCCGAACCGATCCATATCGACGGCGGCGCCGAGCTGTCAGAAACTGCCGCCGAGTACGGTCTCGTGCTAGCCGACTTCTACGCCGATTGGTGTGGTCCGTGCCAGATGCTTGAACCAATCGTCGAAACGATTGCGGCCGAGACCGATGCGACCGTAGCGAAGATCGACATCGACGCGAACCAGCAACTCGCCGCAGAGTACGGTGTCCGGGGGGTACCCACGCTCATCCTATTCGCTGACGGCCAGCCGGCGGAACGACTCGTCGGAATGCAGGACGAAGCGCAGCTTCGCTCCGTGATCGAAGCGCACGCGTGAACCAACGATGACCGATGAGCCTACTGACGCGGATAACCGCTCACTGGGGGAAATCGCTGAATCCCTCGAATCGACACTGATGGCTGATCTCGGTGAGACGCTGGTCGGCCTGGCGTCCTACGAGGATGGCGAGTACGATGTCCTGTACCGAGACGAGGCGGCGTCCTCACAGTACGCTGCGTCGGATATCCGGGCGATTCTGGAGCACATTCAACTGGAGGCGATCGGCACTGCAGTCTACGAGGAGTACCACGGAGAGTCGCTGCATGCGACCGTTCGCGTGTACGATACACTGGTCACCATCACCGTACCAGTCGAGGAGACGACCGGGCTCGTTGTCGTGGTACGGAATGATGACAAACACGATCCGTATTCGATAATTGAAACAGTCGAAAACGCGGTATAGGCGCCGTAGAAAGTAATTTTGGAATTCAGTTAGGACCACAACGTCTATCAGCCGATGCGAAGTGGTATTGTATATAGATGGACGAAGAGGGCAATATCACTCGGCGGAGGGCACTCATCGCCGGCGGCTCGGTGCTCGCGTTCGGTAGTGGTGTCGCCTACATGGGATCACGATCTGGTGCGAGCGGACAGCACTACGTCCCCGACACCACGCACGCTGGTTCCGGGACGACCGGATTCGACGTCGACCTCGACGGCCGCCCCATTGCCGGTGAACGCGACGCGCCGATAGACATCTACTACTGGACGGACTATCTGTGTCCGTTCTGCAAGCAGTTCGAGACGGAGACACTCCCGGAACTCGGCCGAGAGCACCTCGATACCGGCGACGCACGCCTGGCCGTGCTGCCCTACCCGAACATCGGAGAATACTCCACGCCAGCGGCGGTCTGGGGGCGCTGCGTGTGGTCGCAGGTCGCCGACAGCGACCCGGATGCGTTCTGGAACTGGCACGCGGCGGCCTTCGCCGAACAGCCAGAGTCCGGCACGGACTGGGCCGACGACGAAATGTTCGCGGCGGTCACCGAACAGACAGCTGGCGTTGGCCTGTCCGCGGTCGAGACCTGCCGTGAGGAACGCGGCGCGACGATCCGGGAGCGAATCGAACCGAACGTCGCCATGGCCCAGGAGTCGAGAATCCAGGGGACGCCCGGGTTCGTACTCTACAACCGTGACTCCGGGGCGGCCGGAAAGCTCGTCGGCGCCCACCCCTACGAGAACTTTGCCGACGCGATCGACCAGGTGAGACGGGCATGACCGGGGGTCCCGCCACCGCGAGCCGCGACTGGACTCGCGACCTCCGCGACGCGCTTGGCTATCCGCTCACGTCGGACGCCCGGTTGCTATCGGCCGCCGCCGTGACACTCGTCACGTACGTCGTCCTGGTGTTGAGCTCATTCCCCCAGTTCTCGGTCCAGGTGCTCGCGACCGACCCGGCCGACGTCGGCTACGCGGTTACAGCGCTCACGCGGGAGGTGTACCTGACCACCGGCTACCTCGGGCTCGCGCTGGTCACCACGTACGCCGTCCTGACCGGTGTCGCGGTGACCAACGCGCTCGCGCTGGTCCAGCGCGCACGTCGCCGGAGTGCGTCGGCGATCGTCGGCGTGCTCCCCGGACTGCTCGCCGCCGGCTGTGCGAGCTGTGGCGCGGGCGTGCTCGGTGCGCTGGGCTTCGTCGGTGCGATGGCGGCGCTGCCATTCGACGGCAACCTCCTCAGGCTCGTCGGACTCGCCCTACTCCTCTTCTTCCTCGGTCGCGCCGGTGACCCACGAACGTGTTCGCTCGACGGAGGTGGGCGTGCATGACGACGCTGCTGCGCCCCCGTCTGCTCCGGAGTGTCGCCGTGGGCATCGGGGTGTTTGTTCTGTTCGGGGCGGTGACCGGCCTGCTGCCGAACCCGATCTACGTGCGGATGGTGTCTCGGACGCCGGCGGACTACCTGTTCCTCGTCGCGACCGCCATTTTCGCTGGCACGTTCGTCTACCAGCGCTCGCTGGCCGAGAAGCCAATTGGCGACCGATTCGCTGCCGGTGGAATCGTCGGCGGATTCCTGGCGTTCGGCTGTCCGATCTGTAACGGCGTGTTGCTCGCGCTGTTCAGCTCGTCGGCGCTCATGACGTCCTTCGACCCGCTCCGCCCAATCCTCGGTGTCGTGAGCGTCGTGTTCTTCGCCGGTTTGCTGGTCTACCAGCGCCGGCGCTGCGAGGTGTGCTGACAGTGCGACCAACGGCCTCGACGACCCAAACGCACTTGGGTCGACCAGTCGAACGAGAGACCAGCCGATGACTAGTTCGGACACGGAGGCGAGTTCGGAGGATGCGTCGACGCCACCGTGGCGGTTACTCGGTGTGGGCGGTGCGTTGAGTCTCTGCTGTCTCTTCGCGGCGCCGGCGGCCGGCGCCGCGGCTGCCGGGGGGACGGCTGCTGCACTTGGTGGTGGACTCATCAGGATTCTAGTGACCGTGCTGGCAGTGGGTTTGATCGATGCAGTCTATCGAGTTCGCTCATTTGGCTGTGCGTGTAGCACGCAGGACGACAGCGAACCCTGACCCATATCGGTCGGGCACTCGTCAGGGCTGCGTGAACTCTTCTGCGGCGAACCAGGTGATGATGCTGCTCTCACAGCGGTGGAGGATGTCGCTGCACGTCGACTTCGAGACGCCCAACGTCTCTGCAACGTCGGTGAGCGTGGCTTCGCGCGGAACGGCGTAGTACCCCTCGTCGATCGCGACGGCCAGCACCTCGTGCTGTCGCGGTGTCAGCAGTCGGTCGGCTTTCGAAGAGCCGATTTCGACGACGGACTCGATGTCGTACTCGATGCCCGCCTCGTCGAGGTGCTCGCCGAGTTCGGACAGTCGATCCGATGACGTCGTCAGTTCCCACGTCGCGCGTCCGGCAAGGACGGTGAACGGTAACTCGACGGGGACGCCTGCCTCCCATAGAGGAAAGAGAAGCGGTGGACTCGTTGTCTCGACTTGAACGAGCGCAGTCCGCTCGTGCTTCCAGAGCAAGTCGACGTCGACGACGTCCGGTTGACCCCGAACGTCCGCGAGGATGTCGAGGAGCTCGGTACTCTCGATCCGGAGGAGTGCGATCCCTGCGTCCTCGCCTGCAAGCGCTGTCACGACTTCGAACGTTGTGGCGTCGTGGGACGTCGACAAATCGTGAATCCAGACATCCGACGGCAGGGAAATGGAGAGCTGGGCTCGGGGCATACTGGAACATCACCACTGGAATCCCTTGAACTACCTCCTGACATGTTCGAATAATGCTCACATATCCGAATCCAACCGACAGGTTCGTCCGAACTGGTACACGGACCGGATGATAATATTGGGGCAGGTGTCCACGACGATGCAAACACGGAACAACCCGTTCCTTCTCATGGCCGGTTTGTATCTATCCGTCGGCTTGCTGGCCGTCATCGGAAAGCTGGGTGTTGAGTTCGGAGTGATCGACGCGTTGCCGCGGCTCCGTTGGTTGACGATCCACTTCGTTACTATCGGGGGGATAACACAGGCGCTGTTCGGCGTCCTCCCAGCCCTCGCGGGTTCTGCGTCCGCGACGACGGCCGCGACCACCCGGAACAGGTGGTTCCAGTGGCTGACACTGAACGCGGGATACCCGCTCGTTCTGATTGGGATGGCGACCGGCGACACGACGACCGCTACGGCCGGTGCGACGCTCGTTCTCACGGCCCTCGGCGGGCTGCTAGTGACGGTCTTCCGGACGAGTACGTCCGGCGACCGAAGGACTCGGTTCTTCAGAACCGCACCGTGGTTCCTGGTCGTCGGTATCCTCGCCGCGTTCGGGATGTTGTTGAACCTCCACGGGCCTGGCGGGTACTTCGGGTCGATCGAGGCACACGTCCACGCCAACGTCTGGGGCTTCCTCGCGCTCGTCGCAGCTGGCGCACTCCTCACGTCGATCCCGAATCTGTTCGGAGCCGACCTCCGGTATCCGCGGCTCCGCAGCGTCACCTACTGGGGGGGTCACTGTTGGGGCGGCGGGGCTCGTCGCCGGGCCGTGGCTCGCGCGCCACGAACTAACGATGGGTGGACTGGCTGTGTACGTCATTGGAACCGTAGCGCTGCTGGCGAACGTCGTCGGGACGTACCGAGCCGGTGACCGGGCTCGCACTCGGCGACTCGCGCTCGTTCTCGGGGCGTATCTCTGGCTGGCGTTCCCGGTCCCGTGGGCGCCGCTCGTGTTGCTGTTCCCGGAGACCGTTCCCGGGGCGGCAATCGAGTTAGCGGCCATCGACGGTCTCGTGTTTGGCTGGATGCTCCAGCTAGCGATGGCGTTCCTGCCCGCCGTCGTGGTTTCCCTCGGAAACGAGACGCAGGATGTCGTCTCCCTGCTGGATATGGGTGTCGAGACCGTCGGCCGGCCATCGTGGGTTCAGATTGCAAGCGTTAACGTCGGAATGCTCGCACTCTGGGGCACGGCGGTGCCGCCACTCGCGGGACTCACGGATCCGCTGACGCTCGTCGGCTACCTGCTGATCGCCGTCGCTTGGGCGTTCCTGGTTGCCGACCTATGGACCGCACTGACCCCGCGAGCCCCCGTGACTGGCCCTGCTACGGAATCTCTCTCCGAGTGAGGCCGCTCTGGGCCACTCGAGAGACTCTCGCAATATTGTGTGTTCCGCGAAATACTTTTGGCGCTACCGACCCAACGGTGAAATATGAGCGACACGTTCGTGGTCATCGGCGGTGACGCCGCAGGGATGAGCGCCGCGAGCAAGGCCAAGCGCGAGGACCCGGAGCTGGACGTCGTCGTCTTCGAGAAGGGCAAGTGGGTGTCTTACGCCGCCTGCGGGATGCCCTACTACGTCAAAGGCGAGGTCGAGAATTTGGAGGACCTCGTCGCCGTGACGCCCGAGGAGTTCCGCGACGAGCGCGATATCGACCTCCGGACCGGCCACGAGGTCGTCGGCATCGACCCCGAGGCCGAAACCGTCACCGTCGAGGCTGATGGCGAGACGTTCGACCAGCCCTACGACCATCTACTCGTCGCGACGGGCGCGAGCGCCATCGAACCACCGTTCGACGGGCTCGGCCTCGACGGCGTGTTCACGATCCACGACATGGACGAGGCCGACGCCATCGAGAACTACGTCACCGAACACTCCCCCGACTCCACAGCGATCGTCGGGGGCGGGTACGTCGGCATCGAGATGGCCGAGGCGCTGTCGGCGCGCGGCGTCGACGTTCACCTCTACGAGATGCTGCCGCACGTCCTCCAACCGTTCGGTGACGCGGTGGCCGAGGTCGTCGAGGACCACCTCCGCGAGCAGGGAGTCGAGCTCCACCTCGACACCGCAGTCTCAGGCTTCGAAGGTACCGACCGGGTCGAGCGCGTCATGCTCGACGACGAGTCCCATCCCGCCGACGTCGCCATCGTCGGCGTCGGTGTCGAACCGAATACGGAGCTGGCGGCGGACGCCGGCATCGAGCTGGGCGAGACCGGAGCCATCGCGACCGACGAGTACGGTCGGACGAACTACGAGCACATCTACGCTGCGGGCGACTGCGCGGAGGCACGCCACGTCGTGACCGGCGAGCCGGCCCACGTGCCGCTGGCGCTGACGGCCAACCGCGCCGGCCGCGCAATCGGCCAGACCGTCATCGGCGACCCGGAGCCGGTCGGCGAAATCGCCGGAACGGCCATCGTCAAGGCATTCGACCTCGGCGCCGCCCGGACCGGCCTCCTCGACGAAGAACGGGCACGGGACGCCGGCTTCGACCCCGTCTCAGTAACGATATCGGCACCGACGCGGGCTCACTACTACCCCGATGGCGCAGAGCTCACCGTCACGCTGGTGGCCGACCTGAACTCCGGCCGGCTGCTCGGCGGGAGCGTCGTCGGCCGGGAAGGGGCGAAACGGATCGACACGGTGGCGACGGCGCTCACGGCCGGGATGACCGTGACTGAACTCCGGAACGCCGACCTGGCGTACGCCCCGCCGTTCAGCCCCGTCTGGGACCCGATACTCACGGCGGCGAAAGTCCTCGAGGGGAAGTTAGCGGGCGAATGAGCGACGCTACGCCATCCGAGTACGTGCGAGCACACCGAGCGGAGCTGGTCGCGCTCGCCCTCGACCTCCTCGCGATTGAGACGTCGAACCCGCCCGGCGACACGCAGGAAATCGTCGCGAAAATCGAACAATTCCTCGACCCGCTTCCGGTCGAGGTAGAGCGTTTTGCAGTCGATCCAGCAAAGCCGAATCTGCTCGTTCGGCTACCGGGTGGGTCTGACCACACACTGCTATATAATGGCCACCTCGATACGGTGCCCTTCGACGCAGATGCCTGGTCCCACGATCCACTTGGCGAGCGCGTCGATGAACGCGTCTACGGCCGCGGTGCAACCGACATGAAAGGTGCCGTGGCGTCGATGTTGTTGGGAATACAGGCCTTCGCAGCCACCGACACTGAGCCACCTGTCGACCTCCAATTCGCGTTCGTGAGTGACGAGGAAGTGGGTGGTGACGCCGGCTTGCCAGCGTTACTGAACGCTGGTGAGCTCGACGCTGACGCATGCGTGATTGGCGAGCCGACCTGCGAGGAAGGTCGCCACTCAGTCACAATCGCGGACCGGGGCAGCATTTGGCTGACGCTCGAAGCCAGCGGTGAGGGGGTCCACGGCTCCCGCCCAATACTCGGCGTCAATGCCATCGACCGGCTCTACGACGCCGTCGGGACGATGCGCGAACGGTTTGGCACCCAGCGACTCGAGATCGACGCTGACGTGGCTCCGATCGTCGAGGAGTCAGTCGAATACTACGCCCCCTCGATGGGTGAGGCCGCCGCCCGAGAGCTGTTCTGGTATCCCTCGATCAATCTCGGCGTCCTCGAGGGCGGGGACGCGATAAACACCGTCCCGCAGTCTGCGCACGCCGAAGTTGACGTGCGACTGACCGCAGGTGTCCACACGCCCGATGTGCTCGCGGAGATTCGGGAGTGCGTCGCCGACTGCGAAGGTATCACAATCGCCGACGTCTCCTGGAGCGTCGGTACGGCTGAAGCACCCACCAGCCCACTCGTCGAAGCCGTCGCGTCGACTGCGGAGGAGGCCACAGGTGATCACGTCTTCCGGCGGAGCGCTACGGGTGGTGGTGACGCCAAGAAACTCCGGAATGCAGGCATCCCGACTGTAGAGTACGCGCTCGGAACCGACACTGTTCACGCGCCGGATGAGTACGTTCCGGTCGACGTCCTCGTCGACAACGCCGTCGTCTACGCTCAGCTACCAATACGGTGGCAGTCCCAGCTCGGGTAGTAACCCCTCCAGGCACGGTTGTACCGGATTGCTTGGGCGGTGAGGGGAAGCCGTCGGGAAACACTTAGGTAATATCATAGTGTATTTGTGGGTATGAAGAACAATATTGGTGCGGCAGACAGCCGAATCCGGATCGGTGGCGGGCTGGGTTTGGCGGCTGTCGGAGTGGCCTCACTCGGAGGGCTGCTTGGAGTTGGGACGGTGGTTGGCACAGTCCTGGCCCTGCTGGGTCTCGTTCTCGCCGGGACTGGCCTCGTTCGAGTCTGCCTCCTGTATCGCCTGCTGGGAGTGGATACGTCGGGGTCCCGCTAGGGATGGAGCGCTTCCAGAACACCGGCCAACCCGACTGGGACTGGTGGAGCAAACTCTGGCCGACACCCGGCGCGACGCTCCGGGAACTCGGCGTCGAATCCGGCGAGTCGGTCGCCGAAGTCGGCTGTGGAAGCGGCTACTTTGCCCTTCCAGCTGCCCGAATTGCCGACCCTGAGCCTGTTTACGCTATCGACCTTGATGCGTCACTGCTCGGTGAACTCGATGATCTCGCTGAGCAGCAGGACATCGAGAACGTCGTTCCGACTCACGGTGACGCCCGGAACCTGACTGGGGTCCTCCCCGACTCAGTCAGCACGCTCGTCGTGGCAAACACGTTCCACGGCGTCGACGACCAGTCGGGGTTGGTCGAGCAGGCGTTCCGGGTGATCGAACCTGGCGGAAGCCTGATCATCGTCAACTGGCATGACCGCCCACGTGAAACGACGACTGTCGGAACCGAACCCCGCGGACCTCCGACGAAACTTCGGATGACGCCGGGAGAAACTGAAGAAGCCGTGCTTCCGGCCGCAGCGTTCACGCTCGACCGGCAGGTCGAGTTGCCGCCGTACCACTATGCGCTCGTGTTCGAGCGGTGAACGCTCCTCCTCTACGATTTCAATATTACCTCTCGGTCGCTCATTCCAGGCCTACAGATTTTCAGAATCTTGGAACTCGCACACAATACTAATATAGGATAGTTCCAACTGCCGCCTGTGAGCTCTCTATGACTGACATCGAGCCTGACGACACCGTCGATGCCAGAGGCGCAGCATGCCCCGGCCCGTTGATGGACCTCATCGGAAAGATTCGGAGCGCCGAGTCCGGGGACGTGATCCGACTGCTGAGCGACAACGACCAGTCGCTCACCGACGTCCCCGAGTGGGCCGAGGAAGCCGGCAACGAGCTACTCGCGGTCGAAGAGCTCGACGACCACAACGAGTTCTACGTGGAGAAAGCATGACTGAACACGTCGTTATCGTCGGCGGCGGGACCGGCGGCACCGTCCTCGCGAACGACCTCGCCGACCGACTCGAACCCGAACTCGACGCCGGTGACGTCCGAGTCACGCTCGTCAACGACGACCCCGACCACGTCTATAAGCCGGTCTGGCTGTACGTGCCGTTCGGCCAGCGCGAACCTGACGACGGCCGTCGCCCGCTCGACGACCTCGTCGACGACGCAATCGATCTCCGGATCGACCGCGTGTCCGACATCGACACCGAGGCCCAGCGGCTCCAGTTCCACGGGAGTGCCCCACCAGTCAGCTACGACTACCTCGTGCTGGCGACCGGCTCGACGTTGGAGCCCGACCAGATTCCGGGCCTCACGAAGGGCGGTCACAACTACTACAGCGAGTCGGGCGCGACCGACTTGCGCGACGAACTGTTGGAGTTCACCGAGGGTGACCTCGTGTTGAGCGTCATCGGGACGCCCCACATGTGTCCGGCGGCACCACTCGAATTCGTCTTCATGGCCGACGACTGGCTCCGCGAGCGCGGCCTCCGCGAGGACGTCGATATCACGTATACGTATCCGATCCAACGCGTCCACGGCAACCCTCACATCGCCGAGTGGGCCCGCCCCATCATGGAGGAACGGGACATCCAGGTGGAGACGTTCTTCAACGCCAAGTCGGTCGACCCCGACGCGGAGACCATCACGTCGATGGAGGGGACCGAACTCGACTACGACCTCCTCGTGACGATTCCACCCCACGGCGGCATCGACCTGATCGAAGAGGCTGGGCTCGGCGACGACGGCTGGGTCGACGTCGACAAGCACACGCTCGAAGCAGAAGCTGCCGACAACGTCTACGCGCTCGGCGACACCGCCGACACCGGCGTCCCGAACGCGGGCAGCGTCGCCCACTACCAGGCCGGCGTCGTCGGTCAGCGCCTCGCTAGCGAGATCCGTGGCCGCCCGGCGACGGCGACCTACGACGGGAAGACGCTGTGCTTCATCGAGACGGGGATGGACGCGGCGTCGTTCGTCGAGTTCGACTACGAGCACCCGCCGTCGCCGGCGCCGCCCTCGGAGAAACTCCACTGGTCGAAACTGGCGTACAACGAGTCCTACTGGCTCACCGCGCGGGGACTGCTCTGACCATGTCCGAGAACCAGGCTAACGCGCCGACCGACCTCGAAGCGGCGATCGAGCAGAACCCCGAGGCGGTCGCCGAGTTCGTGGAGCACCTCGACGCCGTCAACGAGCTACTGGACGTGCTCTCGCTGGGCGAGAGCGCGCTCGACGACGAGATGGTCCGCGAGCTCTCGGCCACGGGGTCGACGCTGGCGGAGTCCGCCGACGGGCTGGCGACCGACGAGACCGTGGCGCTGGCCGAAACGGTCGGGGAGAACGGCGACGACCTGCGGGAGGCCCTTGATACGTTGCTCGCGCTCCAGCAAAGCGGAACGCTCGACGACCTGGCCGAACTCGCGGAGGTAGGGTCGTTGGCGACCGCGGCGCTCGACGACGAGATGGTCACGTCATTGGCCGGTACCGGTGCTGCGGTCGGCGAGGTCGCGCAGACGGCCGCTGACGACGATACTCGTGATGGCATCCAAACGCTGCTGGAGAGCGTTGGTGAGGCGGAGCAGAGCTCCCCCGAGCAGGTCGGGGCCGTTGGTCTGCTTCGCGGATTACGTGATCCGGATGTTCAGTACGGGTTGGGCTATCTGCTGGCGCTTGCAGGCGCGCTCGGCCGTGCGCAATCCACGGAGAAGTCACACTAACCGCTCTCTCCGAGGCGGGCCACTTTCCCGGTCGATGTAGACGGGGAGTGACCGCACCGTATTGTATTGTGTGGTAGACCCAAGACTATTAAACACCGGGTGCGTAGAGGCTGGTAATGGCAACGCAGACAGCGAAGACGGACCGCGTGGTTTCGCTTGATGACGACGACCTCGAAACGGTCGTCGAAGACAGTAGCGTCGCGCTCGTGGAGTTCTACACGGAGTGGTGTGGCACCTGCAAGCGGATGAAGCCGGTTCTCGAAGCCCTCGCGGAAGACACTGACGCGACGGTGCTGACGATCGACATCGAGTCGAACCTCGAGACGGCGATCGAGTTCGGTGCCCAGAGCACGCCCACGTTCGTCCTCTTCGCCGATGGGAAACCGGTGAAACAGCTTCGCGGCGGCCAGAATGAACAGACGCTCCGCGACCTGATTGCCCGGTATCGGGACTAACTCACCGACAACGAGATGAACCCGAGAGAACTTCGCGCCGACACGCCCGCCCTGCACGAGGACGTCTACCTGAACTTCGGCGCTCACGGGCCGAGTCCACGGTACGTCGTCGAGGCTGCTGACGAGTTCGTGCGGTCACACGAGTACGAGACGAGCACGCGAAACGACCCCTACGAGGTGGCGTTCGACGCCTACGACCGCGTGCGGGAGCGCGTCGCCACCTTCGTCGGTGCGGACGACGACGAGATCGCGCTCACGGAGAGCACGACCGCGGGCATCAACGCTGTCGCGACCGCCATCGACTGGGAGCCCGGCGACACCGTCGTTCGAACCGACCTCGAACATCCGGCCGGGACGCTCCCGTGGCAACGCCTAGAACAGGAGGGCGTCGAGGTTCGCGTCGTCGAGACAGCGGACGGCCGTATCGACCTCGACGCCTTCGCCGAGGCCGTCGCCGACGCGCGCCTGGCCTGTTTCAGCGCGGTAACGTGGACGCACGGCACCCAGCTGCCCGTCAGCGATCTCGTCGATATCGCCCACGAAGCCGGCACGTTCGCGCTCGTCGACGCTGTACAGGTGCCTGGACAGCTTCCCCTCAATGTCGGCGAGTGGGGTGCGGACGCCGTCGCGGCGGCCGGTCACAAGTGGCTGCTGGGGCTGTGGGGCGGCGGCTTCCTCTACGTCGACCGGACAGCTGCTGACTCCCTCCTACCCGCCACAGTTGGGTACCGAAGCGTCGAGACGCCGACTGCAGATCCCTACGAGTTCGCAGCCGGCGCCCGCCGATTCGAGGTCGGCTCGGCGAACCCGGCGCCACACGTCGCCCTGGCGGAAGCTATCGAGGCGATCGACGAAGTTGGAGTCAACCGTATCGCCGCCCGGATTCAGGAACTGGCCGGCCAGCTCGCCGCTGGCGTCCCCGACGACCGGCTTCTGAGTCCTGCAGACCCCGAGTCGGGACTCGTGACCATCGACGTGGACGACCCCGAAGCGACCGTCGACCGACTCGCGTCAGAGGGGATTGTCGTTCGTGCCGTGCCGACGCCGGACGCTGTCCGCGCGTCGGTTCACGCGGTCAACACTCACACCGAGGTTGAGGAGCTGCTGAACGCCCTCGAATCGGAGTGGACCTGACAACCGCAGAAGGGTTCACTTCGACTGTCGCATTTCGTCAGGCTGAATCCTGCATCAGTAGACCGCCCATCTGCCGGCGCAGCGTGAGCGTTTAGGTTCCTACCGAAGACCATCTTTTCCCCTCTGTTGCCATTAGTTTTCTCGCGCGGTCTCGGTGGTCCTCGCGCCGAGAGATTACAAACCTGGTGCATCTCCGATCCCGGACTTTTCTACTGCATTCATAAGAATATATTTTCATCTATAAAAACTCTTTCGGGGTTATCCGAAATTCGGGAATCGCCTAGTGGCTAATCATATCGCGCCCAGCAACGCCTAACCCATGGTCCCAGCGACACTTCTGTCCACCGTCGACCTGGGGTGGATGGCCTTGCTCTCTCCAGAAACCGCGAGCCGTATGCAGTTCGGGTGGACGATCTCCGTGCACATCATTTTCGCGTCTCTCTCAATCGGGCTCGCACCGTTTATCATCTACTTCACTTGGAAAGACGTACGGACTAACGAGCAGCAGTATGCGCGGTTACGCTCGTTTTGGGTGAAGGTGTTCGCCGCTGGCTTCGTGATGGGAACGGTCACCGGTATCCCGATGAGTTTCCAGTTCGGGACGAACTTCCCGCAGTTCGCCACAATCGCCGGTGAACTGATCGGTGGGCCACTCGCGTTCGAGGCGAAGATGGCGTTCTTCTTGGAAGCCGTCTTCCTCGGCGTGTTGCTGTACGGCCGCGAGCGGGTCGCGGACCGAACGTACGTCCTCTCCTCGGTCCTCGTCGGCGTCGGTGCTTGGCTGTCGGGGTTCTGGATCCTGGTCGTCAACTCGTGGATGCAGACGCCTCGGGGCTACGAGATGGTCACCCGCAACGGGATGGAGGTCGCCAAGCTCACTGACCCGGTCGCGGCGTTCCTCACTCCGCGAATGCCGTGGATGTACGTTCACATGATGAACGCGTCGGTGATATCGGTCGCGCTGCTCGTCGCGGGCGTCTCGGCATACCTCGTCTGGAAGAAGCCGGACGCAGAGGCCTGGAACTCCGCGCTCAAACTCGCCGTCGTCCTGCTCCTCGTTTCGGCGCCGTTCCAAGCGGTCCACGGTGACGCCTACGGCCGGCACGTTGAGGATACGCAGCCCCAGAAGTTCGCCGCGATGGAAGCCCACTACGAGACGGGGGCGGCCGACCTCCACCTGCTCGCGTTCCCGAAGTCCCTCGACGCGCTCACCGACCCGCGCGCCGAGAACCTCTTCACGGTGAGTCTCCCCAGAGTCGGGTCGTTCCTCGCCAGTGGCGGGGACTTCGACGCCGAGGTCATCGGCCTGAACGAGTACGAGGAGAACCCACCCGTTGCGCTCGTGTTCTGGTCGTTCCGATTCATGGTCGGGCTCGGGTTCCTATTCATCGGGCTCGCGCTCTGGGGCGGGTACCTCACGTACCGCGGCCGGTTGACAGAGAGTACGCGCTACCTGAAGTCGATGATCGCGGCCTCGCCATTCGGCTATGCGGCGTTACTCACCGGCTGGTACGTCACCGAGGTCGGCCGCCAACCGTGGGTCATCCAGGGCGAACTCAAGACGAGCGAGGCGGTCTCCTCGACGCTCACTGGGACCGAGGCGACCCTGACTCTCGTCGGGTTCGTTGTCCTCTACATCGCGTTGATACTGACTGCGCTGTACGTCCTGAAGTGGCTGATTCATGGAGAGCTCCGGTCGCTCGGCGTCCAGGAGTCGAGTGCGGGCCGCTGGCGTGGCCCTCTCCCGTGGGTGACCAGCGATGACTGATCCACTGATTCCCGTCGACACGTACCTCGTCGACTCCCTGCCGGAGGTCTGGTTCGGCGCCGTGGTGTTCGCGTTGGGGATGTACATCGTCCTGGACGGCTTCGACTTCGGTATCGGGATGCTGTACGCGACCCGGACGGACGAACACGAGCGGGAGACGTTCCTGGCGGCGTTCGGCCCGGTGTGGGACGCCAACGAGGTGTGGGTCGTAGCGTTCGGGACGATGTTGCTGGCGGCGTTCCCGCGCGTGTACTCGCGGCTCCTGGCGGACAACTATCTGCTCGCACTCGGGTTCGTCGTCGCGTTGGTGTTCCGCGGGCTCGGTCCGGAGCTCCGCGAGCAGCGCGAGGACGAGCGCTGGGAGCGCTACACCGACTACGCCTTCGTCGGCGGGAGCGTGTTCGCGCCGCTGCTGTTGGGGATGCTCGCCGGCCGGTGGCTATTCGGTGGGGCGACGCTACCGGTGGTGCTGACCGGCGTCGGTCTGGTCGCGGTCTCGATAGTCACGGGGGCGGCGTTCCTCGCGGCGAAGACCGACTCTGGGTTGGCGTCGGAGTTGCGTTCGTACGGCGTCGTCGCGACGGTCGCGTACCTCGGCGGCGTAGTTGTCCTGTTGGGGACCGTCGTCGCGACCGATGCGGGTGGTGCCGCTGATGCGGTGCTCTCGCTGCCCGTCGCTGCGGTCGTCGCGCTCTCTATCGTCGCCGGGGTGGGCGGGAGCGTGCTGGCCAGCCGCGGCCGGTACCGGGCGTGGCTCGCGAGCGCACTGGCGCTCCCCACGCTGCTGACGCTCTTGGTCGCGGTGTTGTTGTATCCGACGGTCTATCCGCCGACAGGACTGCTGGTGAGAGAAGCCGTCGTGTCGCCGCTAGCGTTGAACCTCGTGACCATCCTCGGATTCCCGGTCCTGCTGCTGGTCTTGTGGTACTTCAAATTCCTTTACGGCGTCTTCAGCGGTCCAATCGAGGGCGAGGGTTACGGCGAGTGACATCCTCCCAGACCGACCTCGGCTGGACAACACGAGCAGGTATACATACGATAGATCTCACCGGCGAGCGTCCGTTCAACCTAGGCAGCTCCGACGAGGCAGCATTCGGTGAGGTACGTGAGACTATCTTGATACAGCGAGAGAATCCTCGCCCTTCCCGCGAAGGACGAGTGTTCCGACGCTCTGTCGGAACCGAGGACTGAGCAGGCGGGAGTGAATCGCGTAAGCTCCGTGCCACAATCTCCGTCACTGTTGCCCGACTGAATACCTAACGTAAATATTTAGTAGGAGAGAAACGTACAAATTCTTGTGCGAACGGAGATAGATATCGAGCGCGGTGGCGACCTACACGAGCGAGTCAAAGCGTACGCTCGTGAGAATGGCATCCGCCATCCGCGTGCCTACCGCGAGCTAATTGAACAAGGGTTAGAGACGGATGGAAACGACGACTAAGACGCTCGAAGCCACACTCGCGCCCCCGACAGCACACAAGGAGCGGAAACTGTGTGACCTACTCGAAACCTACCGTGAGGGACTACACGAGGCATTCGACGCCGGGTGTGACACGATGAATGCAACCAGCGACGTGGTGACGCCCTACGACCTACCGTATCAGGCGAAAGCAGCTCTCTGCAACTACGTCCCACAACTGCACGACACCTACAACGCACAAGAATTAGACGACGACCACCCGGTTCGACTCACCAACCAAGCCGCCGAGTTCGACCACTCTCCGGCACGAGACTACGAGTTTACGTGGTGGGCACCACAACCCGGTCGCGGAACGAACTTCTGGATACCACTTCGCATCAACCCTGAACAAGAGGGTCTGTGGCACGCCCTCGTGGACGGGGACGCTTCGTCAGGCCAACTCCGCCTGCAACGGAATCGTACATCGTGGACGCTCCACGTCACTGTCGAGTTTCCGGTCGAAGAATCCGACTACGCGACAGACGGCGACGACGTGACACACATCGGTCTAGATATTGGTGAAACTGCCCTGATAACGGGCTGTGCCCTCAAGGACGGTTCACCAACTGGCCCGTTCGTGTGTGACGGGAGCCGTGCGAAGCATCTTCGCAAGGAGATGCACACCACCCTGAAACGACTCCAAGAGCGTGACGCCGCCAAGTGGCGGATGGACGAGCGATTCGACCACTACCAGCACGCGCTCACCGATATTGTCGAGAAGGCGTCTCGGCAGGCTGTGGAGTACGCCCGGCAATTCGAGAAGCCGGTTCTAGTGATGGAGGACCTGACGTACATCCGCGAAGAATTGGACTACGGCGCGTACCTGAACCGGCGACTCCATGCGTGGGCGTTCGCTCGGTTACAGACCCGCGTCGAGGACAAAGCGCGAGAGGCTGGTATCCCGGTCGAGTACGTCCGACCGGAGTACACCAGCCAGATGTGCCACGAGTGCGGTCACATCGGGAACAGGGCCGCTCAAGCCACGTTCCAGTGTACCAACGACGAGTGCCACATCACGGCGTTTCAGGGTGATATAAACGGCGCAATCAACGTTGCACAACGGGCTGACCCGTGGGGAGAGAGCGTGCCGCTGAAACCGGCAGGCAATGACTCGCCTCGGGATAGGAGTGCCTGTGACAGCACCACGACCCACCGTGAGACGAGCGAGACACCCTCGCAAATGACTCTCTCGGCCTTCCACGGGTCGGAACCCTCTACCAGCGATAGCCGCACTTAGCTGGTATTCCCCATGCGTGGGAAGCCGCGCCGTTCACGGCGCGGAGGATGTCACCTGAGAAGTGACTGTCTGATTCAGTCGTCCTCGACGTGACCGTCCTCGTCAGTAACGACGTCGTGTTTACCGTACATAAGTGGGCTTTAGCATTCGACTGTATTCGTCACTTTGACGATTACTCGATTCCGGTTAGCCCGGCCGCTGTGAGCAGCGACAGTGATGTCCACACAGCAAGTGAGAACACACTCGCGGCCGGGGATGCGGCTCGGACCGTCATCGTGACGGCCGGCTCGACAGCGTAGGTCAGCACGAGTCCGCGATACGCGCTTAGCGGACTTGCTGCAAGCGCGCTACCCAGTCCACGCTCGACAATCCACCCTTGTCCGACCCCGGCAATCACGACGAGGTCGAATCCGACGACGACCACGAGCAACAAGCCGACCGCTGACACGAGTCCACGACGAGCAGACCGCGCTATTGACGAAAGCAATAGCGTGATGGCGAGGACGACACCCGCGAACACCATCGTCAACGCGACGAACCGCGCGTAGTACACCGGCGAGTCTAATCCTCCGGATTGCGCGAGCACGTTCGGCGTGTCGCCCGACAGTGGAACGACGAACGCCGCTGCCAGCAGCGTCACGACGATAATCCCGAGTGCGACCGCGAGTCGGCCACAGTAGACGCCGAGTCCGTACCGGATTGGCGTCACCGGAAACGTATCGAGGACCTTTAACTCCCCCCGCAACCGGTCCCCGAGAATCGCACGATATCCGAGTGCAACCACCAGCACCGGCACCAGGACCTCGACCGGCGTGAGTAACGCGAGTACGAGCGGCACGTAGCCGGCTTGCCCGCCGAGGGCTGCAATCGCCACGACCAGCGCGAAGAATCCGAGGGCCAGCAACCACACCGACCGGGACCGTACAAGTGCCCGCAGCTCTCGCTCGAAAATGGCGGTGAATTGCTGGGTGGCGTCACTCACTCCGATCACTCGCCTTGGATGTAACCGTGCGGCCCCGGACCGCCGTCTCGAAGGCGTCCGCTAGGGTCTCTGTCTCCGTGTCTGCACGCACTGCGTCCGGAGACCCAGCCGAAACGATATCGCCAGCAGACACCACGAGTAGGTAATCGCTGTCGGCCGCGCGCGACAGGTCGTGGGTCGTCAGCACGACGGCTTGGTCGCGCTCGGTCAACCCGGCAATAACGTCGTATACGTGCCGAGTCATCTCTGGGTCGAGGCCGCTCGTTGGTTCGTCAAGCACAACCAGTTCGGGTGATCCTAGTAGACTCACCGCGATGCCGAGGAGACGACGCATCCCTCCGGAGAGCGCGTCCGTTCGACGATCAGCTGCGGCTTCGAGGCCGACGCGTGCGAGGGCGGCATCGACGTCGGTTTCGCCCGCGAGCAACGCCGCGTAGAACGCCACCGTCTCGCGGACCGTTGCCGACGGCTGAAACCGTGGGTCTTGCGGGAGATACCCGACCGGCCGTTCGCCGCCGACATGGAGTGTGATTTCACCAGCGGTCGGTGTGTCTACGCCCGTAATGAGTTCCGCCAGCGTCGTCTTTCCGGACCCATTCGGCCCGATAATCGCCGTCACCCTGTTATCGGGTATCGAAAACGAGACTTCTTCGAGGACATCGACCTCGCCGAACGATTTCGAGATATCCGCAGCCTCGACGACAGCCGACGCTGCCGTAGGGGTGTTTTCGTCGCTCGTGGCGACACGTTCACCCATTCGTGTGGCGGTTTTCTCGCCACCCGAAAAAGTGTACTGCCCCATCACTCTTTGTCACGCCTTCCGTATCGTCGGATATGGAGCTCTGGCACGTGGCCGCTGCTGGCGTGCTCGTCCTTGCAGCCGTTCTCGGGCCGTTCGCTATGAGCGGTGGTAGTCAGCAGGTAACCGCCGTTCCGATGGGGGAGACGAAGTCCACGGGGGTCCCGGAAAGCGTTGTTGCCCGCGCTCACGAGTCGACACTTGCGCTGCCGACCGGGCAAGTCGCGTTCTCCCAGTTCAAATTCACCGTCGGATACTACGGTATCACGTCGATGGTTGCGGGACTACAGGAGAGTACGGAACGGGAATTCGGGCGGCCGATGGCTGTGTACGTCTCGGATTTCACCGGAACTGGCGTCTACGTTGGCGATGATGGGATCCTTCGAACACCGATGGACGCAGATCCCGGGTGGGTACCGGCTAGGGCAGCCTACTTTGTCGCTGGCAGTACCGCCAGTATTCCGACGCGAAATCAGACACTGGTGCCGTTCTCGAATCGGAGTGACGCCATCGAGTTCACCCAACAATACGGTGGGCGGCTGGAACGGTGGCGCGCGGTCCAGCAGTTAGATGTCGGCGTTGCGGGGCGTTCCGCGTCGGAGTGGCAGCGCTTCAGTGAGACGCGAAGCGAGCGCGCGGACCGGACGGCAGCTCGTGCGCGGTCGCTTCTCGATCGGCCAGTGACAGCGACGGTCGAACCGAACGAATCGCTGACCGCAGCGGTTCAGGCTGCGCCACCGAACACGACGATTCGGTTGGCCAGCGGGAACCATTCCGTCTCCGACGTCACGGTAGACAAACCCCTGACGATTCGTGGCGACGGCGCCAACCGGACGCGCATCATCGGTGACAGTAATCGCAGCATCGTCTACGTAAACACGTCACGCGTTGCAATCACCGGCATATCACTGACTGGCATCGGGACGGTACGGACCCGCGATCGCGCGAACATTACGAGCGTGCCCGTCCAGAACGAGTCGTTCCGGGAACAGTACTGGGCGACGCACGGATACGGCGACGCCGGACTGGTCTTCGAGCGATCCGCGAGGTCGCTCGTCATGGACGTTCGAATGCAGACGCGTGCAAATGGCGTCATCGCACGGGATAGCCCGAACCTCACGGTCTCGAACCTCACGGTTGTAGGAACGAAAGATTGGGAAGACGGGTTCCTCGGCGTCTCCATTCTCGGTGCACCCGCCCTCGTTCAGAACTCGACGTTCTACGGTGGGAAAGTCGGCGTCTTCGCCCACGACACGCAGTCGTTCACTGTTCGAGATTCCTCGATGGAGGGGATGATGATCGGCGTGTTCAGCGTGTACGCTCAGGGCGCGTTTGCTGCCGGTAACGACGTCGAGGACACGTATGTCGGCGTCTATATTCACGACCGGTCGAACCGGAACGTCGTCACGAGAAACGCCGTCGAGAACAGCAGGAACGGTGTCCTCGTGTTCGGTCGGTCGAGCTATGTCGCCGAAAATGTGCTGGCACATAACAGGAACGGGATCGTCGTGCAAGGGCAGTATTCAGTCTACGAGGAGAACGTCGCGGCGTTCAACCGTGTGGGCATTCGGGCGATGTCGCTGTTCCCGACGAATCGCGTCACCGATAACGACATCGCGTATAATCGCCAGTACGCCGACACGGCCCGCTTCAACGTCTTACATGTCTGGCAAGGGAACTACTGGCGGGGTGCTCCCGGTGTAGATACTGACGGTGACGGCTCACTTTCGCGAGCCTTCCGCCCCACAGGACCAGTCGGAATGGTCGCAGACGGTGGGACCGGAGCCCCGACGTTGGCTCGATCCCCCACCCTCAAACTGCTCCGCCAGCTACAGCAGACGATGCCGGGGATTCGGTTTGGGGGCGTCGTGGACACATCTCCACGAGCGAGGTCAGGCCATCCAACGCTGTTGGACCAACTCGCAGATACCCAACGTCCGCCGGGTCAGTTCGACGACGAGGACGAATGGGACTTCACATTCTAAACAATCTGTGACGAGTTCGACCACTGGCGGCGCAAATACGAGAAGCGGCGTGGCGATCTGCAAGGACACGGTACACGGCGGGCGCACGAGAATATGCAGGCTGCCGGGCGTAAAGAGGAAAGCCGATTCAAACTGACGCTTCACCGGATGGCGAACGGGGTAGTAGCCGAATCTCGTGATTACACAAGGAGTTGGATGTCGGCGTCGGCCATGTCCTCAAGGGCTGTCGCGGCACCGACGCCCGTGGTGACGCCGTCGTAGAAGTCGTCCTCGTCGTAGTCCATCAGGTCGATGGTCATCTGACAGGCCTGGAACTCCACGCCCATGTCGAGGCTGGTTTCGATGAGTTCCTCGATGGTGGCGGTGTCGTTGTCGTCGATTTTCTTCTCCATCATCTTCGTCGTGACGCGGTCCATGCCCGGGAGCGCTGCGACGGCGTTCGGGACGGGCATGTTGGGGTTGCCGACGGAGCTGAGTTTGAGGTTTTTCGAGCGTTCCTCGTGGAGGATTTCGAGCCCCCAGAACGTGTGGAAGACGGTCACGTCGTAGCCGAACGCGGCCGCGGTGCTGGCGAGGATGAGCGGCGGGTACGCCATGTCCAGCGTGCCCTTCGTCGCGATGATGCTCATCTTCTTGGCGTCGTCGCTGGTGGCTTCTGCGAGCGCGTCTTCGAGTTCGTCGACGCGCGCGGCGAGTTCCGCACGTGAGGGCGCGTCGTCGGCGGACGCGTCGGGTGTGTCCGTACTCATCGTTACTCCGTCTTGCGGACGTAGTGTTTGTACACGTCGTCGCCTTCCTGCTGGTCGACGAGCTCGACGCCGGCGGTGCCAGACGCCCAGCCGTCGATGTCGCTCATGCTCCCCGAGTCAGTCGCCAGCACTTCGAGGACCTCACCTTCCGCGAGGTCGTCGATGGCGGACTTCGTCTTCACTACTGGCATGGGGCACGATGCGCCTTTCACGTCGAGCGTCTCCGTGATGTCGTAATCTGCACTCATGGTTTGTCTGCTCCGGTAGTCTGTCTTGGAGCTATCGCACAATACCTACTACGTAACTAAAAGATTGTCGATTCTTGTGCACACCACCAACTACTCTAAACCCGAATTGAGGCGCTGAATCGGGAATAACCTCTGTATGGGCGCTCTAGTCTGGTTAAGGCGGGGGGTGGTCCAGAATAGTATTGTCCAAAGGTGGAACTACTATCCAAATGCTTTTGTGCGACCACCCAGTAGAAGCGACTGCACAACATGAACGCTGACGACTTCCCGACTCCGGACGCCGACGTGGAATCCGTCGACCCGGAATCGCTCAAAGATCGCATCGACGCCGGCGAGGACGTCACGCTCCTCGACGCGCGAATGACCAGCGACTACGAAGAGTGGCACATCGACGGTGAAAACGTCACGTCGATCAACGTCCCGTACTTCGAATTCCTCGAGGACGACATCGACGAGGACGTCCTCGACCAGATTCCCGACGACCGCGAAGTGACCGTCCTGTGTGCGAAGGGCGGCGCCAGCGAGTTCGTCGCGGGCACGCTCGCGGAGCGCGGCTACGACGTCGACCACCTCGAAGATGGGATGAACGGCTGGGCGCGCATCTACGAGGCCGTCGAAGTCGAAGGCTACGACGGCGCCGGGACGCTGCTGCAGTACCAGCGCCCCTCCTCGGGCTGTCTCGGCTACCTGCTGTACGACGATGGCGAAGCCGCGATCATCGATCCGCTGCGGGCGTTCACCGACCGCTACCTTGACGACGCCGACGACCTCGGCGTCGACCTGCAGTACGCCCTAGATACCCACGTCCACGCCGACCACATCTCCGGTGTTCGCAATCTCGCTGAGGAGGGCATCGAGGGCGTCATCCCGGAGGCCGCTGTCGACCGTGGCATCACGTACGCCGACGACATGACGACCGCCGCAGACGGCGACACCTTCGAAGTCGGCGACGCTACCATCGAAGCTGTCTACACGCCCGGTCACACGACCGGGATGACCTCGTACCTCGTCGACGACAGCCTGCTCGCGACCGGCGACGGGCTGTTCATCGAGAGCGTCGCCCGCCCCGACCTCGAAGAGGGCGACGACGGCGCGCCGGACGCCGCGCGCATGCTCTACGAGTCCCTCCAGGAGCGCGTGCTGACGCTACCCGACGACACGCTCGTCGGTGGCGCGCACTTCAGCGACGCCGCCGAGCCAGCCGCCGACGGCACGTACACCGCGCCCATCGGCGAACTCGTCGAGGAGATGGACGCGCTCACGATGGACGAACAGGAGTTCGTCGACCTGGTCCTCTCGGACATGCCGCCGCGGCCGGCCAACTACGAGGACATCATCGCGACGAACCTCGGCCAGCACGCCGTCGACGACGAGGAGGCGTTCACCCTGGAGCTCGGCCCGAACAACTGCGCAGCCAGCCAGGACTCCCTCGCAGGTGACTAACGACGCCGATGGTAATTGACCCACTTCCACTACAGGTCGCCGCTGAGCTGTTCCCGAACGGCATTAGCCGCTACGCTATCGGCGGACTGCTGGTCGGGCTCGGCGTCACCGTCATCTACCTCGGCACCGGCATTAGCGCCGGCGCGAGCACGTTCCTGGAGTCGACGCTGTCGTACGTCTCCGACCAGTCCCGCTTCCAGCAGTACGTCACCTCTCGGGACTGGCGGCTCGTGTTCACGCTCGGCATCGTCCTCGGCGCGGCCGTGTACGCCGTCGTCTATCAGGGCGGTGCATGGACGACCGACGTCCAGCCGTGGCGGCTGCTCGTCGGCGGTGTCTTCGTCGGCATCGGCACGCGCGTCGGCAAGGGCTGTACGTCGGGCCACGGCGTCTGTGGCGTCGGGTCGGCGTCGAAGACGTCCATCGTGGGCGTCCTCGCGTTCCTCACCGTCGCCATCGTGACCGCACAAGTGGTCGCCGCACTGGGGGTGAGCCCGTAATGAGTGACCGGCATCCAGCGTTCATGCCGTTGATTCTCGTCGGCGGCCTCATCTTCGGGTTCGGGCTCGCGTACAGCCAGATGGCCCGGCCCGAGGTCGTCCTGAACTTCCTCCAGTTCGAGGACTTCGGGCTGGTGTTCGTGATGTTCGGCGGCGCCGCCGTGACGGGCGTGACGTTCTTCGTCGCGCCGCGGCTGTTGGGCCGCGCGCCGCTGACCGGCGATAGCTTCGAGCGCCGCCTGAAGTCGTTCGACCGGAACGTCCTCATCGGTGGCGCCATTTTCGGCGTCGGCTGGGGGCTCTCCGGCATCTGTCCGGGCGCCGCCTACGCGAGCCTCGGCATCGGGAACATCACCATTCTCTGGGCGCTCGCCGGGATGTTCCTCGGCGCGTACGCCCAGGGCTTCTGGCGGAGCCGCAGCCAGAGCCGCGATGCGTCCTCGGCGGGCGCAGACTAACTCACTGTTTATGGACCCCGCTCTCATCGCCCTCTTCGTCGGTGCAGCGCTGGCTAGCCTGTTCATGGCGTGGGTTATCGGCGCCGGCTCGAGTGGGGCGACGCCGTATGCCCCCGCCGTCGGGGCGAACGCCATCTCGACGATGCGTGCCGCCCTCCTCGTCGGGATTTTCGGCTTCGTCGGTGCCGTCACGCAAGGCGGCAACGTCTCGGAAGCCATCGGGAGCGGCCTCGTCGGTGGAATCAGTCTCCCGGTCGCCGGTGTCATCCTCGTACTCGTGTTGGGTGCGGGGCTGATGGCAATCGGCATCACAACCGGCTATCCCATCGCGACGGCGTTCACCGTGACCGGCGCTGTAATTGGCGTCGGCCTCGCGCTTGGCGGCTCACCGGTCTGGCCGAAGTACCAGCAGATTGCCGCCGTCTGGGTGTTGACGCCGTTCATCGGCGGCGGCATCGCGTTCACCATCGCAAGCCTGCTACCACGCCCCGACGTCCCCGAGCGGTACAGTATCCCCGTTCTCGCAGGCCTGGTCGGGGCCGTCCTCGTAAACGTTCAGTTCAGTTTTCTCGGTGAAGGGAGCGCAGCGGGAACTGTCCGCGGACTCGGTCAGCGGGTACTGGCAGCCGATGGACTTGCGTCGGCGGTCGGAATCACGGGCTTCGCAGCGCTCGTCGTCGCGGTGGTCGTCTGGTGGGATGTCAGTCGCGACGAGCGCGGTGGCCTGCGGCGTGTGCTGCTCGCGCTCGGGTCGCTCGTGGCGTTCTCCGCGGGCGGGAGTCAGGTCGGGCTCGCCGTCGGGCCGCTGTTGCCGCTGCTCGACGAGGTAGGGATGGTCTCGACGTTCGCCGTGCTCGTCGGCGGCGGCCTCGGGATGCTCGTCGGCTCGTGGACGGGTGCGCCACGGATGATCAAGTCGCTGGCGCAGGACTATTCATCGCTTGGGCCGCGACGCTCTATCTCGGCGCTCGTCCCCTCGTTCCTGATCGCACAGCTGGCCGTGTTGCTGGGAGTCCCAGTTTCGTTCAACGAAATCGTCGTCAGCGCCATCATCGGAAGTGGTGCCGCTGTCGGCGGTCGAGAAGCGGTAGACGCCCGGAAAATCGGTGTGACGATTGGTGCGTGGATCGGCTCGTTCGCCCTCTCGTTCGCCCTCGCGTATGCCGCTGGTGCGTTGCTGCTGTAGTCTTTGCCGACCGTCGTTAGTCAGCGGTCTGTTCGGTTCGTCGACCGCTCTCGACACCCAGAGGGTTGGTCGTCGAGGTCGCGGTGACCAGCCGGAGGAATTGGCCCGCGTTCGTGAGCAGTTTATTCTCTGCCTTCCGGAGGTGTTCTTCGTACGTCGAGCGAGCGACGGCCGTCCGTTCGGCGAGGTCGCGGAGCGACGTCTTCCGTGGCTGTTCGTAGTACCCGCTTTCGAGGGCAAGCTGGAGTGCGGCTAGCTGCCGGTCAGTGATGTCTTCGAACAACTGATTCGCCGGCGCCAGCATACTATGCGGAATCTGTGTCTCCGAGATTGACGTCTTCGAGAGGAGTTCGATCTCTCTGTCGGATCGAAGCGAGTCGAGCAGTTCGCGCACGTCCTCGCTGTCGAACGCGACGACCGTGTAGTGCTCCCAGCCCTGGCGGTAGATCGTCGGTGACTGGTACAGGCAGTTGTGCTCCTCGAAGCGGTCGATGACGGAGTCTTCGAGCGAGCAAAGACAGGACTGGGTGACAACATGATACCCATTATCGTCCGCCGATTCGTACAGTACGGTGCCGATCTCGTTGATCTCGTCGAGTAGTTCGTCGGTTGGCGTCGTCTCCGTCGTGATTTCGAGCACTTGGCAGTCGCTCAACGGCCACTCACGGATTGTCAGATCCGGGTATCGCTCCGAGATCCGTCGGTACGGGCATTCGTGTTTCACTCGAATGGAGGCCTCGTACAGTCCCATACGCGTAGGTTCGAACTCGACGTAATTAGCGGTGCCGGTCATGGCCGGCAGTACCCATATGCTAATATCTCTGCTAATCCGGACTACCGATGCAGGAACTCTCGCCAGCGGAACTCGGCGAACAGTTACAGGATGATGATGGCCCACTCGTGCTGGATATTCGCCACGAAGAAGACTTCCAGGAGTGGCACATTCCGGGCAGCCGTAACGTCGACGTCTACGACGAACTGACTGACGACCCGGAACAGGCCATCGAACCACTCGACGACCTGCCCAGTGACGAACAAATCGTTACTGTCTGTGCCGCAGGCGTCGTCTCCCAGACTGCGACGGCCGTCCTCCGAGAGCTGGGGTACGACGCGGTGACGCTGACGGACGGGATGAACGGCTGGAGCCGCGTCCACCGGCACGCGGAACTCCCCGTAGACGTCGATGGGACCCTCGTGCAAGTCGCCCGTCCGGGGAAGGGCTGTTTCTCTCACGTGCTCGTCTCCGACGGCGAGGCTGCCGTCTTCGACCCGTCACACTACCTCGACGAGTACGACACTGTCCTCGACGAGTATGATGCCGAGCTTGTCGGCGTCTTCGACACGCACGCCCACGCCGACCACGTTTCAGGGGCGGCAGACCTCGCTGCCCGCCACGACGTTCCATACTATCTCCACCAGAAGGATGCGCTCGCCGTCGACGCGACACCGCTCGAGGACGGGCAGACTGTGACGGTCGGGCGCCTCGACATCGAGGTCGTCCACACGCCCGGCCACAGCGAGGGCAGCGTCTCCTTCGACGTCGAGGGGGCGGCGCTTCTGACTGGCGACACGCTGTTTCACGACAGCGTCGGCCGCGTCGAACTCGGCGTCGAAGCCGGCATCGAGGACTCCGACGTCGAGCAGAACGCCGCGACGCTGTACGAGAGCCTCCAGCGGTTGCTGGACCGCCCTGATGATGCGCTGGTCCTGCCGGCGCACGATCCGGGCTCGCCCGAACCGCCGGTGGCCGCCACGCTTGCGGAGGTCAGAGAACGGAACGACGACCTCGGTCGCGACCGGGAGGCGTTCGTCGAGGAGCTCGCGTCGGACATCCCGGACCATCCGCCGAACTTCGAACGCGTCAAGCGGACGAACGTCGGCCAGGAGTCGGTCCCCGAGGATGAACTAGCGGAACTGGAACTGGGGCCGAACAACTGTGCGGCCGAGTAATCCATGAGTACGACAACTGAACTCCGCCAAGGGATCCGCGAACACCTCGGGCAGTTCTCGCTGCACGTCCTGCTCGTGTTCGCGACCGGCCTGACCATCGGTTCCGAACGGACAGTCGTCCCCGTACTCGGGGAGGACGTCCTCGGCGTCGAGTCGTTCCTCGTGATCGGCTCGTTCGTCGTTTCGTTCGGGATCGTGAAGTCGATCCTCAATCTCTACGCCGGCAAGTGGAGTGAGGCGTACGGTCGCAAACCCGTCCTCATCGCCGGGTGGGCGACGGCGCTCCCGCTGCCGATTATTCTCATCTTCGCCCCGAGCTGGGGCTGGATTACGGTCGGGAACGTCCTGCTGGGGATCAACCAGGCGTTGACCTGGAGCATGGCGATTAACGCGAAGATCGACCTCGCGGGCCCCGACCAGCGCGGGCTCGCGGTCGGCATCGACGAGGCGTTCGGCTACACCGGCGTCGCCGTCGGCGCCTGGGTCACGGGCGTCATCGCGGGCCAGTGGAGTCTGCGGCCCGAGCCGTTCTACTTCCTCGGCGTCGTCGTCGTGCTGGCGTTCCTCATCTCGATCTTCCTGATCAAGGAGACTGTCCAGTACGCCCAAGCCGAGGGTGACGACGACCACCACGACGCGAACCTCCCGTTCGAGGAGGTGCTGAAGCGCGCGACGTACGGCGACAAGACGCTGTTCGCCGCTGCGCAGGCCGGCCACATCGAGAACTTCGTCGATACACTATTCTGGATCGCCGTCCCGCTGTACCTGACGAGTCAGGGCCTCGGTATCGCGGCGGTCGGCGTCGTCGTCGGTGTCCACAGCGCGATGTACTTCCTCCAGATCGCGACCGGCGGGCTCGCGGACCGCATCGGTCGCCGTCCGCCCGTCATCGCCGGGATGTTCCTCGCCGGCGCGGGCGTCCTCGGGATGGTGCTCGTCGATAGCTACCTCCCGTGGGCCGTCTTGGCTGGCACCTCCGGGATCGGCATGGCGCTGCTGTATCCGAACCTGATGACGGTTCCGAGCGACGCCGCGCACCCGACGTGGCGCTCGGCGGGGATGGGCGTCTACCGGATGTGGCGGGACTCCGGCTACGCTGTCGGCGCGGTACTGATCGGACTCTCGATGGAGTTCGTGAATGCAGCAGCCGCGTTCTACCTGACTGCGGGCCTGATGTTTGCGTCGGGTGCAGTAGTGTACGTTTGGATGGAGGAGACTCATCCGGAATTCGGCACTCACGAACCACCTGCACCTGCGCCCTCCGATTGATAACTGAACTATCGAAGCCTCCCTATTTCGATAGTATCTATAATTTCCTCCGAGCCCTCACTTTGGTGTTTGCCTGCTCGTGTTCAATCGATAAGTTATGGAACGCTGCTGGAAATAGTATTGTATAGTCGTCCCAAAAGCGTTAATACACGCTACCGGTTACGGTGCCGTGTGCAGAAAAGTATGAATCGCACAAACCCAGATTTGGTGGGTGGACAGCGACGATGATCGATACGCTGTCACTCCCGCCAACCGTACAAGCAGCTGGACTGATCGGCGTCGTATTGCTCGAAGCGATGGTCCTCCACGTCGGCTATGGCGCCGTCACGAGCGCGCTCGGCCCGAGCGTGAAGCGCGCGCTCGGAGGTGAATGAGCCGTGGAACTGCTCAGAATGAGCCTGCTGCTCGTCGGGTTCTTCGTCGGGTTCGGGCTGCTCATCGGCATCCTCTTCGGCTTCTTCGGCATGGGCGGGTCGTTCCTCGTCACGCCCGCCCTGCTCGTGATGGGGTACCCGTCCCGGGTCGCCGTTGGCAGCGGGCTTGCGTTCGTGTTCGGCACGAGTGTCATCGGCGCACTCCGTCACCGCGACCACGGTCACGTCGACTACAAACTCGCCGTCATTATGACCGTCGCGATGACGATCGGCATCGAAGCCGGCAAGCGTGTCGTCGACGCCCTGCACGCGGCGGGGAACGCCGACCTCGTCATCAGCGTCGCGTACGTCGGCCTGCTGGCGACCGTCGGGGTATTCACACTCCGTGACGCTCGCGCTAGCGGCACCACAACGAGTGTCGACCTCTCCGAGCGCGTACAGGCACTCGAAATTCCCCCGATGGTGACGCTCCGCGGGGACGTCCGTGTGTCCGCGAGTATCATTTTCGGCATCGGCCTGGTCGTCGGCGTCCTCTCCGGGCTCCTCGGCGTCGGCGGCGGCTTCCTGCTGATGCCCGCGATGATGTACGGGCTGGGCGTCCCGGCTGCCATCGCCGTCGGCACGGACATCCTCCAGATTACGATCTCGGGAGCGTTCGGCGCCTTCGTCTACGCCCGCGACGGGTTCGTCGCGATTCCGGTCGTGGCGACGCTGCTCGCCGGGAGCGCACTCGGCGCGCGCATCGGCGCGGGCGTCTCGAACATCGTCGACGAGGACGACATCAAGGGGTACTTCGCGACGATGCTACTCGCCGGCAGCGTCGCCGTCGCCGCCAAACGCGTCGGCACCGCCTACGACATCGGCGTCCTCAACACCGTGAGTATCGCGCTCATCTTCGGCGCGACGGTCGTCGTAAGTGGTGCGATCCTGTTGGCTGCGGTGTGCCAGCTTCGCGACGACAACGTTGGCTTCTGGTGTCGCCTGTCGGCGACGTAACCCGTGGTCACGGGGAGCGTCTAACCCTGTTACTCAGCCCGCTATAGCGCACAATTGTGCAATCCATACAAAAATCTTATAACTGCACAGCCCCTACGATTGAGTGATACTAATGCCAGATTCGATGTCCGAACAACTCCGTCAGGATATGGAGTGTGAGGGGCTGCTGGAGTGTTTCCACGGCCTCAAAGAACTCGACAAAGAGTGCTTTCAAGCGCTCGTTGAGGCCGAGGAACCGATGACCGTCGATGAACTCGCGGAGGCCGTCGACCGGGAGCGCTCGACGGCGTACCGGGCCGTTCAGCGCCTCCTCCAGACGGGATTCATCGAGAAAGAACAGGTCAACTACGACCAGGGCGGTTACTACCACGTCTACTCGCCAAGCGATCCGTCTCAGATTACGGATGACATGCAGCGGATGCTCAACGACTGGTACGCGAAGATGGGCCAACTTATCCAGGAGTTCGAGACGAAGTACGAACAGCCGGATAGCGTGCCCCAATCTGCCGAAAGCTAACGCTTCTTTTCCCTTTGACGTGTGCTTCTGCGTTCCCGCAGCACGAGCTGGTCGCTTAATCCTATCCCAATACCATATCTGCTACTCATAGCCGCGCGCGGTTACCGTGTGGTAGGTGAGTTACCGAGCAGTAGTATTGTGCAGTACGTCCAAAACTCTTAACTACTGTACTCCCATACTATCGAGTGATGGCAACCGATACTGCAGCCACGACTGGCACCGCAACGCCTGACGAACCGCTCTACGTGAACGGCCAGGCAGAACTCGACGACGTCACCAGCGACAACGACGTCGTGCTCGCGGACTTCTACGCTGACTGGTGTGGCCCCTGCCAGATGCTCGAACCAGTCGTCGAAACGCTCGCCGAGGAGACCGACGCGGCCGTCGCGAAAATCGACGTCGACGAAAATCAACCCCTCGCCAGCGCGTACGGCGTGCGTGGCGTCCCCACGCTGGTCCTCTTCGCGGACGGCGAGCAAGCCGAGGAAGTCGTCGGTCTCCAGGGCGAAGACCAACTCCGAACGCTCATCGAGAGCTACACCGAGTAAATGACTCAGGATATCCACGACCTCGTCATCGCCGGGTCAGGAATCGCCGGCCTCTCGGCAGCGGTCTACGCTGCGCGGGCCGACCTCGACCCCCTCGTTCTCGAGGGCCACGAGCCGGGCGGCCAGCTCACGCTGACGACCGACGTCGAGAACTACCTCGGCTTTCCCGACGGCGTCGGCGGGATGGAACTCGTCCAGCGCGGCAAAGAGCAGGCCGAGCAGTTCGGCGCCCAGTTCGAACACGGTCGCATCGAGGATGCGGACCTGGACGGACAGCCGCTGGAGCTATCGCTGTCGACCGGCGACACGCTCTACACGCGGTCGCTGATCGTCGCCACCGGCGCGAGCGCGCGCTGGGTCGGTGCCGAGAACGAAGACGAGCTGATGGGGGCCGGGCTCTCGACGTGTGCGACCTGTGACGGTGCGTTCCACCGCGGCGACGACGTGCTCGTCGTCGGTGGCGGCGACAGCGCGATGGAGGAGGCGTTGTTCCTCGCGAAGTTCGCCGACACCGTGACAATCGTCCACCGGCGTGAGGAGCTGCGGGCCTCGGAGATCATGGCCGACCGTGCTCGCGAGCACGAGGACGTTCAGTTCCGCTGGAACACGGAACTCGAAGCCATCCACGGTTCCCAAGAGGAGGGCGTTACCGGCGCGACGCTCGTCTCCCATCCCGACGGATACCCCCGGAAGAAGGCCGAGTCCGGTGTCGACGTCGAGCGAGAAACGGTCGACGTGGGCGGCGTGTTCTACGCCGTGGGCCACACGCCGAACACGCAGTTCCTCGAGGGGACCGGCGTTGAGCGGGACGAGGACGGCTACCTCTTCACGGAGACCGACGACGCTGGGCGGCCCACCGCTCGGACGGCCGTCGATGGGGTGTTCGCTGCTGGCGACGTTGCTGACCCCCGCTACCGACAGGCGATCACGTCTGCGGGCACCGGGAGCATGGCTGCCCTCGACGCCGAGGAGTTCCTCGAGACACGTCAAGACGCAGACGAATCGACGGTAACCGCGACCGCGTAACCACCTGAGAAATCCATGAGTACTCCTCCATTCAGGTCTGCCGTGGCTCGCGGCGTTTTTGCAGCTGCGCTTATAGTACCCTTCTCGAGTATCGCGACCGCCCAGCACGGCGGCAGTTCCGGTGGGATGGGCGGGATGGGAAGCGGCATAGGTGGCTTCATCTGGTGGCCACTCGTCTGGTCGGTCGTCCTACTGAGTCTGGTCGCTCTTGTCGCCTATGGTGTGCTCGTCCATCGGCGTTCTCCGGTCGACGAACGAAACCAGGCGGATGCTGCACTCTCGACGCTCCGGTCACGGTATGCCCGTGGAGAGCTCTCCGAGGAGGAATTCGAAAAGCGCCGGCGTCGACTTGAGGAGTGACTGGAAGCCCATTTCCGGAACGACGACAGCTGCAGGACTTATGAACCGCTTGGAGGAACTCTCTTGGACCCAATCGGCGGACTGGTGTGGTGGTCGTTCCAGCCCCTCTCGTTGATTGTAGGAACCGCTCACAGCCGTATTGGCTCTCGGCTATATGACGGCAGCGATGATGTTGACGTAATTGACGCTGGATGCAGCAACCTCTCTCGACTAGTCGACCCGACCAACAATAGGGTGGTCGTCGGCTGGGAAACCGGTGCGCTGAATTAGATGCCATCTTCCGAAAATACACGTCCGGGATCCTCACCACGCTCTTTGCGTGGTTGTCGTCGGGTAGGATGGCAGCATCGTCGGACGACACCGTTTGAAACCGCAGTAAAGAAAGGGACGAAACACGGAATTTCGTACAAGAGCTCAAGGGAATGGTAGAGATATCTGGAGAGGTAGTCGTTGAGTTCGTCACGACAGTTTTCGTGCTTTCGACGATGTTCTCGATGGGAGTGAAGCTCTCGGTCAGCCAGCTCGTTGACGCGCTTCGGAGGCGGCGACTGCTGGCGAAATCCTTGCTGGTGAACCTCATTGCGGTTCCGTTGATCGCCTTTCTCCTCGTTCGAACGTTCTCTGTGGAGACCGGCTTCGCAGCCGGTATTGTGTTACTCGCAGTCTCGCCCGGCGCTCCGTTCGGCCCGAAACTCGCAGAAATCTCAGATAGCGACGTCGCATTCGCGAGCGGGCTCATGGCGATTCTCTGTATTCTCTCGGTGGTCACCATCCCCATCTCCTTATTGCTGTTACTCCCTGGCGACGTCGCTGTCGATCCCCTCGCCATCGGGCGGATGGTTCTGGGTATCCAGCTGGTCCCGCTACTGCTTGGTCTGGGGATGTCGTTCGCTCTCCCGTCGCTTGTAGACCGTCTGTATCCACTGACGCAGCGACTCTCTGACTACACGTTCGTCGGGTTAATTGTGGTCCTGCTAGTAGTCTACAGCGGCAGTATGGTTTCCCTCGTCGGAACGGGAACCCTCGGGCTCTCGGCAGTCGCTGTGGGTGCATCGTTGGTGCTTGGATACTGGCTCGGCGGCCCAACACGAGGGACTCGGGAAGTGTTAGCAACGACGACTGCCGCTCGAAATGCGGCGATTGCGCTGTTCATCGCGACGACCGGGTTCTCAAATCCGAACGTCCTCACGACGGTCCTTGCATTCTCGTTCATCGGGGTCGTCGGCTCCGGACTGATCGCAAGTGTATGGCGACGACACCCAACTGGACACGCTCGGTCCCACGATTAACGGCAAGATTGACGCTGCGACCGGAGCCCCTCAACTGATGGCTTAGATATTGAGGACGTCGATGAGTTCCTCTGCCGTCCGACTGATCCGTCCGAGCCGCTCGCGAACGACCTCGGAATCGTCCGACTCCCACGCAGCGAGGTAGAACGCCGACCCGCTGGTGTCCAACCCACAGTAGCGCCCGACGACGTACGCGACGGCTTCGGCCTCGACTTCGCGTTTCGCCCGCTCGGTGTCGTCGTCGACGTCGAAGTGGAGCAGAGCGTGGGCGTACTCGTGAATCAGCGTCCGCGCGAGGTCGGCCTCGTTCTCCCGATCACGCACCTCGACGAGCGGCTGAACGTCGACGAGGCTCAGCTGCTCGCAGATGCCCTTCGCCTCGCCGTGGGTCCACTCATCGGCTGGAACGATCCGCACCGTCACGCCGAGGTCGTCAGCGGCGGCAGTCACCTGTTCGACGAGGTCGCCGGCGTCCCCAGTCGCTTCCGTGTCCAGGTCGGGAAGCGGTTCGCCCTCGGTCTGGGAGACGTCGAACACCGGCGCGGGCTTGAACCCGACCAGCCCCTCGGACCACTCTTCGGGCGGCGTCTCATCGTAGTCACAGTCGCTGTCCTCGTGGTAGCTCGGCGAATTCTCACACTCCGGGCACTGCTTGGTGATGATCGGGGCCCAGATCCAGATGGCCGACTCGCCCTCCGTGACGTGGCGGTCGAACTCCTCCTGCCACGTCCGGTAGCCAGCCACGCGG
>NZ_CP159205.1:0-211126 GCF_040435975.1 Halobacterium sp. NMX12-1 | reverse complement strand
AACGAGTGGCTGACGAAGTCAGCGAGTTCCGGCTCGATGAGTGTCTCGTAGGCTTCCGTCCCGAGTTCGTCGTACTGGTCGCCGGTTCCGTACACGAAGTGGAACCAGAACCGGAAGAACGGGTCACGGATGCGGTAGCGGCTGCGTTTGCTCCGCTCTTTCTGTTCGGTGATCGGAACGTGTTGGTCGATGAGTCGTAATCTGGAGAGGCGGTTGAGGTACTTCGAGAGTTGGTTGTAGTCGATGCCGGTTGTGCCGGCAATCTCGTTACGGGTGGTGTTCCCGCCGGCGATGGCTTCGAGGATGGAGAAGTACCGTGTCGGCTCGGTGAGTTCCATGCGGAGGACGTAATCCGGTTCGTCGTGGAGTGTTCCGTGCCGGGTGAGGATCGTCCGCTGAATGTTCTCTGCCAGTGTTGCGTCGGGGGAGACCTCTTCGAGGTAGTACGGCACGCCACCGAAGACGCCCCACGTGAGGACTTGTTCGGTCGGCGAATACGCGTCGTTGAAAAACTCCATCGCGGCGTCGAACAGGAGCTGCCGAACGTCGAGTTTCAATGATGACCGGCCGTATAGCGGACTATTCCCGAGGAGGGCTGCGTCTTCCATCATGCTGATAGAGGACCCGACGAGGACGAATGTCGCAGCTGACTCGTCGAGGTCGTGATCGAACATCGCTTGTAACACGGAGGGAAGACTCTCGTCTTGGTCGACGAGGTACGGGAATTCGTCGAGGACAACAATCGCGTCTGCTTTGTTGAATCCGATGACGGCGTGGGGATCACTGTTTGAGAGCCTGTTCGAGGTTATAGACTGCGGCGGTCAACACGAGTTTGCGGAACTCGCGGTACCACGCGCGAGGGTGGACAGCGGGGCCGAACCGACGCTTGATGGCCGAAAAGGCAGTCTCAGCCATCCAGCGCTGGCCGTATAACTCGCTGTCCAATCGTGCGTTGTGGGCGTGATCGTACGCAGCAAACAGCCGATGGCGCAGCAAGGGCCGGACGCCCGCTGAACGGAGGGCGTCCCGCAGCGATTGGTCGTCATAGCCTTTGTCGCCGGCGACACTCTCGATTTTCTCGGTGTTACGAAGGGCGACTCGACGGCCAGTTTGGGTGTCGTGAGGCCAGTGTGCCGAGCAGTGAATATCGAGGATGGCACACGACTCTGTATCGACCAGCGCCGTCGTTTTCAGCGTGCGTATGTGGCGATCCGAGCGGTGTTGGTAGTGTCTCGATGCCGTTTCGCGGTCGAAGAACGTGGCATCGATGGCACCGTGCGAGTCCGGATCGCAGATGGTCGCGGACTCCTGAAGGAAGCCTCGCCACACCGACATGGGCGCCCTCTCAAACGACCGGTACAGCGTTGAGGGTGCGGGAAATGCCGTTCGAGCGAGCTGTAACAGCCCACGAACACGATCCATCTCACTCGCCCAATCGACGATCTCGCGGTACGTCGCATCCATGTGAACCCGCAAAAAGTGGAGCGTGACATGCTTCCAGCCGGGAAAACCGTGGCCAGTCGGATCACTCACCGCGGTTGGACTGGCGGCACAGCGCTTTTGAGCCAGCGACGCGGCTTGCTTAACGAAGCGGAAGAGGAGTTTAGGCACATTCGACTCTTCCGCTTCGCTACTGCCTTCAGAGCGACGCTATCCTCTCGCCTTCTGCGGATTCAACAGAGCACACCGGACCACATCATTGAGGAGCTCAGACGCGTCGCCGAACAAAAAGGCCGAACGCCGATGCAACCCGAGGTCGAGGAAGAGACAGAGTTCACAGCTGGTGCCGTCCAATCAACGTTCGGGAGTTGGGACGAAGGACTACACGAGGCGGGGCTTGAACCACTCGATCATTCCTACTCAGAAACGGAGGTAATCGAGGAGTTACAGCGCGTGGCCGAGATGCTCGGTCACTCTCCGTCAGTATCGGAAATGAAGGCACATGGGGAAGTATCTCCAGCTGTGGTGAAACAGCGATTCGGATCGTGGAATACCGGACTCGACGCTGCAGAGCTATCGACGACGAAATCAGCCAAGGTTACACCAAAAGAAGTAATCTCAGCGATTCAGACTCTCGGAGAGGACCTTGGGCGGCCACCGACCGCCTACGAAATGGATGAACAAGGAGCGTACGCAACGAAAGTCGCCCAGCGGCGATTCGGTAGTTGGAACGCTGCACTTCAGGAGGCCGGCTTTGACCCACATACGCGGCGAAATATCCCGGACGAGGAGTTACTGACGGAGCTCACTCGGCTCCGCGATGAACTGGGGCATGTCCCCTCAACTGTGGATATGAGAGAACACGGGGAGATCACGATCTATCCGTACATCCGAAGGTATGGCTCATGGAAGCAGGCCGTGGAGGCGGCCGGGATGGAATATCGCGGCCAGCCGAGCGGCCCAGAGCATCCCACTTGGAAGGGCGGCTACGGAGACATTTCGTACGGACCGAACTGGTACAGACAGCGCAAGCGTGCGCTGGAACGGGACGGCTTCGAGTGCCAGATGCCGGGCTGTCCGATTGACCGCGAGACCCATCGCGAGCGCTGGGACCGTGACCTGAATGTCCATCACATTACGCCGCTCGGCGCATTCATCGATGCCGATGGAGTACTGGACTACGAACGGTCGAACCGGCTTGAGAACCTGATAACGCTCTGTCAACGCCACCATACGATGTGGGAGGAGTTCGCTCCGCTCCAGCCCGATATTCGCTAACCGCACCCGGTGGTGTTGCTCGCCCCCGACAATGGGTGGCGGGGACACCAACAATCCCGTCCCACTATGACCGAAGATACGACACTCACGGCGCGTGAACGGCTTCGCATTCACCTCCGCGAAGCCCGCCGCACGAGCGACTCGCCAATCGTGGAAGCACAGTTAGAGGCCGCACCGGACGCTTGGAACGACCTGCCACCGACACCCCTACAGGAGTGTCCCGCCTGTGGGAAGGTCGGGCTTCCTGAACGAATCCAACAACACAGGTGTGGGCCCGAGCGATAGAAGCCTTCAAACCCGATACGGTCCCCGACGACGTCATCGTAGATATCGCAAAACAGGTAGCCGCGAACAGCGGATACTGCTGGGAAGCACTAGAACAGCCCTTGAGGGTCGGAAGACGGGCGGATCAGGATGGTATGAATGGGTTGAAGTTAGTGATCCTTGATTTCTAGCGAAGCGGGATTAGAAATCTTCGAGTGTGTTTTCACGTCGTTCTACATCATCGAGCAGGTAATCCTCAGCCTCTTCGGCAAAGACGATGGCGGGAGAGGGTAGTGAGGCGTCTTGTTGCCATCCTCTCAGCATCTCCAACTCGTCCTCTTTCAGATCTATACCCATACTTGGTGTCGTCAGAGGGTCTGAAGAGAGCGCCGTGAGGATTTCATTTTTAACTGTCTCATTACTGTTTATATTGTCAACCCCTTCCGTGATGATTGTGAGGTAGATGTCTTCGATGTCTTCAGTAATCGGGTATTGTCTACAGTACCAGATGATATGCATTAGCTCGTCTTCGGAGCAGTTCGGTATTTCTGGAATGAGTCTTTCTGCGATTTCTGAGGTGGGGAAGCAACGGGTTAGGGCAGAGAACCCTATCGGGTTATAGTAGTCGGCATCGAGAATACGGCTGGCGACCACATCTGCCGCTGTACTGTAACCGTCTGCTTGTTTCATCCTCTCAGAGTCTATATCAAGATGGGTTGGGAGAAGCGAAGTCCCTACATATTCGTTTTCCAACCGCTGGAGGCAGAAGTCGACGAACTGTTTGGGGTTCCGCTCAGCGACTTCTGCGATCACGAGTTGAAGACCGTGAGGTTCCTCGGCGAAGCTTTCGATGTCTTCTGCGTAGTCCAAGACTGCATTCAGAATCTCTTCATCTACTTCTCGTGAACTATCTTTGTGTAGCGGGAGAGGTCGGAGTACTGCCTCGATTAACCCAGGATCAAGTGATTCTGCATCTTGTAGAAGGGTGAGGAGGACGTTTTCCGTCCATTCTTGGTGGTCTTCCCAGTATCCGTGTACTACCTGGCTGAGACCGGACACGAGTTCCCGAGGTATCTCGGATCGATCTTCCAGTAGTTCGTCGATATGCTCGTTGGCGAAGTCTAGGTCTTGGGTGGCTAAAGCACTGAGTCCGGCGGAGATCAGGTTGAATCGCTCTTTTTCGGTGTACTGGTCTACAAGTTCTTTTCCTCTCTCCGGATCGGTGGCGCAGATCCCCACGAGGACCTGTGGTTTACAAGAGTCTAGGGCTGGATCATCGGCTTCGAGAAGTCTTTCTCCATATTCAGGCCGTTCGTCTGCCAGGACTCTGAAGAATTGGTTGAAGGATGTGTCTGTGAGCTCTGAGACTATATCTGAGAAATCAGAGGGTTCGAGTTCCTCCTCGTCTAGGTCTTCCGCGAAGCTGCGGATCTCCTCCTCCCTTTCCTCCATCTTCTTTGGAGGTCTGTACCTCATATTCTGGAGCAGCTGGTATCTCCCGTTCTCCGCTAACGCTTCTTCGAGTCCCTGGACTTCGGATTCGATGCCGAGTTCTTCTGCGTTTTCACGGTCAGCTAACTTGCTCAGGGTATCGATACACTGCAAGTCTTCGCCCTGTGAGACGTATTCAGAGGCGAATTCGAGAATCCGGACAAGTTCGTCTTCGCTGATTACTTCTTGATGTTTGCCATGGTATCTGGCCTGTGAATTCTCGAAGTTCACCAGTTTCTCAGCGGCTTTCTTCCGCACCTCTGGATGGGGGTCTTCTTGGATGATGTCGGTGAGAAGCTCGACGGCTTGGTTCCGCAGTTCTATCTGTGCTTCCGTCATTCGGATGTCTCCCTGCCAGGACCACATCTGGGAGCGGTCGACGGGGTCGATTGAGAAATCGTATATCTGTATTTTTGAGGTTTCGCCGATGATATCGAGTAGGTCAAGCCGGAGGCTCTTCTCGATTTCTTCGGAGAGGAAGTTTTCCCCGATTACCTCCAGTATCTTTTGCTGTGCGGCAGGTGACCTCTGGAGGCCGGGCCGCATCGCCTGCTTTAGCTTCTGTTCTACACTCTCGGTTTGAAGCTGAGACTGTGATGGGTAGTCTACCGCGATTCGGAGCAACCATACCGTCGCTTCTTCTGGTTCTCCCTGTAGAGAGTTGGACAGCAGGTCTATGGATTCGATTATGAGGTCCCCAGCCGGAGACGCCGTATACATCGAGCTACGTAGTAGCTGTTCACCTTCCTGATCTTCCGGCAGCTCTTCACGCAACGCTTTTTTGACGAGTTCTATTGCATGGTGTGGATGAGTTGACCCCAGAATCTTGAATCTGCGAAGGAGTTTGACCCTTTCAGCGAAGCCGTATTCACTAAGCCTGTCTAATTCTGAACCAAGGGCGTTTCGAATTGTTTTCCGGGCTTCTCTACAGTCGTACCGTCGATGGATAACTGCCAACTGATTGATCTGGTTCTTCCCTGTGAACTCGCTGAAGTTGCTGTAGATCTCGTCTTGGTAGCTGCGTGGTGAGTCCGAGAAGAAATTGTTGTAGACTATGTATTCTTGCAGGGCGTCGGGTTGGATGGTTAGACGGCCCGCATGTTCGGCGACTAGTCCGATGTTTTCTGTAAGTATTTCCCGGAGGTTTATCTCAGTGGTTCTATCGATGTTTAGGACGTCTCGGAACTGCTGTACTTGTTCCTCGTTGTCGCTATCGAGTTCTCCAACAGCAGCCAGGTATTTGACGTAGGTCTCCAGATCTTGTGGATTCCCGATTCCTTCCTGTTCCGCCAGTCTTTGGATATCGTCGAGGACGTCTTCGAATACGTCTTCGAGTACGTCTTCCTGTGCAATAGGATCAGTGTCGGATTGTTCACCGCTGGAGATTTGTTCTGCGAGAAGGTGCGCGAAGAGCGGGATTCCTTCGCTGATCGCTACGATCCGGTCAAGCGTTGACGGATTGGTGATTCCGTAGTATTCCCGTAGAATCCTGTGTACGTCGTCGGTATCCAGCCGTGGGAGTTCCACCGTGTCTATGTCGATGTCTCGGAGTCGGTTCCCGTGGCTTTGCAGTGTTGAGATGAAATGAGGTCTCTCCGCGAAGATTAGTTTGAGATGTGGCTGGTGCTGATCCACGAGGTCGAATAAACGCCTAATTTGACCAGTGTTTCGTGCATCGTCAACGAAGAGAATCGTGTTCCTCTCCTCATCCAAGCCGAGTTCTTCGAGGCCTTCGTCGATGTTTCCGGCATCTATGTCTGTCCAGTATACTTGCCAGTCCGGGTGTTCTGCTTCGAGGAGTAAGCTGCCTTCGACTACCAGCCGTGTCTTTCCAATACCGGCACGTCCAGTGAGTATGAGTACGTCTTCTTCGGCGTCCGGGAATCCGGTTATTTTATCAAGTTCGTCTTCCCGCCCGAAAAACGGGAGGTCGTATCTGTCGTACCTGTGTTCCCCGTTCAGCCTTTGGTGGAACCGTTCAGAGATTGGTTGGAAGACCTCGTATCCCTTGCTGGTTGGAAGCCGTCCCTCTATCTCCTGTAGTTCAAGCAGGATTTCTTCCTGGCCTTCTTCTAGATCTTCGGTATATCGGTGGATTCGCTGGGTGTACTCCATAAGCAGCTTGTGGCCGATCTCCTGGTTTTGGCTGATCTCCACCTCTAATTGGTTCAAAAACTCTATCACCAGTTCTTCCGGCGAGGCTTCGACTTCTTGGTCGAGTAAATCTTCATCGAACGTGTCAGCGATTTCTTCAGGGGTGATCAAGTTACCTCCAGCATCGAACTCTTCTACAAGTTCAACTACTTCGTCGTCATCGAATATAGCGACGAAGACATTAGAGTCCAATCCATCGTGTCTTTCCGCTACTTGAGAGGCCGCATTTTCGACGGCTTCATTCAAGAAATGCATACGCTTTCCTTTGCCGTAGAGATGCTTCGCCGTAGACGAGACCAGAATACTCGCACCGATGGAGACCGGGTCAACCATAGTTAGCGATACACAGGTGAGTGATTTAATTATGGTTCTTAGAAAAGCGGGTTTCGTACTCGATAGCGTTTATTAACCCCTCGATGGGTGAGGGGCTCGCTGTACTGGCGAGTTCCCTGAACACGGTGAGAACGATGGCAACCAGAGACATCTACGAAACGGGCTTCGACGAGGACGTCCGAACGGAACCGAGTGCGAACCAGTGTCCCGAGTGCGACGGTCGAGTCACCACGAACGCGGTCGAAACGGTCTGCGAGGACTGAGGCCTGGTCATCGACGAACAGCGCATCGATCACGGGCCGGAGTGGCGGGCGTACGACGACGAGAAGCGCGAGCGAACGGGTGCTCCACTCACTGCGGCCCGCCACGATCGCGGCCTGTCGACGGAAATCGGTCGGGGCACCGACGCGAAGGGGAACGAGATTTCCGGGCAGAAGCGGCGTCGACTCGCGCGGATGCGCCGTGAGCAGACTCGGGGTCGCTGGCGGTCGAAAGCGGAACGAAATCTCGCCCACGGACTGGGCGAGGTGCGTCGGTTGGCGAGTGCGCTCGAGCTCTCCGATTCGGTCCGCGACCAGGCGTGTCAGCTCTTCCGGAGTGCCCAGAACGAGGATCTGCTTCGTGGCAGATCCATCGAGGCCACCGCCGCGGCCAGCGTCTACGGGGCCTGCCGGTGCAATGGCCTCTCACGGTTAGTGGACGACGTCAGCGAGATGGCCCGCGTCGCGGAGTCACGAGTCACGAACGCGTACAAAACGCTGAACGAAGAGCTGGGCCTCCCCGCTGATCCCGTCTCCCCCAGTATGTTCGTGCCGCGGCTCGCCTCGGACCTCGAGTGTCCGGGCGCATCAGGAGGCGTTAGAGGAACAAGTGGTCCGATCGAGGTGTGAGTAAAAGAAAGAATAATTTTCTGAGGAAGCTATTTGTTTCTCCGATGCGTAACTTCCCCTATGACTGAGACGTGGGACGACGTCAACGAGCAGGTCAAAGCGGACTGGAAAGACGACACCACGCCGTTCGAGCGAGTGTACGAAATCGTCGAACAGACCCACGACGGGCAGTCAGCGGCCGAGATCGCCGACCGCGCTCTCGTGAGCGAGCCGACGGCACGTCGACACAGCAAGACACTCGTGAACTCTGGATTCGCCGAGACGGAACAGGACGGCCAAACAACGCTGTACAAGCGAAACAGCGACCGGGTCTTGATGTCCCGGATCCGCGAGCTTCGTGAGGAAGTCGATCGCCCGGAGTTGCTCGACAGCATCAAGGAGATGAAGACCGAGATCCGGCGCTACGAGGACCGCTACGACGTGGTGTCACCGGAGGAACTTGCCCAGCAACTCGACGCCGACGAGACGGAGGGCTGGGACGATCTCACGGCATGGCGCACGACGCGGCAGAATCTCGCCGTCGCGCAAGCCGCACTCGCCTACGACGAGGCCAGCCACCAGCTCGCCGTATGAACGACGACGACCGCGCCGGCGAGTACGGACCGATCTATTCGTATATCTCGCTTCTATACCGGAAGCAGCGGAGCCCCGGTACGTTGTCGACCGGGGTCAGAACAGGCCGGGGACCAGAACGTACGTCAGTAGCATCCCGAACAGGCCGGCGAATACGGCGAACAGCGCCATTGGGATGATCGCTTTCCGCAGGAGGTCGCCTTCACGCCCAGTGATTCCAACGACACCACAGATAGCGGCCACATTCAACACCGAGACCATGTTTCCAAGGCCGCCGCCGACGTTCTGCAGGCTGACGGCGATCACCCGGGAGACGCCGACCGTCTCGGCGGCGTTGTACTGGAGTACGCTGAAGAGGATGTTCGAGGACGTGTTGCTCCCCGTCATAAACGAGCCGATAGCGCCGATCCACGGCGAGATGAGCGGGAGTAGGCCGCCGGCGCCCATCGCGAGCGCACGGCTGAGGGCCTCCATCATGCCGAGGAGATCGGCGGTGTTCGTCTGCGACTGAATCATTATCTGCGTCATCGAGACGGCGATAATGAGCGTGAGGGCGGCCGGAGCGATCTGCTGGATCGACCGTCGCCACGCTGCCCCCATCTGTGTGGTGTCCATCTTGTGAAGGAAGCCAGTGAGAATCGCGATGGGGATGAACGGCATCGTTCCGGGAAGATAGAGGTACTGAAGGGTGTATCCAAGTTCAGTACCGAGGATCGAATCGAGACCGACGGAGAAACTCTGGATCCAGTCAAGGACAGCGACGCCGGCGACGGTGAGGTCCGGCCACCGCGTGACGAGCAGTGCGAGCGCAACGAGCAGATACGGTGTCCACGCCAACAGCACGGACATCTCCTGTTTGGGTTGATCACGGGACACCTCGTCAAGATCGAGGCCGCCGAGCCACGTGTCGCTCCATGTCGATTCCTCGGGGAAATCCCACTGGTCATCAGGGATGAGGATATCGTTGTTTGCGAGCAGGAGACCGATGCCGAGCACCACGAACCCCGCGGCGATATCGGGGAGTGCAGGCCCGACGAACCACGCGATTACCAGCTGTGTGCCACCAGTGACGACGCCGAGTACGAGCGCGAACGGCGCGATGGGGAGAGTACTACGCATGGCGGCTCCAATGCTGCGTTCACCGTCACCGCTCCCGAACCAGTACGTCAGGAAGAACACGCCGAGCAGTCCCCAGAACACGTACGTCAGTCCCGTGATGACGCCAGTCCACGCAGAGACCATCGAGAGGAACTCGGATACACTCACCGACCCGGACAGCGCTGGGTTGATGACGGCACCGGTGCCGCCGATGACAGGCGTGCCGGCGGCACCGAACGGCGGGTTCGGGGCGTTGAAGTAGAGCCCGAACACCGCAGCGGCCAATGGGGGGAATCCGAGGCCGATAAACAGCGGTGCGGCGAGCGCACCCGGGGTACCGAACCCCGCCGCCCCCTCGATGATGGTCATAAATCCGAGACCGACGAGCAGCAGCTGGACGCGCCGGTCCTCCTCGATCTGGCCGAAGTACCACCTGATAGTGGCGATGGCGCCGCTGCCTTCGAGGTAGTTCATCAGGAGGATGGCGCCGAAGACGATAAGGATGATGTCCACGGCCTGCAGCGCACCATAGATCGCGGACGCCAGCAGCCAGTTTGGTTCCATACTCCAGTACGTGAGTCCGATTCCGCCCGCGAGCAGCCATCCGACCCCCATCGCGCGGGCCGCTGACCACCGGAGTCCAGCGAGCAATACGAACGCGACGCCGATCGGAACCACACCGACGAGCGCCAATGTTAGTACATTTGACATGGTTACGGATGTCGGCTATGTTTCGTCGTCGCATAACCACGTATTTGTAACTTTCTTTCTCGTGATATAATATCCCAGATCACGGTGAGGATAGCATGGTCTATTAATAATAGAATATGATATATACTGTCGATCAGATACGGAGAGGGAAACATCTATTAGGCTGTTTCATAATCTTCCGTTATATGTCTGCCGAGCCAATCACGACCTTCGAGTCGTCCCTCGACGAGGTCGGGGTCGAACTCGTTCGGACGACGTCCGATCAGTTCGAGTCAACGCTTCCTCCGCTTCTCGACGCTCCCGCGGTCGGCACTCCGCTTCCGTTCGAGAACGTCTCCCTGCCGGACACCGTGGCGACCGATCCGACGGTGCAGGAACTCGAGGCCGCGGAAACCGGCGTCACCGCTGCCGGATACGGCATCGCCGACTACGGATCCGTAATCGTCCAGGGTGGGCCCGACGGCGAGGAGCCGGTCAGCCTCTACGCCGACGAACACGTCGCCGTCGTCGCCGCTAGCGATGTCCTCCCGGACATGGACGCGACGTTCGATCGGCTCGCCGAGGACGTCCGTAGCGGTGCCGGGCAAGCCGTCATCGCGACCGGACCGAGCGCCACCGCGGACATGGGCGCGCTCGTGAAGGGGGCTCACGGCCCGATGGAGGTCACTGTCGTTCTCCTGGAGGACAGATAGATGAGCGTCGATGACCGGCAGCGGAAAGCCGAACGCATCCGCCACCTCCTCGACACCGAGGGCGACAGCGTCCACGAGAACACGCAGGTCTTCAACGACGGTCGCTACGAGTCCACCGCGGATCTGGAGGACTACGAGGGCCTCAAAGACGAGGCCCGTGCGATCAAGGAGGACGCCATCGAGCGCCTCCCCGAACTCATCGATCAGGTTACCGAGGCGGTCGAAGCCAACGGCGGCACCGTCTACATCGCTGACGACGCCGCCGACGCGAACCGATACATTACGGAGGTCGCCGACGGTCGCAACGTCGTGAAGTCGAAGTCGATGACCAGCGAGGAGATGGAGGTAAACGAGTCCCTCGAAGCCAGCGGCGCGGACGTCTGGGAGACCGACCTCGCCGAGTTCGTCCTGCAGGTCGCCGACGAGGCGCCCTCACACATCGTCGCCCCGGCGATCCACAAGTCCCGCGAGGAGATCGCTGAGCTGTTCAACGAGGTGTTCGAGCCGGAGGAGCCCCTCGAAACTGCCGAGGAGCTGACGCAGTTCGCCCGCGAGTATCTCGGGGAGAAAATCCTGGACGCCGAAGTCGGTATGACGGGCGCGAACTTCGTCACGGCGGACACCGGCACGCTCGCGTTAGTCACGAGCGAGGGCAACGCCCGCAAGTGCGTGCAGGCGACGGACACTCACGTTGCGGTCGCGGGCGTCGAAAAGATCATCCCGACCATCGAGGACCTCCAGCCGTTCGTCGAACTCATCGGCCGGTCGGGAACCGGACAGGACATTACCTCCTACGTCTCGCTTTTCACCCCGCCCGGCGACTCACCGACCTTTGGCGAGGGTGACGAACTTGGTCCCGGCGATGACCGCGAGTTCCACCTCGTGCTCATCGACAACGGTCGGATGGAGATGCGCGAGGACGACCAGCTCCGGGAGACGCTGTACTGCATTCGGTGTTCGGCGTGCGCGAACTCCTGTGCGAACTTCCAGCACGTCGGCGGCCACGCGTTCGGCGGCGAGACGTACTCCGGCGGCATCGCCACCGGCTGGGAGGCCGGCGTCCACGGACAGGACAGCGCCGCGGAATTCAACGACCTCTGTACTGGTTGTAGTCGGTGTGTGAATCAGTGTCCGGTGAAGATCGACATCCCCTGGATAAACACCGTCGTCCGCGACCGCATCAACCGTGGGAAGGACGGCGACCTCGACTTCCTCGTCGAGGGGCTCACCCCGGACGAGGAACCCGGCGGCGTCGACCCGCAGAAGCGCTTGTTCGGAAACTTCGACACGCTGGCGAAGCTCGGGTCGGCGTTCGCGCCACTTTCGAACTGGGTCGCACAAACCGGCACCGCCCGATCCCTGATGGAGCGAACCCTCGGTATCGATAGCCGCCGCGAGCTCCCGGAGTTCGAGCGCGAATCCCTCGTCGAGTGGTTCGAGGACCGTGGGTCGCGGGTGGACCCCGACGAGGCGCGCCGGCAGGTCGCGATCTATCCCGACGCGTACACGAACTACGTGCGCACCGAGCGCGGTAAAGCTGCCATCCGCGTCCTCGAAGCCCTGGACGTCCACGTCGACGTCCCGGCCGCCGGGGAGAGCGGACGCGCACCGCTCTCACAGGGAATGGTGACGACCGCCCAGGGCAACGCCGAAGCCGTCTACGACGCGCTTGCCCCCGCCGTCGCGGCAGGCCACGACGTCGTGGTCATAGAGCCCTCGGACCTCGCGATATTCCATCGGGAGTACGAACGGCTCCTCCCCGAGGACGACCACGCTGCGCTGAAGAACAACAGCTACGAGATCATGGAGTACGTCTACGGCTTGCTCGAGAACGGCGCGGACGTCGACGCACTTCCCGGCGGCGACGACGATCAGATCGCCTATCATAGCCACTGCCAGCAGCGCACGCTCGATCTGGAGCCCTACACGGTTGCGGTCCTCGAGGACTGCGGGTTCGACGTCACGACCTCGGACGTGGAGTGTTGCGGGATGGCCGGGAGCTTCGGCTACAAGTCCGAGTACTACGAGCTCAGCGTAGACGTCGGCGAGGAACTCGTCGACCAGTTCACGACGGAGGAGAATGCGGACCGCACCGTCGTGGCCAGCGGCACCTCGTGTCTCGAACAACTCGACGCACTGCTCACGCGTCGGCCTGCACACCCCGTACGGCTACTCGACACGCAGTGACGAGCCGAGAGCGGAGAGACCACAACGGGTCGTTCCTGGAGGGACTCCGTGGATGGCGGGTTCCGGGAGCGGGCATACGCTATCGGGGGTATCCGCCGTAATTGTGCGAAGAGAGTTCGTTTCGCACCCGCCGCAAAGCTGTGCGGGTTCGACGGTCTGATATAGGTAGTCACGACACTGCGGGTATGAGCCGGTTCACTACAACGATCGACGTTCGGTTCCGGGACATCGACGCGATGGGGCATGTGAACAATGCGGTGTACGCGACGTATCTCGAACAGGCGAGAGTCGAATACTTCGCCGAGGTACTCGGGCGGTCACTCGATACTACCGCGTCGGTCCTCGCATCGCTCTCGATCGACTACCGGGCGCCCGTCGAACTCGACCAGGGGTCGGTTACCGTCGCGGTCGACGTGCCGGAACTCGGCACCTCGAGTATCCCGATGGAGTACGAGATCCGAACGGAGGAGGAGATCGCGGCGACGGCGGACACCGTTCAGGTGCTGTACGATGCCGAAAACGAGGAATCGCGGCCGATCCCGTCCGACTGGCGGGGGACGATCGAATCGTATCACGACCTGTAACCGCCGAGGCTGCGAAGCCCGACGTCGACTCCTCCTGCCGTGTGTCAGTCCCCGTCCTCGGTCTCGATGGCTGGGTCGTGCCGCCGGAACCAGTCAGTCAGTTCCTCGACGCGATGGGTCGCACGCGACGGATCCCCGATGTTGTGGTGTTCGTCCTCGTAAATAACCAGCCGCGCGGGGACGTCCTGTTTTTTCACGCTGACGTAGAGCTGCTCGGCCTGGGACGGCGGGCAGCGCCAGTCCTCGCCGCCGGCAGTGACGAGGAGCGGGGTGTCGATGTCGCCGGCGCGCGTGAGCGAGGAAATTTCGCGGTACGTCTCGACGTTTTCCCACGGCATGCCGAACTCCCAATCGTGCCAATTGTGATTATCATCGGTGCCAAATGTCGAGTAGAAATCATAAATGCCGTGTTCGGGCGCCGCGGCGGCGAACTCGTCGGTGCGGGCGACGATGTGAGCCGTCGTGATCCCGCCGTAGGAGAAGCCGGTGACGAACAGTCGGTCCTCGTCGGCCCAGCCGCGGTCGACGAGGTGCTGGACGCCGCCGATCACGTCGTCGCTCTCCAGCTCGCCACGGCTCCCGTAGAGCGTCTCGGCAAATTCGCTGCCGTAGGAGGTCGAACCGCGGTAGTTGACGCGGATTACGACGTAGCCGCGCGAGCACCAGTAGGCGTGCGGGAAGTAGAACGTCGGCGCGTCGTACGACATCGGGCCGCCGTGGATGGCGGCGATAGTCGGCGCCGCGTCGGGGTCCTCGCGGTCGAAGCCGGGCGGCAGGTAGACGATGGCCTCGACCTCGCGGCCGTCCTCGTTCTCGAAGGTGACGCGCTCGGTCATCGGGTGCTCGTACTCGGTGAGGAACGATTCGTTGAGCAGCGACACGCGGGTGAGGTCCTCCTCCTCGCCGGTTTCGAGGTCGTCGGTGGCGACGGTGTAGACGTCCGATCCGCCCTTGGGACTCGCGAGCGTGCAGGTGACGGTGCCGCCGGCCAGGTCGAATCGCCCGAGGTCACGGTCGCGGCCCTGCGAGTCGAACACGCGCGTCGGGGCGTCCTCGTCGGGGTCGAGCTCGACGAGACGGGTCCTGCCCTGATCGGCAAACGGGCAGACGATCGTGTCGTCGTCCTGCCAGCGCGGCGCGCCGAAGCGAGCGACCGTGCGATCCAGCGACGCGGAGACCGAATACGGGATCGCCGTCTCGTCGTCAGGCGCGACGTACACTTCGGTCGGCTGGTACCAGTTCGTCGGGTTGCCCGCGGCAAAGGCCAGCCGGTCGCCGTCGGGCGACCAGACCGGGTCCGAGCAGCGTTGCTCGCCGACGGTGACCGTCCGTCGCTCGGAGCCGTCGGGCGCGATGGTGAACACGTCGACGACGAGCGTATCGTCGGGGTCGTCGGCGTCGACGTCGGGAGAGTTCACGTCGACGGAGACGTACGCGATACGCTCACCCGGGCCCCACGCGGGCTGGAGCCCCATCAGGGGTTCCGAGGAGCCGGCGCCGTAGGCGTCGTCGAGCCGCCTGCGCTCGCCGGTCGCGACGTCGACGACGAACAGGTACGTCGTCACCGTGTCGGTGAAGCCGACGCCGTCGAACTTGTGCTGGAGGCGTTCGGTCTCGATCGGGCCGCCCTCCTCCCGTTGCTCCAGGTACTCCTGTTCCGCCTCGGTCGGATCCCGGGCGGAGACGACGATGCGGTCGCCGTCGGGCCCCCAGTCGAACTCCCGCACGCCCTCGTCGAAGTCGGTGACCTGTTCAGCGTCGCCGCCCAGCGACAGGTCGAAGCACCACACCTGCGTTTCGGGTCCCTCGTCCCCATCGTCCCCGCCAGTTCCGTCGTCGGAGCTGGCCTCCTCCTCGTCCGCAGCGTCGTCCTCGCGTCCCTGGCGACGGGCGTAATCGGTCTCGCGCGACGCGAGGAACGCGAGGCGGTCCCCCTGCGGCCCCCATTTCGGTGACTGCGCCTCCGAAACGCGCGTGAGTCGGTGCGGCTCGCGAGAGCCGTCGGCCGGGGCGACGTACAGCGTGCTGTGGCGCTCGTCGTCGGCTTCGTCGAACTCGTCGGCGACGAACGCGACCCGGTCGCCATCCGGGGCCACGGCGACGTCATTCGGCAGCTGGAGGTCGTAGTGGGTCTCGAGCGGTATCTCGTCCGGCATGGGGTCGCGTACCGAGCGCGGGGATTTGGTGTTCACTCCTAGGAACCAGGACAACGTGACAGCCATTCTTCTCACCGAACCGTTCGAATGTTTGGATCACCTCGTATCTTCGAGGAACACCGCGTCAAACTGTTGCGTTTTGGCGTTAGTGAGTACTTCTCGATACGCCGACGCTTGTTCGAAAGACGGTTGTACGCTCGCGCTAAGTGTGGTCTTGCCTTGGTCCAGTTGTTCGATTCGTATTCCCTCGAGCGCTTGATTCCATTTCTCGATTCAAGCGCGTTCTACTTGCTCGTCTACCGGAACGCTTGGCTGTCTGCGTCGTGAATGAACTTCGTGATACCGAGGTTAATCCCGACGGTGTCTTTCACGTCGGTGTCTTCGGCGGTAGATTTCTCGGGTGGTCCACATCATAGTCAACGATGATACGAACTGTCTAGTCACCGATTTTCTACTTTTTCAGAATGACTTCTTTGATTGTGGCGTCGTCTGGAAGTTGCCGGTGAAAATTTTCAGCCGGTGTTCTTCATGCCGGCGGCGATTCCTTTGACCGTCAGGCGGAGTGTGCGTTCTGCCTGATTGGTACGGTGGCTTTGGTTGAGAAGGTCAATCTGGAGGTAGTTGAGTGGGTCAACATAGGGATTGCGGCGGTTGAGGCTCTCTCGGAGCCACGGGCGGTCGACGAGGTCGTCGCGCTGGGTGGTGGCGAGGACGTGGCCGCTCGCATTCTCGTACTCGGCCTGGATGCGTGGGAAGAATTCCTCGCGGAGGTCGTCTTCAGCGAGGTTAGCGTACTCGCTGGCGATCTCCATCTCGGTGCGGGCAAGGCTGAGCGCGGCGTTGTCGAGGGTAGTCTGGAAGACAGGCCACCCCTCGTACATCTCGCGGAGTACTTGGAGGTCGCCGCCTTTGTCGAGGTAGGTCTGGATGCCAGTGCCGAGGCCATACCAGCCGGGAATGATGCAGCGGGACTGGGTCCAGGAAAACACCCAGGGGATAGCGCGGAGGTCCTCAACGCTGCGCTCTCCGCTTCGGGAGGCGGGGCGGGAGCCGAGGTTGAGCTGTTCGATGACGGTGATTGGGGTGGCTTGCTCGAAGTAGGAGACGAATCCCTCGGTTTCGAGGAGGTCGCGGTAGGCATCGCGGGCGGCTTCGGCCATGATGTCCATGGCGTCCTCCCAGTGGCCAGGGAGACGGTCATCTGGCTGGGTGACAGCGGCGTGCCGGGAGCGGACCTGGGCGTTGAGCATCTGTTCGAGTTCGCGCTCAGCGATGCGCGGATTCCCATATGTTTCGGCGATGGCTTCGCCCTGTTGGGTGAACTTGACCTCGCCGGAGACGGTCTCTTTGGGGAGGGCAAGGAGGGCTTCGTTCATGGGGCCGCCACCACGGGAGATGGAGCCGCCGCGGCCGTGGAAGAAGCGGAGACCAACCCCATAGTCGTCGGTGATCTGGGCGAGGCGACGCTGGGCGCGGTCGAGCTCCCAGTTCGCGGCGAGGAAGCCGTTCTCCTTGTTGGAGTCCGAGTATCCGAGCATGACCTCTTGGACGCCGTCGCGGGCTTGGAGGCTCTGGGTATAGGCGTCGTTCTCGAAAAGTGTGCCCATGATGCGGCGGGCGCCGGAGAGTGCGGATTCGGTCTCAAGGAGGGGGACGATGTCGATACCGGCGTGGTCGGGGAGGCAGGTGACGCCAGCCTGGTCGGCGAGGAAAAGGACTTCGAGGACGTGGCTGGGTTCCTCGGTCATGCTGATGGCGTACATGTCAATGGCCTCGGGGCCGTACTCGCGCTGCCAGTTCTCGAGGGCGTCAAAGCGGCGAAATACGCGGCTCGCGTCGTCGTCGAGCCCCTCGGTATCGGTGAGGTCGAGGACGGGTTGGTCCTGGAGGATGGCCTCCGTGAGGAACTCCACGCGCTCACCCTCGTTCATCCCGGTGTAGTCGATGTTCTTCTGAGAGAGGGCCTGTTCGAGGGCGCCGGTGTGCATCTGCTGGTGGTCGCGGAGGTCGAGGGCGGCGAGGTGGAAGCCAAAGGTCTCGACCTGCCGAATGAGTGGGTCGACGTACTCCGTGGCGACGTCGTCGAGGCTGGTGTTCCGGAGTGCCTCGGTGAGGCGTTCGAGTTCGCCGTGGAAGGCCGCCGAATCCTCGTAGCCTCCGGGTCGGACGTCGTCGACGCGGGAGACGCGTTCGAGCATGACGGCGACCTTCTGGCGGAAGGGTTCGTCGGGGTAGCGTTCGTTCGCGCGTTCGACGACGCCGGGGACAGCATGGGCGTCGGTTTGGAGGGATTCGGGGAGGCCGTTGACATCAACGCGGGTGGCGTCCTGGCTGAGGACGCCGGCGATGTCGGCGAGGGCCTCCTGATAGCGCTCAAGGACGAGTCGGCGCTGGCGGCCGAGGGTCTTCTCGGTGACTTCGGGAGTGACGTAGGGGTTGCCATCGCGGTCGCTGCCAGCCCAGGATCGGAAGTCAAGGATCTGGGGAACCTCGGGTGGATCGTCGTACTCGGCCTCGAGTGCGTCTTCGAGTTCCTCGTAGACCTGGGGAACGACGTCGAAGATGACGTTAGCGAGATACCAGTGGACATTTCGGGATTCATCAAACGGTTCCGGCCGTCGTTCGCGGACTTGGCGGGTCGTCCACAGGCTCTCGACGAGGGCGTCGAGGCGCTCGAGTTTGACTTTGCGTTCTTGGTCGGTGAGGCGACGTTCGTCGAGTTCCTTGATGAGGTCGCTGACGCGCTGGAGGGAGGCCTTCACGGTCTTGCGACGTGCCTCGGTGGGATGCGCGGTGAAGGTCGGTTTGACGCGAACGTCCTCCAGGACGCGGGCGACGGTTTCGGGTGGTGCGCCCTCGTTGGCGAGGGTTTCGACGGCTGCGCGGAGACTGTCCCCAAGGCTCCCCTCGTGTTCGCCGCGGCGCAGGGCTCGGATGCGTTCGCGTTCTTCGGCGAGATTGATGAGTTCGAAGTAGTTCGTGAACGCGCGGGCAATGTCCGTGTTGACGTCTTCTGGGTTCTGTCTGAGTGATCGCTCGAGTGGTCGTCGGTCCGGTGCGTCACCGCTACGATAGTCGATGGCGGCGGTACGGGCTGTTTCGACGGCTTCGAACGAGATATCCGATGCGTGGCCGGCGATGACATCCCCGAGAGTCTCACCGAGTTCGCGGACGTCCTGCCGCACGCTCCGACCATGTAACTCCATGCAGTCAACCCGTAATTCCATCCTAATGGATGTTTGGTTGTAGCACCGCCAGATCAACTAGATTGTGGCTCACAGCTTTCGCCGCTCTTCACCGTCGTGTTAAGGAAGAGGCGGTCAGAGTCTCAGATTCCTATGACCGAAACCGACCGCCTCAGCGAGTGTCCCGAGTGGATTAACTTTGGTTTTGTGGAGCGAGAGCGGACACCCCGCGAGATCATTGAAACGGGTATCCGCCACCATCTTGCTGGATTATCACTTCCAAATACAGGTATTCTTCTTGAGGAGTTGGGTGTCAAACGGGGTCGCACTGCAGTTCACAATTAGGTTTGAAAGGCCAATTTACAGCCAGCCGGAGTGGATCTGGGTCAACGACGAAGAGCACTCAAGGAACACTGGCTGTACGCTGCAGTCGATCCGCAGACGAACAGAATCCTTCATTCGCGGCTCTTTCCGACGTATACAATCCCGATCGGTTGAGCGTTTCTCATCGAGTTGTGTGAGAAACACGATGTCTCCGGCTCTGTGTTTCTCGTCGATGTCGCAGCCGATATCGCGGGCGCGCTCCGTCGAGAAAGGCTTGAATACCGCGTCGAGATCCACAGCTACAGAAATCAAGTCGAACGTGTCTTTCGTTCAGCCACGTCGATTCATCGACCGCGGAAACGTAGTTACAAGCCTACACCGTCTGGTGGAATCATGCCTAAGTTAACACGACCTTCTATCGAGGATATAATTTTCGGAGTAGTAACTTAATTACGTTGGAGGGATTCCGCTTGAATGCTGGTAGTTGAGTTCGTGTTCGTAGGTTGTGTCCTACTTCCGAGGGCGCTGGCTCCTTAAAACCCATAAATCGCTATAACACTATGATTCAATCACTCTAAATTCCTCAGTAGGTGCATCAGTCTCTCCCCATATTCTATTTGCCCCTCAATGGGTGAGGGGCTCGCTGTACTGGCGAGTTCCCTGAACACGGTGAGAACGATGGCAACCAGAGACATCTACGAAACGGGCTTCGACGAGGACGTCCGAACGGAATCGAGTGCGAACCAGTGTCCCGAGTGCGACGGCCGGGTCACCACGAACGCGGTCAAAACGGTCTGCGAGGACTGTGGCCTTGTCATCGACGAACAGCGCATCGATCACGGGCCGGAGTGGCGGGCGTACGACGACGAGGAGTGTGAACGAACGGGCGCCCCACTCACTGCGGCTCGCCACGATCGCGGCCTGTCGACGGAGATCGGTCGGGGCACCGACGCAAAGGGGAACGAACTCTCGGGGCAGAAGCGACGGCGACTCGCGCGGATGCGCCGTGAGCAGACCCGTGGGCGCTGGCGGTCGAAGGCGGAACGGAATCTCGCCCACGGATTGGGCGAAGTGCGTCGGTTGGCGAGCGCGCTCGACCTCTCCGATTCGGTTCGCGACCAGGCGTGTCAGCTCTTCCGGAGCGCCCAGAACGAGGATCTGCTTCGTGGCAGATCCATCGAGGCCATCGCCGCGGCCAGCGTCTACGGGGCCTGCCGGTGCAACGGCCGCTCGCGGTTGGTGGACGACGTCAGCGAGATGGCCCGCGTCGCGGAGTCACGGGTCACGAACGCGTACAAAACGCTGAACGAAGAGCTGGGCCTCCCCGCTGATCCCGTCTCCCCCAGTATGTTCGTGCCGCGGCTCGCCTCGGACCTCGAGTGTCCGGACAGGATCCGACAGCGGGCCCGAGCCCTCGCGGAACAGGCCGAGGAGCGCGGCGTCACGACGGGCGTCCATCCGGCCGGGTTCGCAGCGGCCTGCCTCTACAAAGCGGGACAGGAACAGGGGCAGTGGGTAACGCAAAGCGACGTCGCGGAGACAGGGAACGTCACGCCAACGACTGTCCGGACGCATCACGAGACGTTAGCGGAGCAGGTAGCCTGACAACGCTCCTGCACAGCTACTGGAGTTAGATAGTTTTCTCAGGAAACTATTTGTTTCTTGGCTGCGTAGCATCCAGTATGACCGAGACGTGGGACGACGTCAACGAGCAGGTCAAAGCGGACTGGAAGGACGACACCACGCCGTTCGAGCGAGTGTACGAAATCGTCGAACAAACCCACGATGGGCAGTCGGCGGCCGAGATCGCCGACCGGGCCCTCGTGAGCGAGCCGACGGCACGTCGCCACTGTAAGACGCTGGTGAACACAGGGTTCGCCGAGACGGAACAGGACGGCCAAACGACGCTGTACAAGCGAAACAGCGACCGGGTGTTGATGTCCCGGATCCGTGAGCTGCGTGAGGAAGTCGATCGCCCGGAGCTACTCGACAGTATTCAAGACATGAAGGCCGAAATCCGGCGCTACGAGGACCGCTACGACGTGGTGTCGCCGGAAGAACTCGCCCAGCAACTCGACGCCAACGAGACGGACGGCTGGGACGACCTGACGGCGTGGCGGACGACGCGGCAGAATCTCGCCGTCGCACAAGCCGCCCTCGCCTACGACGAGGCCAGCCACCAGCTCGCCGTATGAACGACGGCGACCGTGCCGGCGAGTTCGGCCCGATCTATCTCCCGGCGCTGCAGCGGATCCGTGATCTCTGGCTCGAGCTTGAGCCGCTCGTCGACGAAACAGGGTACGACGACGTCGTCGCACCCACGGAACTACAGATTAGTCTCAGCGACGGGCTCGCCGATGCCCAGAGCGCTCGGCTCGATATTCAGTGGAGCGAGCTCGGGATGTACTCGTTTCACTACGTCGATAGCGACGACGTCAACTGGCGCTTCGACCGTCACCCGAACACGCACTCTCCCGAGATTCATTTCCATTCGCCGCCCGAGGCCACGACTATGGAGGCCGAGCCGTCCTGTATCGACGTAACCGATGTGTCACTCGTGACTCGTGCCGTTCACGCGATGTGGCGGGCAGCGTACGAGAAGCGGGATCTGGATCGACTGAATAGCGCATCGAATCCTCCGTAAGGATGCCCACTGAAAGTGATCCTCCCGAGAGTCTGGATGAGATGTCCCCCGAGGAGGCACGGCAGTATCTCATTTGGTTCCTTGGCCGCCAGGACCTCGACGAGCACGAGGAGATCTACGACGAACTCGCCACCGAATAGATCCGTAGAATCGTCGTCCACGTACAGCAGTCCAGTTTTTCAGCTCTGTAGAAATATTCATCAGTTGCTGGTTTTCTACTTCATTCGCTAAGTATAGGGGAACAGTATAATCGGCTAGTGAAAATTCGTTGTGTCACAGGGGACAAAGATTATTCTACAAGAAAGGGTTCTGAGACATATGGACTTGAGTTGGGGCCTCCTCCTTGTTGTCACCGTCCTCGTCATGGGGTATGGTCTTTACACTGTGTACAATCTCTCAAATCTCCTCGGAGAATACCTCCGTTCCTGAAAACCAAATTCAGGCGTTCTCGCTTCCGTCTACTCGGTACATTCAGAGGAACTACTGGAACGCTAACGGTAGCAGAATCATTATTTATCAGATGGACGTAGCCTTCGTATGGGCCTGAGCGTCTCCGAGTACACTTCCTCACTCCTGACTCGGCCACGGATTCAGTCAGTTTGTGCAATCGTCGTTGTCGTTGGGTCACTTCTTCCGTGGACGAGGATTCCAGCAGGAGTCTTCAATTTCATGTATTTCCCGGGGTTGGAGTCTGGGCTTGCGGTGTATGGCCAGTATACGCTCATCGCTGGCGTCGGAGCGTTCGCACTAGGCGGGCAATCGGCGGGCACTCGGGGTATTCGTATCGCTTCAATAGGGGTTGCAGGACTCGTTGTTGTGCTCAGCGTCGCTTGGATCGTCCGAATGATGAACGTTTCCGGCTTTAGCCCCGCGATAGGCACATTCTTGACCCTTCTTGGTGGAATTAGCCTCCTCACAGTAGCGTTTACCCTCGATAAGTAAACATCCCTACTGAGCGGCTGATTCACCAGGGAAGATAGCAAATCAATATGATTTCAACAAGGCCAGTTTTCCTTGGAGCGGGCTGGCCCGCTACGTTCGTTTCTCACGGACGCCTTCACGGCCACGAGTCATATCCTCACAGTTCGGACACACCTGAGGTTCGTCGACCGAATCCGGCGTGAATACACGAACGTAGACCTCCGTGACATGACTCCCGCAGTTCTGGCATTCCGCCATACCAGTAGCAGCCAGACCATCGACCATAGGCTTTCTGACAGCGACGACCGAACTGCTACCACGTCGTCTGAAACAAATGCGTTTACCCAGACGACAGTCTTTGCGACTGACATCCAGTCGTTCTCGACGCATCCGTCGACATGGAAGACTGGCACTCCACCTGCCGTATTTTAAATGCGGTGTCCGACATGTAGTTACCATATGAGCGCACCCACGGAGACGATTCACATCGAGAACGTCGTTGCGTCCAGTGATATCGGCCAAGAGCTCTCCCTCGACCAGCTTGCCACTGATCTCGACGGTGCCGAGTACAACCCTGAAGACTTCCCTGGGGTCGTCTACCGCCTTCAGGAGCCGAAGTCAGCCACGCTAATCTTCCGCTCGGGGAAAGTCGTCTGCACCGGCGCGAAAAGCGTCGACGACGTCCACGACGCCCTCGACATCGTCTTCGATGACCTCCGCGAGTTAGGCATCGACGTCGACAGTAAGCCATCGATCGAGGTGCAAAACATCGTTTCGAGTGCCAGCCTCGAGCAGTCGCTGAACTTGAACGCGATCGCAATCGGGCTCGGCCTAGAGCAAATCGAGTACGAGCCCGAACAGTTCCCTGGGCTCGTCTATCGGCTCGATGACCCCGACGTCGTCGTCCTTCTCTTTGGCAGTGGGAAGCTCGTCATTACTGGTGGGACAGAAACGGACGAGGCCCAACAGGCGCTCACGCACGTGCAGGACCGGCTTTCCGAACTCGGACTGCTCGATTAACCCGGCCACGTTGGGATTGGAGAGACCCGCTTTCCAGCGAATCGCCGCTACCGCCGACGAGAACTGCTGTCGTCCCTCATGTGGTCGCGGGCGGCTTCGACATCCGAGTAGAGCGCCAACGCGTGCTTGATGAGTCGACGATCATCCAGATTCTCCTCCCACCGCGTAATCACGTCACGGCGGTCCCGGACCTCGGCACTTGCGAGGTCGCCGTCGGCGAGCGACTGTTCGAGATCCTCCCACGTCTCGACGTCGTAGGTCGCCTGCCACTCCTCGATCTCCTCGGTGATCGCGGCCAATTCGTTGCGCAGCTCCTCGCGCGTGTTCTCCTCGATGAGCGTCCGGATCTCCTCGAAGAGCAGTCGGGTGTAGTCCGGCTGGTAGCGCGTGGTTTCGCCGGCCTCGACGCGGCGCAGCTGGCCCTGGTCGACGAGATCCTGGAGTTCCTCGTTGGTCGTACTCCAAGCCGCATCAGCTTGCTCGCTGATCCAGTTGACTGACCGTGGTTCGCGAAGCGTCTCGGCGACCGCCCGAATGCGGTCGCGGGCACTCATCGACTCAGTCCACGACTGGACGCTATTCCGTGGGGATTCAGGCATGCTTGGCACCCTAGTCCTGACTGCGATACGGGAGTGTTGTCACGTCGAACGCATCGTAGTGGCGGTCGTACGTAAGGATGTGATCGACCCCTAAGGCGTCCATATGGGCTGCAACAGTGAAATCGGTGAGTGACGCATCCAGATCCGTCCACTCAACGAACATTGCTTTGGCGTCATCGAAAACGTCCTCGGAGACGGATTCGAACTGATAGAGCGTGCTCTCATCCAGCGTCGTCAGGAACGACGCGGCGTTCCGCATCGACGCCTGTTTTTTCAGCCGTGTAGCCGCCTCGTCGACGATGTGATCGTTGACGATGAGTCGACGATAGGGGAGGTCACCGTCGCGGACAAAGGCCATGAACGCCCGCGAAACTTCGTGCATCTGATCTTGGGGGTTGAACAATACGTACAGGAACTTCGGGCCGACGACGACCTGATGGCGGACGTGCCCTGGGCGAAAATGCTCGGCTGTGACCGTGCCAATTGGGGTCTCGACTGGCTCTGCCATCAGCGGTCAGGGCTCCGTGGATGGATCGTCGGCGAGCGTGAACGATTCGTCACTGCCGTGCCACTCGTCGACGAGATCGTCTTCCTCGCGAGCGTCCGTCGCCGCCGACGCTGGAAGGGACTCGTCATCAAGGTCGTCGAGAACGGTGAACGCCGGGTCGTTTGGGTCGGCTTGCTGCTGGCGTTCGATCCACTCGATGAGCGCCTCGTGGCCGGCTTCCTTGAGCGAGAGGCCGTGTTCTCTCGCAAACTCGCGGAAGCGTTCGTATTCGTCCTCGTTCAGTTCAGTTTGGACGTGCTTAGTGTCGTTACTGCTCATAGGGCCCCAGTTGCAACTCCCATCTATTTGCTCATGAAGTATAAGATGTTCGCATGTACTATTTCATGGCCATGCTCAACTGAGAGACGGAGCAGACGACTGGCCCTGACGTTGAAATGCGATACCGACAGAAGCTATGAGCCAACCGATGCACAACCGATATACTGACTTTGCAGAACTGCGGCCGACCGGCGAGGCATCCCACATTCCGGACACGAGGCTGGACAACGGCTGTGAGGGTGACCCCCGACGGCAACGTGTCGCGACGAGCGCTGGTGGCTACCCTGATGCGCCGACGGCCGCCGATGGCGAGTGCCGGTCCTGTGGGGCGTCAGTCCCAGACGGCCAGACGAAATGCCGGTTCTGTCTCACCAACCATCTCGGGAGTGACGCCACTAGCACGAACGAGTCAGCGTCGACGACGTGCCTCGGCATCGTCCACCTGGTCGTCGAGTCGACCACGTTCTACGGCGCCGTCGCGAAGGGTGGCGCCGCGGCGAACCTCCTCTTTGCCAACGAGGCGGAGCCGGCCGTCGACGACTACACGCTCATCTATGACCTCGACGAGGCGCCGGCGCGCCAGCTGGCCGATCAATGGCCCTCACTTCCCGACGCGGTGCAGGTATCGTCAGGAGAGGGTGAGCGGCTTCTCAGTGCCGCCCGTGACCGAACTGGGTGGCACGGGCAGGGAGCGTCGGAGCGCCAAGAGCAGGCCCCGACGCGGCTCTACGACCAGCGTGGGGATGGCATCCACGACGCGTCACGACTCACTGAGGTCCTCGACGACGCCGACGACGCGGTGTGGCTGGTTCCAGCGATGGCGCTGACCGAATCCGCTGGCGAGGCTACGGCTGATAGCCAGCGGTCCTCGGTACCGACGACGCAGCAACTCGACTGTCAGAACTGTGGGCGGGCGACCGACCACCGGTTCAAGACCCATGAATCGGTCCCAGATGAGGCGTGGACGGGACAACCGATCTGGGAGTGCCGGGTGTGTGGCGCAGCTCGCTACGGCCCCAGTCTCGAGTAGTGCCAGTGCTGGGCGTCGATTAACCAACAGCCTGCGAGTACCGTCGAGGTTCGTTGGTTAAGGCCGTGATCTCCTGCAAGCCCGACGCTAGTCTCGATGGGGAGTCTTTCCGCGCCGACGAGCGGTGAGGCGCTTCCAATGGAGCAAGAGTTCAAACAAGGGTACCGGATGCATCGTATACTCAGCAATCTCAGCCGGCTCGACGTCGATCGGTTGGACGACGCGGATCGAGAGCGGGTCGAGACTGCGGGAAACCTCCTGGAAGAAGTGAGTCTACTCACGCGGCCGGGCGACGGAGTCGGGGCGGACGCCCACGCAGACTCCTAACTGGCGTCGCCGGCCACGCCTCAGGAGGCACCTCTCACGTCGGTTAATCGCCCCCGACAGGGGTGCGGGGGCGACCCCGTGAGGTCCAGACATGGCGACACTACAAGCTGCGACGACGTCGACCGGCGCGATCGTATCGGATCCGCAGGCAGTCCGCGAGCTCTGTGAGAGCTACTGCTTCGGGACGCTCGACTGGGAGGTGACCGAAGACGGAGAGCTCACCATCTGGGGGTATGACGACTTCGAGGTGTACGAGACGCGGGAGAACGGCCTGCCGGACTACGAAGGCGGGGTCGTGACCCACGAGTTCTTGCGAGAACTCGCCGACCACCTCGAAGCCAACGAAGAGTTCGATATCCAGACGGCGGGGTTCACCAAATGCCGCTTCCCAGTCTTGGCCAAGCGGTACGTCGTTCGCGATGGCGAAGTCCTCCACGCAGACCTCAGTTCCCCCGACCCGATCGACGAGTAGCGTTGTTCGTCCCCCGAGAGGGGTGCGGGGCGATCCAGTCGTGATTGTCAGCATCAGATGGTGGTGAGACATGACTGAACTCACGAAGACCCTGGAACTGAAACTGGTAGACCCGAACGCACACAAGCGGGAGAAGCTCCGTGAGACGCGGGCGGCTTACCAGCAGGCACTTCAAGAGGCCTTCGACGCCAACAGTACCACTCTGGGGGAAGCAAACGACATCGTGGGTGACTACCAGCTGAGCAGTTACGCGAAGAACGCCCTAAAGAGGTATGTCCCACAGCTAACGACAACCTATGGAGCAAATGAACTCAGTGACGATCACCCTGTCCGCTTCACGAACGAAGGGGTGAAAATCGACCACAAGCCTGAAAACACGATTGAGTGGTACGTCAAAATCCCACATCACGAAGACTACCACCTCTGGGTACCAGCACAGCCGAACCCTGAGCAACGGGATTGGCTTCTAGCCGTGATTACTGGCGACGTAGACGTTGGGGAAGGTCGCTTGCTCAAGCAGGAGGGAACGTGGTATTTCCATCTCACCGCGACCCGTGACATCCCACTCAACTCCGAGGTTCCCGCCGAAGAACGCACCCCCATTGGCGTCGATATCGGGGAAGCAAGTCTCGTCACGGTGTGTCACCGCGACGAGCATAGGTCCCCGACAAACCCTGAGCTCTGGACGGAGGAGGGGAAGACTATTCGTCGCCTCCGCAAGCGCTACTTCACCACGATGCGGCGACTTCAGCGTCGCGAGAGCGAACGGATCGTAGACACATTCGGCGACGAGTTGTGGGCGCAAATCGACGATATCCTCCACACCGTCACCAGGGAAGTGGTGGAGTACGCTGAGTCAGTCGAGACGCCGGTTCTCGTGCTCGAGGATCTCACCTACATCCAAGAGTCGATGGACTACGGGGACTACATGAATCGCCGGCTTCACGGCTGGGGATTCGCCAAACTCCACGCACAGATCACGTACAAAGCCGCTGAAAGAGGGATCCCCATTACAACAGTCGATCCCCGGAATACCTCCCAAGAGTGTCATGCGTGTGGTGAGAGAGGATTTCGGCCTCAACAGGCGACGTTTAAATGCTCCAACGACGCCTGTTGGATCGAAGAGTACCAGGCGGACATCAATGCCGCACTCAACATCGCAGACCGCTACCTCAGCGGAGAGAGTCGTTCCGGAGAACACGAGAACGACGATGACTCGGCTGAGGATGGGGCCTCGTTGACCGGGCCACAAGACAGCCAAGCCGATGCTGAAACCCAGCAGGCGACGCTTGGAACGTATGCGTCTTGAAACCGTAGAGCTGAGCAACCGCTCAGCTTGAAATCCCGCGTCGGGATTCCCGCATCCAACGGATGTAGGCGGAGGTCAAGGGACATCGCGCACTCTTTACGGGAAGGCCGCCGACTCGCTATGTCTAATTGAACCGGGATCAAATTCTACAGGTAGTAAATCACTGTTACGTGGGATATCTTACTGATTACGTCTCATCTCTGCCCATCCTACTCCAGAAATGAGGATGGCGACACCCGCGCTGTGGTTTCGACCGTGTTCCGGAGGTCTGCAGTGAAGCGATGGTGCCAACTGCGCCACAGGGTTGACTGATTGGGGACCGACTCCAAGCCGATCTGTTCACTGAAATCAGGGTGCTGGGTGAGGTATTCGACAGGGCCGTCTCGTGGTCCCAGCCACGGCATTCTTTCAGCAGGAACAAGCGAAATAGTGTCTCCATCTCGTAACTCGTCGATCCTACATACTGGTCGTGGGGATCGAACTGGACGTATGCAAGCGGTAATGTGTGGACGAATGGTTCAACGCCCTCGTGTTCGTCTTGTTGGAACCACGTTTTTGCGACGACCCGGACATCCGACTCCAGTGCGGGAAGCGACGAGCGATCGAACAGCGGGCTAGAACCATACGTTGGCCAATCGACATAGGAACAATGTGCTCTGTTGAATCCGCAGAAGGCGAGAGGATAGCGTCGCTCTGAAGGCAGTAGCGAAGCGGAAGAGTCGAATGTGCCTAAACTCCTCTTCCGCTTCGTTAAGCAAGCCGCGTCGCTGGCTCAAAAGCGCTGTGCCGCCAGTCCAACCGCGGTGAGTGATCCGACTGGCCACGGTTTTCCCGGCTGGAAGCATGTCACGCTCCACTTTTTGCGGGTTCACATGGATGCGACGTACCGCGAGATCGTCGATTGGGCGAGTGAGATGGATCGTGTTCGTGGGCTGTTACAGCTCGCTCGAACGGCATTTCCCGCACCCTCAACGCTGTACCGGTCGTTTGAGAGGGCGCCCATGTCGGTGTGGCGAGGCTTCCTTCAGGAGTCCGCGACCATCTGCGATCCGGACTCGCACGGTGCCATCGATGCCACGTTCTTCGACCGCGAAACGGCATCGAGACACTACCAACACCGCTCGGATCGCCACATACGCACGCTGAAAACGACGGCGCTGGTCGATACAGAGTCGTGTGCCATCCTCGATATTCACTGCTCGGCACACTGGCCTCACGACACCCAAACTGGCCGTCGAGTCGCCCTTCGTAACACCGAGAAAATCGAGAGTGTCGCCGGCGACAAAGGCTATGACGACCAATCGCTGCGGGACGCCCTCCGTTCAGCGGGCGTCCGGCCCTTGCTGCGCCATCGGCTGTTTGCTGCGTACGATCACGCCCACAACGCACGATTGGACAGCGAGTTATACGGCCAGCGCTGGATGGCTGAGACTGCCTTTTCGGCCATCAAGCGTCGGTTCGGCCCCGCTGTCCACCCTCGCGCGTGGTACCGCGAGTTCCGCAAACTCGTGTTGACCGCCGCAGTCTATAACCTCGAACAGGCTCTCAAACAGTGATCCCCACGCCGTCATCGGATTCAACAAAGCAGTGTTTAGCAATTGTATACCGGTTCAGATGTCCTTTTTCCAAGTCGTTTGCTTCGTCAATTGCGCTGTCAAGGTTGTGTCCCTCCCACCGATAATAGATGATCATCTGCCTGATCAAGCAATTATCGACTGCTGAGCGTAGCAGGGGTATTGCAGCAAGCAGATTATCTTCCTGAATAGCGTGCTGTGCATCCACCAAGAGGTCAATCCATGTCGGGTTCGTCACTTCTCTGTGTGATACGGTAGCTCGGTACGAGACATCGATCTCGTCTCCGAAACTGAGTGGTCCCTGACCGTCTTGACCTTCACGGAGTGTTGAATTGACCGCCAGATTTGTAGACCCAGTTCGAACAACGGTAACCAGAAGGTTGTCTCCCAGCCGTGCTTGGTTCTGGGAGTCAGCAATCTCGAAGGGGAGCCAGTTTTCTTCGTTTACTCCTTTGCGGCTTGCTCCGGTAATGAATAGCGAAGTGTATTCACAGCCCTCGTGTATTTTGTGCATCGGTACTGGGCGTGTCTCACCTACTTTCACTCCGTTAAAACCGTCAATCTGTCTTCCTCCAGGAGTGAGCGGGATGCTAAAATAATCTCCTTCGACACTTCCTGTCCGATGTAGTGTCTGGAGTACTCCTGTATCCAAGGTAAAACCGCTCTGGCAGTAGGGGCAGATCACAAATTGATCTGGTTCCATTGAACTTGGCTGCAGATCCGGGAAGTCGAGAATGTCAATCATGGAATCGCAGTGACGGCATGTAAGATTCACCCCTCCACCTGAGATCCCACTGGTTCTGGTATTCATAGCTGCTTGTTGTTCTCTCTCAGGTATAAACCACTCTTGCACAGCGATGCGAATGTTATCTGAATTAGTCAGGAGCTTTCGTGATCAATACGCATCCTCACTTACGGGTTGTTTCACCGCACATAGTATCTGATCAATAGGATTTCAACAGCGCCAAATTGGTCACTCCATAGCCTAGCGATCTATGCGACAAGGTATTGAGTTGTGAGATTCCCAAGACTGGGTCCGGAGCGGTCACGGACCTGTTTGCTATCTCTACTCGTTCGTGTCGGCGCTGTCAGAAAGCCTATGACCGATAAGATGGCTGCTACTGGTATGCCGGAGTGCCAGAACTGTGGCAGCCACGTCACGACCGTCTACGTCCGTGTATTTACGCCGGACTCTATCGAGGAGCCACGTGTGTGTCCGAACTGCGAAGACATGACTCGCAGCCGCGAAGGAGTCCGAGAGAAACGAACATGATGCAAGTCATCGCGCATCCCAATATCGAAAGAGCCGATGGCTAGCGCCCTTGATACACTAGCACTCCACAGCGCTACCAGCCTGAAGGGACGTCGGGCTTTGTGAGTGACCAACAATTTGAAGTCTTTTCTCGGCTGTTTCACCAAGACCGTCGAATCAGCAAGTGGTAGTAATTTCGAAGCGAGCACCGCCGTTCCGTCCGTTTGCTGCCGAAATCTTCCAACCGTGTCGACTGGCGACTTCTTCGACGATACTGAGCCCGAAGCCGGTCCCCTCGTCAGCAGTCGTATAGCCCGCTTCAAACACGCTTCCACTCACTGATTCGGGGAGTCCAGCTCCATCGTCGGCAACGTAGAACCCGTCTCCGGTATCACCGACCGTTACTGTCACGTCTGAACCGCCGTGCTCAATCGCGTTCCGAAGGAGGTTCATCACGAGTTGACGGAGTTGATCGCGGTCGGCCTTGACAGTCCGTTCCGTCTCAATTGTTAGTGTCGCCGTCGTCTCCGGAAGTGTCTCCCAGCAGGATTCGACAAGCTCCGGCAACCAGACGGGCTCCAAGTCCATCGCTTCTTCGCCTGCTTGCGCGAGCGCCAGCAAATCCTCGATTAACGCATCCATGCGGCCTAGCGCGTGGTCAATCTCGTCGATGTGGTCGCTGTCGCAGTCTTCTTGCAGTAACTCGAGGCGTCCCTCCGCAACTTGCAATGGATTTCGCAGGTCGTGGCTCACCACGCTCGTGAACCGGTCCAAGCGTTCGTTCTGCTGGACGAGCTCGCGTTCGCGTTGCTTCTGGTCGCTGATGTCGCGGTCCATCGCCACGAACCGGTCTTGCCCATCCAAGTTGAGGCGGATGAGATGCACCTCGATGGGGAACGTCGACCCGTCCTTTCGTTCGAGTTCGCCCTCAAAGCGGTGTGGGGTATTCGGTGGGAGTGTCTCCCAGAACGACGACGCCCGATCGGGGTCGGCCGTCGGGTCGATGTCCCAGACCTTTCGTCCGAGAAGTTCTGATTCGGTATAGCCGAGCTCGTCACACATCCGCTGGTTAACATCCCGAATCACACCGTCGATGTCGTGGACTGCAAACATGTCCGGCGAGTGTTCGAACAACGCCTCCAGTCGTGCGCTGTGGGACTGCAATTGTTGCTCGTACTGTTTACGCTCCGTAATGTCATCCTGGAACCCAACGAAGAGGTTGATCTCTCCGTCGTCATCGAACAGCGGTGCGACGCGAACGCGGTTCCAGAACTCAGTGCCGTCCTTCCGGTAGTTTCGTAACTCGACGGTCGCCGATTCCCGACTGTCGATCGCAGTCCGGAGGGTTTGGACAGGTTCGTCTTCAGTCGCTTCGCCTTGGAGGAACCGACAGTTACGACCGATAACGTCGCGTTTCTCGTAGCCAGTGAGTTCCGTGAATTCGTTGTTCGCGTAGATGATTGGATTATCCTCCTGATGCGGGTCAGTCAGGAGGATTCCAATGGGCGCTTCGTCCATCGCTTGCTCTTTCGCCGACAAATTCGTCGTGTCTGCGTCAATCGTTGGTTGTGGACTGAGTGTACAGATCAGTGAACTATCCTCCGTGTACGAGAGCGTATGTTCGATGTCGAGTTCGGTACCGTCCTTTCGGACGAACGTCGTGGTCCCGTGCCAGCGGCCGTCGCGTGCTTCCGGGAGGAACACGTCGTAGACGTCCTCGACATCATCGTCGTGGTAGAGTGTTTCAAAATGTCGGCCGACAAGTTCCTCCCGGGTGTAGCCGAGCCTTTCTGCACAGGCAGTGTTCGCGTATTCGATATAGCCATCTTCGTTGAGGATACTGATGCCGTCCTGTGCGGTTTCGATGGCTTCGAGGCCACGATTCAGGTATCGCTCAGCCCAGTATCCCTCGATAGCGTTCAGAATCCGGTTGGCGAGGACGCTATACTGTTCCGTGCTACCGGTTTTCTGGAGGTAGTCGGTGACACCTGCGCTAATCGCTTCGCTGGCGATCTCCTCGCTGCCTTTGCCGGTATAGAGAATAAACGGGAGGTCCGGGTGAGCATCTCGCACACGCTCGAGGACTTCCAGTCCATCCAAGCCTGGCATATCGTAGTCACAGACGACACAATCAACAGAGCGCTCACTCGTTTCAAGGACTGCAAGGGCGTCTCTGGGGTCAGTCTCAGTGTGGACAGTGAACGCTTCGTGTTCACGTTCGAGGAACGTCGCGACGAGATCGGCGAAGCTCGAGTCGTCATCGATGTGGAGGACGTCGACGGTCTTCGCATCCGGAAGGAATGTCGAATCCGGGCGGGGTCCATCGTCACCGGTCATACTCTTGGTTCGTGCGTGAAGTGGTATCCGTCTTACTAGTTAGTCTCCGTTTGCGCCCTGATTTGAGGGATGGATTGCAAATTCTATGTGAGCGGTGATGGCCGATAGATGGACGTATGAGGCTGGAGAAGCCCGGATACGCTCTCGAATCCGCGTCAAGATCGAATCTACCGGAATCATTCTTCTCGAATCAAGCGCGCTCGGTCGCTCTACTTCCATACGTATTCGGCACTCGCAAAACCAGATTAGCGGATTCCCAGATCTTGGGAACCCGCATCGTGCTCTTCGGATGGCCACCCACAGTATGCTAGCGAGAACCACTCGGATGCACCGAGAGCAGAAACTCAAGGTCCAGCACGTATGTCCAACACATCACTCGACATTCGGGAAGCGGACACTGACGAACAGCATTCGACTGCCAAGTCCCGGTCACAGTCGTCGTGTCCGGAGTGCGACGGCCAGATCGTTCGCGACGATGAGCACGGGGAAACGACCTGCGAAGACTGCGGGCTAGTCCTCAACGAAGAGTCAATCGATCGAGGACCCGAGTGGCGAGCGTTCAACAGCGACGAACGGGACGAAAAAAGTCGCGTCGGTGCGCCGACCACGGAACTCCTGCACGACAAGGGGCTCAGCACAACAATTAGCAGGAAAGACACGGATGCATATGGGCAATCGGTCCCCGATCGGAAACGAGCGCGCCTGCAGCGGCTACGGAGGTGGGACGAACGATTCCGAACGAAAGACGCCCACGAGCGGAATCTCAAACAAGCACTTGGCGAGATCAATCGGATGGGATCTGCTATCAATATTTCAGACCCAGTTCGAGAGACAGCAGGGGCGATCTACCGCCGAGCGGTCGACGAAAACCTCCTCCCAGGTCGGTCAATTGAGAGCATGGCAACAGCTGCCCTGTACGCTGCAGCCAGACAACACGGAACGCCACGGCAGCTGGCCGCATTCGCTGAAGTCAGTCGCGTCGAAGAGCTCCGGATTCAGCGGGCCTATCGGTACGTTTCCCGGGAACTTGCCCTCGAAATTGAACCGGCGGATCCAGTTGAATACGTGCCGCAGTTTGCGTCCGTACTCGAGGTAAGCGACGAGGCAACGCGTCAGGCTCGCGATCTGCTCACCACCGCCAAAGCACAGAACGCACACAGTGGCAAGAGCCCGGCAGGTCTCGCAGCGGCCTCCCTCTATGCTGCAACCCATCTCACAAACGAGCAACTGACGCAGAAGACAGTGAGTAACGCAGCCAACGTGAGCCTGATGACGATCCGGAATCGCTATCAGGAATTGCTCGATGTCTACGCGGAACACGGGGAGTCTGCGTGATGACCGAGCCAAGACAACCCGGCTACGCAGAGGTAGCGGCCGATAGCCAAGGGAGGGACGGACTGCGGGCGCTCGGTCGCGAAACCGACCGGGAGATTCTCGCGTGCTTCGTCGCTGCGTCACCTCGTGATGTCATGGACATCGCCACCACTGTGGAATACCACCCGATTACAGTTGACCAAACGTGTGCGCGACTCCATGGGCATGGGCTGATCCGTCCAGTCGGTCGAGGACGATATGATCTGACCGACTCCGGACGTCGCTTGCTTGAGGCTGAGTGCGATACAGACATCGAGCGGTGAGAAGAGTCGCAGGCTTGCTCGTCTCGCCGCCGGGTACATCAACCGGATAGCATATCCCAGATACGTCCCAAGTTCAGATAATGGTGCGCGATTCAGCGTCATCTGAGGACTCGCCATCGTTGCGAGATATTCTTGATTCGCTGGACGACGCCGACTGTCGAGCGATTCTTCGCGAAACAGCTGAACCTATGACTGCACCCGAACTCATCGACGCGTGTGACATCCCCAAATCGACGGTGTACCGGAAACTGGACCGCCTCAGCGACGCCTCGCTGGTCCGCGAACAGGATACGATCAACCCCGGCGGGGGTCGGACCACGACATACGAGCGAGATTTTGACGACGTGATGATCTCCATGGATGACGACGGCTTCTCGGTGACAGTGGAACGACCGCCGCGGAATGCCGACGAACGGCTTGAGGATATCTGGTCGAAGATGGGGGATGAACTATGATGTGGGTGGACACAGCTATTGTCGTCGTGAAAACGGTGATTTTGTTGTTGGGGAGCGGGATCACGTATATCGCGTATCGGGCTTATCGTCGCACGGGGGTACCCTCGCTTCGGATGCTTGGGATCGGGTTCGGCATTATCACGTTCGGCGCGTTGCTCGCCGGTATCGCCCATCAAATCCTCTCTGTATCGCTGGAAATGGGAATCCTGATCAACAGCGTCCTGGTGGCGATTGGCCTGGGCATCATCATGTACTCGCTTTATCTCGAACGGGAATGAACCTCTACGGGAGAAGTCGGATCGGGATTCTATCCGCAGAAACTTCGGTTAGGACAGTCCACCGGTCACAGGGTAAAATACGGAGCCTGGAGTGTAATCTACGCCAGCGTGACGCCGCAAGCGATTTTCGCGCCTCTGGAGAGGGTGAGGGTTCCGTCGAGAGTCCCCCGAGGGAACTTCTAATAAGTCAACAACAACGCCCCGGCACTGTCTAGTTGAGTTAGTTTGAGAAGTGAGCAGGTCGTTGAGTTAATCGACCAAGATGCTCGCAGACCTGCTCAGCGAGAGCTATGAACCGGGTTTAGAAGAAATTTGGGAGAATGAGCGGACGGCGACGTCCGTCAGGGCGTTCGCCGTCCGCCTTCACCAGACCGGTTATTACCTTCGAGAAACAACAACGTGCTTAGCGGAATTAGGCGTTGAACGCTCGCATGGAGCGGTTTGGAACTGGGTGCATCGCCTAGCTGACAGTGGTTGCGATCCGCCTGAGGCGCAGCCGAAGCGCGTCACGGTTGACGAGACTGCCTGTCAAGATTAACGGTGAGTGGTCTTGGCTGTACGCTGAAATATACACTGAGACGAAGTTCATTCTCGATGTCGCGTTGTTCGGACGACATAGCTCTGGTCCGGCGGCTGCGTTCCTCACTGGGCTCCGCGAGAAATATGATCTCTCAGAGGCTGAGTTTCTCGTCGATCAGTTCGGCTATCGGACCTCTATTGCTCGATTAGGGTTGAGCGGCCAGGTCAACTATACCGACCGAAACCTCATCGAAAAATGATTTCACACGCTCAAAATGCGGATCGACCGCTTCCATAACTCGTGGGTGGGTAGTCGATCAAGTGTCCGCGAGTAGCTTGAACAGTTTATGCATTACTACAACCACCACAGACTGCATCAAGGTCTTGATGGCAGAACGTCGATCAAGAAACGCCAGAACTAGACAGTGCCGTTACACCAAGTCTGTCAAGAAAACTTATAGCTTACTAACCAATAAGTCAACCCATGAGCAAGTCGCAAACTGAGAAGCGTCCATGGCTCGCTGCACTGCTCAGTATCCTTGCGACAGGATTGGGGCACGCGTACCTCCGACGCTGGTGGCGCGCATTCGGGTGGATCACAGCCCTATTCGGCGCGGCGACCCTGTTCGTCGACCCGACAGCACTTGAGGCATTCATACGCGGGCAATCAATCGACCTACTATCAATCGCACCAGTCCTCGTCGTCGGGAGCCTGAGTGTCGTAGACGCTTATCTCGTGGCACACGCACAGAATATGATGGCTCGGTTTACTCCAAACCAAAATGGGGAACTCACGCACTGCCCGCACTGCGGGAAGGAACTCGATCTTGATTTGGATTTCTGTCAGTGGTGTTCCGCAGACCTCACGCACGCCGAAACAGGGAACCCGACAGAACGGCCGGACAATCGCTTCTAACCGTCTAAGCTCTGACCGACTGCCAGTACAGCTGTGACGTATTCTTCGGCGGTCTGTCGCGCCGTCGCAAGCGACCCCTCCTCATCGAAGACGACTGCCCTCGTGCGGCCCCCGTCGACAATCGTCATCAGCGCGCGTGCAGCATGCTCGGCATCCACATCGTTGAACACGCCGTCTTGGATGCCCTGGTCGATTACAGTGCTGAGCATGTAGCGGACGTATTCGTCGTTCTGCTGGAAGCGTTCCCTGAACGCTTCCTTGTATGGTGCTTGGCTCCGCATCTCCAGTATCGCCACTAACAGATCCAGGTGATCCTGTGCGTCGACGAGTAGTTTGTCGAGCAGTAGGTCCAAGCGCTGTCCAGGATCGGTGGTTTCGACTTCGTGAACCGTGTTCTGGAACTGGTCGAGGATATAGTCTAGAAAGGCCGCGAGTAAGTCGTCTTTCGTGTCGTAGTGGTAGTGGATGGCAGCTGTCGACTTGCCGTATTCCTCGGCAATCCGTTTGATCGTTAAGTCGGCGTACCCGTGCTCTTGGAGAGCTCGGTATGTCGCACGCATGATCTCCTCGTTTGGATCAGCGGCGGTGCGGTTCGGCGAATCAGCCATTACGTAGTATATTCGGCGTACCCGGGATAATGCTGTTGACCTCCCCGTAAGATTCACTATTGGGGCTCGAGTATTCGTCTCGCTGAGGCACATGTCACGGAGCCTGTGGGCGTCTCCCCATTCCAAAGCCTTTTGACTAATTGGTTAGTAGGTTCTGTTACAAACCGAAATGGACGACGACCCAACGACGGACATTCTGGAGGCAACTCATCGCGCCCTCTGCCAGCATGGCTATGCCAACCTCACACTCCACGACATCGCCGCCGAATCAGACAAAAGCAAAGCCACGATTCACTACCATTTCGGCACGAAAGAAGCGCTCTTCTCAGCATTCCTCGACTACCTCTATGACCAGTACACCGCTCAAATTGACGCTGCCAGCGGTGAAACACCCCTCGAACACCTCCACTCGCTGCTGGACACCCTCCTGTGGAACCCGACAGACCTCCCGAAACAGGCATTCCAGACCGCAATTCTGGAGATAAAAGCACAAGCACCGTACAGCGACTCCATTCAAGAACAACTCATCGAATTCGACGCGTATCTCTTCGACCGTTTACAAACAATCATCGAAGCAGGTATCCAAACCCGTGAGTTCAACGACGAAGTCGACCCGTCGACGGCAGCCGATTTCCTCACCACAACGATTAAAGGCGCGCATACGCGCCAGATCGCCGTCAATCATTCTCCTGAACACCTCGTCGACCCCATGACCAATTACATCCAGACCCACTTGCTCGCCGACAACCGAGCGGAGACACCGCCCACATGAGTATCGGAAACCGTATCAGTTCGCTGTTCAAAGGCCGCGAAGAGTTCGACCTAACTACCGGTAGTATCGGGAAGCCGCTGTTCTTCCTGTCGATGCCGATTGTCGTGACGAATCTCTTCCAGACGGCGTACAATCTCGCGGACACGTTCTGGCTGGGCCAGTACAGCACGGACGCACTCGCCGCTATCAGTTTCGCGTTCCCGATGGTGTTCCTGCTCATCTCCCTCGGGATGGGGATTTCCGTTGCGGGCAGCGTGTTGGTCGCCCAGTACACCGGCGCTGGCGAGGAACGACAGGCCGAATTCGCCGCCTCACAGACGATGACGTTCGCCGTGATCGCGTCGGTCCTGTTGGGTGGTGTCGGCTACTTCTTCGTCGGGGACTTCCTCTCCTTGATGGGGGCGTCCACGGACGTCCTGCCGCTGGCCTCCAGCTACATGGAGGTCGTCGCACTCGGCCTGACGTTCATGTTCGGCTTCGCCGTATTCATCGCACTGATGCGCGGCTATGGTGACACGATTACGCCGATGCTCGTGATGTTCGGGTCTGTCGTTTTGAACATCATCATCGACCCGTTCCTCATCTTCGGCTGGTGGGCATTCCCCGAGATGGGTATCCAGGGTGCCGCCGTCGCCACGGTCTTCTCTCGAGCACTCGCGCTCGTCGTCGGGCTGGCCATCATGTTCCGTGGACGCCGTGGTGTCGAAATCCACCTGCGAGATATGGTTCCGGAGTTCGCCTACCTGCGCCGCCTCGCTCGTATCGGCGTACCCGCGTCTATTGAGGGGACTGGGCGTGCGCTCTCAATGAATCTCCTCTTGTTCATCGTCGCGACGTTCTCCGACCCGATCGTCGCAGCATACGGTATCGGGACGCGCGTGTTCTCGGTCATTTTCCTCCCAGCCATCGCGGTCGCACGCGGTGTCGAGACGATGACCGGCCAGAACATCGGCGCGGACAAACCTGATCGCGCCGAACAGGCTGTTACCCTCGCGGCGAAGGTCCTCTTCGGCATTCTTAGCGCGGCTGGCATCATCGTCTTCATCTTCCCTGAACCTATTGTCTCAGTATTCGTCGGCACAGACCAAGCAGCCGCTGGACAGGTCGTCTCGGCTGGCGCACAGTTCCTGCGCTATGTCGCACTCACCTTCGGGTTCATCGGCATCATGCGGGCGTACACCGGGAGCTTCCGCGGTGCCGGCAAGACGCTTACCGCCGCTGCGATTTCGGTGCTGACGCTCGGCGTGATTCGGTTCCCCGTTGCGTGGGTAGCTTCCGGCCCGCTTGCCGAGACCGGCATCTGGCTGTCATTCGCTATCTCGAACGTTGCTGGTGCCATTATCGCGTACGCGTGGTTCCAGCGTGGAACGTGGCGTACTGCTGACCTCACCGAATCGAACGTGGATGTCGACAACCCTGCTGTCGACGTGTCGGCAACCGACGATTAACCGATATGACACCGTCAACAACTCTTTTGGAACGGCGCGGTGAAATTGATCGACGCCTTGAAACAGCGTTAGAACGCGCCGACGAGCATTCCGTAGCATTAGCCGCCTCAACCGTGGACGCGTGTCCAGATCGGTGGTACGGACAGCTGGTAGCGCTCTCGCACGCCGCAATCGCGGACAAACCGGCTTCTGATGCGATACTCTCCGCGTCGGCCGCAGTTGAGTTGCTCCGTGGGTACTGCCGACTGCGCACCGAGCTGCTCATCCAACTTGCCGACAACCGCGCCCATTCGCTGACGGGAGACCCAGCGAACGCGCTGCTGGCAGGAGACTACCTCAACTCGGCGGCCTACACGGCTCTCGCCGAAGCCGGCAACCACCACCTCGAAGACGCTCTCCAGGCGCTCATCGCCGTCTCGGAGTCACTCGTGGACGCATTCGACGCGAAGTACGTCCGATCAGTCGACGACCACTCGTTCCTTGATGACACGGTCGGCAGTATTGGTGAGGGCGCCGCGGTCATCGGCATCACGCTGGCAGGCGGGGATACCACCCGGAAAGAGGACTTTGCGACGCTTGGACGCGGATTCAGTACAGCATATCAGATCCGCCGAATCCTTAATGCAGACAGTGACGGCGCCGTGCCGACGATTGCGCCACCACGGTTCGATACGGCGGCACTCCGTCAGCACGGGGCACGACACTTCAGAGAGGCCACGCATGCTCTCGGCCGACTCAGCGATTCGGCAGATATCGAGCCACTTCGGAACTTCGTGAATACTCTCTGTGATCAGGACAACGGGTTTTAACGCGAAGCTGATGCTAGCAGAACGCACATGAGGGTCTTCTCCTCGCGTGAAAACCGACGGCGCGCGCTCTTCATCCTCGTTGTGGGTGTTGCCAGCCTGGCCGCCCTCTATGTAGCTATCCGTCGATATGCGCCGTTCGTGTTTGATGTCGTTGCACTCCGGACGTGGATCGGCCAGTTTGGTGTGTTCGCGCCGCTCGTCTTTGTTGTGGTTCAGGCCGTTCAGGTGGTTGTCGCGCCAATTCCTGGGCAAGTTGTGGCGCTGGCCTCAGGGTATCTGTTCGGCTCCATTCCGGGGACCATTTACAGTCTTACTGGCGTCCTGATTGGGAGTGCTGTCGCGTTCAGTCTCGCGAAGCGATACGGACGATCGCTTGTCGAAGAGATGCTCCACGAGGACGTGGTAACGAGGTTTGATGGGTTTGTGTCGCGAGTTGGGCTTCCGGGCCTGCTTGCGTTTGTACTCATTCCTGGCCTTCCGGATGACGTAATCTGTTTTCTTGCTGGGCTCACCACGTGGCGCCTCCGGACGTTTATCGCAGTCATCAGTATCGGTCGTCTTCCAGCGTATGTTCTGACGGTCTTTGCGGGCGGTGAATTCGCAGACGGCCAACTAACGAGTGGGCTACTCCTTGTGGGTGTGGTCGTTGCCCTCTCCGCAATCGGCTATCGTAACCAAGACACGATCCAAGACCTCGTCCAACAATTCGAAGCACGCCTCCCATTCTGACACTGGATTCAGCAGTGACGGATTCATCCCACGACTGTAGCCGTGGGTTTTCTCCTGTATCTCGTTTGAGCTACCCACCGCTAAAGCGGTGGGATTCAGCATGGACTCCCGTTCTGGCCGAAATCTCGGCAGGTGATTCATACTCACCGTTCACGTTCACCATCCCGCTGTTCAAGCGCACGCCCAAGGGTGCGCCTTCGTCACCCCCAGTTTGGTTGCGACGAAGATACCGCAAACCGATGTTCTTCGCGGCGTTGTAATCGGCGTGGTTCTCGTAGCCGCACTTCTGACACTCAAACGACGCACTCTCGCGGTTATCAGGGTGCGTGAATCCACAGTGAGAACACCGACGTGACGTGTTCTCTGGGTCCACCTGTTCCACCGCGATGCCGTACTCTGCGGCCTTGTATTCGACGTACTCGTACAGGCGATTGAACGCCCACTTGTGACCCCACGACGCGCCGGTACGTTCACGGATGTTCGTTAAGTCCTCGAACACAATCACCGAACACTCGTGATCACGAACTTCATCCACCAACTCGTTCGCTATCCGGTGAAGTGTCAACTTGAACCGTCCTTCCTCTTTGCGCCCGACAGCCTGCGTATTCTCATGCGCCCAGCGCGTGCCACACTCTTGTAGGTCACCACGTCGCTTCTCGTATTCGCGCCGCCAGTGGTCAAACTCGTCACCCGTCCAGAACGCGCCTGTTGAAGTGACGGCGAGGTTGTTCACGCCGAGGTCAACCCCGAGAACCGTTCCGTTCTCAGTGATTGCCTGTTCCGGCGTGTCAGACTCCATCTCCTTCTTGCAGTGGATGTGAAGTTGCCATTCGCCGTGCTTTCGATGAAGTTCTGCCCCGGTCGTCTCGTACTCGTCGGAGAAAAGGTACTCGGCGTGGGGTGTGTCGCTGTTTTCATCGGGTAGCACGTAGTCGGCTTCGATCCGACCATCCGTGGTGGCGAGAGACACGTAATCGTCGTGGAATGTGGCGGTGCGGTGGTCGTAGACGACGTGCGGTGAAGTCATACGCGGCTTCGACGCCTTCTTGTCGTTTTTCCAGCGTTCAACCACGCTCTTGCAACCTTCAGCGGCTTTGTTACGGGCGTTTTGGACCAACCCCGTATTCAGCGGCGTTTGCTCGCACACGTCGTCGTAGGTTTCGTCTTGGAGCTGACCTTTGCTTGTCGTGACGTATTCGCCTTGGAAAGCGTAGTCAACCACGTACTGTGCCGCGAACAGAAATTCGTCTACGGTGTCGCGGAGAAGTGCGTCGTCATCACTGTCCACGTCAAGCGTGACGGGGACAGTCCGGCGCACTTCCATAGATTAGATGTGATACGGGTGATTTATGAAGCTTAGGGAGTCAGGGTGGCTACGTCTGGTGGTTTGTGGAACGGCGCTTACGGATTCATCCCACGGCTAAAGCCGTGGGGTTTCTCCTGCATTTCTCTAAATCACTCCCGAATTTGATTATTCCTGGAGCGTTCCAATCACTGTAAGGTTGGAAGATGCCAATCGTACGTGACCGCGACTAACCGTATTCCGACAGTCACAACTGCACACGCGCCGGCAGCCGTACTGTCACTCGCGCCGACTACGCCGGTCAACCAATATGCCGCGCCACCCAGAACGGCGCAACTCGCGTAGAAGTCTTCGAAGAGGATGAACGGCACTCTATCAAGCAGTATATCAGCGAATGCTCCGCCGCCGACAGCGTTGATCATCGCGATCGCAACGACACCAAACGCTGAGACACCTGCATCAGTCGCGACGATAGCGCCCGTCGTAGCGAAGGCAGCGAGGCCGATTGCGTCTGCGACGAGCGTGACCGGATGGGTGTCCGGTGACTCTAAGACGACGCTCAGCACCATTGCTAACCCGACGCCGAGTAGTCCCAGTATGATCTCGATTGGGGACTGCAGCATTAACGGCACTCGTGTGACGAGCAGGTCGCGGGTTGCACCACCGACAAACGCCATCGCTAACCCCACGATAGCAATCCCGAACACGTCGAACTCTTCGCGAATCGCCTTCGAAGATCCGACGAGGGCGAACGCTACTAGCCCGATTGTGTTCATCACCGCGAACGGATCGCCGAAGAGAATTGAAATAATGCCCTGGCCCACTGCGCCCACCTATGATAGTGAGTATGTTGAGTGCGACGTATCAATACACTTCCTGTGGCGAACCTTGCTCAGATACCTTGTCCTCGGTTAGATCACCGTAGCTGATGATGTGAAGACACCAAGAGGACGTAGAGGCGCTGGGCTTGCTGCGCCTGTTGGGAACCGCAACACCTACTCGGTCGCTAGTCCATATCTTCTATATGGACCGGCGTCGGTTTCTGAAAACTGCGGGTGGGCTGGTTGGCGTGGCCGGCGTCTCCGGGTGTCTCCGGCGACTCGGGTTCGAGACGCAGTCCGCGTGGCGCGACCCCCCACTTGTCGAAGATCGACCGGATGGTGTCTACCACCCTGCGATTGTTGAAGGGATGGGCGTGTACGAAGCGACGACCATCGATGGTATCGGGGTCGCGTTGATGCACTCGTTCCCCCACCGATTCTGGACGGTGACCGGGACGAACAAAACAAAAGTCGTTGTCTCGTCGAACGACTCGCTACATTTGATGGCGAGCGTCTGGGATGCCAAATCCGAGACGGTGCTCCCGACCGCGGTGTCAGTTGATGTTCGGAATGAGGAGGGTCACGTCTCTACGACGAATCTCTGGTCGATGCTATCCCCAAATATGGGGTTCCACTACGGGGATAATGTGTCACTTTCGGGGAGCGGCGAGTATGAGGCGACAATCCGGATTGCGCCCGTTCAGGCAGCACGGACTAGCCCGTTCAAGGGTCGGTTTACGGAGATGCGGACCGCGCAGTTCCAGTTCACCTTTGAGCCGGCGGAGACGTACGACCTTCCGATTCGTCGGCTCAGTGAGAAGGCAGGCACCCGCGGGACAGTAGACTTGATGCAGATGGATGGCGTGCCAGCTCCGGTCGCGCCACCGAAAGAACGACTTCCCGGACGGCTACTTGGGGAAGCCTCAGCTGACGACGCGCTGTTCTACGCAACTCTCGTTACTGACGAGCAGCGATTTTCGAGAACGGATAGCTCACATCTCGTTGTCTCTCCGCGAACACCCTACAATCACGTTCTCCTGCCGGGGATGTCGCTCTCGATGGCCGTCGAACGCGACGGGAAGACCGTATTGGAAACCGGACTTGATGGTATACTCGACCCCGACCTTGGGTACTACTACGGAGCGACTGCGGATCGCGTCGAGCGCGGTGATACAGTCACAATCGGAATTGAGGCCCCGCCGCAGATGTCTCGCCACGATGGCTACGAAACCGCATTCATGGAGATGACCGCCGTCCAATTCTCGATCTGAAACCTACCAACGAACCCTACCCGAGATACGGGATCGTTGCGCCCGGTAATGAGAGCAGCCAGAGGCTGACGATGGTGTATCCAATCATCACAAGGACGAAAGGATACTGGCTGCGGATGGCGGCGAGCCGGCTTGGGAAGAGGTCGTATGCGGACGCGTGCGCCTCCCAGATGGCGAGTAAGTGGCCTCCGAGCACGAACGCGATGCTGAGGGCAGTGAACCAGTTGGGTGGCGCGAGTACGAGTGGATTCGCAGGCGGTGACAGCGGCGACACCACTGCCATTGTCAGCGCCGGACTCAACGAGACGAGCAGCCCTGCGTAGTGGGCGAGGTGGTATCCAGCCGCGATCGCCAGAAGCGGAGGAGCCAGCCGTAAGGCAATCGAGCGGCTCGTAACGTAGGTATTAGTGAGACGGCGAGCGATGGTACCAGCATACCAGTACGCCGCGAGGAAGACGACGTATCCGATAACGAGGAGAGTCGTATAGGCCAGGACAGCGAGCGGCGTGGCTGGCATCACCGCACTAAGCGGTGACCCAACAATCGTTGTGATGGTCTGTGCGCCGGCTGCCGTCGTGATGAAACCGCTGTACGTGAGCTCCCAGATGAGCGCGATGATGAAGGCGACGTCCGAGGAATCGGTTACGACATCTGATTGCGCGAGGTCGCTCCCCGGGAGTATAATCTCCGCGGACCCGTCACGTAGCTGGATAGGTGCAACGGCACCGTAGAACCGGAAGAGAACCGATATTGGGTCCGCGTGCTCGAACCAGGCGTCGGAGCCGAAGACGACAGCGCCAGCGATGGTGTACAACGAGTACCCGAGAATAGCCGTTGCGAGCACACGCGGAACAGTGCTAACAGGGAAGATGACCTCGACCCATACGAGCGTGAGGACGCCGGCGACGGCTGGCCACCTGCCGAACGAATCGGGGTACTCGTAGAAACCGGTTGGGAGAATCGTTGTAATGGCGCGCCAGGGATTCAGAGCGGGCCATGGGTTGCCGACGAGATACGCAATAACGGGGAGACCGGCGCGAATGCCGACGAATGTGACGAGGACGGTAAGACTAGCCGATGGCAGCTGTGGACCGGTGTACCCGAGGAACACCATGAGACATAGCCCGACCACGGCCAGCGTCTGGCCAAGGACACTAATCCACCGCCGAACCGCGGGCATTCTTGGAAGAGACACAGACTGGGAATGGAGCGAGTAGATGAACGCGCGATCAGTGACGAAGCTCGCAAGTAGTGCCGACGCGCCAATTGTCGCACCGCCCGTCGCTAAGTACAGCCATCGAGGGATAGCGAGCGCCTCACGTGGTTGCTTGGAGAGGGTCATCCCGTTCGCGGCGGCGACACTATCGGCGAGAACGGTCAGTATCGCTATCCAAGCCAGTACTTGCGCGCCGAAGCGGATGCCAAACGACGGCGTCGCGTTCGAATTGGTGTCTGCTGGAGTGGTCGTCTTCGGCGTTGGTTCGTCTGCAGTAGAGCTCTCGGCGCTAGATGGCATAGATGGCATAGAGGAACAGGAAGACGAAGTACACTGCGACGATACACGCGAGGGCCCGCAGCCGAAACGAATTGAGGGCGTCGCGTTCGTTCGCTCGCGCATCGTGGAAGGCGGTTCGTTCAGCCTCAGTGAGGTCTGACCAGTGGTTGAGGCCCTTGTGGAGAGTGAGGCGGTTCTCAGTCGGGAACGGCTCATCACAGTACTGGCAGACCGCTGGGGAATCGCCTGGTGGAACGGCTGATTGAACAGTGGACATACCCTCGATAGATCACGTTGTGCTACCGTACCTCCGCTTGAAATGGTTCTGCTTCTCGCCTGGCAGCCTTGACATCCTTCCCGATTTGACGGGCGGGGGATCCCGGCCGTCGTTGGGATATTGTTGGTCACGCTTTGTAATCAGTCCTCGTGGGGGCGAAACAGCCATCACGACGGTTGAATGACATCCTCCGCGCCGTAAACAGCGCGGTTTCCTCCGTGGGAGTCTCGGCTATGCCGATTCCCCGGACGCAACATTCCCGTTGTGGTGGACGGTACTCGGGTCTGTGCGCTGTTCTTTGGGACGATGAGAGTGTGATATCTCCAGCCATTCGTGGCTGTCCCACTGGAACCGCACGGGCCGTGCCATCGGCCTGACTGCTTTCTCTGTATGCCGCGTCAGGAACGTTTCTGACGCCGTAAGATCGGCGTGCCCCTCGAACCCACATGGACAGGTGAGTGTGTCCTGATGCCGTGTCGTTCGGTCTGCCGAGCCGCATTGCGGGCACTCCTGACTGGTCCACGCTTCCGACCGCACCTCGACCGAGATACCGTATTCCTCGGCGGTGCAGACCAGTCGCTCGGTGAATCTCTTGAATGCCCAGAAGTTGTGGGTCTTGGCGTTGGTTTCGACCGACCAGTGCGTTTCGAGTACGTCGGTCAAACCACCGATATACACCGTGTCCACGCCCTCGCCATACAGTCGTTCGAGCAGGTCACGACACAGTGCTTCTTGTGCGTGGTCGCGGCGACGAGTCCGTTTCCGATACAGTCGCCGGATGCGCTCGCTACTGTATCGGCCTTCCCGTAGCTTGGACTGTAACCGGGCGATTTCTCGCGTCGTCTCGCGGAACCGCTGGAACAACTCGCGGCCGTCGTAGAGGTATTGCTCGCCGGTCGTCGTGGTACAAGCGACGAGATTGTTCGCACCAATATCCAGAGCGGCCGTCTCTGAGGCCAGTGGAGTGTCCCGTGCATCATCAGACACAGTCACGGGTTGCGAAGCCCGGAAGGTGCAATCAGTCTCGTCGTACCACAATTCCAACCGGCTCTGATCTTCGTAGTCAGGCCAATTCGGGTCGCCAACGATTTCGAGCCGAAGACGGCTTTTCGGGCTGTTGTGCCTATCACGGAGTTCTTTTCCGACGACCATCTCAAGTCGAGAACGGTCGCCCCATTCGACGGTGTAGGCATCCTTTCGGACAACGCCTTTGAGAACACGTCCGTCGTCCTCGTTACCACGGAACCCCGGCGGTTCCGGGTGTTCCGTGACCGACGTGTTCGATTCGTCGTGATACGCCTTCTTGTTCTCGAAGAACCCGCGCCACGCTTCGGTGTTTGCTCGCCGGACAGTTTGAGCGGTAGACGCACCGAGAACGCCTTTGTATTTGCCTTCGAGAGCGCCGGTATCGGCGTCCCACACGTCTTCGCCCTCGAAGCCGTCCTCGTCGTTATAGCGCATGAGGCGCTGGTAGTTAATCTCGTTCCAGAGAGCGGCGGAAGCGTCCAACAGGTCGCGTAGCACCTGCTCACCATCGTCGGTGAGTGGTCGAACGGCGAACGTGTTGGTGCGCTTCATCCAAAGTATAATCAGTCCTGATGTCTAATAAGTCCAACGATGAGGCCAAACATCGACATTGACTGGGCAATCCACGGACGAATCAAAGACTACGCAGAAGCGAACGACCTGAACCTCTCGGAAGCCTATGCAGAAGTGTTAAAAGCTGGTCTGGAAGCGTTGGAGACTCAAGACTAGCAGTGACGTGGCGGTTTCTCACCGGAGCGTACGCGATTCACTCCCGCCCTGTTCGCTCCTCGGTTCCGACTAAGCGTCGGAACGCTCGTCACTCACGGGAAGGGCGGGATTCTCTCGCTGAATCAAGATAGAATGCCGCCACACCAACACTATGCTTTCTGATCGGCTCCGCCCAAAAAATAACTAGAGGATTGATTCCGTCCATGTGTGCCCACATTCGCTACATTCGAAGAAATGGACTGCCTCCTCATCGACGGTCCCTTTCCCCGTCGTTTGTGCTAACGCGAATCCACATTCTGGGCAGTCGGACACAGCCACTACCTGTCGTTCGGGGAGCGACACGAAAAAACTGAATGGCCGCTTATGATAGATACCTGTCCGTTCTCACGCAGCCATAACGTACGGCCTACGGTACCGAAGTATCGGATGTCATGACACCCTCAATTAGGCTCGTTCATTTGGGCGAGCGTTGGAGTGTGTTGTTCGGGTGACTGCAATCCGGCAAACAAGCGTCACGAGCACGGCTATTGCGACTCGCGTAACGGTCGCCAGTGAGAGGCTTGCGAGTGAAGCCAGCGTGGTCGTCAATAAGAACATGACGACAACAGGTAGCACCCAGCTGACGGCCAGCATCCATGGCGTAGCGAACCCACGGAGGCGGCCAGCGCCAGTCTGGAATTCCGCGACGGCATCGTCGCGGAGTATCCAACCGGCGATCGCGAGGAACGCAAACAGGCCAATCGTCAGCATCACGTCGACGACTGGGCCGGAGACGAACCGGAACATTGGTCCGGCAAGTGCTAACCCACTGCCAGTCACCGCAATCATCAGCGTCATGAGCAGCGTTGCCCGTCGCCGGGACATCCCATAGTTGTCGACGAGCGTCGCAACGGGGGTTTCGAGCAAACTGATGCCGCTTGTTACAGCTGCGAGCAGGACGGTGAAGAAGAAGACGGTTGCAACGAGGGCGCCGCCGGGCAGCGAACCGAACGCAGTTGCGAGTGCAACGAACAGCGCGCCAGGGCCGCCCTGTCCGGGGCTGATCCCCTGGGAGAACAACAACGGCAGAACAACGAGCCCGGCTAGGACACCGATGACCGTGTTCGAAATCGCGATAACGAGCGTGTCACGCGGGAGAGAAACCTCCTCGTCAAGGTATGAGGCGTACGTAAGCATCGCGCCGGCACCTAACGAGAGCGTGAATAATGCCTGTCCAGCTGCCGGGCCGAGGACGTCGAAGAAGTGTGCCGCGAGATAGTTGCCATCGAAGTCCAGATAGAAGGCATAGCCAGCAGCGGTGTTGGGCTGAGTGGCTGTCCAGACGGCGAGGCCACCAAGTAACACGACGACTGCGGGAAGCATAATTTTCGAGACGCGTTCGATCCCCCGACTCACGCCGAAATAGACGATGATGGCGACAATCGTGAGAAACAGCAAGTGGAACCCAACTGCCGGCAGGCCGTGGCTTGCGTGGCTAAAGTACTGCTGGGGCTGCGTGAAATATACGCCGGTCGGTGACAGTAATGTGTATCTGAGAATCCAGCCGCCGACGACCGAGTAAAACGACAGCATTACGACGGTTGTGATGACGTTGAACGCGCCCAGTGGCGTCCCCCATCGAGAGCCGATGAGCGAGCGGAGCGCACCGATTGGGGTTTGGCGGCCACGTCGTCCAAGCACGAGTTCAGCGAGCAACCCGGGAACACCAACGCCAACGACGAGCAGCAAGTACATTACGAGGAAGGCGCTGCCGCCGTTTTCGGCAGTCAACCACGGAAACCGCCAGATGTTCCCCAAGCCGGCTGCGCTGCCGACGGCTGCAAGCATGAATCCCACGTTCGAAACCCACGAATCACGATCCATCAGTGTACATAACTGGCTCCTGTAGCAGGAAGTTCGTGTCGATTCAGTCGCTTAGAAGAACCTTAGATATCAGCACACCGCACCCAGATCAAGTTAGTTTGGTTCCGATCCAGAGAAGAACTAGAATGGGAAGCAACGGTAGGAGTAGAACTCCCAATGCCGTAGCGATCAGATACCCGACGACGCTCATCTCAGCGTTCGAGTAATCCGTTCGACGACGACTTACAGCGGTACTGTTCAGATAAGGTCTGAAGGATGAGGCGGTCTAAGATGTGAGTGGCTAATGCTCGATCCTGACCGCCTCACCGGGAGTATCGGCCAGATCGAGTTAGAGTTTGTGGAGCGAGAGGCGACACCGGAGCCGCTGATGAAGCTCAGTATCCACCTCCATTCGGCTGGACTATCACTTTCAGATACTATCTCAGTCTTAGATAGTTTCGGTGTCGAACGAGCTCGATCCACCGTTCACAACTGGGTGCAGAAAGCCGATCTACAGCCCACGTCAGGACGCGATCCGGATCACGTCGCGCTTGACGAAACCGTGATCCAACTCGACAACGAACAATACTGGCTGTACGCTGCTGTCGATCCCGAAACCAATGAATTCCTGCACGTGAAGCTGTTTCCGACACGAAACACTGCACTCACAAAGCTGTTCGTGCAGGAGCTTACCGAGAAACACGACGTCGAAGACAGCCTGTTTCTCATCGATATCGCACCGTGGTTGAAGACGGCACTGCACGATTTCAACCTCCGGTTCCAGACCGAATCAAACGGGAATCGGAATGCCGTCGAACGTGTTTTCAAAGAACTAAAACGTCGGACGAAACAGTTTGCAAATCATTTCAAACACGCCGAAGCTGAGACCGCCGAAAATTGGCTGCAAACCTTCGCCTTCACATGGAATCAGCTAATCTGAACAGTGCTGGTCAAATCAAGAGGAGAGTTGAAGACTGACTACAATACGTGTAGATTCAGGTGTGAGTGGTAATAACTAGCTGCTTAGTGCCCGCCCGAAACAGCATGTAGACCAACGATCCCGACGACAATCACACCGATGAATGATATGCGGGCGAGAGCGGCGGGTTCATCAAATAGAATGATTCCAAGCGTGGCCGTCCCGACTGCACCGATACCTGTCCAGACAGCATATGCTGTCCCGATTGGGAGGTCTTTGACTGCTTGTGCCAACAGTACCATACTGATGACGAGGGCGACAACAGTGCCGACCGTTGGCACTGGTTTCGTGAGTCCGTCCGAATATTCAAGTCCGACTGCCCAGCCGATTTCGAACAGGCCTGCGAGTATGAGAATATACCACGACATTACAGCTTCGCCTACCTATCCAATCAGTCTATAGCTTCTGCTATCCATCAGACAAGACAGATTTAGCCATATCTATCCGTTTTACCGATGGTGCGACGCTCGGTTTAAATCTCATCTGAACCCGGATGTCCTACTTCTACCGAATCCAACAGAGACAGTATTGGCTTATTAGAAGCGGGTTGATGGCTGGGCCTGACGTGGCAGTGAGCGTTCATACTTTTTACAGGGCTCGTCAGGGGGTAGTAATACCAGGTGAACTAGAATATTCGCTACCCCGGCACTGTCTAGTTGAGTTAGTTTGAGAAGTGAGCAGGTCGTTGAGTAACTTGTTCAGAGATGCTCGCAGACCTGCTCAGTGAGAGCTATGCGGCGGATTTAGAAGAATCTTGGGAGAATGAGCGGACGGCGACGCCCGTTAGGGCGTTCGCCGTCCGCCTCCACCAGACCGGTTGTTCGCTCCGCGAGACAACAACGATCTTAGCGGAATTAGGCGTTGAACGCTCGCATGGAGCGGTTTGGAACTGGGTACATCGGCTAGCTGACAGCGACTGCGACCCGCCTGAGGCGCAGCCGAAGCGGGTCGCCGTTGACGAGACTGCTGTCAAGATTAACGGTGAGTGGTCTTGGTTGTATGCTGCAATAGACATCGACACAAAATTGATCCTGGATGTCGCGTTATTTGGGCGGCATGGCACTGATCCAGCGGCTGCATTTCTGCAGAAACTCCAAGAGAAATATGATCTCTCGGAGGCTGAGTTTCTCGTCGATCAATTCGGTTATCGGACTGCCCTTGCTCGATTAGGATTGAGCGGTCGGGTCAACTATACCGACCGAAACCTCATCGAAAAGTGGTTTCACACGCTCAAAATGCGGGTCGACCGCTTCCATAACTCGTGGGTGGGCAGTCGGTCAAGCGTCCGAGAGTGGCTTGAACAGTTCATGCATTACTACAACTGCCACAGACCGCATCAAGGTCTTGATGGCAGAACGCCGATCGAGGAGGTCCAGAACTAGACAGTGCCTTCCAACGATCTATATCTCTATCCAAACATATCATTTAAAAAATATATATGGCGGTCCGGGTGCTACGTAGAACTGTGATGAACGAAACGACCCAACTCCGTGTGATGGACTTCGACTGCCCGACCTGCGCGAGCACCGTTGAACGCGCCCTCTCGAACGTCGACGGCGTCCAGAATGTGGAAGTCCACTACACGACCGGCCGAGTCGAGATCGAGTACGACGACGACGTCGCTGACCCCGACGCCTTCGCACAGGCCATCGAAAACCAGGGCTACACGCCCCAGCCCGCCTAGATCAATGAACGCACAAACGATAACACAGTACTACCGGAAGAACCGGAAAGCCATCGTTACGGCATCCAGCGGCCTGCTCTACGGTGGCGGCTGGAGCCTCGGCCACTTCACCGGCTTCGATACCGCGAGTGCCGGTATTCTCATCCTCGCGGCGATCATCGGCGGCTACGACATCGCCAAAACCGCCTACTACGAGGTCACCAACCGAACGCTCGGCATCAAGACGCTCGTGACCTTGGCGGCCATTGGTGCCATCGTCATCGGCGAATACTGGGAAGCTGCCGCCGTCGTCTTCCTGTTCAGCCTCGGCAGCTACCTAGAAGGCCGGACGATGCGGAAGACCCGGACGGCACTCCAGGAACTTCTGGAGATGACGCCCGACACGGCGACCGTCCGTCGCGACGGAGACCTCCAAGAAGTACCTGCCCGCGACGTCGAGGAGGGTGAAGTTGTCATCGTGAAACCGGGCGGCAAGATTCCGGTCGATGGGAGCGTCGTCGATGGCGAGAGTGCCGTCAATCAGGCCCCGGTCACCGGCGAGAGCGCGCCCGTTCACAAGGCCGACGGTGACGAAGTCTACGCGGGGACGGTCAACCAGGAAGGCGCACTGGAGGTCCGGACGACGGGTGCGGGCTCGGATACGACGCTCGAGCGCATCATCCGCCGCGTCGAGGAGGCCCAGGAGGCCCAGTCGCCCACGGAGAGTCTCATCGACCGGTTCGCGAAGTACTACACCCCAGCCGTCATCGTGCTCGCAATCGGCGCGTACGCAGTCACGCAGAACGCGATCCTGTCGCTCACCTTGCTGGTCATCGGCTGTCCGGGCGCGCTGGTCATCGGACCGCCGGTCAGTATCGTCTCGGCCATCGGGAACGCCGCCCGGTCGGGCGTCCTGATGAAAGGTGGCGAACACCTCGAACGTGCCGGCAAGATCGACCTCGTTGCCTTCGACAAGACCGGCACCCTCACGAAAGGTGAGACCACCGTCGCCGGTATCGAGGGGTTCGGCGTCGACGACGACGAGGTAATCTCGCTCGCGGCGACTGCCGAGAAGAAAAGTGAACACCACCTCGCCGACGCCATCGTCGACGCAGCACGCGATCGTCCGACCGCCGCAACCGATGGCGGAACTGCGATCGCCCATTCCGATGCCGCGAGCGCCGAACACCGGTCGGTTCCGGATCCGGATGACTTCGACGTGGTCGCCGGCAAGGGTGTCGTCGCCCATACGGACGGCCACGAGGTCGTCGTTGGGAACCGGGCGCTGCTCGACGACCGCAGCATCGACATCCCGGATCACATCGCCGAGTACGTCCGTGGCCGCGAGGAACGCGGTGAGACGGTCGTCCACGTCGTGCGAGACGGCAGCATCATCGGCGTGATCGCGATGCGCGACGAACTTCGAGAGGCCGCTCCTGGCGTCGTAGCGGCGCTTCAAGATGCCGGCATCGAGACGGTGATGCTCACCGGCGACAACGAGCGGACGGCAAGTGCCGTCGCAGGGGAGGTGGGCATCGACGAGTACCGCGCCGAACTCCTTCCCGAGGACAAACAGACCGTCATCGAAGAATACCAGGCCGACGGCCACGTCGTTGCGATGGTCGGCGATGGCATCAACGACGCGCCGTCGCTGGCGACCGCCGACGTCGGTATCGCGATGGGCGCTGCCGGCACAGACACCGCCATCGAGACGGCGGACATGGCGCTGATGGCCGACGACCTGGAACGCATCCCGTACGCGGTCGCACTCAGTAAGGCGACGCGCTGGAACGTCCTCGAGAACGTCGGGCTCGCGGTGCTGACCGTGACCGTCCTGCTCGCTGGCGTGCTCACCAGTTACGTCACGCTCGCCGCCGGGATGCTCGTCCACGAAGCCAGCGTTCTCCTCGTCATCCTCAACGGGATGCGACTGCTCCGACACTAATCACCACAACCAATGACAACAAATTCACCTGCGACTGACGCGACGCACACTAGCACCGACTGGCAGGTCGACTACGACGCCGACCCGATCGAAATCCGCGACCCCGTCGCGGAGGCCCTCGGCGTCCTCACATCAGGCGATCCGTTCGTCGTCACCTACACGGACGCGGTGAAAGAGGCCGGTCACTCCTGTCCGACTGCCTCGGGCGCCTACCGGATCGTCCAGCTCGGGCTCGATGCCCTGTATCCCGACGACTATCCAATCCGAACCGAAATCGAAGTCCAGGCAGCCGGCCCGCGAGACGATGCTGCGTACGGCGTGATGGGGCGCATCATTTCGTACGTGACTGGCGCGACCGAGGACGACGGATTCAGCGGGCTCGCCGGTGGTCATGGGGGGCGCCGTGACCTCCTGCACTTCGACGCATTCGATCCAGACACGGCGGCGCCGACGTTCCGGTTCCGGCGAACCGATACGAACGAGACCGTCGAAGTGACCTACCATGTTGGCGACGTTCCTGACGGGGGACCCGCAATCGGGAATCTCCAGGAAATACTGGATGGGTCAGCAAGCGATCAACAGCGGGAGGCGTTCGCTGACGCCTGGCACCACCGGGTACAGGTCGTCCTCAACGACGACTCGCTGTTCACCGTCGAAGTGGTGTGACCACGTCGGTCCACCCCCACACTCGAAAAAAATTACTCCGGTATACTATCGATCTCCTCGAGCGCCTCAGTGGCGACATCACCAAGTTCTCCAGCCTCAATATGTGAATACCGTTCTCGGACCATCTCTTCGGAGTTATCGAGATACCGGGCCGCCACCGTGTATCCGAACGCTCGGACAAGTACCTCGCCCATGCCACGACGGCCACCGTGCGGAGCAAGATAATCGTGTTTCGGATGGGCGATGTCGATTTCGGCGGCCTCCGAGAGTCGTTGGAGAATCGACCGTGCGCCGTCCGTCGTGATCGACGGCGGCCGAATGTCCTCATCGAGCGCCAGCAGCAGGTCGCGAGCGTACTCCGCTCGGCGTTCAGCGATTGCTTCTGGGCGTTCCCCTCGTTCGGCGAGGTTTTCCCGGACGAGCTCTGCGAGCGTCCGTTGGTCGAACGTCGGAAACACCGGCCAGCGCTCCGTTGGTGGGTCCATCAACTGGCGATAGCTTCGCAACGGCGAGATCACCGGATCGGGAAGGCTCGCGGCATCCCATTGCTGTTTCTTCCGGTAGACGTCCATACTCCCGTCGTCGACGGAGAGGTCCTCCCAGCGGACGCCGCGCCGGCGCGGGTCGTTCGGATCGCGGAGGAGTTCGCCAACGCGGACGGCGGTGTACGCGAGGACAAACACCAGCGCCCGGTCACGAGCCGCCTTCAACGCCGCGTAGCGTGCTCGCTGCTTGTCGAGGGGATCAGTATCCTCCGGGAGTGTCGTGTACGCCTCGACGGCGTCGCGGGCCCGTTCGTCGACGTGACGGGTGAGGGCGTGGCGCTGTTCGGACGTCCAGGCCTGCTGGTCGCCGGGCTTGCGACCGTCGTCCTCCGGCAGCGGCGCCATCGCACTCGCTCGCTGCGCGTAGTGGGCCTCAAGATATCCCTCGTTGACGCACCACCCACACCAGTGGAAGTTGAGACTACACCGGGTTTATTGGGCCTGTGATGCGTGGTTTCGGCTGAATCGACGAGTAGAAACTGCTTCAGATCGCTCTCTGAACGGCCATTCCTATCATATTTCCAATCGGACGGGCGAATTTCGTCGACTCCCGACAGTGTTACCACTCAGACGGCGCGGAAACCCTGGCTGAAGGCTTTATTACCCGATTCCGGTTTCCTTCTTCAGCAACGTCAGTGTATTGTCGGCCGTCACGAGTGGCGAATGCTCGTATTCTCCGGTCAGTTCGACCTGCACGAGCAAGTCGACAGCCCGCCAGGTCGAGTACAACAGGCAGGCAAATGCGAAGTAGAAGAACCGCAGCCCGAAATCCTTTGACGTCGTCGCGGCCATGAACCGCTTTATCGATCTGTAGCCGCTCTCAATCTCCCACCGATACCCGTACTCTATGAGATGACTACTCCCCCGATTCGTCATGAACACCGAGTACTGCCGATGATCGTCGTGCTCTGAGTCCTCTTTCTGCCGGTAGATCAGCGTCGTCTCGTGCCACTCGTTTTTCCCGAGGTGGAGCATCCGGTCGGTCTCGTATCGGTCCTGGTCACTCTGGAGCAACCGCTTGGCCTGGGCTTTCTCACTGGTCTGCATCCGCTTTGGCACGACGTAGGAGAGTCCGCGCCGGCTGATCATCTCCAAGACGTGCTGGCTATCGAACTCCCGGTCCATTAGCACGTTATCGACGTGAACGAGGTCCCCGGCGGAGTTGAGCAGATCCTCGACGATCTCCTTGCGTGACTCGCTTTCCGTACCGGCGGGCATCAAGGTCGAGCAGGTCGGCGACGCCGACGACGCGGAACTGCCCGCCGACCGGGAGGCCGCCGAGGTTGCGGTGCGACATCACGATGCCGGGCGTGACGACGAATGCGGATGGCATGACGGCCTTGATCAGCGAGAACTCGAACGCCTCGATGTCCGTCTAGAAGACATCCGACTTCGCCACCCCGGAGGCGGCGAATGCCGCGGCCGCCGACTGGGCGCCGTTCCCGCCGCCGCTCAGCGCCGCGAGGATGCCGGCACCGACCAAAAGCTCCGGGAGGAACGTCCCGCCGGCGAGCGCCGGCGCACTTTCCGCGACTCCTGTTTAAAACCCCCAGCGAAGATGTTCTGCCGCTTCCTGTCTGCGTAGAATTACGGACGGTCTACTATAGCGGGAACCTCCTCGCCCCACGTGTTGACACGGCGAGGAACCGACGACGACTCGCGACGCACAGTCCGACGCCTCGAACCAGACCCCGAACCCAACCATGAGACGTGAAACGCTCGTCATCGCACTCGTCATCGGAGTGGTGCTGGTGCCCATGTGGTACGTCGGCCTCCAGGGGGAGCCGCCCTCCGAGGAGGTCGAAATCGACCAGTCCGTCTCCGACATCCGGCCGCTCGGGAGTATCATCGACACACCGAACAAGCTGTCACCGAACCAAGTCGGTGTCATCGTCTGGGTGGCGCTGTTCGCGCTCGTTGGCGCGCTCGCGGCCGTCCACCGGTTCATGAACCGAGCGGTCAGGCCGCCCGAGCCGCCGACCGCCGAGCCCGGCGACGACGCCGCGGTCTCCCCGTGGTTCAGGACCGACGACAGGTGGCTGGCGACCTACCACGACGCGCCGGACAGCGTTGAGGGCGTCGCCGCGATGGGCGGGCTGACCGTCCTCGCAATCGTGTTCGCCGCGCTGTTCACGGGCGAGTACCTCACGCTCGCCCGCACGCAGTACTTCGGCACGTACGCCGCGGGCCTGTTCCTGTCGCTGGCGCTGCTGACAGTGAGCTACTACGCGTGGTTCCTCCCCCACGCCGAAGTCGCGGAGGAACGGGGGCACGGAGAATGAGCGACGACTGCGAGGAGTGCGAGACCTGCCAGAGCTGCGAGGACGCCCGGCCCGAGCGGCCGTCTATCTTCACGGACGCCCGCGCCGAGATGAGCCGCCGCGACTACGGGAAGCTGTTCGCTACCGTCGGCGGACTCACGGCCGCGAGCAGCCTCATCGCGCCGCTCGTCGGGCTCACACGGGTGTTCGAGCGGTCGTACACCGGCCCCGTCTACGGCGACGGCATCAACCTCGTGGACGGCGACGGCAACCGCGTCACCGAGGACACCCTGGACGTCGGCGAGAAGCTCACGGTATTCCCGGAGCCGCGCCCCGGAATCGAGCGCGCGCCGACGCTGCTGGTGCGCTTCGACGAGAGCGACTACGGCGGCGAGACCAACTTGGAGAGCACCGTCTCCGGATACGCCGCGTACTCGAAGGTCTGCACGCACGCCGGCTGCATGGTGTCCAATGAGGACGGCGATATTCTCGTGTGCCCGTGCCACTTCGGCGAGTTCGACCCGACGCAGGGCGCGTCGGTCGTCGGCGGACCGCCCGGCCGGCCGCTCCCACAGCTCCCGCTCACGCTGTCCAGCGACGGGAACATCATCGCCACCGGCGACTTCGAGGGGCCTGTCGGTCCCGGAGGTAGCTGATGTCTCGCCTTGACGACGCGTGGGCGTACGTCGACGACCGCCTCGACCTCGAACGCGACCGAGGATTCTTCGGGAAGGCGTTCCCGGCCGAGGACTCGTTCCTGCTCGGCGAAGTGGCGCTGTTCTGCTTCGTCGTGCTGGCGCTGACCGGCGTCTTCCTCGGGATGTTCTTCGAGCCCTCGACCAGCAAGGTGACCTACGAGGGGTCGGTCGCGCAGTTCCAAGGACAGGACATGCCGGAGGCGTTCGTGAGCGTGCTCAACATCACCTACGACGTCCCCTACGGGATGTTCATCCGGCGGCTCCACCACTGGGCAGCCCACCTCTTCGTCGCCTCCATCGGCCTCCACATGCTCCGGGTGTTCTTCACCGGCGCGTACCGCAACCCCCGGGAGCCGAACTGGGTCGTCGGCACAGGACTGGCGGTGCTGGCGATGGGCGCGGCGTACACCGGGTACGCGCTCCCGTTCGACGAGTTCGCCAGCACCGCGACCGGCATCGGCTACAACCTCTCCAACTCCATCCCCGTCGTCGGTGGCCTCGTCGGGAAGGTAGTGTTCGGCGGGGAGTTCCCGTCGAGCGCGACCATCCCCCGGCTGTACTTCCTGCACGTGCTCGTCATCCCGGTGCTCATCACCGGCCTCATCGTCGTCCACATGGCGATTCTGCTCCGGCAGAAACACACCGAGCGCGCCCGCGATGGCAACGTCGAGACCGAGCGCGGCGTCGTCGACGCTGACGACGACGACACCATCGTCGGCCTGCCCGCGTTCCCGAACCAAGCGGCGGTGAGCGCGGTGGTGTTCTTCCTCACGCTCGCGACGCTGTCCCTGCTGGCGGGCTTCCTGCCCGTGCACAACGTCGCCGCGTACGGGCCGAACAACCCCGCGGGGACGCCCGAGCTCATCATGCCGGACTGGTTCCTGATGTGGGTGTACGGGTTCCTGAAAATTCTCCCGCAGTGGATGGCGTTCACCGTCCCCGGCACCGGCGTCCACGTCTCCACGGAGTTCGTCGGCGGCATCGTCCTGCCGACGGCCGTCATCGGCGCCGTGGCGCTGTGGCCGTTCGTGGACCGCCACGAGGAGCCCACGCACTTCACCGCCGATCCCCTCGACCGGCCGTGGCAGACCGCGGTCGGCGTCGCTGCGGTAGTGTTCGTGATGGTCGCGTCCATCGCGGGCATGAACAATCTCCTCGCGGACGCCCTCGGGACGTCGACGGGCGTCGTCAACCCCGTCCTGCTTGTGGGCATCGTCGTCGCGCCCGTGGTCGGCGGGCTGCTGACGTACCGCGTCCTCCGGGACCGCGCGGGGTCGGCCCGGGGCTCGGAGGTGGTCGCAGATGAGTAGCCGCGAACTGCCGGCGACGCAGTACCGCCGGCTAGACCGCGTGAGCAAGCTCGTTGGCCTCGCGCTCGTCGCCGGCGGGCTGGCCGTCGGCGGCGACACCGCCGTGGGACTCGCGCTCGCGATGATTGGCGCTGTAATCGGCGTGCTGACCGTATTTATCGAGCAGTCATGACCGACGGAATCCAACAATCAGACGGACGGTCGAATCGGGACGCAGACGACGCGAAGCTGGCGCGCCGGGACTTCCTGAAGGGGGCCGGCGCCTCCGCAGTCCTCGGACTGACGGGGCTATCGGCGGCTGACGACGGCGCGATGAACGGCCTCGAGGTCATGGACGACCCCATCGGGTCGTACCCCTACCGCGACTGGGAGGACCTCTACCGCGAGCAGTGGGACTGGGACTCGGTCTCCCGGAGCACGCACAGCGTCAACTGCACCGGGAGCTGTTCGTGGAACGTCTACGTGAAAGACGGGCAGGTGTGGCGCGAGGAGCAAGCCGGCGACTACCCCCAGTTCGACGAGGACCTCCCGGACCCGAACCCCCGCGGCTGCAATAAGGGTGCGTGCTATCAGGATTACGTGGACGCCGAGCAGCGCGTCCTCCACCCGCTCAAGCGCACGGGTGAGCGCGGCGAGGGGAAGTGGAAGCAGGTGAGCTGGGACGAAGCGCTGACCGACATCGCCGAGCACGTCGTCGACGAGGTGGCGGCGGGCCGCTACGACGCCATCAGCGGCTTCACGCCGATTCCCGCCATGAGCCCGGTGAGCTTCGCCAGCGGGTCTCGGCTCATCAACCTCCTCGGCGGCGTCAGTCACTCGTTCTACGACTGGTACTCGGACCTGCCGCCGGGCCAACCCATCACGTGGGGGACCCAGACGGACAACGCCGAGAGCGCGGACTGGTACAACGCCGACTACATCATCGCGTGGGGGTCGAACATCGACGTCACCCGCATCCCGGACGCGAAGTACTTCCTTGAAGCCGGCTACGACGGTGCCAAGCGCGTCGGCGTGTTCAGCGACTACTCCCAGACCGCCATCCACACCGAGGAATGGCTCGCGCCCGACCCCGGGACGGACACCGCCCTCGCGCTTGGGATGGCCCGCACCATCGTCGAGGAGGGTCGCTACGATGAAGCCCACCTGAAAGAGCAGACCGACATGCCCCTGCTCGTGCGCGAGGACACCGGGAAGTTCCTCCGTGCGAGCGAGGTGTCGGGGCTCGGGTCTGGCGTCGACGACCCCGAGAAGACGTTCGTGTTGCTTGACGCCGACGGCGAGCCGCGGGTCGCGCCCGGGTCGCTTGGCGACCGTGACGGCCAGAACGACCCCACCGAGAGCATCGAACTGGACTTCGACCCCCGACTCGACGTCGATGCGACCGTCGGCGGCGTCGCCGTGCGGTCGGTGTGGAACCGGTTGAACGACGAACTGGAGACGTACACGCCGGACTACGTTTACGAGGAGACCGGCGTCGGCCGCGAGACCCACCAGCGCATCGCTCGCGAGTTCGCGGACGCCGAGAAGGCGAAAATCATCCATGGGAAGGGCGTCAACGACTGGTACCACAACGACCTCGGGAACCGCGCCATCCAGTTGCTGGTGACGCTCACCGGCAACCTCGGCGAGCAGGGCACGGGCCTCGACCACTACGTCGGCCAAGAGAAAATTTGGACGTTCCACGGCTGGCAGACGCTGTCGTTCCCGACCGGCTCGGTGCGCGGCGTCCCGACGACGCTGTGGACGTACTACCACGCCGACATCCTCGAGAACACCGACGAGGAGACGGCCGCCCGCATCCGGGAGGCCGTCGACGAGGGGTGGATGCCGGTCTATCCGTCCGAGCGCGAGGACGGCACGCGCCCTGACCCGTCGACGATGTTCATCTGGCGGGGCAACTACTTCAATCAGGCGAAGGGTAACGTCGCCGTCCAAGAGACCCTCTGGCCGAAGCTCGACCTGATAGTCGACATTAACTTCCGGATGGACTCGACGGCGCTGTACTCGGACTACGTGCTGCCGTCCGCCAGCCACTACGAGAAACACGACCTTTCGATGACGGACATGCACACGTACGTCCACCCGTTCACGCCCGCCGTCGAGCCGCTCGGCGAGGCGAAGACCGACTGGGAGATATTCCGCCTGCTCGCGGAGAAGATTCAGGAGGTTGCCCAGCAGCGCGACCTCGACCCGATTCCCGACCGGTCGTTCGACCGCAACATCGACCTCCAGTCGGTCCACGACGACTACGTCCGCGACTGGGCGTCCGGCGAAGAAGGCGCGCTCGCGGAGGACCGCGCGGCCGCCGAGTACATCCTCGAACACTCCGAGGAGAGCAACCCCTCGGATTCCGACAGCCAGATCACGTTCGCGGACACCGTCGAGGAGCCCCAGCGCCTCGAAGCCGCGGGCTCGCACTGGACGTCGCCCATCGAGGACGGCGAGGCGTACACGCCGTGGAAGAACTTCGTGCAGGACAAACAGCCGTGGCCGACGTTCACCGGCCGCCAGCAGTACTACATCGACCACGACTGGTTTCTCGAACTCGACGAGGAGCTGCCGACGCACAAGACGCCCGTCGACGAGAACGACCCCGACGAGTACCCGCTGCGGTACAACACGCCCCACGGCAGGTGGTCGATTCACTCGACGTGGCGGGACAACAAGCGCATGCTCCGCATGAACCGCGGGGAGCCGGTCGTCTACCTCAACCCCGAGGACGCCGAGCGCAAGGGCATCGAGGACGGTGACACCGTTCGGATGTACAACGACCTCGGAGAGGTACAGGCGCAGGCGAAACTCTACCCGTCCGGCGAGGAGGGGACCGTCCGGCACTACTTCTCGTGGGAGAAGTACCAGTACCCCGACCACCAGAACTTCAACGAACTCGTCCCGATGTACATGAAACCGACCCAGCTCGTCCAGTACCCCGAGGACACCGGCGAGCACCTCCACTTCTTCCCGAACTACTGGGGGCCGACCGGGGTGAACAGCGACGTCCGCGTGGACGTCGAATCCATCGAGGGAGGTGACGAGTCGTGAGCTCGAACACCCAGACGCAGGCCCAGACGGAGACGGAGCTCGCGGACGGCGTCGAGCACCAGGTCGCGATGGTGATGGACCTCAACCAGTGCATCGGCTGTCAAACGTGCTCGATAGCCTGCAAGACCCTCTGGACTGACGGCGAGGGGCAGGAGTACATGTACTGGAACAACGTCGAGACGAAGCCCGGCGAGGGCTACCCCCGCGGCTGGGAGGAGTCCGGCGGTGGTTGGAAGTCGGACGCCCACAGCGAGCGCCAGCCCGGCGACATCCCCGAGAAGGAAGACTACGGCGCCGCGTGGGAGTTCAACCAACAGGAGGCCATCGTCGAGGGGGACGCGCCGCTGCGCCCGCAGGGGACCGACCCCGAGTACGGCCCGAACTGGGAGGAAGACCAGGGCGCTGGGGAGTTCCCGAACTCCTACTACTTCTACGTCCCCCGCATCTGCAACCACTGCACGCACCCGTCCTGCGTGGAGGCGTGCCCGCGGTCGGCCATCTACAAGCGCGAGGAAGACGGCATCGTGCTCGTCGACCAGGACCGGTGTCGCGGTTACCGGTACTGCGTGGAGGGCTGCCCGTACAAGAAGGTGTACTACAACGAGGTGACCAAGACCTCCGAGAAGTGCATCTTCTGCTACCCCCGCATTGAGGGTGAGGGGCCGGATGGCGAGGTGCACACGACCGCGTGCGCCTCCGAGTGCCCGACCCAGCTCCGCTACGTTGGCTTCCTTGACGACGACGAGGGCCCGATTCACAAGCTCGTGAACCGCTACGAGGTCGCGCTGCCGCTGCACCCCGAGTACCGCACCGAGCCGAACGTCTACTACATCCCGCCGTTCGCTCCGCCCCAGCACGGCACCGAGGGCGAGACCCTCGACGTGGACCGCATCCCGCCGGAGTACCTCGAAGAGCTGTTCGGCGAGGACGTCCACGACGCCCGCGAGACGCTCCGCCGGGAGCGCGAGAAGGTCGAGCGTGGCGGCTCCAGCGAACTCATGGACATCCTCACGACCGACGACAACAGCGACCAGTACCGATTGGAGGTGTTCGACGATGCCTGACGACGCCCGGAAGCTCGCGGTCGCGGCGCTGCTCGTGTTCGGGATGGCGGTCGCACCGGCGCTGGTGAGCGCGCGGCCCGCTAACGAGATTCCCGTCGAGCAGGTCGGCGGCGACTCCAATCTCTCCGCGCCGACCGCGGACGCGTGGAGCGACGTCGCGCCGGTGCGCGTCCCGCTGTCGAGCGCGCCCAGCGGCGTCGTCGACGCCGGCGACACGTCCGCCTCGACGGCGCGCGTACGGGTCGCCCACGACGACGAGTCGCTGTACGTGCGTCTGCGGTGGCCGGACGGCAGCGCGGACGGGAACGTCTCCGGGCCGCGCGGGTTCGCGGACGCCGCGGCGGTCCAGCTCCCCGCGAACGCCAGCGATAACCCCGCCATCGCGATGGGAAGCCCGCGGGCACCCGTGAACGTCTGGTACTGGAACGCCGAGGCCGGCAGCGAGGAGCTGCTCGCGGGCGGCCCGGGCTCGACGACCGAGTTCGCGGATCCCGCCGTGCAGACGCGGACCACCCGCGAGAATGGGTCATACGCGCTTGTCTTCGAGCGGTCGCTAACCGCGGGCGGGCAGAACCGTACGAACGTCACGCTGGCCCGCGACGTCGACGTGGCCTTCGCCGTCTGGAACGGCTCGAACATGGAGCGCTCGGGGCGGAAGGCGGTCAGCGAATGGTACCACCTCCCGCTCGGCCCGCAGCCAAGCGGCCCGCCCTACCAGTCGATTCTGTGGGCGGTCGCGGGGCTGGCTATCGTCGCAGTGCTCGCCATAACCGTGGTCGCCGTCCGGAGGGCCGACGATGAGTGACACGAGCAGGCGGGACCGCGACTGGGACGCGCTCGCCGCCGACGTGGACACTGACGCGGCGGCCCGCGCGGCTGTGTACGAGCAGATCGCAGCGACGATGACCGAGCCCGACGCCGACCTGTACGCGGCCCTCGACGACGGCCGGTTTGGCGCGGAGCTGCGGGAGCTGGTCGGCCGCACCGCGCTTGACGTGTCGGTGCCCGAGGTGGGGACCGACGACGACTACGACACGGCGTGCGCGCGGTTCAACGACCTGTTCCACGTCGGGACCGGCAACGGCGGGCCGCCTGTCCCGCCGTACGAGACCAGCTACCGCGACGACGTGTCGTGGCGGGACGTGAACGTCGACCTCGCCCGCGCCTACGACTACTTCGGGCTGGAAGTGGATACGGAGACCCGCGACCACCACGACCACGTCCGCCTCGAACTGTCGTTCGCGGCCTACCTCTGCCGGCGCGAGGCCGCCGTAGGGGACGGCGCGGCCGACGCGCGATTAGACTTCCACGACCGCCACCTCGCGTCGTTCCTCGATGCGTTGGCCGACCGCGTCGCTGACGAGCCCGGTGCCGGTGTCTACGAGCCGCTGCTGTCGTTCGCGGCGGCGTTCGCGGACCGCGACCGCGCCGACCTCGCGGGGAGGGCGGGGCCGTGACCGCCGCTCACGCCGCGGGCCGACAGCGCCCGCTGCTCCCCGAGCAGCACCCGCAGCGCGTCCGCGTCGCTGCCGTCGCCGCCACGCTCGCGGCCGTCGTCGCGGCGGCCGGCCTCCGCATAGCGGGGAACGCGCCGCCGACCGCAGCGACAGTCCCCTCGGACGCACTCGACGCGGCGGCGACCACGTCACTGGTCATCCCCGCAGCGGCGGCCGTCGCGGTCGCTGTGACGACCGACGACAACGTCGAGCGCGTCGGTCTGCTGTCGGTCGGCGTGTTCGCCGGGCTGACCGCCGTGTCGGCGGCCGCGACTGTCCCGGCTGCGGGCGCCATCGCTGGCGGCGGCGCACTCGCTGTCGGGAGCCGCGGAACGTGGACCGACAACTGGCGGGCGGTCCGACGCGCGCTCGTCGCCGGCGTCATCCTCGCGTCAGTCGCGTTCTCGCTCGGCGGCGCAGTTGGCCTTGCACCGACGTTCTCGCGGCCGGTCGGGTCCGAGTTGTACCTTGTCGGCGTCGCCGGCGCCGTGCTGTTCGCGCGGCCGGGCCGCGCCGGCTGGATCGTCGGCGGCCTCGCCGCTGGTGCGGTCCTATACGCCGCGTCGGCTGCACCGTTCGCCGCCGGCGCCGCGGTGCTCGTCGCGGGGGCCGCCGTGGACGTGAGCGGTGCGCTCCTCGCGGCTGGCGTCGCCGGCGCGACGGCAGCGACCGTCGGTGGCCTGCGCGCGCGGAACGTGCCCGCGGCGGTCGGCGCCGCAACCGTACTGTTCGCGGGCGTTCCGGCGACGCCCGCGCGCGCCGCCGCAGTCGTCCTTGGCATCTCCCTGCTCGCGTGGGCGACCGACCCCGCGCCAGGAACGGGGGTGGGCGTCGATGAGTGACGACGTGCCCGAGGACGTGCGAGAGGCGATGGAGGAGTCCCCCGACCCTGACCTGTCGCCGGCGGCGAGCCCCGGGTTCGGGGAGGACGTCGACCTCGAAGACGTGGACGTCGGCCGCGACGTGACGCTCGGTGAGGCATCCCACGAAGAGATGACAGCCGCCGACACCAGCCCCGTCGAAGACGACGACGTGGCCACGCTTGTGGCGCGGCTCCGCGAGGGGGACGTGCCGGCGCGGCGGCGCGCGGCGCTCGCGCTTGCGGAGCGTTCCGAACCCGGCAAGGACGCGCTGAACGCGCTCGCAGCGGCCGCGACCGACGACGAGGACGATGATGTCCGACAGTTCGCTGTGGAGGCGCTCGGCGGGCTGGGCGGGGATCGCGCCCGGGAGGCCGCACTCGCGGCGGCCGACGACCCTGACCCGTGGACGCGCGCGGAGGCGTACGTCGCCCTCGACCACCTCGACCGCGCGGCCTACGAGGACGTGCTCCGCAGTGGGCTAGGCGACGACCACCACGCCGTCCGGCAGACGGCCGCCGTCTCGCTGTTCAAGCACCGCGGCGTCGATGCGGCCGACGCGCTGCTGGAGCTCGTGGACGACCCGAGTAGCAGAGTGCGCGAGTGGGTCGCGCACATGCTCGGCGGCGTCCCCGGGGAGCCCGCGGCCGACGCGCTGGCGACGCTCGCGGCCGACGACGACGACGTCGTCGCGCGCACCGCGGAACGCGCGCTCGACGTCGACACGGGAGCGTTCCGGCGCCAGTTCCGCGGCGCGGCCGCGGGCGGCGCGCCCGGAGACGACCCACTGAACCAGCCACCAGATCTCTGAGATGACACTCGACTACCCATCGACGCCGACATCGGACCGCGAAGCACAGCTCCTCGCCGCGTTGGAGGGCGTCCAGCGCCCCGACACGGGCGAGTCACTTGTCGACGCCGGGCTCGTCGCCGGGGTCGACATCGAGGACGACCGAGCGACCGTCGCCGTCGACCCGGACGCGCTCGCCGGGGAGGACGGCGAAGCGCTCGCTGCCGCGTCCGTGCGAGCCGCTCGCACGGTTGAGGGCATCGAGAGCGCTCACGTCGAGCCAGCGAGTGGCGGCGACAGTGAGACGGCGGCCCCTGACGACACGCGGACGACGGGCGTGGAGGTGTTCGACCACGTCGTCGCCGTGGCGTCGACGAAGGGCGGCGTGGGGAAGTCGACGGTCGCCGTAAACCTCGCGTGCGCGCTCGCCACCGACGCCGACGTGGGCGTGTTCGACGCGGACGTCTACGGGCCGAACGTCCCCACACTCCTCGACGTAGACGCGCCCGTCCACAGCACTGACGCGGGCAACCCCGTCCCAGTCGATGCGGGTGGCGTGGAGGTGATGAGCGTCGGGCTGATGGCCGACGACGCGCCGCTGGCGTGGCGGGGCGCGATGGCCCACGACGCGCTCGCGGACCTGTTCGCCGACACCGCGTGGGCGGCCGACGACGTGCTCGTCCTCGACCTGCCACCGGGCACCGGCGACACCGTGCTCACGACGCTCCAAGAGGTGCCGGTGGACGGCGTTGTGTTCGTCACGACGCCGTTCCACACGAGCGTCGCCGACACCGAGCGCAGCCTCGACCTATTCCACGAGAATGACGTCCCCGTGCTCGGCGTCGTGCGGAACATGCGGTCGTTCGAGTGCCCGTCCTGCGGGGACGAACACGCGATGTTCCCCGGCGAGGACACCGGCCTCGACGCGCCCGTGCTGGCGTCGCTGCCGTTCGACCGCGACCTCCAGGGCTCTCCGACGCCCGGCGACCCGCCGGCGGCGTTCATGGAGCTCGCCAGCGAGGTCGCCGACCGCATCGAGTCCGCGTGGGAGCCGGACGTGCCCGCGGACGCAATCGACCTGCGGTCGGTACCGCCGGACGGTCGCCGTGACCGCGTCCGAGAGGCCGTCGCGGCCCGCACGTCCGGCGACGACCTCGTGCTGGTGAGCGACCGCGACCCGACGCCCGTGCGGTCGTTCCTCGCGGACCTCGCGGACGTCGACCCGGAAGTCGTGGCACCGTTCGAGGTCGAGCGGGCGACCCCCGAGACGTGGGTGGCGCGCACCGAGCGACCATGACCGACACGTCCGTCCTCGTGGACGGCGACGGCGCCGTGCGCGTGACGCCGGACGGCGACTGGGAGACGACCACGCGCGTTGTCGGGTTCCGGTGCACCTCGGGCGACTGGGTGGAGGCGGCGTGGACGGGCGTTGACCTCGCGGCGGCCCTCGATGCCGCGGGCGTGCCCGCGGAGACCACGCACCTCGTCGTCGAGAGCGACGACGAGTACCGCGTCTGCCTCCCGGTGGCGGACTGTCTGGACGCGCTCGTGGCGTTCGACGGGGAGACCGAGCCCGAGTCCGACCGGCCGACCGCCAACGAGGGGACGTTCCCACGGGTGGTCGCGCCCGGCATCGACGGCCCACACACGCCGAAGAACGCGGCGCGAATCGAGCCCGTCGCGCTGGACGCCGGCGAGGACCGCGCCGACCGCGAGACACTTCCCTAGACACCCTTGCTCATGAGATGCGAGCGCAGCACATCGGCGTCCTTGTTCGCGGCGCCGGTGTTCAGGATGACGACCGTGTCATCCTCGCCGAACGCGCCGTCCTCGGCGAGCGCCGACGCGCCCGACGCCGCAGCCGCGCACCTCTATGAGGCGACAGAACTGGTCGATTCGGTCTCAGTCGACGACGGCGAGCCGGTAGTCAGCCACGAGCGCGGGGAGACACAGGGTTACGCGCTGCGGTTCCTGACCGGTGACATCGAAGGTGAGCGACTGGTGAAGGGCGTCAGCCGAACCGGCCTACTCAGCCTACCGGCCGATGCGGATCCGGGCCGGTACGAAACAGTGACCCACGAGGATCCCGAGTATAAATGAACGACGATAGTCGCCAAGACGACTGCAACCGCAGGGCCGTGTCGGCCACGCCTATCGTGCTCGCCGGCGGGGAGAGCGAGCGCTTCGGCCCCGAGCCGAAGGCGTTGGCGACAGTCCAGCACCGGCCGTTGATCACTCGTATCGTCGACGTAGTGCGGACCGCGACCGATCGGACGCCAATCGTCGCCGTCGGCAATCCAGAGAAACAGTCCGTCGTCGACCCGGCGCTCTCGGCGACGGTTCGATATCGATACGACGTCGAGTGGGGACACGGCCCGCTCGCGGGAATCGCTGGAGCGCTTGATGCAGTCGAGACGGACACAGTGTTCGTCTGCGGCTGCGATATGCCACGACTTGATCCTAACGCGGTCAAGTGGCTTATCGCCGAATACGCGAGCCAATCTGCCGCCGCGCTCGTCCCGACGAGTGGGGGCCGAAACCACCCGTTACATGCTGTGTACGACCATCAGGCGCTAGAGCGGTACTGTCGACAGCAACCCACGGACCTTCGCTTGCAACGACTCGTGTCCGAACTCGACGCGTCGAGGGTTCGGGCACAAAACACCCCTAAAGACATCCCACTTGACCATTCGGTGTCGAATACAAACACACAGGACGAACTATCCGCGATGCGAACGCAGATAGGCGATTGACCACGCAGGAACAATCGCTTTACTGGCATTTGTGTGCATGTCCGATTCCAGTCCAGCGAGCGAGGTCCGATCGTACAGCGGTGTCGAGTCGTACACAGGCCACTCAGCGCACGAACGCTGAGCGATACGCCGAAAACAGTTCGCTGAGAACTACGAGCCGATGCCTCACGCTAACTTGATCGAGGACGGAGAGGCCCGCAAGTTCGTCCTCGCTCGTGTTCTCGAAGACATCTCGGTCGATAGACATCGTTGAGCAGAGAGGCGTCGTCTACGGTGAAGAGTGTCAGGAGTGAAAACTACGAAAATATTGAAGGGATATTTCGTCCGTAGCCACGAAGCGATTCGAGAACCGTATGCATTGGGACAACCGGTCTCACCTATCGGCGGCTTCACGGAGTTCACAGTTTCGGAGGGTGGGCCGATATTGGTCGAATCTCCGGCGATTCTGTGTCTAACTCTATCAGAGCACTCAACTCCTGCCCATCCGGAACGAGATAATCGAGCGAACAGGAGGCGAATTCGGGTGCTCCTACAGAGCTATCGGGCGAGCGAAGTCTTCGAGATAATCAACAAGCCGATTGACCAACTCTATATTTTGGACCTGATCAGAGCGGGCCATATGCATTGAGAAGGGCGGCCTCACTACTGCATCTCCCGGGGCGCTGAGACGACAGTTAGCGCGTCAATCGAGGATCGAATCGAACAGGCGATGATGGTCGTCAAGCCACTCGATCTCGTGGTGGGTCACATCATACTGAATGTCGTATTCAAGCGGGAGTGGATCCGAACGGTGGGCTGTAAACGTGAGGTTGATTTCGACACAGGGGCCGTGCTCGGAGACGCATTCGAAGCCATCGTCAACGGGGTATACAACGCTAAACCAGCGAATCTGAAAGCCAAAGTGGTCACACACATCTCTGACGACGGCAGCGTCACAATAGGGCGTGTGGACCCACAGTTCCCCGCCAGCGTAGGCCTGATCTTTGACACACCAGACTGCATCAAAGAAGCGGAGAAACTCGGCAGCGCGATTGTAGTGCGCTTCAGTCAGGCGGTCCCACCAGTGGTACTCCTCGACGTCGTCAACGAGGAGCTGGAGGCAATCTCCACACACATCATACGCCCGCTCACCAAGAGAGACTTCGTGGAGTTTGTCGTACTGGGTGGTGTCACACGCATCGCACGGCGGGGAAGCACTACTACCCTGGCATCCAGTGGATGATCGCTGTTCGGTGTGGTTGGAACACCCGCTGTTTGCACTCCCTGGCTTCTGAGATTCGTTTGAGTCGATATTCTCGGTCATTGGTATCTAACCGAGAACCGTCAGTCACGCCGTGTGACTGGGCTCCCGGCTAGCACCGGACCGACGGTCGGCCACTCATCTATCGCCACAGAGAGCAGGTTGGTGTAAATATTTTCTGTGAATCCAACCGAGGACACCGGCCAGCACCCGGCTATCGACGACAGCCGATCCTAGACGATGAACGTCGTATGTAACCGTATCTCGAAGTGAGACTGCCGTGCCTGTGGGTAACACACCCTAACTAATTTTAATACAATTGCCACGATATTCCAGGTTGACGTCCGATACACCCCTCAAACCGAGAGAGTTCAACACGATGATCATCACTCGCCTCACCCCGCGGCGTGCTCGTTCTCACTTAGCCGCGGGTTCCGTGTTCGGCGAGTGCCTACAAGATCAGCGTGCGAAGAGCCCGGGCGCAAACCGCCGGATCCACGTCGACTTCGAATACGAGAGTTCGACGCAATCCGGCGACGTCCGGACACTCTCACCCGCATAACTCGGCCCCCATACGGACTACCCGTCACGGGTCGGGGAACACGGGATTGCCGCCTGCCTGTGCCCAGTACTCGCTCAGGACACAGCCTGATGTGAGTGCGGGGTGCCAGGCTCGCGGCTGATTGGTTTCCGTTCGTTCGATACAGGAGCGAGCGGACTTCGTCCGCGCTGAGCGTACGGAAGTCGTTAGCCAACAGCCCCGCAGCGAGAGCTGCGGCTACGTCGAGCCCCGGAGTCTCCGCTGGCGAGGGACGCCGGACTTTGAATCCGGAGGTCGCCGGTTCGATTCCGGCCGGGGCGACATGCCGACGTGGTGTAATCCGGCGAGCATACGGTCCTGTCACGGCCGTGATCCGGGTTCAAATCCCGGCGTCAGCGTGGATGCGTGGCGTGGCCACGTGGGGATACCCATCGAGGTAGGCAGCCCGTTGGTGCGATCAGCTGGATCGTTCCGACGATGCTGGGCCCAGCAGGGTCTGCAACCTACATGAGCCGGTGTGGTATTCCCGGGAGCACCCGAAGTACGCCCCCGCGATGAGACGCGCAACCACGACTACTCGGTCGCGGTTGCGCAGTTGGAAAGTCGTACAGATAGATAATCAACTGCCGAACGCTCGGCAGTCCAGTGAGCCGATGGTCCAGCGGACGACGATCTGTGCCTTGGGCGCACAGGACCGAAGTTTGAATCCGCGTCGGCTCACTGTGCCGCGACTGGGTATTGGGGAACCCAGCGGCCTGCTATGCCGTGGCCGTCTGCTATCGGTCTCCCGGTTCGAATCCGGGTCGCGGCGTCATGACAACGAATGTCTGCCCTACCTGCGAGGAGGAAGCGTTCCGTCACGTCCCGCTCGGTGAAACAACGTCTATCGACACGATTGGAAGCGTGGAAATCTGCGTCACCGAGGACGGCGCATACTTCCACGGAACGAGGTGACACCATCCCTGCCGTGACTGGATGCTGATGAACACATTCGCCTCGGTAGTAAAGCTCAGAAGCTGAGTAATGCGCGTCTTCCGGTGTCCTGGTGAGAAACGCGAGGCGGGCTCATCGGAGCAAGTTCCGACGGAGATGGTGAGACATGCGGATAGGCGACCGCGCTCGGTGTGAAACCGAGAGCCGCGGGGCTTCGGAGTTCGACTCTCCGTCTCACCGTTGGCGGGGTTTCCCTAGGTTGGTCAAGAGACTGCGTTGGAACCGTAGCGTCCGCAAGGACACGAGTGTTCAAATCGCTCTCCCGCCGCTGCGTACCGAAGTGATTCGCAGAGTCGCTGGCGATTCTCGAATTGCGCCGCCATGCCAGAGTGGTCAAACGGACACGGTCGAGACCCGTGTGGTTAGTCCTTCCCAGGTTCGAATCCTGGTGGCGGCATCCGGCCACCGTGCCGGGAGACGATTCTCGCTTCACCGTTCCGTCGCCGTACTCAAGTGGTCAACGAGAAGTGGCTCAGACCCGCTGGCGTAGGTCCTTCCGAGGTTCGAATCCTCGCGGCGACATTTTCTCCCTGTGGTCTAGCGGCTACGATACCTCCCTGTAGAGGAGGAGACGCACGTTCGAGTCGTGCCGGGGAGACTGCGGGACGGTGGAAGAGCCTGGCATTCACACACTCTCGCCGAATTTTCACCGGAGATCCGGTGCGACGGTGAGAGTTCCTTCATCTCACTTGTAACGAGAACACGCAGGTTCGAATCCTGCCCGTCCCACTGGCCGATGACCCTTCCAAGGAGAGGCCACCCCGCTCCAGTGGAGTAGCGGCCAAACTCACGGCCCTCTCACGGCCGAGCCCCCGGTTCGAATCCGGGCTGGAGTATTCTCCAACAGTCCGAGACCTCTCACTTCCAGCCGACGAAACTGAGGGACGGACAGCTGTGGAGAACTGAGAGATGTCCATGAGTGAGTTCCGAATTGTGTGCTGCGGGATAGGATAATGGCAGTCCACGGGGGTCATATCCCCGAGGCCTAGGTTCGACTCCTGGTCCCGCAATGGAGGACAACAATGGGACTATTCGATACAGTCGAACTCTACGACGACGTCCACCTGCCAGAGTACCCCGAAGGGATTGCTCCTGCCGAGGACGTCGACTGGCAAACGAAAGGCATCGATCGACCGACTATGACCACATTTCGGATTACGGCGGACGGTCGGCTCCTCGAAGAGGAGTGGCACACCGAAGCGGTCCCGCCGGAAGACCGGCCATACGCGAGCCGTGACGACGTCGACGAGGAAGATCTCCTCTACATGGCCGGCTGTCGGAACCGAGTCCACGACGGCTGGATCGAACGAGACGACTACCACGGCCGCTTCAAGCTCACACACTCCTTCGAGAATCTCGATACACTCGTCACGTATCAAGTGACGTTCACGCACGGGCAACTCGAGGGCTTCGAACGGCTGCAGTGACCCGTGCGTGCCCACACCTCGGTGCTTGATTTACTCTACAGCGCTCCTGGAGTCTCCGTTGGCGAGAGACGCCAGTTTTTCAAACTGGAGGCCAGGGGTTCGATTCCCCTCGGGAGCACTCGGGGGGCTGGCTCTGACAGCGTTTTCCCGTGTCTGACATAGCGGGCAGCCACGGATCCGTGACGCTGTCACGGTCGGCTTTCCCCAAGCGTGTGGTCGTCGAGGTGGTGCGTTTCTTCGCCCGCAAAGCACACCAACGGGAGCCATAGCCCGTCGCACCACCGGTTGTCCGACCGCACGTGGCGACCGTCGAGTCGGAGCGTTGCTTCGCTAGGAACTCACAGGTTCAAATCCTGTCGGTGGCGCAGTCCATCGAGAACATCCCGGACAAAGAGCGTACGAGAGGACGCTCGACACCGGTCCCGCTCCGACAGTTTTCCGGTCGCCGTGTCGCCAGTGGCCGTCGATCTGGAGCGCTACGTCGATGGCACTCTACGGGTTCGAATCCCGTCGTTCGCTCCAGAAATTGTCCGGCCACTCGTGTTCCCGTAGCTCAGTCAGGACAGAGCACCGGCCTTCGAAGCCGGGTGTCGCACGTTCGAATCGTGCCGGGAACGTCCAGCCGAGCGAAGCGAGGCTGGTTCGGGACGTGTCACTCCCGATACTCGCTGCTCACAGAGCGTGTGGGCAGCTGCGATCGGAGTCGCCTGTTACGGCTCCGGGTGATAGGATGGAATTCAACACGCCAAAGCAAACGGTCGCGGAGGCAACGCGGACCACCAACTACGAAGGTGGGGAAGCGTTCGAGCCTGCCGACCCCCGACTCGCACTGTACAAGCGCACGATCAACCAACTGCTGGAGGGCTCGTTCTACGAGACCGATGACGAGCAGCTCGCTGCTGTGGTTCGCCAGTTCGATGCCGCCGCAAACGAGAACCCGGAGTTCGTCCTGAAGCTCGCGGCCTATGCGCGCCAAGAGCTCTACTTGCGGGACATCCCACAAGTACTGCTCGTGCTGGCAGCCAACGACGACCGATTCAAGGACGACTCCCCCGAGTCGCTCATCCGCGAATGGGCGCCGGCGATCATCCAGCGGATGGACGAGACGGCCACCGCGCTCGCGGTACACGATCAGCTGTTCGGCGGGACTGCGCCGTGGCCGCTTCGACGCGGGATCGAGGACGCGCTGGTGGAGATGGCCGACGCCTACACGCTGGGCAAGTACGAGCTGTCGCGGCGTGAGGTGACGCTGCACGACGTCTTCAACCGCGTCCACCCCACGCCCGTCGACGCCGAGCAGGAAGCGCTCTTCGAACGGTTCATGCGCGGCGGCCTCGACGACTATCCCGACGTCGACCCGTTGCCGTCGCCCAACACCTGGGAGACGGTTATCTCCGAGCACGGCAACACCCAAGCCGCCTGGGAACGGCTCATCGAGGACGACGAGTACACGCTGCCCATCTTCGCGTCGATCCGGAACCTCCGGAACATGCTCGAAGCCGGCGTTCCGGAAGACACGGTCGTGAATCACCTCGACCTGGAGGCTGTCCGACACGCGCCGCTGTACCCGTTCCGGTACTACCAGGCCTACACCGCGCTGCAAGACGCGGATGTCCAGGCACCAGCGGTCGAGCAGTGGCTCGAAGACGCAATTGATGTCGCGGTCGAGACGGTGCCTGGCGGATTCGGCGATACCTTTGTCGCGGTCGACCTGTCGGGATCGATGGATCAGCCGCTGTCCGCGAACAGCACGCTCCGACTGAAGGAGATCGGTGCGTTGTTCGGTGCGATCCTGGCCGACCAGGGTGCCGACGTCGGCGGGTTCGGCGACGACTTCCAGACCGTTCCGATGCACGTCGACACGCCAGTACTACAGCGCCAATCGGCGGTGTTGGCGATCGACGAGAACGTCGGGAACTCGACGAACGGTTGGAAGGCGATCAAGCACCTCCACGACCGAGGGGATGCTGTTGAACGAATCGTCGTCTTCACCGATATGCAGATCTGGGACAACACGCCGTTCACGGCCCGCGATTCCCAGACGGTCAGGGACGCGTTCGATGCGTATCGGGACGAGGTGTCTGCGGACACCGCGCTGTATCTCGTCGATCTCGCGGCCTACGGCGACCTGGTGACGCCAGAAGGCTACGAGAACGTCTACAACATCTCGGGGTGGTCGGAGAACGTCCTCTCGTTCATCGAACACGCCGAGAAGCCGAAGCAGGTCATCGATGAAATCGAGGCGTTCGAGCCGACCTAGCCCTGTCCGTATCTTTTGTTTGAGGATGCGCGAGTGGTGGAGTTCGGAAACACGCGGTCGTGCCACGACCGGGACGGGCGTTCGAATCGTCCCTCGCGCACTCGGAGCACAGCTCGTGGACCAATCAGCCCGTGAGGTGTTCCTCTACGGAGATGATAGAATGGCTGTAACCAATACCAATGACTCAGCTTCGACGACAACTGCTGTCGTGATGATCCGCGTTCCCTGCGGCGCAGACGGTGATCTCGTCACCGATGCCGAGGAGCGCCTCTCACGGGTGGAAGACGTGAATGCGGTCACGATTGACGAGCTCCACAGTATCGATCCGAAGCTTTCGGCCACGATCATCACGGTCAAAATCACGCTTCACTGGACGGCGACGATGACGGATGAAGAGATCAGCGACCGACTTGCCGAGGTCTCCGGCCTGGAGTCAATCCAGTGGGCCAAATGAGTCCGTCGGCAAAGCCCCTCCTCAACTTCTAGTCTGTGTTTAGTAGGGAATGTGACAAGCTATAGAAATTCATATAGGTATACCTAAAGGCCAATTATGGCTCAATTTTGTAAACTGATATCCTGTATCGTTTATAAGTGTACAGTGAATATTGTTTCACAGTGCTCTCGAAGGGCGAACTCACGATCGTCGACGCACTCATCACGGGCCGTGAAGCGACTCCTGAAGAGCTCGCAACAGACACGGGGTATACACGCGACCACATCTACCATCTCCTCGACGAGCTGATCGACACCGGGCTCCTTCGTGAAACGCGCCGACATCACAACCAGCGAGTGGTCCAGATCACAGAGCACCCCGTTATCGAGCAATATCGGAAGCTCACAGCGGAATTCAGTCACGTCGACTGGCCGGAGCTACTCACTCCCGCGACGATCCGCATCTGTTGGTATCTTGATGAACCACGCCGTATCACATCAATTGCGGACCGGCTGGAGATCTCTCGACAAAGCGTCCACAAGGCGTTATCGCCGCTGAAGAACCGAGCGCTGTTGTCCCCAGCTGGCCCGGAATACGCACTCAGTGACAGCATTCAACCACTATTGGAATTCATCCAGGCAGTCGTGGTTCACGATCACCTGAATCGCGCTCGAAACCTCGCTCCCAGCACCACGGTCGAATGGTGTGACCCCCACCGAGCACTCATTCGTGTCCAGGAACGGCACGATACAGAGTCACTCTACGCGGCCGAAGAGTGGGAAGTAACCGGCCTAGCCCGGTTCAAGCAGTTCGGGTTACAGTTCTTCCTCGCTGGAGAGCCCGCGTTCTGGTATGCCCCAGAAGAGACGCTGACGCCGGCCGAAATCGTCTGCCATACCCTTGTCCTTGACAGCGGATCGCGACGAGTGAGTTACTCCCTCCTACTGATCGAGGCAGAAGCAATCGCCCAACAGGAGCTGATGGACGTCGCAGTGTGGTACGGGTTAGCGGATACTATCTCAGAGATGTATCGGTACTTAGCTGGTGAAAACGAGCCACCAGCCGCAGATGGAATTTATTTGCCGAGTCGAACGGAGTACGAAGCACTCAAAGAGCAGTACGGAGTGGCCTAGGTAGTGACCTTAGCGGTAGATCCAAAGTTTGTCCTATAGGATTTACTATTGCTAAAACTATAGGGAACTCTAGAGACCCTTTGTCGCCTGTTTCCGGGCCGCTTCGCGAACCGCTTCGAACTCCTTGGGAGCAGCTTCCTGGAATCCAAGGCGGAGGGCAAGGCGGAGGATTTCACTCCGGTCAACGTCACCCTCCTCGATATCTAGCTGCCGCTGAAGCGCGTGGCCGACTTCCTCCAAGCGGTCAGGATTTTCCTCCAGCGCACGAATGAACGCCGCAAGAGGCCCGTCCCACACGCTGATGGTCTTCTGTTTGTCGCCGGCGTCGATGGCCTCCAACTCATCGAGGATGTCCTCGACGAGATCACGCTTTGCGTCTTCGGCAGCCGCCTCTTCGATTCGGTCACCGTGGGACGTCTGTTCGCGAAGGGCCGTAAGATCGTCGTCGTCCTCAGCCATGGTGTTCACCTCCGAGCCGTTCGACAAGCGTTTCAGCGGCAGCGAGATACGCCTCACGGGCCCGGCGTGCTGTCGTCGACGGCTCTTCGAGCGCAAACGCAGTCTGGCCGCGGTCCGCAGCGTTCCGAATGTCTTGCGAATACGGGACGTAGTCGGGCGCGATAGCGTCCGGATACTCCGACTCAAACGCGTCCAAATATTCCTCGGCGAGATTCGTTCGGGTATCGACCTTGTTCGGAAGTACGAGCGCGAGCTCGATGTCGACGGCGAAATTGTCGGCGATCTTCCCGAGGTCGCGACGGAGGGCATCGGCCTGCTCGGCCTCGAACGGCCCCATCTCGACGGGCGTGATGACGTGGCGGGCGGCCCACAGCCCGTTGTACGCGACGTTGTTTGTCATCCCCGGGAGGTCGACCAAGACGACGTCATAGCCGAGCGGGTCCACGTACTCGTCGAGGAACTGTTCGAGACGACTATAGCGCTCACGCGCATCGTCGATGTTCCCGAGTTCAGCGTCAAGTGTGTCGAGTCCAGGGTGTGCCGGGATCAGGTCGGGTCCTTCGTCAGTGGAGACAACGAGATCAGCCAGAGTGTCGTCGCCGATCTTTTCGGCGATCGTCCCCCATGCGTCGTCGAAGACCGTGCTGATGTTCGGCCATGCCTCGTCGGCCTCGATCCGAGCCTGGTACTCGCCCCAGACGCCGAAATGCTTCGCGAGATCGCCCTGCTTTCCAGCGAGGTCAATAAGCAGGACCTCGTGACCGAGCTCCTCGAGGGCGACGCCGAGGTGGGCCACGGTCGTCGTCTTCCCAGTGCCGCCTTTGTCGAGGAACGCGGCGGCGCGCAGTGTTTCGCTCATCGTAGTACGCCTATAGTGTCTCCTATAGAGAAGCCTGTAGTCTTAAAACCACGTCAGACATCGGCCCTATTCAGACTATAGGATTACCTATAGACAATATGAAACAGTTCTTGCGCAGCTCAGTGGAACGGGAGCGTCTCCTTACTCACCGGCTGCGTTCAGCGCACTGTTCAGCTCGAAAAGCTCCTGAACAGCATCGCTCTTGGCGACTTGATACCGGCGGGGTGACGAGTTCGCTACTTCCTCAACGATCTCGGTTTCTACCAGAAGGTCGATGTACTTGCTCACTGTCTGCCGAGTAACGCCAGCATGATCCGCGAGCTCCGTCTTGGTGAACTCTCGGCCCGGGGGGAGCGTGAGAATGGCGTCGATGAGGATTGGGACACTCTCGTGCTGAAAGAGATACAAGACACCGCTCGGATTCTCCAGGCGGGCCTCCTTGGTGTCCTTCTCCGCTGCTGGGTGGTTCTGAGGTGATTCGCTCATACTGCTGGTTTACTGGTGATAACACATAGCTGTTGTCTCAGACGTGATTACGCGTTAACACACTTGTATGAGCGGGCCGTCAAGTAGTCCACCGAAACGGGAGCAACAACCACAGTTTGTGACGAACATTCTTGAACGGTGGCTCGACGAACACCCCGCCTAGCCAGCCAATATCTTCAAATTAGAACCCGAGGGCAGCCGGAATGACGTGCCGTGTCGATTCAAGATTTGCGTCAGTCACTTTCGAGAATGGCAACAATATCGGAAAGATCGAAGAGACGGAGGTCATCACGCTCGTCTACAGCTTCCTCAACGGAGCGTTTGAAGCCAGACCGACTGAACAGGGCGAATTCATAGGTCGGCTCATCACCTCCCTTGGGTGTCCAGTCGATGTGCTCCACGTCGTCTTCGAGATTCGAAAGCACATCATAGCCGAGGGGCGTGCTGGTGAATTTCGCTTCGCCAGCGATGAGCGTTGACTCATCAGTTGGAGCGACGACATCTACCTCTCGGCCCTTGTACCACCACTGGCGTGGCACCTGCGTGAGCTGGTAGTCTGCATAGAGCGCCGGCACCGCCTGGTGACAGAGCAATTCGAACGTTTCGCTGACGAAGTCGGGCAATTCCGGTTCGATGAGATCCGCGTAGGCGTTCTCGCCGTAGAGTTCGTACTGCCCCCCGCGGCCGTAGAGATACCGGAAGTAAAACCGGAATACGGGATCCCGAATCTGGTATCGCGTCCGCTTGCTGCGTGCCGGGTCGGCGAGTGCTGGATGGTGTTTCTCGATGATCTGGAGCGTTTCCAGCCGATCAAAGTAGTACGACGTGTTGGTACTCTCGATGCCGGCTCCCTGGGCGATCTCGTTTCGACTGCGGTTCCCGCTGGCCATCGATTCCAGTACCGAAAAGTACGTGTTCACCTCGTTGAGTTCCATCTGGAGGACGGTTTCAGGCTCATCGTGGAGTGGGCCATCCGGGTCGCACAGCAGCCGCGTGATGTTCTCCCCGAGGTTCTCTGATGGATCGAGTGGGCTGAGATATCGGGGTGTGCCGCCGAAGATGCCATAGACGAACACCCGTTCTTCGGGATCGTACGTCGGCACGAACTCTTGGATGGAGCGAAACGGCAGCTGGGCGAGTTCGAGACGGCCATTCGGTGTCTGAGATACCCGGCCGTAGAGTGGCGCACCGCCATCGAGGACGTGGGTATGAATCATACCGATTGCAGAGCCAGTGAGTACGAGCGTTGCCTGACTCTCGTCGACAGCCGTATCCCACAGGTGTTGAATGACCGACGGAAGCCCCTCATTCGATTCGATGAGGTACGGGAATTCGTCGATGACGATGATGGCGTCTCTGTCGGTGAGGTACGTCAAGAGCGGTTCCCATTCCTCTTTGACGGCCGTGATGTCTGGATAGGTCGTTGCTGCTGCCTCGACAAATCGCCTGAGCTGTGTCGTCGCCGTTCCCTGAACTGCCTGATAGTACACAGCATCGTCGCGGTCGGCAATCGATTGGCGGACGAGTTCGCTCTTGCCGATCTGGCGGCGCCCATAGATAATGGCGAGTTCTGCAGCGTCACTCTCGTAGAGGGCCTGCAACCGATCGAGTTCATCGAGACGATTGACGAACTGGTCCATACTCCCAGTCGTGGCGGAGAGAACATACGTGTTTCGAAGTTAGAGGTAGAACTATAATAGTCTGTACGATAATATTTTGAGCTCTAATTTAGAAGGCCAATGATTCGACGAAGGTCAGAATGCGCCTGTGTGGGCTCAGAAAACTCAACCAACAGATCAGAAAATACCACCCTTGCGTTGTTAACTAGTTAGAGCGAAGACAGTCGTCGATCATCCCCTTACAGACAGAGAATTATTATGCTAATTCCTCGTTCATTTACCTATGGACACCGGGGACGCGAATCCATTCGCAGAGCAACAGCGGTTATTTGAATTTCTCTCACAGGACACCCGACAGCTCATCGTCCAAGAACTCCTCGGCCACCCTACTCACCTTATGTCCCTCGCGGAACTCGAGTACATGACGGGAAAGAACCGTGCGACAATCAAGAATCATCTCGACACGCTTCGCGACGAAGACATCCTCGCACAGTACATATTCGAGCCGAACAAGGAAACTCGGGAACTCCCAGCGCAGTTCTATGGGTTCACGGAGCGTGGTGTCGAGATCCTTCACGACTATAAATACCTCCGAGGGGTTCCAGTTGCTCGAGCCCTCTATGAGAATACCCGGAAAACGGAGAAGATCCAGCGCCACGAAGCGGCGCCACGTCCGGACCTGCCGCCGGCTGTTGCGAAAGCACTCGAGTTTGACGAACCAGATCTCGACATCGACGACGTCGACGTCAGTACGGGTCGATAACTTGCCGACAATATAATGCGCTATCGGAGGTAGAATCCCTAAATGGTATCCTATAGGTTCTAATATAGAATTATCTATAGGAGAACCTATATAGACGAATTAACTGAAGAGAACCCTTCAAACGAGTAGAACCGAGAGCGTTCGTTACCAGATTGTCGTCGTAGGACGAAACGAACAAGGAGAGCCCAGTAGTCAAGCTCAGCGTCTGACTCGTTTCTCGACTTACTCGGTTACTTGTCCCGGACGTGGCGCTTGTGCATACCTATCGATCTCGGGCGTGGTATCCAGCCGCGTATACATATCCTGCAACGTTGCTTCGGCTCGCAAGAGGCCCGCCTCCGACAGCAACGCTCGTCCCTCCTCAGTAAGTCCAAAGAAGCGCCAAGGAAGATCACGCTGTCGACGGTCGTCGGGAAGCACCCGCTCTTCGACGATATCTTCCTCGATCAAGATCTCGAGATGCTCCCGGATCGTACTCTGGCTCTTGCTGGGGTTCACCTAATTTGAGGCGGAGGTCCCACCCTCAAGGAGCACCGGGCTTCCGACCCCGGCGGAAGCACAAGCGAGTAGAGTGGGGAGGAAGCCGACCCGGTAGTGACCAACCCCAGTCCGTAGCTCACTAACTCCCAACCATTAACCAACTACAAGGACATATGTGAAAATATTGTGGAGTACCGTCGTACCGCCGTTATCAAGCTCGATACACCCGAAGGAGCGGATACACACCTGCGGGAGACTGTCGAGCAGTTCCAATACTGCGCCAACACCGCGAGCGAGTGGTGCTGGCACGGTGACGACGGCTACCACGTTACATCGAAAGCAAAAGCCGAAGATGCACTGTACGACAAGCTACGCGCGGACACAGGGTTGACCGCGAATCTCGTCCAGAAGGGGATTTGCCAAGCCGTCGAAGCCGTCAAAAGCGGCGTCGAACGGCTCAAAAACGACCAAGATACGTCCCGTCCGACATTCACGGCTGATACCGCCGTCTATGACAAGCGAAGTGCCACGTTCCACCGTGACCACGTTTCGCTCTCGACACCGGACGGGCGTATCGAATGTGGCTACATTCTGCCTGACGATACCGACACACCGCCGACGAAGTATGTCGCCAACGAGGACTACGAGTTTCGGCGGGCAACACTCCATCAGCGCGACGGCGACTGGTATCTTCATGCGTCGATGCTCAAAGAGGACGACGACACCGAACCCACGACCGGGCACAAAACAGTCCTCGGTGTGGACCTTGGTGTGAATCAACTCGCAGTTGCTTCGACCGGACGGTTCTGGTCGGCAGACGAGTTTAACCACTGGAAACGAGAGTACGAAAAACGGCGTGGCGACCTGCAACAGTGCGGGACACGGGCGGCACACGACGTGATAGCAGGTGTCGAGCGTAAAGAGGACGGACGCTTCGAGATATTCCTGCATCGTGTGGCCAACGAAATCGTCGCCGAGGCCGTCGAACACGACTGTTCGCATATCGTGTTCGAGGACTTGACCGACATTCGTGAGAACGTGCAAGAGGCGTCGTGGCACCATCTATGGGCGTTCCGCCGTCTCTACGAATACGTCGAATACAAAGCCAGAGAACAGGGCGTCGAAGCCGTCCAAGTGGACCCACGGAACACCTCGAAGCGGTGTTCGACCTGTGGATTTACCCACGACGACAACCGCCACAGCGAGGACTTCGAGTGTCTGGATTGCGGCTACCAGAACCACGCCGACTACAACGCGGCGAAGAACATCGGCCTCCAGTATCTCCGTCGCCGGCAAAACGCAGACGACGGAGGCGCACCCGTAGACGTGCGCTTGAATCGCGGGACGTTGAACGTGAGCGGGGAGTACGTCCCCCCTGCCTCTGCTGTGGCATAGAACGGGAGTCCACGCGAAAGCCCTCCCCTCAACGAGCGAGCGGGGCGATTACCCCCGAGCGAAGTAGGGGAGGGTAGTTTACGTAGCTGAGTTCCTTCAGTGAGGGAAGCTGCTTCGGATGGGACAGGATATTCTGAATCAAAACGAAGCGGGTCTCCTGAGTGACGGTGTTGAGACGCTGGCGCTGAGTTTCAACGGTGCTGTCTAGATCGGAGATCGTCCGTGGCGTATCCGAGTTCGAGGGATCAGATGGCATAGTAGGCGTTCGGAATCATAGGCCGACTGTAGACTCACCCCAGGCTATGGCCGCTTGAACATTAACTACTTTGGCAAGCACCAAATTGGTATAGACCGAGCTAAACGGAGACGATCACTCCGTGACCGCTCCTTTGTACTCCCAGTCGAGACTGTCCCCTTGTCGGCGGACGATGTACTTGTAGGGGCCATGGAGCTCGCCAGATTGGCACTTACAGTTGTCTTTGCCACAGCTGACTTTCTTGATCACCACGGTCCCACCACCCGATTCTTCGACAGCTTCGATCGATTCACCCTCGCCGGCGTCGATATCCTCAGCGGCGACATCCTGGCGGTACTCGAGGAGATCGTCGATCCAGTCCTGAAGAGCACGCAAGTCTGTGTCGTCCTGCTTCGGGATGCCCTCGACGAGATATTGCGGCAACCCCTCTGGAGCTGGTGGCCGTGTCGGCATTATCTTACCAAACACTAAGCCCCGTTAAGAAATAAATGTTTGGTAAGATTCGGGAACACCCCTCCAGCGTTTCCGAAGTAAACACCGTTGACGTCAACGCTATCGTGTGATTATCACGAGTTTAGTAGCAGCGGAAGAGATGGATCCATCGGCTGAGCCACCCCTCCGTCGGTTCCGGAGCTAATGGTTGTGACGCTGATCCAATCGTTCCGAAGGCTGATGTGACGTACACAGTGACGGCTGTCGTCCAAGGAGTCGTTGACCTCGATGGAGACTCACACTCCCTGCCACGCAGTATGAACTGACTCGGAGCTGAGAGACGCTCGAGGGGAGAAGCCGCAGGACAAATCAGAGAAGATAGAGTCCACGAACCCTCCACTGTTTCCGAAGCTTTTGCTGACGGCCAGTAACGCGAACCCTCACTCCACCATTTCCGGAGCTATCCACGTGAAAAGGAAGGGGGCCACGACAGAGACGGCAGAGATTGCCGAGAAGACGATCCGCTCCACAAGTTCTGTCCTTTCACTCCAAACATATTCTTTTTCTAGAGTGTTGTTTTTGCGGTATTGCGGTTACTGTTTTTCGGTAAGTGTCTTAGTTCTTTTGTCTTGTATAGTGTCTCTGCTGAATGGTAGCCCCACGTCATTTCGATAGCTTCGGAAACAGTGGAGTGAGAGGGTATTATAAAGAAACGGAGCATCGGAACCGCCGGTGTGGTTATCTTTTTAAATGACCGAGCTTCGGACGCTCCGGAAACTAAGGAAGCGGTGGTTTTATTAGATCGTCCCGTGTGGCGGTTTATCATGGGGATGTTCCAACGAGACCGTCAGGTGTTCGCTGATGCCGAACCACTTGACGACTCCTATGAGCCCGAGGATATCCGGGAACGGGACGAGGAACTCGAGAAATATCAACGAGCCCTCCAGCCGATCATCGATAACCGCCCGACGTCGAACATCTTTCTGTACGGCAAGACTGGAACGGGAAAGACCGTCGCGACGAAGTTCATGCTGTCCCATCTCGAGAACGACGCGGCCGAGTACGACGACGTCGATCTCTCGACCGTCTGGGTCAGCTGTGAGAACCTCTCCTCGTCCTACCAGGTCGCCGTCGCTCTCGTTAACGAACTTCGCGAAAGCCAGGACAAGGACCGCATCAGCACCACCGGCTACTCTCAGCAACGGGTCTTCGACATCCTCTACGAGGAACTCGACGCGCTCGGTGGGACCGTCGTAATCGTCCTCGACGAAATCGACAACATCGGCCACTCCGACGACATCCTCTACGGGCTCCCACGAGCACGGTCGAACGGCTACGTCGACGACGTCCGCCCGGTAATCGTTGGCATCAGCAACGACTTCCAGTTCCGGGATAACCTCTCGCCGAAGGTCAAGGACACACTCGCCGAAAAAGAGATTCTCTTCCCCCCATACGACGCGAATCAGCTACGCTCGATTCTCAACCCACGTGCCGAGAAAGCGTTCCACGACGATGTCCTCGCCGAAGATGTCGTCCCGCTCTGTGCGGCGTTTGCCGCCCAAGACACGGGATCGGCCCGGCAGGCGATCCGACTGCTCCGTGAGGCCGGCGAGCTCGCGCAAGCCGCCGATTCTGACACCGTGACCGAGGAGCACGTCCGGGACGCCCAGGACGAGCTCGAAAAGAACCAACTCTACGAGGGGATGCAGGAACTCACGACACAGGGACACGCCGTCCTCTGTGCGCTCGCGTACCACCAGGCGCTCGATGACGTCCCCCTCCGCTCTCGCGATCTCTACGAACGATACGTGAAGATCTGCGACCGACTTGACGCCGACAGCGTGAGCGAGCGCCGTGTTCGCGACCACCTCTCGGATATGAATATGCTCGGGCTCATCAGCGTCTATGAACGGAACGAGGGGCTTTCGGCTGGCCGGTATCACGAGTATGAGCTTGACGTTCCGCTGAAAGCCGTGCTCGAGGTCCTCCTGTCGACGACCCGCTTCGAAGAACTCGCGAACATCATCGAGTCGACGGCCGACGATAACAACCTCCTCCAGTCGGATATCTCCGACTACTGAACCGGGATTTCGTGTTTTCTAACGTGGTACTGAGTTCCTGAAAGCTCCGGAAACGACGGAGGGTGAGGATTGTCCTAAAACTCCGAAAATAGTAGAGTGAGAGCGTATACCACTAGGAATATCTTACCAAACAACTTGAACCAATAGTGCTGAGGAGTTTGGTAAGGCTAGTCGAGATGTATAGTGGAAGCTTCGGAAATGGTGGAGGGGTAGCAAAGCTTCGGAAACACCGGAGGGGGAGTCCTCATTTCGGTCAATTTGAAGCAGTACGTATAGAGACCGCAAGACAATCGACGTACGGGCTGGCCGTGTTGTATTCTGCTGAATAAGATGTCCGGGACGTCTTGTCGGAGATCTTTCGCGTGACGCTGAATGGGAGGTTCTAATAGAAATAGGCAGATCACACCCACACCACCGTTTCAGGAATTCACCCAGAGTAGAGAGTGGGCAAGTACCCAACGGCTAGCCAGCGTGTCTTGTACTGTATCGTGTGTTTGATCTAAAATCGACCGACTCCACCCTTTCCCACGGGAATTGCTGAAACGGTGGTGGGGGTCCCGAGGCCATTCGTAACTTCAGCTTCGAGTTACGCACTCAATCTGATTCTGGAGTGTAATGTTCTTCCAGCTAGATTAATTCCTGAAACAGTGGTGGGTGTCTCGCGGATCTGTCCGAACTCGTTCCTTCTGGCTCGGAACAGAATTCGTGAACTGACGGTGTCTCCTTGAAGATTTGTCTCCCCGATCTTCTGATCGACACTCTCGCCAAATTCGTGAAACAGTGGTGGGTATGTCTTTCCAGATTGCCATCGATCTGTGGGAACCACACACCACTTTTGCAAGTGAAGACCGGAGATATACCGGCTCTATCTACGATTCTCAATCAGTTTCACTTGCAGCAGTGGTGTGTCTGCCGAGATACTCACCTTTGACTCTCATTTGACGCACTTCACTTGCGATAGTGGTGGGCCTCTCACTACGATTGCACAGAATCTTACCAAACAGACTGACTAGAGGAGACGTGATTTGTTAGGTAAGAATGCGAGCCGCTGATAAGCTTCTGAAACAGTCGGTATTGAATGGGAAGCCCGTCAAACGCGTATGAACAGTAGCGATGGTATCGCGGCTAAGCGGTCGAACTGTCGTACATCTCTTCGAAGGCCTGCTCACCTCGGATCAACTCGTCGACGCCGTCAGTGAGCGTCACCTCGCCGAAAACGGTCGCTCGATAATACGTGTACAGGCCGTCCTGTCCGCGCTCCGTGCGCTGGCGTTTCTCGACGAGGCCGACGTCGACGAGCTTGTTGAGATGGTAGTGGAGTGTACTGTCGTCGATGTCGAGTGCGTCCTCGAGTTCCTTCGGACTCATCTCGCCGCTGTGGACGAGCCGATAGAGGATCTCATAGCGGGTGCGGTGACCGACAGCCGCGTGCATATCGAGGTACTCCTCAAGGCTAAGAATGCTCTCCTCGGGGAGCAGATCTGCCGGATCGTCCGGGGCGTCGCCGTTAATCGTCCGCGTTTGATCCGTCGCCATCGTACGTCACGCTATGCGTCGGAGACGCTTAGTCGTTGTCAAGCCGAGAATTCTCAAAAACACCGTCTTTTATATGTTCTTGCTGAATAGGACCGGCTATGCCCGTCGAAATCACGCGCGAGCTGATCGCTGACCGGCTCGGGCGTGTGACATACGACCGGTTTCTCTTCTATCTGATGGGGCCGTACAAGTCGTTCAACCTCAACTACGTCCTCAGCGAGGAGGATCGTCGCGAGATCGACGTCGACGATCTTCCTGGGCCGTTACGCCGGCTCTTCAGGAGCAAGGACGACATCAACGCCGCACAGGGTCTCTTACGACGTGTACAAGGGGAACTTCGAACCGACCCGGGAGTGAATGCGTTTCTCGCACTTGACGTCGACATCGACACAGACGACGTGGATGCGGTGACCCAGAGCATTGAGTACGCACGCTGTAGCAACGCAACCGCGTTCGTGGTGCCGTTTCTTGGCCACAATTTTGGCGTCGGCGAAGAGGCCGGCAGTATTCTCGAAAACCTCGCGGCAACCTACGGGGAGCGGTTGATTTTCGTCCACGAGGATGACGTGACGAGTGCGATGATCCGGTCGGCGTCCGTCCGGTGGGATTTGCGCGTCGAAACCTACGAGACTGAGGACGAACTCGTGGCCAAACTACGGCGGTTCGCCGGCGGAATCATGCATCGCGAACGGCGAGGGGAACTCGATCAGCTGGAGTGAAAACGAATGGATATTTGAAGCTATCTTACCAAATAGAGGTCCCTCAACCACGATATTGATTTGGTAAGACCACTGAGTTCTGTAATTCTCCTCCTTGAGTTGGAACCGAACGTAGCGGCACCACGACCTGGCTCATTCGAGTGCGTCTCGAAAGGCATCAGGGAGTAGCGATCCCGGCTTCTCCGCGTGAAACTCGACGTTTTCGTACGCCTGGTCAATGTGTTTCTGGACGGCCTCATTGTCGTGGTCCTCGGCCAGCGTCTCTAACTCCGTCAGCATCGTCTGGAGTTCGTCATCGGCGCCGATCAGCTCTGCCGTCACGGCCAGCTCTTTGAGGGCCTTGGCTGCGGCGCGTCGGACTCGTCCATCGTCGTCGACGAGAGCGTCTAGGTAAAACTCGCGAAGCCGGCGGCGGTGGGTTTCGATTTCCTCGAGTGTCCAGTCACCCGGTAATGCCTGATCAGTGAGTTCGGTGCCGACTGTTCGGAACGCAAGTCGTGGATACAGCGCGGCCGCAAAGCGAACGACAGACTGACGTTGATACCCATCACCACTCTTGTAGAGCTCGCGACACCGCTCGAAGCAGTCCTCGAAGAGAGCTGCTCGCTCTTGGAGATCCAGATCCTCGATCTCGTTGATCGCACGATTCACACGATCGGTGTCACCCGAGGCCAGCGCAGCAGCGAATACGTCGGGTGTTTGGTCCATAATCGTGTGTTCTCTACCGACCTGTGTAACTCCTCGGACTACGACCGGGAACGAATGGGTTGACTCTTTGTGGAATATTGACCTGGCTGAGAACCGTATACTTCGCTCGTCTGGCCGCCACAGGACCGGGTATACTTGTACGGACAGGGAGTAGCAACTGCTATGGCGGACGACGATGAGCCGGTGCAACACTGTCGACTGGATACGGGTGTGGATATTCCGAATGCGCTCGAGGCAGCTGGGATCGAGTATCTCGACGTCGACGACACCCGGACGATTGTCATCTATCAGAGTGCCATTCTTATGGTCACGGCTACTGAGGGGGACGCATCGGCCGCCCAGGCGTTCGATGTCGCACTCTGGGAACCGCCGGTGGAGGACGCTGATCGCGACCCTGTTGATCTCCTCACGACGTTTATAGACGACATAGTAGCCACCGTGAATGGATCTCGCCGGTGAAACGCACCTGTGTTGGGTGATTGAGATTGGTTTGAGCATCTCAAAATTGGACTGTGCTGTTCGCTACAGCACGGGCGTCTCTTACCAAACAGAGCCACTTCGGCGTGTTAGTCAAGATAAGCCTGGTACAATAGCGAGTCTACTGCTATTTTAACTGTTACCGGAGTATTGGTAACTACCAGATGTACGAGGTACTCGACGACACGGCGGCGCAGATCGTCCTCGCCGTCGAGAGTGGTGACTCTATCCGCCGTGTCGCCCAACACCTCCACACGCCGTACGAGACGGTGCGACAGGCCGTCAATCGGCTGGAAGACGCAGGCTACGTCCATTACGATGATGGTCTCACCGTCGTCGACGAGCGCGTACACGACGCAGCGCTCGAGCTCGTCGCTGCCAGCGCCGGCGTCAGTCCACCCTCCATCGAGGAGGCCTACGTCATCCCACAGTTCAGTGACTGGCCGTTCGCGTTCACGCGAATCGACGCCGTTGATCTGCTGATCTGGGTCATCGAAGTGGTCATGAGGTGCGGTTCGGTCTAGGGGCTCGTATTCGACGTCGGAGTCGTTGGAAAAAGAGCGGTTCACACCCACCCGAGTCCGCTCTGCAATCCTCCGTCGATCGGAGTATATCTCGAGGAGGTCCTCACGGAATTTCACAACGACGAACTCTGCTGTTTCGAGCGGTTGGTTCTCATCCACTTGCCGTTCGACTTCGTCCCGAAGGTGCCGTTTGATTGCGAAGTAGTCCCGACCGTCGAAGGTAAACCGATGCCAAGCCTGGTACCGGCGACTGTCCGACCGTAACTGGTTCAAAATAGCGTCGGCGTCGATGTCATCGAGCGGATCGCTCGGCCTCGTCCCCGATCTGGATTGGGAGTACGGCTTTTTACCGTAGCAGTAGTCGAGAGCGAGTATACTCTTCAGCGAGTCAGGGGCGAACAGGTGTAGCAGTAATACCTGACCGAACTTGCGACCGTTGTCACGAAAATCGGCGTAGAGCTCTTCGAGGTCCGTTCCGTCAACCTCCCCCTCAATCCGATCGAAAAAGTGAGAGATGAATTCCGGCGTTTTGCCGTTACTGAACCAATATGCCGAGCGTAGGTTCATTCCCCACTCTTCGTCATGCGAGAGAATTTCCTCTACTATCTGAGTCTTTTGTCTGGGGGGATCGTCGTCTCGGAAGAGCCGCCAGTAGACCTCTAGTTCCGTACCGACGATCCGTTGGCTGTCGGCGAACTCTTTCAGTTCAGACCTGTACTCGTCGTTCCAATTGTCCTCGATGAGATTTGCGGGAACTTCGACGTCAAGCCAGAATTCCCTGTCAAAATCAACCGTTTGAAGAGTGTCTCCCGCAGACATGTCTTGACCCTCGCGTTCATCCCACATAAAAATACGAGTAGAACGGGGATAACCGAACTAAACCCGCAAACTTGGATAGTGGGAGTATGGAGCTGGTTTGCAAACACTCACAGTCGATATCGTGACCGAGCCACTACACTTTGAGCTAGGTAGCTGAAACGAGAAGCGTATGGCAGACCTGATTGTCAAATCGGCTGTGAAGGACGCACTCGACGACACCAACGTCTCCGCAGACTTCTATGAGGCACTGGACGACGAAGCCGCCGAGCTGCTTGACGACGCTGCACGACGAGCTGAGGCCAACGACCGAAAGACGGTCCAGCCACACGATCTGTAACCGACGCGTTGCGATCAGTCCTTTCTGAGCGGCGTGGGAATCCCGCCTACAGTAAAGCGGGCGACTACTCCGCAGCTGGGACACTCATCGACGAACGCACAGACGCGAAGCGAGGTTTCTAACTCACGAACGTTCCCGCACACGGAACACTCGTACACGGTTCGATACCGGATTGACGGACGGTGGTGTTGCCGTCGTATCCGGGAGTTCGCTGCCGGTGTCGTCTTGCCGTGAGGCGTTGCTGTCGAGGATCGCTCCCGGTTCGTCCTAGACTGCTCGTGATCGAGCCGCCAGGCCGAATCGGGAAGCGTGTCGTAGATGCGATCTGGCTTGCTGATACCCATATCGAGAGCATCAGGCCCAGCTGGTTCGCGTGCGTCATCTGATCGGGATTCATCGACTGGCCTCCCGTCGACGTGTGACGCATCTCGGTGGCCCAGAGGACCCGCCCGTGCCCATGCACCGAGTTCGACGGCCTCTGCCTGCTCGTAGAGCACGCCGTCGATGGCAGCCGCCAGTTCGGCGAGTGGCTCGGAGATCTCGGACTCGCCGTGTTTCTCGACAGCGTGCTCGAACAACCATTCTCGGAGGGTCGCTGCGGTCTCTCTATCGACCGCGTACGATGGGACAGCGTTCATTCGTCTCTCACTCCGCCCCTCTTGGATTCGACAAACCACACACCGTCGCTATCCACGTTGATGAGACTCTATACAGGTGTTAGTGAGGTTGTGGCTGCGCGCGCAGCGACCGCAGGGAGCGAGCACGGAGCGGTGGGTGGGGCGGCGGGGCGTCCACGGGCGGTGGTCGCCAATAAAACGGGGGAGTGCCCCGCTCAGCGCAGGGTGTCCCGTTCCGCCTCGAGGCCGACACCCGGGTCGTCAGTGCCGTGTTCGGCTTCGTAGGCGTCGACGAGCTCCCGACTGTACCGCGCGATCCGGTTTCGGGACGTCGGCACAATCGTGCTCGCCGCCACGGCGACCTGCTCCTGGGTGAGATGCTTGCGCGAGAGCAGCCGATCCGCCGCGTACAGCGCTGACGCCGCGACGGTGCACCGTGGCGTTCCCGGCCCGACCGGCACCTGATCGCCGAGTTTCATCAGGTGTTGAGCCAGTCGCCACGTCCGCACGGCTCGCGCCCCGGGGATGGCGTCGTCATCGAGCGCGTCGACGACCGCCATCACGGCGTTGGGCCTGATGAGCGGCGCGTCGAACCCGCATTCACACCGGATCTTCCGCGCCGCAGCGCACACTCGCTCGTGGGGCGCTTTGGTGTGCGTCGCGACCGCGACGTCGATCTCGTCCCGGTCGACCGATGAGGCCCGCGCGGCCAACAGGACGGCGCCGCCGGCGAGTGCCTCCCAGGCCATCCGCCCGCCCGGCAGCCGTGCCTCCGAGGCGCTCCGGAGGAACTGTGCCGCCATCTTGACGACGTGGTCCGGCAAGTTCAGGTTGCCGCCGATCATCTCGACGTCCCGCAGCCCCTCGTTGAGCCGCTTCGTTCGCTTGCGCTTCTCGCCGAACTGCATCCGCTTGTGCCACTTCCGGAGGCGCTGGACCTTCTCCCACTGCTCGTTGCTCAGGGGATTACCGCGACCGTCGGTGTTCCTCCCGATCTTCGTGTGCAGGCCCTTGTCCGTCCGCAGCGGGTCCACCGTCTCGATGCTCTGGTCGGCGTCTCCGACCAGGCCCAGGTCGTTCAGCGTTGGGCTCAGGTCAACCCACTCGTCGGCGACGATCAGCCCACAGTCCGTGCAGAACGACTGCTCGTCTTCGGTGATCACCTGGCCCTCACACTCGGGACAGGCCGACCGCCCCGACGGCTCGTGTTCGACCGCCGGCTCGTGACCGCGTTCCTCGGTGGTCGTACTCTGTACGTCCGAAACCGTCTTTTCGCTCGCGTTGTTACTCGTCATTGCAGTTTCCCGAAGGCGCTCACCACAGCGCCCGACTCCCCGTGTTCCAGCACGGGGTTTCCTCGACGTCACGACCGACAGAGCCGTCTGCGCGCTCTCGCTCGCGCCTTCGCGAGCGCCCTGTGGGCGCGAGCGAGAGCGCGCCCGCACGGAGGGACCCAACCAGCGCCGCGCGCCGACCCGCCCGGCGCGAGCGGCCAGCGGAGAAAGCGTGGGGGGTGAGCAGCGACGCCGCGCAACCCCCCGCGCTTTCCCGCTGGCGTCGAGGGCACATTCATTTTAGCCCGGAACGGGCGCGGGCGGTGCGGAGAGCGCCCGCACGCCCGGAATGGTCGGTCGCGAGCGACGCGGCGGGCGGCAGTGGCGAGCGGCGCGAGCCGTTCGAGACACACCGGACAGGCGATGTCGTCGATGAGGAAGCAGGCCACTACCTGGTGGACTCAGAAAGGGCGAGGCCGCCTCGACCGTCCCCCGACCCCGTAAGCACCGAGTACAACGAGGCGCGCAGCGTGGGGCGCGGGGCGTCGAGCGGCCGAGGGCTTTCGACGATGATGCTTTACAATTGCGGGCTGGCTATCGACACCCGAATGTCTGGCCTCTATGATACGATTATGTCGTGGGCTGCGGACAGTGAGTACATCGATCCCGAACACGTCTGGCCGCTCGGGATTGGCTCCATCGTCGTCCTCGTTGCGCTCGTCGATGTCCGGGCCCTGGACCAACTGTTGGCGTCGCTTGACGGATTTACGCAGCTCCGACAGTTGCTGGTGATGGCACTGAAGGGGGTTGCCGCCGGGATGATTACGCACTTCGCCTACAGTACGAGCGACATCTCGTTTCGAAGCCGGCAGACACTCCAGAGCAAGGAACGGGCGCTCCTGATCATTCTCGGCGTCGGTGTCGGCGCTGGCCTCCTGATTGACGTCGTCATCCCCCAGCTGGTCGAGCCTTTTCCGTTCGTCGTTGTCCAGACGACCGGCCTCCTGCTCGTAGTCGGTATGTGGTACCTGCATCTGCTGATCGAGAATTGGAAGCTGTCGAACGAGTGGCCCCACGTACTGAGTGGGCTGCTCATCGCCTTCGGGCCCTATGCCCCATACCTGTTGTAGGACGAAGACAGGGAATATCGCGGTAGCTGGCCGTATTCGTGGCTATAGGAATCACTACAGGATTCGCTAACAACCAACGCCACTGTCAGAAGCATACCCCGGACGTTGCGGAAGGGATCAATTTCAATCGTCCTGTCGCGCGTTCAACTCTGCAAGGAACTGGCCGGCCGCCGTCCCGATTCGAACGCCGTCGACGTTGTCGACGTCGAGGTCTGCCGTCGCAGTTCGAAACGGATAGGCGTCGACAAGTACGCGCTGGATAACGGCTCGGACAGTCTCCGAGCTATATCTGTCGACGACAGTCGCCATCGCTTCGTCCAGGTGGGCGTCTTGATGATCCGCTCGTGGGTTCTCTGCTCGCTCGAGAACGAGGTCGACGACGTCATCAACCGATGGATGCTCGGGGTTCCCGGTACGCTCACGAACGTCATAGAGGGGCCCAGAGTCGGTCATCACTACTCCTCCGTCACGTCCTCGTTCGTGTCTTCCGCCGCTGGCTCCAGCCGTCGCTGTCGACGAACCTCCGCCAGCGTGTCCTCCAGCGTCCCGAGGGCCTCGATGGCTTCGAGTTCATCGGTAATCTCTTCCAGAAGGCGGGCTCGCTCGATTGCGTCTGCATCGCCGGCGGTCGTCTCGATTGCCTCGATGCGGAGCCGGCGCTCCTCTTGCCACCCACAGTCCCAGCACGTCCGGACGACGTCGAGACGCTCGTCTTCAGCAGCATCGAGAACCGCGTCGGACAGTGACGTCGACGGCGGTCGGTCCGGCCCGACCTCGAGCGTGACCGAGCCACCGCACGCAGGACAGTCCATATCCGACAGGATGCGCGCCGCGGTCATCAACATCAGGGACCCATGAGACGGACCCACAGACAGGGCTCTCGAGGAGGCAAAACCTGATACCTCAGGCTGGTCGTTGGGACGGCAATCGCCCCGGTGACTCGGTAGACGATACTGTCCGCTCAAACTGATACATTTCGGAAATCAAGACCCCAGAGATGGCCCCTCGGCCGGAGAGAGCCGGCGGCCTTCGCACATTGCATATCGCCTCTTTCTTTGGACGAAAACCGCGATATGCAACGCGAGATAACGCGCTCAAATCGCAGAAAAGCCTCGTCGGGCCGATTTGAGGCGGTAGAAAATACCTCGACGAGCTGCCGGCTCACTACTATTTCGCTAAAATTGCTCGACCACGGGGTAAGCGGGGTAAATTCGGGAAGTACTGATGAGGGATACGAATAGCCCTGTGTCAAGAACGCCTTGCTGGATGGCCGTGCTTTCTCGGGAGATGCCGAAAGAGATCCCCGATTCCCGCGAATTCGAGGCGTTGAACCCACTCAAAATTGCCCGACGGGGTTTCAGTACAAGGTAGACAGTACTACAACCCATCACCTCGATATACTGAGGGGACGGCTTGTTCACAGTCCAGACTCGACAGTGGACAAGTACGGGCTGTTAACCAACAATCCGAATCAGGAACAGAGTTTGTTGGTTAATAGTCTGCCCCCTCCACTGTTTCCGGAGCTATTGCTGTCTTCGTCTGTCCGACACAAGGCTTTTCGAGCGTCTCCGTGGAATCACGATTATGCGCCGCCGTGCCCTCCTCGCGACCGCCGCCACGTCCCTCCCCGCAGCAATCGCTGGCTGCACCAGTCCCGGTGGGTTGGGTGGAAGCAACGCCGCTGCAGAAGCCCCGACAGCACGCCTCGAACTGACGACGATTGCCGACGCGAAACTCCCGACGAAGGTCCTCTATACAGTCCGCCCTGCTGAAGGCAACGACGAAACGGCACAACTGTTCGATCGGATTCTCGACGGTGGCACGACAACGAAGGCGACACGGCCGCCACTGCCCGAACAACAACATATCGCCTACCAAGACGGCGTCTACGAGCTGGCGTACGAGGTGATCGAGGAAACGCCGGCCACCAGGTACTCCGTGAAGGTGGATATCGTCACCGGCTCGGTGACCGAGGCAGAGGCTATCCAGTTCGCTGACCTCCCCGAAGTTGATCAAGCGGAATTTGCTGCCCACGGACTCGCTGATGGTGACCCGATCGGAATCGGGACGACGTTCCTCTATACGGACGCCGAGCGCGAACAATCCGTCCTTGTCCCCGAGTCGGAGTACTCGTACATCACCTGGGAGGACGGGACCGAAGCCGAATGGGTCGTCGACGACGCGTACGACACGACGCTGAACACCTATCGCTACAAGGCTGACCAAGTGGCACCGGCCCCCGAGTACGGCCAACAGATGCGCGAGCGGTTTACGTTCGAACTTGCAGACCTTCCAGACGACCAGCGAGAGATCGTCGAGACGGCGATCACGGACGGACCGTACGTTGTCGGGCCCGATGAGACGCCGTCTGATGCGCTTGTGGCGCTCGCAGACCGGTTTCGCGGACACGAACAGGCCCACGGGCTCGACGAGGAGGGTGAAGGTGACCTGAGCGGCACGTATCTGGTTCGGTACCAAGGCGACGTGTATTGGACAACACTCGTCGTCCAACGGGATGCCCTCACGACGACAGAGGGATGAACGGGTAAGCCGTGGTAACTCACGACAATCCGGCGACCCAAATCTGGCGTTGATACTATTTGTGTTGCTGGAGGACCTGGAGTGCGGTACTGAGCCGGGCGATGTACTCGTCGGGTGGGAACCGCCACCAGACTTGCCCACTCATATGCGCTAAGGGAAGCACGTAGGTATCGACGGGATCGCTGATCCGATGCAGCGTTCCGTGAATGTCCATCACACTAGCTGGATCGGCATCCGTCTCTACAACGGGCTCCGGTGACGTGTGCCGGCGAAGTGCCGGCCACGCGTTACCGCCAAAGGTGAACACCACCTCCGGATCGAGCGCTTGGAGTTCTCGCTCGAGCAGCGCGTGATACGACACACGTTCCTCGCTCGTTCCAAACCCATCGACACGGTATTTCACTACATCACCGAGGTAGAAGTCGTGATAGAACTGCCCAGAGGCGACGTACTGGTGCCAGCCACTGGGGAGCGAGATGAGATCGTGGTGCGCAAGCGTCTCAAAGAATCGTTCGGTGAAATCAGCGTTGCGGCCAGTCAACCAACTCTGTCCGAACGCCCGGTAGACACTAATCTGATCGCGGGCGGAACAGTCGCCTGCAAGCGGATTGTGGGGCCGCAGTTCCGAGAGGTGTCGCTCGTGGAGGTTCCCCGGATCCTGTACCAGCAACACGTAATCCGGATCGTCAGTTTCCCAGTCGTAGTAGAACGTGTATGAGAGACGCCTGCAAACCTCTGCTTGAACGGGGAAGCCTGCCTGTGACAGGACCGACTCGATATCGTCGATGGCTGACTTCTGTAACGTTTGTAACTCGGGCTGCGGTGGTTGGTCAATCAGAGATAGAAGATCGCGAGCCGTTGTCTCATCCATTTCTGGGTGAGTGATCTCGTGCTCTCCAGTTGAGACTTTGGGCGTGACGATACAAGATACGACAGCAACAAGCGGGTTAGAGGGCTGTGCAACCGATATCTCACCTGAATCCCTGTAGAGTCGGGGCTATAGGTATTCCTATAGAATATACTATGGCAATAACAAGAGCAGACTGCATCTTGACAATAACCAACAGAACAGCCCGAATCGAACTGTGTTGGTTAATCGGGAGTCCACCGGTTCCGGAGCTTTGTCGCCGGCGATCCATCTGAGAAGCGGAACCAGCGAGGACCCGATGTCAGTCACGACCGGTGTACAGGCCTGGCTCGCCTCACGGGCAGGACGGAATTTGAAGACCACAGCGCGCAAAGGAGTAGCAGAGGCGATAGCCGATGGATCACGCACCGCCAGAAGCTCGAAGGCGAGCTGACGACATCCTCAAGGACTGGTCCCCGCCGGCGCTCGATATTCTCTGGGCGATTGCGCAGTGGTACAACGGCGCCGTGCTGGAGCGAGACAACCAGCGCTATCACATCGGGTGGCACCGTCCACCGGACCTCCAGACGCTTCTCGGCTGTTCCGACGCGGAGTGGGAGCAACGATACGAAGCTGCGTTCACCGACCTGCAAGCCCCCGCGACGTCGCCGACGCTCGTCGACGACCGACGCCACGGCCAGAGCGAGGAGTCACAGCCGTGGCTCACGGAGCAGTACATCCTCCGGCGCAAGGTTCGGTGGACACCGACCCGGACCGCCCGAACCGCGATGGACACGCTCTTCGCCGGCTTGTTCGACGCCGACGACTTCCCACAGCACCAGCTTGAGCCCGACACCGGCCTCGTCGGCGACTGGGACGAATCGCTCCTCCACCGCACCGGCGTCGCCGTCGTGGCCGCGGTCTGGCGCCAGCAGGGACGCTCCGTCGAGCTGTATCCCGGCGAACAGGGGCAGGCCCAGCCGGACGTTCGGAGTACAGCACTCGACGGTACCACCTGGGAAGCCGAAGTGCTGACTGACCACCACGACCGGGCGATGCCCCGATCGAAGTTCGCGACCTTCGCCGAGCGACCGGAGCGACAGCACCTCTGGATCTTCGAGAACCGAGAAACTGCTTTCGAGACGCTGAACCGCCTCCACGAATCCGGCAACGTCGACTGTAAGATCGCGAACGCGCCGTTCGACACGCCGGAGAACTACAGCCTCCAGGTCGGCAACCGCTACCTCGACCAGAGCCACACCGACGCCGACTACCACTGTCCCGGCATCGACCGGATCGACACGATCACCGGCTGGTACGGCCGCCACTACGACGACGCCGCTCGCACCCACCTCGCGACACCGACATCCACCACCCACTCCTGATATCTCTCACCAATCAAACATACCTCACCTAGACACCTCTCACAGTGTAACCCACCCTCATTCCCCCAATAATCGCGGGGATTTACACAGGTGAAGACCATCGATTCATAGCCGTCTGAATGGACTCAATCTACAGAATCAATCTGAAACACCTGCGTAAACACCTGACTACTGAGGAATAGGAGATTTACAGAGTCTACACCGGGAATAGTCATAATACTAGAACACGTTCATCTCGAGTACATAGATCTCTCTGGGTGGGATTGATCGTAGGAGCGGTTCTCTGATATGTGATTTTGAGACCCGTGCGAATAGGATATTCAACAATAGTAGATAGGGAATTAAGACCGATTATCAGCCTCTACAGGGGCTTTTGACGAAATTATACTAAATTAAAAGTGGGTCAAAACCCATAAGTAGTTTCGAAATAGATATATGGGTATGGCGCGAGAGATACGGTTCGAGCTTGATGATGACCAGCACGAAAAAATGAGAGAGATAAAAAATGAACAAGGTAGGACGTGGGCAGGCTTGTTCGTTGCAGGTGTTAGAGAGTTAGAAGGGACTAACAGCGGTGACCGGCTTGACGGATTAAAACACGATTGGGATAAGGACCAACGAGTCTTTCCTGAACCTGGGAATGATCGACTTGGATCTTTCAAGGCTGGTTGGACAAAAGCAGAAAACGGCGAAGAATTTGGCCCAAGAGCACTAGAGGGCCTCTCGTGGCATAATCTGGGATGGCGGTTAGGAATGATATTCGACGACACGCCCACGGATCTCAAAGAGGAACTCTACCGGTGGTGTGTTGAGCAACAGAAAGAGACACAGGAAGAAGAGTAATCGGCGAAACAGCACTTTATAATGCGTCTCGAGGGTCGTAGTAATCGTCGCTCAGAGCAAGCGCTCGTTCAATAATCCATTCGTCGTACAACGTATCCTCCGAAACAAGACTCACCCACTCGGCTCGATTTCGATCCGACTGTCGAACCAGCCGTTCTATTTGCTCGCTATCGCCCCCAGTCCAATACGCAAGCTGGCTACAGAACGCGACGTCAGCCTCTCTTTGGCTCGCATACCCTGCACTACTGCCGCTCCACAGGCGCCGGAAGACGTTGCCAGCGGGCCCGTACTGTGCCCGTTCGATGACTGTAGTGTCACTCAAATCAACGTCGACACCGGGCTCTGATGGCAGTCCACCGAATTCCTGGATATCAATGGCAGACAGCGTGGCCGCGGCTTCGGATGGGTCAGCAGCTCCTTTCCACGCCTTGTAGACACCCCGGAGTTTCGTCGTTCGCTCGGTGATCGTTGCCGGCGTCGACGACAGCCACTCGCCCGTGATTGGGATATAGAACTCCGCATCACAGATATCGATCGCCCCGAAGGTCCAGCTCGGTGGCCGTCCCGCAACGAGAATCCGAATACTCTGGCCGTCGGACGTAACTTCAGTATAGGAATCAAGCGTCTCGATCACCGTCTGGGCCCAGTCATCGAGGTCACCAGTCTCAGGGTCACGACAAGCGGTGAGTTCGACAGCAGTGAATGGATCATTGCGTGTGGGATAGAAGGCGAGTCCGTCGACGTCCAAGTCGGACGCTGTCGCCGTGGCGTATGCATCCTCGAAACCGCTCCACGTAGTCTCATCATCGAAGGTTGCGCGCTCGCCGGTCGCCGGATCGATCGGTGTGACCCAAATTCCGTCTACTGTGTCACTGGAATCAGCCGCCCGCCAACAGACCCACTGCTCGCGTTTGCGAAGTGCCTCAGGAACGGTCTCCCAGTGGGGGATCCGTTCACGGAGCATCGGTACGACCTCCCGCTGGATGGCCAGCACACTTCGTCTCGTCCGAGCTGTGCCACAGTCCTGTAGAACGCCGATACCTGGAGGGCGACATTAGTGAGTGACAGGACCGCATAAAACTTGTATTCTCTGGGGTGGGGGGTTCACACTCGATCATAATCGGAATCGCTCTATCTACTAGCGGAGAGGAATCCGATTGTGAAATCCGAGTTTAGCGCCTTATTTGTACAGTATCGCCGGAATCAGGGGGGAAATCGGAACTAGGAAAAGTGCCCAGAAACGAAGTGAATCGATTATACAAACACGACTATCACAATATTCTGATACAACTATTCGATTCTGAGAGAGCTTCAGTCAGGAATCTCCGACAAAGACCTCTTACTCGCACCTATTTCGGGAGTTCGGAATATGCCCTTCGTGTATAAGACAATAGTAACACTAAGAACAGGGTGGAAAACCATTAAGTTCAGACAGCACCTACATCAGAGTAGGCCGTTGGAAATGCGACGTTGTCCGGTGAGATCCCGCTCACAGCGCCGTGGACGCCTGCTTCTCGAACAGTACCCGGACTCACGCCGAGGAACTGCCACCCGTAGTGATCGAGAACCCACCACACTACACAATGAGTACCAGCGATTCCGACGACACTGACCGACTCGAACAGTATATCCGCAACGAGAAAGGAGACCTTCCCAGCAGCGAGAGCATGATCGCGTTCGCGAACTGGCTCTACGCGAACGAGTATTTCGAGACCAACGATCGCGTGGTTCCTACGAGTACTCTGAAGGACACCCTCGGCGACCGGCTTGAATATGGGGTCGACACAGTCCTTGACCATCTTGAAGAGATTGACGTTGTCGCTGAGGTTTCGCGTGGTAGTGGACAGCTGATTCTACACGAACGGAAGAATAAGGGCTTCTTCGACCCGAGCAATCGGGATATGATTCCACTTCTCGAAGAAGAGCTTTCCCGCTTCCTCGAGGATCTCCAAGAACAGGAAAGCCAAATACTGGAGTCCGAAGACGCCAGTGATGACGAGACTCCGTCGGTCGCTGATGGCGGTGAGCCTGAAACAAATACAGAGGAGGCTCAAGCGGAGGACATCGACGAGGGCGAAGCCAGCGATGAGGAGGACACAGACGATGTGCCGACAACGCTCCGCGAAGTTGCCGCGGCTACGCTAGACGTCGACGTGCCGATCGAGGATGCGCTCACCAATCCCACGGACCACATCGAGAGAATCAGTACATCACAAAGCCGCTTAGTTAGAACGTCTGCTTGCTGAAGGTGTGTCTACGACCCAGCAAGCAGACAGTGAGATTCACGAGGACCAGCTCCTTAACTTCCTCGTCAACTGCCTTGACGAGGAAGTTTCTCTCAACCTCGCCAACAACGCTGAAATCGATGCAGAGGACATCTACGAGGTCCTCGTCGGCGCGACCGCCGACGGGACCTCGATCTCGACGCTGTGCAACTCCAGTGAAGACTCGCCATCGGCGAACACAGTTCTCTATCATCTACGGACGAAGTTCGAGCCCGAACGGCTCGAACGAGTCGCTAACACGCTTCTTCGACGAGACATCGTCGAACTGCTCCCCGAGCAGGTGGAGGTCTGCGCAGACCTCCACCTGCGGCCCTACTACGGTGATGAAGACGACACGGAGAACCTCTATCACTCGGAAGCCAAGCGTGGAACCACCGCATTCCACGCCTACGCCACACTCTACGCGCGTGTGAAGAACAAACGCTACACGCTGGCGGTGCGCCGTCTCGAAGACGGCGACACCGCCAGCAGCGTCCTCGCTGAGTTCCTCGGTGTCCTCGACGGCCTTGACACCGACGTCAAGGCCGTCTACCCTGATCGCGGATTCTACGACAGCAAGTGTCTCACGCTGTTACAGACGCACAACTACGCCTACGTTGTCCCGATCATCCGGTGGGGTGAAGCGATTCAGCAGGAACTCTCGGAAGGGTGGAGTCGCGTCATCCAACACGATCTGACGGGGAAACTCGACGGTCACAGCTGGACCGTCGAGTTTCCCGTCTACATCGACTGTACGTACCTGAACGGACGGTACGACGAGCACGGCGTGGCGCGTCACGGCTACGCCGCTGACGCGCCGTTCATCGAGAATCCACGCGACGCTCGATACCACTACTCGAAACGGTTCGGTATCGAGTCGAGCTATCGGTTGTCTGAGCAAGCGATAGCGACGACAACGACGCGAGAGGCCACGGTGAGACTGCTGTACGTCGTGGTGAGTCTGCTGTTGCAGAACACGTGGCGGTATCTGCACTACGAATACGTGGCGACGCCGCGCCGAGGCGGGCGTCGCCTCTGGTGGTGGCCGTACAAGGAGTTCGTGAATATGGTTTGACGGGCCGCGTGGACGGCCCTCGCGGTGCGTCGGGCCGTCCCCGCGAACCGGCCACCAGACGACCGGTTCCACCGGTAGTCACCCACCGAGTACGGCGTCTCCGCAAGTGGCAACGCTGTCGCGTCGGCGGCTGAGCGCCGCCGACAGCGACAGCTCCGCCTTCGATCAGCGTTGCTCAACCGTGATCGACGACTCACCACAACAGAACAGATGGCTCAAGTCGGATTAGCCGGCGATGCTTTGTGAGGTACTGAGAATTGAGCGGTTTGATGATGTAGTCTCAGCGATTATCGAAAGCGACGAAGTAAGTCGCCGGCGTGAGTACGAGCCGATGGGTTGGCGCAATACCGCTAACAAGTGGGTACTGACGAAGACAGCAAAAGCGCGCCGGGAGAACGAATCGCTATCGAGCTGAATCACCCAGTGCTACGGGGTAATCGTCGGGGTCGAAAAGCCCTCACAGTGAGAGTGAAACACTCCGATGAACTAATCGTCCGATTACTCACTCACTGTCGGCGGAATCGATTAGCGTCCACTCAAGCTTGTGTAGCTGTTCAGTGACATCGCCGTCTTTGTTGATCTGGTGGGCCCACTGATCTTCGGCGTCTGTTCTACGGCTCTATCGCTCGGAGATCCCCAAGATGGTCGTACACAGTGCTGCGGCTCATACCAGCCTGCTCGGCGATCTGACTGACGTTGCTGTCACGGCCGTCGCTCAGGATGATAGCAAGGCTTTCACCTTCAGATGGTGTCCGAGGAGCTCCGTTAGCGCGGTCTGTTCTGCGAACGATTCGCCTCCGGATTGTACGTCTGGAGTGGTCGATACGAGTGTCAATATAGAGGATGTACAGTGTATCGCTCAGCTACGGGAATAATATCTCACGGATTAATTTCGGGTAGGAATTACGGTCTCCTATCCCGGTTTTCGTTCTTCACAAGTTTCCGCCGATATCGCTTTCCCACCATAACCACCAACAGCGCCACTGAATCTATTACGCCTCGTATTTTTAATCCCAATATGACCGATGAGGGATGGTTGGATCCAGTATTAGAGAAACTGCATTATGTCCCTGTCCCAGATGATGAGCATGTCCAGGTTGAAGATGACTCATCATTTCACCATGACGTTGAGCGACTCATCACAGATGGACTTGGGGTAGATCCTCAAGAAAAACGACATTCCCTTGAGACACTTCGTCGGGAGTTCGTACCGCTATTATGTGATGCAGTAGAGCAAGCGGAGACATCTGAACAGTCGAAAAAGGAGGCGTATGAGGATAAGAAAGCGGAGTTTTTCCGTTCTGTTGTCAACCGTGACGAACACACATATACGATTATCTTTCCGTTCCACCTGGGCAATAATGAACTGAATGACACGGTGACTGTATTAGGTCACGAACTGAAACCTGCTGACCACACCGAACTAGAATCCGGTTTGGAATCATATACGGCCCATTACAGCTCAAAAAACTCTACAGAGACAGCGGACCAGTTTCGTGAGTACGACGGGGAGTACTGGCAGCTCCAGATCAAAGCCAGAGATAGTACCTTCGCATATCGACGTGGAGTAACCATTTTCCGATATTTCTACGGGATTCTGAATCACTTACTGCTACGGTGGAAACGTCCAAAGTGGACAACAGCTGGTGAGCCGGCACAGAAACCAGCACCAGGACTACAGTTACCAGCAGGAGTACTAGTATACTCAGCGACAGCAGCAGAGACTCGTAACGAACCCGCCCAGCTCACGATCAATCGCGAGTCAATATCCAAACACGCAGGCCACAGCCAGATTCTATCTGAATTTAAATCTCTTCCGCAGCTTCCGCCGCTCGACTCACTTACTGAAGCTCAAGAAAGGCTGTACGCAGCTGCCATTTCATATCAAAAGGGTTCGGGCACAGCCAACGCAAATGACGCGTTTTTTGCGTTCTGGCGGGGCCTCGAAGTGTTAGCGCTAAGTGATCAGTCAAGCAACGAAGAGTTAGTTGATCGGGCCCAACAGATTCTCTGGTCAGTCAGCGGTCCAGATTTGGGTAATCCTGAAAACCGAAGGGGGAATCTGTGGTTGGAACAATCGCGGCTGTTAGACGCAATGAATAGCCTCGATGATCTCCGCAACACGATGGTGCATGAAGGGCCGGATGTAGAAATTCAACCGATCGATGTCGTAGCAGTGAAAACACTACTTGATGCATACTTTGATGTCTATTTTGAGTATTGGGATATGGTTGGTGAGCAGAACTTCAAGAAACTATTAGATGGGCTCGTCCTCTCGCCTGATGAACGCTCTGAGCGGGTTACCGAGTTGGAAGAACAAATCGATATTTTGAGAGAAGCGAATGAATTCGATACACAGCGCACCCACGCCGGTTATGAGGATGATACGTGGATGCTACCGGTCCCAGACTACTGATCTTCCAAGATCTCTTGCCAGATAGTCCTGATAATGCCTGCTATCAAATATAGTTATACCTATAGTTATACCTATAGTTATACCTATAGAACAACATATAGGTAGAATATGAGAGTTTGTGAATCTCACGTAGCCATCCGCATCGATTTTTTACTTTCACTCCGCTTTGATGACATTTAGATTCTGGTAGGCCCTTGGCTGGCGTATGAGCAACAGTAGTTCCGATACAAGTTCTGTCGAGACAAGCAGCCGAGGAGCGGTTATTCTGGATGAATCAGATCCACGAACGGTGATAGAACGCTTACCGAATACCGTCTTCCCGGTTATGATTCGATTTGCTCTCCAGAAATCGACGAGTGGTGACCGGACACACGAGTCGCTAAGAACACCAGATTACCCTGTAGACGTGCGAATTCCACAGGGAGCATACATCCCGCAATCGACAGTTTATTTCGATAATCCTGCAGAGCGGCCGCCACGAAATGCAGCGGCCTGGCGACCACGAGAATTCGTTGATTCGCTCTCTGGGCTGTTAGATGAAATCGAGGACTCACCACATGTCGATCCAGATCGGTTACAATTCACCGACCTTTGTGTGGCCGAGATAGCCCCCCGGTATACTACCAGCGACCCACAAACAGGTGACACCGTCGCCACGCCAGAATTGTACGGTGACCAGGGGGACATCACCCTCGGGTATTTCCGGCGTGAGGGGAGTCTCTCTGCAACCGAAGTTCGGGATTCCCTCGATACTGCAATGCCTGGTGAAACGCGGTCTCCCCCACAGCTCATCCAGATCACTGAAGCAACGGCGAAACCGGCTCGGTCAAGTCGAGAGACACAGCAACCAGCGGGACGACACAAATACTTCACAGAGGGTGAAGCTGAGCGGGTAGACAAACTTGATGCAACTCCTGCCGCCTGGATGCTGGACCAAGTTGCTGCGGCATCTGAGAGTCATCGGCCGCTTGATCCGGTACTCTCCGAAATTGAACGATTTTTCCCACAGCTCGCAGAGACTGATCTCCTCGAGTTCATTCAGCTACAGGGACGCACTGAGACGAGTGAGCGATTCTACGCAAACGAAGTACTGTCACGATGAGTGAAGCAATTCAAGAATCTGATGACGAGGGGTCGCAAAATGAATACATCCCACGAGTCGGTGGGGAGATTGATCTCGATATTTCGGTTGACAGCGAATCCCCGTTCGTGGTTATCCCTCGTGGGGGAGCAAAGGAGATCGGCCGGAGTTGCTATCAGGTTGAGACGCGTAATGGAACGTATCTCGTCGACGTCGGACTGAATCAAGGTGACGGGGGATTATTCCCTGATCTAAGGGGACTCGATGAGGGACAGATAGACGCCGTTTTTCTCACCCATGCTCATATCGACCACGTCGGCTCGCTCCCCCTGTTGGAGAGTCACGACTTCCTCTCTGATCAGGCACCAGTGATTACAACGAGGCCAACAGCTGCGCTTGCAGACACATTACTCCGAGATTCACTGAAGCTTCACCGACGAGCGACGCAAAAACCAGGGAGAGAACAACAGTACTCGGAAACAGACCTGAGGAAAGTTATCGACCGATTCCGTCCCTGTGGATACCAGGCGGCAGACCTGAGTGATCACGTCGCACATATCGAAGATACGGAAACGCTCCACTTCGAATTCGGAAATGCAGCCCACCTACTGGGCAGTGCTTGGTTAGCGCTAACAGTAGACGGTTCACGGGTTGTCTTCTCAGGAGACATTGGCGGCCGGTCGAATCATCTCCCCGAAATTGATGAACCTCCACAGGCAGACGCCCTCTTCCTTGAATCGACGTATGGGGACACCCATTCGCATACCAGTGCCACTGACACCCGAACGGACATCTACAACGAAGCCATCGACGCAGCTACCGATGGGAAGCCAGTACTCATCCCCTGTTTCGGGGTTGGGCGATCCCAAGAGCTGCTCTATATGTTCAAAAACCGGGTTCATACGCTTCCTGAAGAGGACCGAAAGCAGCTCAACGTAGTCTATGATGGAATGGCGCAAAGCGCCACTGACACGTATAACGAGCACTGTAGAAGCGAGTTCGCAGCCGAATCGATCCGAAACTACATAGTAAATTCAGGTGACCAACAACCATTCCTCTTCGATCAGGCGTCGGCCGCTAGACGAATGCCGATGTCTCGCGAGGAATTGCTCGAAGCTGATGAGACACCGATCATCATTGCTCCATCTGGAATGCTCTCGGGTGGGTTCTCACCGACCTACTTACTTGAATTCTGCCAGCGGTACGATGATGCACGCGTAATTCTCTGTGGGTATCAAGCCGAGGGGACACCTGGTCGTCAATTGGAGGACGCTATTGAGGAAGATCTCGAGAGAGTTGGTGTCACTCTTCCCTCGAACGGACTTAACGGAGGGATACCAGATGAGGGCGAAGGAACCCGCGTGAAGGTTCCCGTAAGCTGGATAAGTCGATATCACGGCCTCTCAGCTCACGCAGCGCGAAATACGTTGCTTCAATTCGCTCGCCAAGTCTCATCATCCCAAGTGTACCTTATTCACGGTGAACAGGAGCAACAAGAGAAGATGGCGCAACACCTGAGAGATAATCTAGACTCGGTTTCCAAGATCCAGTTGACGGGAATGATGCATCCGGTATCTGTGTCGCCGGATCTTCCCGAAGAAGAGATCGTTGGTGACAGGCCTGCGAAACGAATACTAGACGAGCGTGGTGCTGACATCGAGGTTAGCGATAGTGCCCAATTCGGTTCAGATGCAGTCCACGGGACGTTATCCGGGTTCAGTGATCAAATCGAAGCTCTTGAATTAGCCTTGCGCACGTTGAGTGGTCAGCTCGCCGTTGAACGACATGATAGTGGATTTTCGGAAGAGGATATCCGCCAAATTGTCCGAGATGAGATGGACGAGATTGTCCGTGAAGCAGTTGAAGAGAATCAATCCAACTGAGCGGGTCAGAGCGTCTCCATAGCCGAAGACACCAGTCCGGATTATAGGACTGACTCTACGTGTCTACCTCGCTGCTGGAAATTTCAGGTCTATACGATTACTGTGCCTCCGTAGCTGGTGTCCCGCTTGCAAGCTCAGGGATGGACAGATCCACGCGACGGAGGAGCTGTGCGTTGATCGCGACGATTACTGTACTCAACGACATCAGAAGCGCACCCACAGCGGGGGACAGCAGAATTCCGATCGGTGCCAACACCCCTGCTGCGAGCGGAATCGCGAACACGTTATAGCCGGCGGCCCAGACGATGTTCTCCTGCATCTTCCGGTAGCTGGCCTTACTGAGCTTCACCAGCCGAACGACGTCCATCGGGTTGTTCTGCACGAGGATGACGTCCGCCGACTGGACGGCGACGTCGGTGCCGCTCCCGATTGCGATGCCGACATCGGCCCGCGTCAGCGCCGGCGCGTCGTTGACGCCGTCGCCGACCATCCCCACGAGCTTGCCCTGGTCCTGGAGCTCCTGGACTTTCTTGTCCTTGTCTTCGGGAAGGACTTCCGCGAACACCGTATCGATCCCCAGTTCGTCTGCGACGGCGTTGGCGACGTCCTGGGAGTCGCCAGTCAGCATCGCAACCTCGATGTCGAGGTCGTGGAGTGCGTCGACGACGGCGTAGCTTTCCTCGCGGATCACGTCGGCCATCGCGAAGGCGGCGATTAGCTCTCCGTCACGAACGAGATACACCACTGTCTGGGCATTCTGGCCGGCCTCGTCAGCGAAGCGCTGGAGATGGTCGGGGATCTCGCTATCGAGCTGGGTCAACAGGTTCGGCCCGCCGACGTACACCTCGTTTCCGTCGACGTTCGCCCGGACCCCTCGGCCTTTGATCGCCTCGAAGTCGGTCGCGTCGGGAGTAGTTAGGTCTCGCTTGTCGGCGGCCTCGCGGATGGCTCGCGCGATCATGTGTTCGGAGTCGCTCTCGACGGCTGCCGCCAGCGCGAGCGCGTCGTTCTTGTCGACGCCGTCGACGGTCGCCATATCGACGACGCCGTGCTCGCCTTCGGTGAGCGTCCCCGTCTTGTCGAAGATGATCGCGTCCAGATTCCGTGCGTCTTCCATCGCGATGCGGTCGCGGACGAGCATCCCGTTGCGCGCCGCAAGTGAGGTGTTGATGGCGACGACCAGCGGGATGGCGAGCCCGAGGGCGTGTGGGCAGGCGATGACGAGCACCGTGACGACCCGCTCGATGACGGTCGCGTCAAACGAGACCGCGACCGTCCACGCGATTGCGGTCACGACTGCCGCCCCGAGAGCCACGTAGAACAGCCAGCCGGCCGCGCGGTCGGCCAGCACCTGGGTCTTGGACTTGCTCTGCTGGGCTTCCTCGACGAGACGCATGATGCCCGCCAGCGTCGTCTCCTCGCCCGTCGCGCCAACACGGACGCGGAGACTACCATCGCCGTTGATGGTGCCGCCGATGACCTCGTCGCCAGGCTCCTTCGAGACGGGCTTGGACTCGCCGGTGATCATCGACTCGTTGACGTCGGAGTCACCCTCCTCGACGGTGCCGTCAGCAGGGACACTCGCGCCCGGCCGGACGAGCACGAGATCGCCTTCCGAGAGCTCACTGACGGGAACTTCTTCGGTCTCCCCGTCGTCGGTGATACGCTCGGCGGTGTCTGGCATCAGTTTCGCCAGTTCGTCGAGCGAGCTGGAGGCCCGCCGGACCGACCGCATCTCGATCCAGTGGCCCAGCAGCATGATGTCGATCAGCGTGACGAGCTCCCAGAAGAACGCCGACTGCGTCGGGAAGACCACGCTCGCGAGGCTGTAGACGAACGCGACGGTGATCGCCATCGAGATGAGCGTCATCATCCCCGGCGACCGATCTTTCAGCTCCGGTACCGCCATCTGGAGGAACGGCATCCCACCGTACGCGAAGACGATGACCGCGAAGACGGGGTTGATCCACTCGCTGCCCGGGAACGCGGGGACGGAGAACCCGAGCCACTCCTGCAGCATTTCGCTGTATAGCAGGACTGGGATCGACAGGAGCGTCGAGACGAAGAAGCGCCGGCGGAACATCTGCTCGTGGCCCTTGTGCATCCCGCCATGCCCCTCACCGTGGCCCTCATGGGAACCGTGGTCGTGTCCTTCGCCCTCGTGTCCAGCGTGCTCGTGCTGCTCGTCGAGCACTGTCTCACTCTCCGCAGCAGGGTGTGCCTCTTCTTCCAGTAGGTCCTGTTCTACCCGCTGCTCGTCCGACTCGGCGTCCGATTCATCCTGCTCGCCGTGTTCGTGCTGGTGACTGCTGTCGTCCTGCTGGTGTTCCCCTCCAGGGAGATTCTCATTTGTATCTTTGTGGTCGTCCATAGCCCATATTCTCTGTAGAGGTGGATCCGCTGGCCCCCTGAATCTTCCCCACTGAACTGTACAGCAGGACCAGCGTAGCGAAGCTTCAAAGACAACGGTTGGCCGTTGTCTCGGAGTGGTCCGCGCGATTCTCAGGCGTAAGCGGTGTACCCGGCGTCTTCGACGGCCTCCACGAGAGCTGTGACATTTGCCTCACCATCGACGCTCGCCTGTTCGCTCTCCCTGTCGACGGTCACGTCAGTCACGCCGGATACCTCTTCGAGGGCCTCTTCGACCGTCTGCTCACAGTGACCGCACGACATTCCTTCCACGGTGATGGTCGTCGTCATACAGAGGTACATACGGCTCCCTCTCTTTAGCGGATTTCCCCTTCGATTATACTGGTCTCTTGGGGGTCAAACTTTAGATTCCAAGTGATACGTGCAGCCGAAACGAACCAAATTTCAGATTCAGCAACTGACGATGCGGGAAGACTCAGGTACCGTTGTGGCGCTCCAGATACGTCTTCGCCGCTAAAAAGACGTATAGTACGCCGATAGCCCGAATACCCGAGCGGAATCGCTCGTTCCATTCGACCGACTCCGGACGCTCGTACAGGAACGCGGTGGCAAATCTTCGATACAGATCGGGAAACAGGAAGACGATAGCGCCGAACACACCGGTAAGATTCATCAGCCACGCGTATGCTCGCCCATTGAGGAGGGAAATCGCAGCTATCAGAACGCCCTCAGACCGGATAGCTGGGCGGACCCACCCTCTCACTGTTCCCCCGCTTCGATTCGCAATCGCAAGTTTCTCGAAGAGACTGACGATTTTGTCCGGGAACAGCGCTGAGAGAGCGCCAAGGACACCCACGAGTGTTCGAATCATACGATACTGTACGACCGGTACGGACATAATTCCCGCTGCGACCCTACACTGGTGAGAATAAGGGGAATCCGAACAATAGCGACTTCGAATGAGGAACAACGCCCAGAGGCCGCTTCTCGAATGAACGTCCCGAATCCTCAGGGGTTCGGGGCATACAGGGCGTAGAGAATCGACAGCATCCCGGCGGCGGTGACGAGTGCTGCGACGAATCCTGCTTCGAAAATCGACACTTGGAGGAGTTCGAAGAGCACGCCCTCGAGGAGGCCGCCGAGCCCGACCAGCGCGAAGCCAGCCGCGACGTACAGGAGTAACTGCGTGTGATGCCGTTGGTATCCGCGATAGGCCTGGTAGGCGATCACCAGCGCCAGGGCGGTCGTGAACAGCTTGCCGATGACGAATAACGTGTGTTCCATGAGTCAGTCTCCCCGCATTTCCTCGAAGATGGACGTAATCCGGTCGGCGGGGTCCGGCCGAACATCGATCTGCACGTCGAAGCCCTCTGCTTGGAGGAGTACTTCGACACGCTCGAGTCGCGCCTCGTACTCGCTGTAGTGCCGTCCGCCGGGGTCGACGTGCGTGTACTCCTCGAGGAGGCCCTGCTCGACGAGGCGGGTGACACGCCGCGAGACGGTCGGGCGTGACATATCGCATTCCTCGCTGAGCTCCTTCGCGGAGAGTCGGTCGGTCTTCGTCGCCACGAGGATGTTGCGGGCGTACTCGTCGTCGAGTGTGGCGAAGATGTCCGACGGGTCGGCCTCCTCAGTCACACGTCCGTACTCGCTACAGGAGGGTAATATAGCCCGCCGGTTTTCTGACTCAGAACGCCGGCTCGCTATTATATCGTCTCTACCCGCCTACTGATAGTTGAAGGTGCAATAATTATGTCCACACTCGACTCCGGCATGAACCAGCTTGAGAGCAGAGTCGGCGGCCTGACCGTCGGCGGGAAAGTCCACAGCCTCAGCGCGTGGTTCGTGCTGGCGCTCCGTCTCATGATGGGCTACGCGTTCGCGTACTCCGGCTTCACGAAGATCACCGGCGAGTTCGCGGCCGGCGGCTACCTCTCGAACGTTGCGGCGACGAACGGCAACCCGCTGGCGGGCCTGTTCGCGTGGATGGGTTCGACGCCGTGGTTTGTCGAGTTCGCGAACGTCGCCGTGCCGTACGGCGAGCTGTTCATCGGCCTCGGCCTCCTCGTCGGCGCGTTCGTCCGCCTCGCGGCGTTCTTCGGCGCGCTGATGATGCTCATGTTCTACTTCGGGAACTGGGACATGGGTCACGGGTTCATCAACGGTGACTTCGCGTACATGCTCGTGTTCCTCGCGGTCGCCGCGTTCGCCGCGGGCCGCATCCTGGGCCTCGACCAGTACATCGAGAACTACGACGTCGGCGGCGAGACGCTCGTCGAGCGCTATCCCGCCCTCGAATACATCCTCGGCTAACCACGCCGAGACCGTTGGGAGTACAACAATGCAAAATCCAATTCAAGCACGCGGGATTCGTTCTCTGGGATTCATCGTCGTTGGGGCACTGACTCTGGCCGTCGTCGCCGGGATGGTTCTAACGCACGCGACCGTCCCGGATGCAATGATGTGGGGGTGGCACGACAGTATGTGGAACGGCGGCCATATGGCCGGCTGGGGTGGCTGGGGCTGGGGGATGATACTGTTCGGGCTCCTGTGGATGGCACTTCTGATCGCCCTCCCAGTCTACGCCGTTTACTGGCTGACAACGCGGTCCCCTACGGACGGCCATACTGATGACAGCGCACTCGCTGTTCTCCAAGAACGGTACGCTCGTGGCGAAATCGACGACGAGGAGTTTGATCACCGTCGCGCCCGCCTGGTGTCCGACGACGATCGTTTCTGACCGCGTTGGTGTTACTGTCTGAGGAGGCGTCTGAGGACGTAGTGGAGGATTCCGCCGTGTTCGATATAGGTTACGGCGGCCGGCGTGCCGACCTGTGCTGTGACCGGGAACTCGACAGTCGACCCGTCCGCACGCTCGGCGATAACGGTCAGTTCGTCCATCACGTCGAGCCCGTCATCGAGGCCGTGGATCGTGAAGACCTCCGACCCATCCAGACCGAGAGATTCCCACGAGTCGCCATCATCGAACTGCAGGGGAAGCACACCCATGCCGACGAGGTTGTCGCGGTAGATGCGCTCGTAACTCTCGGCGATGGTTGCGCGGACACCGAGCAGGTCCGTTCCTTTCGCCGCCCAGTCCCGGCTAGACCCAGTTCCGAACTCCTCGCCAGCCATCACGACGAGCGGTATCCCCTCGTCCCGATAGCGGCGACTGGCTTCGAACACCGTGGTTTGTTCGTCGGTCGGGTGGTGGATCGTGTAGCCACCCTCGACGTCGTCGAGCATCTCGTTCTCGATTCGGACGTTGGCGAACGTCCCCCGCATCATCACCTCGTGATTGCCCCGACGTGCGCCGTAGGTGTTGAACTCGTGTGGCTCGACACCGTGATCGAGCAGCCACTGACCTGCGGGGAGGTCGGGACCGAACGGGCCGGCTGGACTGATGTGGTCGGTCGTAACGGTATCGCCGAGCGTCAGTAGACAGCGTGCGTCCTCGATATCGGCGACGCCGGGTTTCTCTACCGGGAAGTCCTTGAAGAACGGCGGTTCACGGATGTATGTCGAGTCCTCATCCCACTCGTAGACGTCACCCGTGGGCGCGTCGAGAGCAGCCCATCGCTCATCGCCCTCGAACACGGAGGCGTACTTCTCCTCGAACATCTCCGGAGAGACGTTCTCGTGGATTGCGGCCTGCACGTCCGCTGCGTCCGGCCAGATGTCCGCCAGATAGACTGGGTTACCCTCATCGTCAGTGCCCAGCGGCTCGTGTTCGAGATCGATGTCCATCCGCCCTGCGAGCCCGTAGGCGACGACGAGCGGCGGGCTCGCGAGGTAGTTCGCGCGGATCTTCGGGTGGATACGCGCCTCGAAGTTCCGGTTCCCGGAGAGAACGCTCGTCGTCCAGAGGTCGTGGTCGTCGATTGCCTGCTCGATGGGATCGGGAAGCGGCCCAGCGTTACCGATACAGGTGGTACAGCCGTAGCCGACGACGGCGTACCCGAGCTCTTCGAGATACGGAAGCAGCCCCGATTCTTCGAGATACTGCGTGACGACACGGCTACCCGGTGCGAGACTCGTCTTGACGTACGGCGGGACGTCTAGGCCTTTCTCGACGGCGTTCTGGGCGAGCAGTCCAGCAGCGATCATCACCGACGGGTTCGACGTGTTCGTACAGCTCGTGATGGCGCTGACGAGGACGTCTCCGTGTCCGATTTCGACCGTCTCACCGTCGAGGTCGACCTCGACACGTTTGGTTAACGGGTGCAGTTCCGATTCGGGTTCGACCTGAACGCCACCGTCGGTCTCCGCATCAGCTGCACCACCCTCACCGAGCCACCGCTGCAAGGCGTCCTCGTCGACATCATCGAGGTCGTCCTCGAACTCCCCGTGGAGAAGTCCCCGGAAGCTCTGTTTCACGTCCCCCATCGGAATCCGGTCCTGTGGCCGCTTGTGTCCGGCCAGACTCGGTTCGACTGTCGAGAGGTCGAACTCGACGACCTCAGTATATTCTGGTTCCTGTTCCCCGAACAGCCCTTGGGCTTCGAGGTACTCGCGAACGAGGTCGACGTGGTCGGGATCACGCCCGGTGAGTTCGAGATACTCGAGCGTCTGCTCGTCGACCGGGAACATACTGATCGTCGAGCCCTGTTCGGGCGCCATATTGGCGATCGTGGCCCGGTCGGGGACTGTGAGATTCTCCACACCGGGACCGAAGAACTCCACGAACCGGTCGACGACGCCGACCTCGCGGAGTCGTTCGGTGATGTGGAGCACGAGATCCGTAGCCGTCGCGCCCTCGGGTAATTCGCCTTCGAGACGGACGCCGACGACCTCGGGGAGTTTCATCGTGACCGGTTGACCGAGCATCGCCGCTTCCGCTTCGATGCCGCCGACGCCCCAACCGACCACACCGATGCCACCGATCATCGGGGTGTGGCTGTCCGTGCCGACGAGCGTGTCCGGCAGGAGCCAGTTCTCGCCGTCTTGCTCGCGGGCGTGGACGACCCGACCCAGATGTTCGAGATTCACCTGGTGGACGATACCGGTCCCCGGCGGGACGACGTTGAAGTTCTCGAAGGCGTTCTGCGCCCACTTGATCGCGCGATACCGTTCGGCGTTTCGCTCGTACTCCAGTTCGACGTTCTTCTCGTAGGCGTCCTCGGAGTCGAAGTAGTCGACCTGGACGCTGTGGTCGATCACGAGATCAATAGGAATCTCCGGTTCGACCAGGGTGGGATCTCGGTCTTTGCGGTCGACCTCGGATCGAAGGGCCGCCAGGTCGACGACTGCGGGTACACCGGTGAGATCTTGCAGGACGACTCGTGATGGAGAGAACGGAACCTCTGCGTCCGGTACGTCTGGCTTCCAGCCAGCAGCATTCTTGACATCCGCTGCAGTAACAGTTTCGCCGTCGGCGTTCCGGAGCACCGACTCAAGCAGAATACGGATGCTCACAGGGAGCGTGTCGAGGTCACAGAGCCCCTGCTCTTCGAGTGCTCGAAGATCGGCCATCTTGTACGTCGTCCCGTCGACGTCGAGCTCGCGGACGGCATCGAACGGAAGTGTATCAGTCATAGTATCTACACCTGGGATTGGCAGTCGTATCAATCCCTCTCCGAATCCGATTCGACGAGAATCGGGATTTGTTACGCAGAGGCATCGTATCCAGCGTCTTCGACCACAGTCACAAGCTCATCCCGTTCAGCGGACCCCTCGACCGTCGCGGATTCTGAGTCACGATCCGCAGTAGCGGACGTAACCCCCTCAACTTCTTCGAGTGCCTCTTCGACGGTCTGCTCGCAATGTTCACAGGTCATTCCTTCGACGGTGATTGTCTGAGTCATATCCATTCGTAGATAGGGGCGAGTATTCTATGTGGTTTTCTGCTTAGAATCCAATGTTGTCGCAGCCCTAGATCACCGATTTCGAAGGTGTGTTGTGGGCAACAATAATGTATCCTGCGAGACGAAGCGGTCGTATGCGCGATTTGGATGAAACCGACTTAGAAATCCTCTCGTTACTCGCTGATGACGCCCGCCGCCCGTTCAGCGATATTGGCGAGGAGGTCGACTTGTCGGGGCCAGCCGTTTCTGACCGGGTAAAGCGATTACAGGAAGCTGGCATCATTAACAACTTCACGATTGACGTCAACCGGGCTCATCTCCGAGCTGGTGTACCGGTATTTATTCAGGCCGAAATCGGCTCAGCGTCGTTGGAGGCCGCCCGCGAGCGGGCTCGAGAGTCAGATGGCGTTGAACACGTCTTCACGACCTCCGAAGGAGATCTTTGGTTCTATGCCCGTGTTGAAGCCCAGAACGTACGTCAGTGGGTAGATGGACTCTTTAACGAGATCGATGTAGCAGATTACACCGTCACACTAATTGACGAGCTTGAATGGACGCCGTCCGTTGATGGCGTCGAATTTGCACTCACCTGTGCTGAATGTAACAATACCGTTGATAATCAAGGTGAAACGACGAGAATCGACGGAGAGATCTATCACTTCTGTTGTCCGTCCTGTCTCACACGGTTCGACGATCGGTATCAGCGACTCGAAGAGGGAGCGTAACGCCGTCTTTGGAATCCAAATTTTCCTGCAGTCGAAACCCCGCCTCTCGAAGCAGTAAATCGCCTAAACCTAGACCCCGTATAGTAGAACAAGCATGACAAGCCAAACAATCCATCTTGATATCACGGGAATGTCCTGCGCCAACTGTTCGGCGACGATCCAGGACACTCTCGAATCGCTCGACGGGGTATCGGAGGCGGATGCGAACTTCGCCACCGACGAGGGTTCCGTCACCTACGACCCTGAAGAGGTATCGCTCAAAGAAATCTACGACGCGATCGACGAGGCCGGGTACGGCGCAGTCTCTGAGACGGTAACGATTGCCATCTCCGATATGACCTGTGCCAACTGCGCCGAGACCAACCAAACCGCTCTTGAAAATATTCCGGGCGTCGTTAATGCGGAGGTCAATTACGCAACCGACGAAGCACAGGTCACCTACAATCCTGCGGAAGTATCTATTGGTGCGCTGTACGATGCTATCGAGGAGGCTGGCTACTCGCCCGTCCGCGAAGATGGTGCCGACGAAGAGTCGGGCCAGGACGCACGAGATGCCGCCCGTCAAGCCGAAACTCGGAAACAACTCAGGTTGACCCTCTTTGGGGCAGTGTTATCGGCACCGTTGCTCTTCTTCCTCATCGACAATTATCTGCTCGGTGGCGCGATCGTCCCTGAAGCCGTCTTCGGTGTGGAACTTGGCTGGGTTGAGTTCCTCCTCGCCACGCCGGTACAGGCGATCCTCGGCTGGCCGTTCTATAAGAACTCGTACAAGGCGATCGTGAAGAACGGCCGCGCCAATATGGACGTGCTGATTGCGATCGGTTCAACAACGGCCTATCTATACTCTGTGGCAGTCCTTGCTGAACTCATTGCAGGTGGACTTTATTTCGACACGGCAGCCCTCATCCTCGTGTTCATCACGTTGGGTAACTATCTCGAAGCTCGGTCGAAGGGCCAAGCGGGTGAGGCCCTCCGAAAGCTCCTCGAAATGGAAGCCGAAACGGCGACCATTGTCCGCGAGGACGGCAGTGAAGAAGAAGTTCCACTCGAAGAGGTCACAACTGGTGACCGGATGAAAATTCGTCCAGGTGAGAAGATTCCCACTGACGGTGTCGTTGTCGACGGTCAGTCTGCCGTCGACGAGTCAATGGTCACTGGCGAATCTGTGCCTGTCGAGAAAGAGGAGGGCGATGAGGTCGTCGGCTCGACGATTAACGAGAACGGCGTCCTTGTCGTGGAGGCGACGAAGGTTGGAGAAGACACGGCCCTCCAACAGATCGTCCAGACAGTCAAGGAGGCCCAGTCGCGCCAGCCCGACATCCAGAATCTCGCCGACCGCATCTCCGCGTACTTCGTGCCTGCGGTCATCGCGAACGCCCTTCTCTGGGGTGTCGTCTGGTTCCTGTTCCCCGAGGCTCTCGCTGGCTTCGTCGACTGGCTCCCGCTGTGGGGTCAGGTTGCTGGCGGCCCGGCCCCGGTCGGTGGGACCGTTTCAGTCTTCGAGTTCGCGATAATTGTCTTCGCGTCCTCGATCCTCATCGCCTGTCCCTGTGCGCTGGGGCTGGCGACGCCCGCAGCGACGATGGTCGGGACGACGATTGGTGCCCAGAACGGCGTCCTGTTCAAGGGCGGTGACATCCTCGAACGCGCAAAAGACGTCGACACGGTCGTCTTCGACAAGACGGGCACCCTCACGGAGGGTGAAATGGAACTCACCGACGTGGTCGTCTTTGATAGCGATGGAAATGTGGTGACTGACGGTGGCGAGCCGACCCCAGATGGTGGACAGCTCAGCACCCGTGAGCGCCTCTCAGAGGATGATGTGCTTCGACTGGCGGCGATAGCTGAAAGCGGCAGCGAACACCCGCTCGCCCGTGCAATCGTCGAAGGGGCCGAAGAACGCGGCCTGGACGTGACTGAGCCTGACGACTTCGAGAACGTTCCGGGCCACGGGATCAAAGCAGTCATTGGTGACAGCGAGGTGCTGGTCGGCAACCGCAAGCTGCTGCGGGACAACGGGATCGACCCCTCTCCCGCTGAGGAGACGATGGAACGCCTCGAGAACGAGGGGAAGACGGCGATGCTGGTCGCCTACGAGGGGGAGCTCGTGGGTGTGGTCGCCGACGCCGACACAGTGAAGGAAAGCTCCAAGCAGGCTGTCACAGCACTCCAAGAGCGGGGAGTTGACGTGATGATGATTACGGGCGACAACGAGCGAACTGCCCGTGCGGTCGCTAAACAGGTGGGTATCGACCCGAAGAACGTCCGCGCAGGAGTCCTTCCTGAGGACAAGTCCAACGCGGTCGACAGTATTCAAGACGAGGGCCGGCAGGCGATGATGGTCGGTGACGGCGTCAACGACGCTCCGGCACTCGCGGTCGCACACGTCGGGACAGCAATCGGCTCCGGCACCGACGTCGCCATCGAAGCTGCAGACGTCACGCTGATGCGAGACGACCCGCTCGACGTGGTAAAGGCGATCCGAATCTCAGACGCGACACTCCAGAAGATCAAACAGAACCTCGTGTGGGCGCTCGGTTACAACACGGCGATGATTCCGTTAGCGTCGCTCGGCCTCCTCCAGCCCGTGCTCGCTGCAGCAGCAATGGCGTTCTCGTCGGTGTCGGTGCTGACGAACAGTCTCCTGTTCCGGCGGTACACCCCCGATCACGACTACAAGCTCTTCGGATTTCTTCGCTAACCGTCACCTCTAGATCAATGTCGAATATTTCCCGGCACACGGTTCGAAGGTACCTCGTCGAGACAGCCAGTAGCGAACCGACATACCTCCGGGCTCGCGAGATTGCCAGCGACCTCGACGGATCTCCCAAGGCAGTCGCGCAGTATCTCAGCCAGCTCCAGGACGAACTCACAATCGTTTCACTCGAACAGTGGGGGCGCTCGAAAAGCACGACGTGGCGATTGGAGGTGAACGGGTCGTGAGTACTGTCACCCGCCGCGTCGAGACTGTCCTTCCGGAGACCGGCTCACGCGAGTGGTGGGCGCTGTACCTGCTGGCCCCGCTCGTCCTCCTCGGTGGGGGCATCCTCGTGTTTCCGACGTTGGTCTACGACCGGTTCATCTGGCAGTATCTCTGGGGACCAGTCGTCGCCGATGCGGCCGGTCAGCCAGTCACGCACGAGGGGGTTCGTGCTGTCCAGGGCTACAACGCGGTGAACACGGTAATCTACCTCGCGGCAGTCGTATACAGCCTCCCCGGACTACGTGCGTATCTCGACCAACTCGACGTCACGTTCGACGCACGACTGGCCTACGGGTTCGCTCCGATCATCATCGCAGGTGGGGCGATGCGCGCCCTCGAGGATCTCGGGCTGCTCGGGGACTACGCGGTGTGGTTCATCACGCCATCGATTTACATCGTCGTCACCGCTGTCACCATCCTCGCGCTCGGTGTCGGTGCACTCTTGCGTGACCAAAATATCGGATCTATCCCGCTAACAGTCGGGCTCGTCGGGTCGGTGTGGGCTGTCGGGGCCGTCTGGTGGGCTGTTTGGCACGGCCTCTCGACATCGACCCCACTCCGCCTATGGGTTCCTGTCGCGACGACGGGGATAGCGCTCGGCGTAACCGCACTCTACTACTGGGGCGCGAGTTTCGTCAATATCACACACCTTCGACACCCGCTAATTCTGCTGGCCGTTTTCGGCCAGTTGTGGGACGCTGCGCAGAATCTCATCGGTGTGACGTTCCTCGGCTACTCCCCAAAGCTGGTCGTGACGAATCTCGTGTACCAGGCGACTGGATTCTCCGGATCGACGTTCGTGCTGAAACTCGTCGTGACTGTCGGCATCGTGTGGTATCTCGCCGATGCGAAAGAGGAGATGAATCACACGTGGTGGTGGCTTATGACGTTCTTCATCGGAGCGATCGGACTCCCGATGGGCGTTCGTGGGTCACTTCGGATGCTGTTGGGAGCTTAACGATGGCCTCAAAGATTGGCAAAAACCGATGACACGAACGTCCAAAATTGCGGTAATAGGTGGAGGGATGGCCGGGCTTGCAGCAGCTGCTGGATTCGACGACGCTGGATTCGTCGTCGAACTATATGAGCGGCAGTCCTACGATAGCAAAGGCGTTAATTGCGGAGAAGCGATGACAGCGGTATCGAAGATCCCACTCGAGCCGACTGTAGAGAACGGCTTTCTCAATCCGCTGCCAGCGATGGAAGTGGAGGTGTATGACGGAATCGACGCCGATCGCCACCGCACTGGAGCCGGCACCTTTCCTGCTGCGGATACATATATAACGGACCGAAATGTCGTTGAGCAGTCCTGGGCAGAACAACTCTCAGAGAAGGGTGTTGACATCCACGAAAACCAGTCTATCACACGGACAGATTTCCACGAGTTCACCGATGAGTATGATCTCGTCGTTGATGCAACCGGTCAGCCATCACTCTCTAGTAAAGCGCTCGGAACAACCAACGAGTATTCAGGATATATGGTAGCGCTTAACAGTGATGTCGAAGGGGACTTCACCGAGTTGTACCCGAACAGCCGGATAATTCTGGAGAACTATACAGGGTACTCGTGGGCATTCCCGAAGACATCGCAACGAGCCAACGTTGGTATCGGCTGGACGGTCAGTGACCGGCCTAGTGATTATATGAAGGCATTGAGGGAAGCCTGTAAGCGGAATGGGTGGCCAGTCCCGTCGCAGGAACGGACGAACGTCGCAATCATTCCCGAGGGACCAAGCCTTGATCCCGACAGAACCTATCTACCGGAGCATTCCGTCGTACGGGTGGGTGATGCTGCAGGTATCGCAAACCGACTCACTGGAAAAGGAATTTCACAGGCCGTTGAATCGGGATTCTTGGCCGCAGAGTTGGCTAACAGCGGCCAATTACACAATTTTCCTGACAGTTTATATCAGAGGATGAAAACGGAGTACATTTTCGCCACAGTTGTGAGATACTTTCTTGAAACTCGTAATCCCAAGGTTCTGGGAGCAGCAATTCGTGCCGCTGCCGGGATCGATATTGAAGACGTTGACCGGTCTCCGAGTACAGTTCTACTGCGTCTCCTCCGCCACCCTGTTTTGTTTGCCCGTATTTTCTCGAGACGACGAGTTTTAAACCGTGTCTATGGAGGAATGACTAACCAATGGGAGTTGATTAATTGACATCCGCTCGAGTTAAATTCTCAGAATCTGTTAGCTACTGGGAGGATCGGTAAGTACAGAGGATTAAATCAGCAAATGGAGTCCCTCAAGCGAATTTTCCGAGATCCAGAATTCGGTGGGCTCGGCTTCATCAGTGTTCCCGCTTACACGCCCCAGCACACAATCAGTCCGTAGAGGGTGACCGAATTCCTTCTTGAGAATCATCCAACTCACCTCGGATATCCGCGTTCCTGAAATGAGCCCCGACTCTTAGAAATCACGAACACCATCAATCTTTTTTACTACATCTGACAAAATCAGCCGTGAGGTGAAGTATGCCATGTCAACTCAATCCATCCGTACGAATTTTCTCGGAACCGAGACGTCGTTCTCGGTCTCGGGAGCCTGGTTGTCGTATTGGATCCTGCTGCTCCGGCTGACCGCCGGGTGGTGGATGCTCCACGCTGGCCTTGACAAAATCTGGGCGTGGCCCTTCGACGCCAGCTGGTTCGTCGGCGGAGCCGCTCAGGGCACGATTCTCGCCCCCTTCGTCACGCCGTTCAGCGACGGCATCCTGTTGGCGTTCGTCAACGTGGCGGTACCGCTTGGGCAAACCGCCATCGGTCTCGGGCTGATACTCGGTGTCCTCACGAGGACCGCCGCCTTCTTTGGTGCCTTCATGATGCTGTTCTTCTACTTCATCAACGGCTACGGTGGCGGCTGGGCCAACGGTATGGTCACGGGTGAACTCCTTGGGATCATGGTCTTCGGAACCATTGTGGCACTTGGAGCGGGCGGCGTCCTGGCAGTCGATAACCGCCTGCGTGAGATGGAACTGTTCGAGAACACGCGATTACGGAAACTCCTCGGGTGACTACCAATGAGTGACTTATCAACGGCAGACCAAATCGCCATGTACGTCGGCGGTGGCCTGGTTGTCTTGGGCGTCGTCGTGATCGGCCTGCTCGACATGCTACTGGGAGCCGGGCACCCAGTCGATAGCGAGGGAGCAATCGAACACGCTGCAGTGGTCCCCATCGACATTAGGGCGGGCATCATCCTGCTCGGCTTGGTGATTTGGGGACTCGTCGCCGTTTACAAGTTTGCCGCAGGGTCGGCACCGTCGGGATCGACTACGGGCCAAACCCCATCCGGCATGGACGACTAGTTCAACAACTCAGTCCGTGGAGCCATTTGCCAGTTAACTTTTCGCGTTGCTCGCACTAACGTCCATCTGATGCACCTAAACGTGAAGACAAACACGATTTTTAGGAGTAGCCCTGTCGTTTCTTGGTTTTCCTTCTGGTCAGTACGCGCGCTTTATTCAGCAGAACGAACTTAACACTCTTTGGTTTGGTAGAAGAAACGGGGATTAATACGCAATTAGAATTTCCGAATTTAAGACTGAAATTAGTATATTACAAATAATATTTCAATATAGCCTTGACTTCCGATTCTGGTTTGTCTTTCGAAGAAAGGTGTACGGGTGTTTTTTCAATTCAGCTGTCCTTCGGTTAATCGTTAGAACGGGGTAATCTGCTTCCTCGATCACTTGAGCTGCGACGCTTCCCTGTAATAGCCGACGAATGCCAGTCAATCCTCGTGTCCCCATTGTAACAAGGTCGATGTCAGTCACCTCAGTGTATTTGAGAATCTCCTGCTGAGGTTGACCAAAGCTCAACGTAGTTCGGACAGGAACGTCCAAGGTCGCTGCCTTCTCCGTAATGTCCTCCAAGAGCCGAGTTCCCCGCTGTTCCCAAGAGTCAGTGACCTCTTCCCACGTGAATCCAGGCCGACTCGAATAGGACTGTTCGGAAATGATAAAAAGTCCATGTAGGGTTGCATCATACCGTTTAGCAATTTGTAGCCCATGTTTGAAGGCCACAGATGCCTCGTCGTATCCATCCGTAGGCACGAGAATATCTGTGAACTGACTAGTAGATAACTCTCCTACCGGATCAGAGGGATCCATATCAGGTATCGTCAAGACAGGAAGAGAGATATTTTGAATGATGTGGCTGGAGACGTCTCTCCGGAGAATTCGTGCTAATCTAGTCTGTGTAGGTTTCTGGTGGACAAGCAAATCGATATCATTCTCCTCAGCGTATTCCCGAATAACACCTGAAGAGTGCCCACTATCCACTGCTGGTATCACATTGAGTCCGAGCGAGTGGGCCTGATCCACCACGGGTTCAATTACCGCTGCTGCGTCCCATTCCTCTTGTTTAGTGACTTGATCGGATTCCACCTCCGTGCGTTCCTCATCTTGAATATATAACATGTGGAGAGCCGCATCATACGTTTCTGCAAGTGATAGGCCATATTGGACCACTGAGTCCCTTATATCAGCTCCGTAGAGTGGAATGAGGATCTGGTTGTACAGGTTGATGTCCGCACCTTCTCGAACTTCTAGATGGCTGGGGGAGTTCATACATATCTATACGTAACGACGATTTACCGTGCTTTCTGTTAAGAATCGAAACCGGGAGAACAGTCTCTGGGGTGGTGACTTGAGGCTTTTATCGCAAGTAACTCGCTATAGCACGTCTATTTCGAAAAGAGTGGAGACGTCGTTTGGAGTCGCATCAGTTCGACGAGAGCGTATTTCCCACAGTTTCGAGGAGTGAAGTGTCGGAGTCGGTGCGACGAGTCATGCTCTGGGTCATGTTGGGCGCAATTTAAGGCCGATATGCTCGTTGACGGAAAACCGTCACGGCAGCACCCTCGACCGATGAGGGTCGCCACATAGAGACGAATACGGGACTCTGACCTTTGGGGTTTCCTCCTCAGAACTGAAAGTCACCTTCCCCGTCGTGCTTGAATCCGTTCTCAATACACAGGAAAGGTCGACGTACAATTGAATACTTCCGAGCCAAGTGACGAGCATATGGAACGGGCCGTAACTCGTCGCGAACTACTACGGGTCGGTGCGACGACAGTCGCACTCGGAACCGCCGGTTGTTTGGGGTCATCGAGTGGGGATGAGTGGGATATCGAGGGAACGCTAGCGGTGACGAACGCCCAACAATACAGTTCACCAGGCTGTAGCTGTTGTGGAAAATATGCGTCGTACCTGCGGGAACAGCTCGACACGACGCTCGGGGAAACCGAAACCGAGGACGTGACGGATCTCAAGCGCCAACACGGTATTCCATCGGATCTACAGAGCTGTCACACACTCGTCCTCGACGAGTACGTCGTCGAAGGACATGTTCCTGCCGAGGTTATCGCGACGATGCTCGAGGAAGAGCCGGCGATTGACGGCATCGCGTTGCCCGGGATGCCGGCTGGATCGCCGGGGATGGGCGGGACGAAGTCCGACACATTCACCGTCTACAAACTCGGCGGCGGAAAGACAGGTGACGTGTACACCGAAATCTGAACAGAAAACACCTGATCAAGATACTTTGGGACGGCAGTCGACACCCTAAACAATGATTCGACGACTCCTCCACGATCTCGGATACGTGCTTGCATACGTCCTTTTCCTCGGCGCGAATACGCCAGAATCGGTCGTTACCCGTCTTCGCATCGCCTATCGCCTTGTCGGTGTCCGGATCGTCGAGACGCCACAGGTTGATTCGGTCGAACGGACGATCTTCCTGTGTCCGTACCGAAATCTGGGCACTACGTGGGTTAGGGAGAAGTGGATCTGTCACGACATCCTGGACCGCGTCGACGACGGATACGTGACGTATCTCCGACGGCACAAGGGAATCGACTACCAGCGTCCTCGCGGGTGTGCCGACCTCGCGTACTGCGACGAATCCGAGTACTGCTATTCGGAGGTTTCCGAACTCGAGTAGGTGGCCGATGGATCAGAGTACTCTCCGCCACCGAATCACCGACCAGTTTTCTTACCGCGGCGAGCGAGCCGATATCTGGCGGGCGTTCGACCTCCTGTTCGATACTGACGAGTTCCTCAATCTCGGCTACTCGGAGTGGTACCAGCCACATATAGCCGGTTCGAGTCAACGTCGCCTCGTCACGGAAGTCGGCTCAAGGGTCGCGTCGCATCTACCCACAACCGACGGAGTGCGCCTCCTCGATGTCGGCTGCGGTCGGGGGGGGGGGGTCCAGCCCTCCACCTCGCCTATCAGTTCGGCTTCAACGTCACTGGTGTCGACCTCGTTCCGTACAACATCCAGATGGCAACCGAGAACGCACGGGGTAAGCACCTCGATTCCGAGTTCATCATCGGTGACGCGACACAACTCCCGTTTACCAGGGACTCGTTTACCGCGTGTACAGCCATCGACGCACTCGTATACCTCCCCGAGCGGAATCGCGTTTTCGCTACAGTCGCAGATACCCTCGAACCCGAGGGGGTTCTCGTAGTCTCCGATCTCGTGATGCAGTCAGACGTGACTGAAACGGAACGGAGATTGGTCGATTCATTTGCGGATGCGTGGGATATGCCGTCCTTGGGTACTGTTGAAGGATACAAAGCTGCTCTCGACGAGACGAGCTTTGAGCTCAAAGCGGTCGAAGATATCACGAAACACAGCGTCGGACGCTTCCGAAAGTGGACGACGCTGTACCTCCAGCTACTCACGAGCCCGCTCCGGGCTCTCATTGAACGACTGTTAGGAGCGTATGATCTCGATCCCCCAGCGATTACTGAGCAGGTACGGAAGGCTCACCACGCGCTGCCGTTCCTGCGACACGTTATCTTCGTTGCGGAACTAGAGACTACTTGACTGCTACTTGCACGGCGCAAGAAAGAATCGGATCGTCACGTCGACGCTTGAGCATCCACGAATTTGGATGGACCTGTGGGGTCTTCACTGCTCGTGATTGTCGTGTGGTGGATCGTGACCCATAGGTTTAGAATTGGTTCAGACTCCAGTATTTATATAGGACACAGATAGGAATCCGTTGGTATACTCGAACGATAGTTCGGGATTGTGAGGTACTAACCGTTGATTGTGGAGTCAGAAAAGCCAAACCGTGCAGCACGGCTCAAATCGCTATGTATCCCGACTTTGGATTGCTAAGAACAAATTGCTTGATTCAGGCCCTCGTACCATTGATGTGGGGTGAAACCGAATGGCAACTGATCCAGTCTGTGGAATGGACGTCGATGAAAGTGATCCGGCGGCCACAGCTGAGTACGACGGTCAGACGTACTACTTCTGTGCCGAGGGCTGCAAGGAGACGTTCACCTCGACACCGGAGGAGTACGTCTAACCGTCACACCCCACACCTGCGTCGTAGCTCCCCCACACCCACCCCCATTCCGCCTTTCGATGACCCAACCAGAACTTGACGACACGGATCGCGAAATCCTCCGTCTTTTAGCGGAGAACGCGAGACGACCCTACAGCACTATTGCTGAGGCTGTAAATCTTTCACCCCCGTCCGTTTCAGCACGCGTCCGTCAGTTGGAGCAAGAAGATGTCATTCGTCGATTCACCGTTGATCTCGACCTCACACAGTACGAAAACCGGATACACGTCATGGTACGCCTCCAGCCTGAGCTCGGAAAGACGGATTCTCTTCGAGAATCGATCCTCGAGACCCCAGCCGTAGAACACGTATTCACAACTGCGGAGGGCGAAATCGTAGCTGTTGCGACGCCGCCGCGGAATACAGTCGGAAACTGGGCGCAGCAATATCTACCACTGACTGACGTGCGGCGATACGACGTACAACTGCTGTCGAACGCTGCTCAATCAGCGTATGCCGAGGGGACTGAATCCGCACTCAAATGTGCAAATTGCGGAACCACTGTCGGTGAAGACGGACTAGCCACCCGTGTCGGTGGTTCACTCCAGCAGTTTTGCAGTGAGAACTGTGAAACAACGTATAGGGAACAGTATACAGAAAGTCAAGAGAAATCTGATGCTTAGAGTCTAGCATTAGCTGTATACTCAATTCCTGATTGCTTACGAGTTTGCTGCAAATAGTTTTGATTTGAAACAGTAATCGCAGTGAATTAGAAGCGTGTGTATACACCTATGGAAGCGTCCACAACCACCAAAGGAGAAGCTACAAGCAACAAGGTACTCGTCCGTGCTAATGAGATTGAAAAAACGTACGGATCGAGTTTTCCATTTACGCGGTCAGTGACCGTCCTCACCGATGCCGATCTCGAAATTCGGACGGGGGAAATCGTCGGGATCGTCGGCGCGAACGGGTCGGGCAAATCCACGCTCATGAACATCCTCGTCGGTGTCCTCGAACAGGATTCCGGAACAGTCGAACGGACGGGAACCGTTGGCTGGTGTCCACAGGAACCACTGCTTTACGACCGCTTGACGGTCGGAGAGACGTTCCGACTGTTCGGTTCCGGATACGGAATGACCGCCGAAGAAATCGACGAGGCCAAACACCGCTTGGCGTCGAAACTCGATTTCGAGCAGTACCTTGACTACCGAATCGACCAACTCAGTGGTGGAAACCGGCAGAAAATCAATCTCAGTATCGCCCTGATGCACGATCCGGACGTCCTCATGCTGGACGAGCCCTACACTGGATTCGACTGGGAAACGTATCTCACGTTCTGGGATCTCGCCGAGGAACTCGCTGCCGACGGAACAGCTGTCACGATGATTTCACACCTGATCGAAGAGCAAAGTCGTCTCGACCGCATCTATGAGGTTCGTGACGGACAGGTCTACGACGTGACTGACCAGGAAGGCGAGACTGATGCAACGGCCAGTGAACGGGGGGAAGAGACCGATGAATAGGGTTTGGACGGGGATTCGGGCGAACGTCTCCACCTTCCTCAGAACCCCCCTGAATGTTGTCCTAGCACTTCTCCTTCCGATTGTCGTTATCGAAGGCTGGGGACAAGCAATGGCTGGGTTACCAAGTATGCCGACGGTCGAGGCGATTCCGATCGAGCTAGGTCGCCTTCTCGGAGCGATATTCGGGGTCGCCATCATTGCCGGCCTGATGGGACTCGCGCAGATGATTAGTGCGCGTGCAGCCGATCGGCGACTCGTTCAGACAGGCTATCCACCCCGAACACTGCTTGCGACTCGATTAGCGGCGCTCGGAGGAGTGACCGTTGTCGTGGCTGCCGTAAACTACGGCGTTCTCTGGCTGACGATTTCACCGGGAGCCCCTGTCCTGACGTTCGTATTCCTCGTACTTGCCGGCCTCGTCTATGCGTTTCTTGGCGCACTCGTCGGGGCGCTCCTTCCACGACTGTTCGAAGGCTCGCTCGTCGTGGTGTTCCTTGCAATGATGGATGCGTTCCTCAGTGGCGACAGTCCGCTGGCCGCCGACGTTCCCGAGTTCGTGGAATACTTCCCGCTCTATCATCCAAAGGAACTCCTTCAGGAGGCGATGTTCCAAGGCACATATACGACGGGTGATCTCGGCTTCGTCGCCGGATACCTGCTAGTCCTGCTTGTACTCGTCACCGCAGTGTTCGGAGTGACGATGCGCACCAGTGGTGGGTGGTCCGCATGAGTCGTACGACAACGGCGTTCACAATCGGCATCAAAGAACAGGCGCGAAACTACGTCCTCGTCGCTCTACTGGTCGTCCTACCGGTCTCGTTCATCACGTTGGCGTTCGCAGTCACCCAGGACGTCGAGATGCCGGTTCGGACGCTCGTCGACGGTGAGACGGTGACGGTCATGCGAGGGATGCCTGAGGTCCACGGCGTGATTATGACGCCGATTACGAGCGCCCTCATCGCGGGACTCGCCGGGTTGTTCCTGATGCGAGAAGCCAAAGACACAGACGGTCGTCTGGCAGTCGCCGGCTATCGTGCACGACAGGTAATCACTGCCCGGTTTGGGGTCCTCGCAGCAATCACTCTCATCGTTACCGGCGTCTCAGTCGGCGTGATGCTCGTCGATTTCCAGCCTGAGCATCTCTGGTGGTTCGTCGCAGCGATGCTCGTCGTCTCGGTCACGTATGGTCTCATCGGGATGCTCGTCGGGGCCGTTTTCGACCGCCTAGCCGGGATGTGGCTAATGCTGATTCTCCCGATGCTCGATATCGGACTCTTCCAGGATCCGCTGTTCATCCAGTCCGAGCCCGAATGGTGGATGAAACTACTCCCCGGCTATTGGCCCGTCCGTGTGATGATCGATACCGGACTCACAACGGACGTAGATACGACTCTCTCATTGGTGTGGGCTACTGGATACCTCCTCCTCGTAGCTGTCCTCACAATCGGCGTCTACTACCGAATTACACAGGAGAAGTAAGATCAGGCCAGTAGACTACTTACTCCGGTAACTGTAGGGGAGAAGACCCAAACAGCACTATATCCAGCTTCGCTCAATTGGATAGTTTGACTCGGATTTCACTACGACCGTCTGATCGGGCAAACGGTTCGGTGGACTCTGGTTGCTGCTGTGTCCCTCGTTCTCTGGGCACCGATGAGTGCGGCTTACGTTCCGCGGAGAAGTGCCGCGGCGTAGGAACAGGTCTTCGAAGGACTCCTGAGCGAGGGACCTCAGGCGTGTAGAAATGGCGACGACACCGCGCCTTACCGAGATGGGTCTTCACTCCCAGTCTCCAACCGTTCACGACGCTTCTGGAACTCTTCTTCGTCGATCTCGCCTCGTGCGTAACGACGTTGGAGGGTTTCCATAGCGGAATCGTCACTCTCTGGAGGTGCATCGCCTCGACCCATTGCCCAGTAGAGGAAGCCGCCGACCAGCCCCAGCATCCCGAGTGCCCCGCCGACGAACGGCAGCCCACCGAACCATCCACCGTTCCGGCCGTGCATCATCCCTGGACCCATCATTCCGCCATCGGTACTCCCACTGCCGTCGACGTCCGAGCCGACGGCAACGGCGCCGTTCTGGACGATCGTTTCGCTGTCTGGGACCTCGCCGTCCGGGATCGGGCTGTCTTCAGCTGGACCGCCAGGGCTACCAACGACGATGCGACCGACCATGCCGACCGTCTTGTGAGGGATGCAGTAGTAGTCGTACGTTCCGGGCACCTCGAACGTGTGCTCGAAGCTCCCCTGCGAGATGGTCCCGCTGTCGAAGGCGGTGGCGTCGGCGGGAACGCGGTCCGGATAGGCCGTCGCCGAGTGAGCTCCGGCTGCTATCTCGAAGCGGACGGTCGTGCCAGGTTCGACGTGGAGCCCGATCGGGTCGAAGTAGTTGTTGCCCATCTTCACGACGGGCGTCTCCTGTGCGGCGACTGGTTGGGTGAATCCCGCACTCGCGACTGTGCCAGCACCGAGCGCTCCCAGGAACTGGCGTCTACTGTAGTCTGTCATTGTAGCTGGTTGGCTTCTGTTATCCACGGATGATGCTGGCGAGCCGGTTCGTGAGTCCGGGCGATTGCTGGCCGGCGCTCTCGATGGCAGCCTCCAATTCGTCCCGGTCGACGATGCCGATGAACTCGGCCGTCTGTTCCCCGTTTGCATACACGAGCGTCGTTGGCGTCTTTCGGACACCGTACTCCTCGGCCGTCTCCAGATCGGTCTGGATGTCGACCTCCCGGAACTCGACATCCGGATACGCATCTTCGATACCCTCGTTTTTCTCTCGCTGCGTTGCGCACGCTCCACAAGTCTCCTGTGTGAACAGGATAACTTCCGTCATAGTAGCTAGTATGGTCTTATGCTTTTAGCACACTTCTATTCACATCCGAAAGCTGTGAGGGTCACAGATTTCGGATTCCAAGGGGCCGGACGTGAGTAACGCCGGAGGTTGGTGGTCGGACCGTCACTCCGAGCGTTCGAGCTTGTTCCGACGCGCCTCGAACTCTTCCTCGGTGAGATCTCCGCGGGCGTATGCCATACGCAGCTCCTCCATTGCGGGATTCCGCGACGACTGCGATGCCGTCACGCGACGGAAGACGAGATATCCGCCACCGAGCAGGAGGAGGAGGAAGACCAGCTGGACGAGCATCCCGACGAGTGGCCACCAGCCGCTGGTCGTCCCGTATCCACCCATCATTCCACCGTATCCCATCATCCCGCCGAATCCCATCCCCATCGTGAGCAAGGGGAGGACGATGATCGCCCCGAGGATGAGGAGGACGATGGTTGTGGTGTCGAGTTGGTTTGATGATGTCATGGTTCAGATCTCGGTCGATGATTCGAGTTCGTCCGCGACGCTGGCGAGAACGCGTTCGAACCGGTCGTGGACCTCGTTCGCGATCGAGTCGAGTGCCTCGTTGTCGGCGATGCCGACGAGCTGTTGTGGGTCGACGGCACTCACCATGACCTCGCCGCCGTCGGTTTCGTAGACAATGACGTTACACGGGAGGAGTGCGCCGAGTTCGATCTCTTCGTTCAGGCCCTCGTGTGCCAGCCCCGGGTTGCACGCACCGAGGATGCAGTACTGTCGAAACTCCTCGCCGAGTTTCTCCTCGAGCGTCGCTTGGACGTCGATGTCACAGAGGACGCCGAATCCTTCGTCTTTGAGCGCCGCAATCGTCGTGTCGACGACGTCGTCGAACTCACCGGTGACTGAAGTCTGTATTGTGTATTCCATGAAGTATCATACCCCGTCTACGGGGTTAACGGTTGGGTGCCGCAACGGCGGCCGTTGGGAATATGATGTATCGGCTGGAACAGCAGCTGCTCCAGTCATCCGGTGCGTTCGAGCTGTTCTCGCCGCCGATCGAATTCGTCATCCGAGAGCTCTCCGCGGGCGTAGCGCTCACGGAGAACCGACAGCGACTGCTCTTCGTTCCCACCGGAGCCTCGATTGAGGAGCGCATAGACAATGTAGAGCGGAACGGCGATGAGGAGCCCCATCCAGAGGAACCCCCAGAGCCCCATCGCTCCACCGAAGAGGCCCCAGCCGACCCCCATCATGCCGCCGCCGTAGCTCCCACTACCGTGGGCAACAGCCGGTCCAGTCGCCGCAACTAGCAGCGGGACGGCGAGGATCGCGAGTCGCCGAGCAGTGCGTCCGATGTGAGTGGTGAGTTGCGTCATTATCTTGCGTTGGTGAGTTGTGGTGTTCGATTGGAGCGATCGAAACGGCCAGAGCCGTCAGCAGTGGCCCTGCCCGTACATCCCGCCGTTGTAGCCGTCGTCAGCCCCGTCGTGGTATTCCCCGTCAGCCATGTCCTGGGCCATCTCGTCGACGGTCACACCCATGTGCGACTCCATCCACTCGACGCTACCCGGGCCCATGTGTTCGGTCATCTGTGCCTCCATCCAAGTGGCCCATTCATCTGCGGTGGCATTGTCCGTAGGCGCGTCGTCAGCGGTCGTTGCGTTGTCGTGTGCGCTGACTGCCGGTGCGGCGAACGCGAGTCCGACAATCGCGAGCGCCACGAGCAGCCACCGGCCGAGTTTGAAGTTGGTCATTGTCTCTCTCCTCGGTTACTCGTAGGCCTGCTCGGGAGTTATCGACATGGGTGTGAATCCATACAGGAGAACGTTCGAGAACGTCTATAACATCTTCTAACCGTTTTGCTCGAGGGAGACCGTTCATACCTACGGAATTCGAGAGGGAGAGCGCCCGATAGATAGCGACTATTTTCCCGGTTGTTGCTGCCGAAGGTCATCACTCGGATACACACGATAGGTCCGACCCTGTCGTTCCCGATACAGCAGACCTCGCTCCTCGAGTGAACTCACGGTCTGGCTTACTTTACTCTTCGAGAACTCAGATCGATCCCGAAGTTCAATCTGCGTGATTCCGGGGGAGTTCAGGACGGGTTCGAGGACGCGTCGTTCATCATCCGGTAAGAGATCGAGAACGCGTGCTTGGGGGTCCGATTCAGGATTGATAGACGTCGCCGGTGCAGCGTCATCATCCATCGACGTAGCTGTTGCCGCCGATGTCTGTGCAGGATCGACAGGCGCCGTTGTGTCGGCCACTTCTGGATCGGTGAGTTCTCCCCGGACCACGTAATAGACGCCACCGATAACGCCAGCAACCAGCAGGGTTCCAACCACGTACCAGAGGGGGTCTGGGCCGTGCATCGTTCCCATAGATGAACCCATCATTGACCCTATCGATTGCTCGATAGCCCGACGCTGTTGATAGGCCCGCCAACTGAGTACCCCGCCGGCCAGGAGAACGAACCCGAGAAGCACACCGACGACAGTATCTGCTCGACGGCGATTCATATGACAGCCCCGAGTTGCGGGATTTGACTATTCATACCGTCTATTTGAGCGCAGTAGGTGTGACAATTGCGGATTGAAACTGTGATGATGAACCCCATCACAGCGGATGAACCACAGTGCGATCATCAGTGGTCATGATCGTGATCGTGGCTCGATATTTGCGGGCTTTGATTAGTAAATTCCGTTGGTTCTTCTTCGAACGTACGCTTGCATTTCTTTGAGCAAAAATAGTACGTCGTCCCATCGTGGGACGCACTCGGGCCCTCATCGTCGGTTCGCATCCCGCACACCGGATCTCGATACTGACCTGGTGCGCCGAGTCCCCGCCGGTAGACATACAGAAGGAACCCGGAGAGCGCAAAGGCGATAATATTGAGGTAGAACGTGTAGTTGAGCTCGAAGTACGTCTGTTCAGTCGCCGTCTCGCCGCCCGCCAGATCTGGAACGATACCCAGCGCGTCGAACAGCAGCTCCATGAGGAAGCCGGTGAACGCCATCGTGACGAAGAAGACGCCGAGGATGTACAGCATCACCTTCCAGCCGTAGTACTTCCGGTAGACGTTCAGGACGGGCACGGTGATGAGGTCGGCGTAGACGAACGCGATGATCCCGGCGAAGCTGACGCCACCACCCCAGAGCGCGACGGCGAACGGGACGTTGCCCATACTGCCGACGAAACTGAGGACGGCGATGATGACGCCCATGACGGCGTTCTCGGCAGTCACGAGCAGGCCGTCGCCCTGAATGAACAGCGTGTTCCACACCCACTGCGGGACGAAGACGATGACGAACCCAGAAATAAGGAAGCCGGCGACGATGTCTTTCCAGATCATCGACCACTCCTTGCGGTACTGATTCCCGACCTTGTACCAGCCACCCCACGACAGCAACTCGTCACGCCACCCGCCGCTACTCGACGTCTCCTGGCGATAGGTCTCCATACAGCCCTCCGAGCAGAATTTGAGCGTCTCACCGCCGTCGGTCGTGAGCGTGTACTCGTCTTTCCCCTCCATCCCGCAGGTGGGATCTTCCGTGACGCCCGCCTGGTGGTCGCGCTCGTTGAGCTTCTCGCGGACTTCGTTAAACAGGTTTTCGGGAAGCGTGAGGTGGACGATGGCGGCCATGACGGCGATGAGAATCAGGCCGCCGAGCAGTTCCGCGACGAGGAACTCCCAGCCAAGCAGGATGAGAATCATCAGCCCTAGTTCGACGATGAGGTTCGTCGACGCGAACATGAACGCGAGGAAGTTCACCGCGTGCGCCCCCTTCTTGAACAGGCCCTTCCCGATGGCGACGGCGCCGAAACTACAGCCACTGCTTGCTGCTCCGAACACAGTCGCCTTGGTAAGTCCAGTTAGATCGCCCTCACCCAGCACCTGTGCCATCCGCTCCTTCGAGACGTAGACCTGGACGAGACTCGTAATCGTGAGGCCCATGATGATCGCCCACGCCGCCGTCCAGAGAAATCCGACACCGATACGAAGGGATTCAAGAACTCCGTCGATTATCGTCGCCTGCATAGGTGTATCATTGTAGGGATCATCTATTGCGGTTTTGATTAGAATATACTGCCTATGAGGGTATCAGTACTATGGCATCGTAACCGTCGGCCATAGATGATCTATCGTGAAGAGGGGAAAACATTGCAAACCTCCACAAGCTCCACGGAATCCGACTTCAGATTCAAAAGGGGAATCTGATTAAATCACGCCGACGTATTAGAGGCTAATGGGACCAGTAGAGACCGATGATATCCCAAATGAGGGGAACACCACCTGGAAGAACAGCCTTCGCCGGCCTGCTCGGTTGTCCAGTACGGTAACTGTCACATCCACTTCCTAATTTACGATGGCTGTCGATCTGGCAATCCATGATGCACTCGTTCTCACAGCCGACGAGCGGAACCGCCTGTACGAGCGCGGCACAGTATGCATCACCGATGGCTGTATCGAAGAAGTCCGACCATCACGTGCAGGAGACGGAGAATTAGAAGCGTCCACCGTTATCGACGGGAACGGGAAACTGGTGATGCCGGGGTTGGTGAACGCCCACACGCACTTGGAGATGACACCGCTCATCGGTGCGTTTAGCGAACTCGAGCTGACGGAGATGCTTGGGAGTGGGACGGCCTTGTTTAACAGATTAGGGAACGGCGAATTCGAGTACCTCGTCGAGGCAGGCGTCGAGCTCGCAGCGCTCAATTTCCTCTTGGGCGGTGTCACAACCGTGAACTCGATGGACGCACGGCCTGCCGCAGGTGCAGAGGCGTTCGGGGAAGCAGGGCTCCGCGGATTTTTCGGCCCGGCGATCTCGGACCTCTTCTGGGACCAACCAGTCGATCAGCAGTTCTCCCGTGCTCGCGAGTTCGTCGAAACGTACCACGACACGTACGACGGCCGAATCAGGGCGACGATCTGCCCGCACGACGACTGGTCGTGTACCAGGCAGCTGTGGGAACGGACCGCATCCCTCGCCGCAGAGTACCCGGACCTGCTCGTCCACACGCACTTGCTCGAACTCGAGGAGAGTAACACGATGGCACGAGCGAACGGTGGCGAGGACTCGGTAGGATTGCTCGACGACGTTGGACTCCTGGACGACCGACTGGTCGCTGCTCACTTCCGCCTCGGCGACGAAGAGGACATCCAGCGAACCGCCGAGGCGGACGCGGCTGTTGCGCACTGCCCGTCCGTCTTCTGTTACTGGAATCCGGACGGGGAGACGCAGTGGACGCCCGTTCCCGAGCTTCGAGCCGCCGGCGTCGACGTCGGAGTAGGGATTGACGACCACTACTGGCACGACTCGTACAGCATGTTCGGTGAAGCGCGGCAAGCTCGGCTGGCGGCAAATCTCAAGCGTTCAGCCGGGCAGTTCGACTCGATGGAACTGATACGAATGCTCACTATCGAGGGCGCACGCGCGCTGGGGATGGGCGACGAGATCGGCAGTATCGAAGCGGGAAAGCGCGCGGATATTATCCTCCTCGACGTCGACAAACCGAAGTTCACGCCACTGACCAACGTTCCCGCACACGTCGTGAACAACGCGGTCCCGGCCGACGTCGAGACAGTGATCGTTGACGGCGACGTCGTCCTCCGGAATGGTGTGCCCGAGACAATGGACTCGGACGACGTGCGACAGCGAGTAAATCAGGCTGTCGAACGCTTCATGGACGAGACAGGCTGGGAGTTAGACATTGGTGGTAGTGAACCGCCGACCAGCATCGAGACTGTACGGGACCTCCCAAAGCGTGGCCCTGCGCGACTCCTGACTCGCCTCGCGATGCAATCCGCGCGTGATCGGTTCTCCTTCTAAGACCCTGCCAGCGTAGGGGTGGTTCCCCCTCAGGAATTTCTGTGGGCGCGAACGAACGCACGTCGCAGGACGGTCAGAAGAACGTACGTCTCGTACTTCTGGGTCTGGCAGTGCTCGCAGGGCTGCATATCCTCGACGATCTCCTCAATAGCGTCGTCGTACTCGTCGGTGAGCGTAGTGAGCGCGTCCGTGATCTGGGGCTGGGCAGCGGCGATCATCTCCTCGACGGCGGCGTCGGCCGAATCTGGTAGTGAGTACGAGAGGACGATCGTGTTCGCGTGGTAGTACTTCGTCGTCCCACCACGCCCCTCCTCGAAGCGAACGACGTCGACGAGGCCCGCATCCCGGAGCTCGTTGATGTGATGGCGGACCGTGTTCTCCGTCCGGTCGATGCCGCGATCGTCGAGGCGTTCGTGGACCTCGGTCGCAGTTAGGGCTTCCTCGGACAGAATGTCGAGGACCATCGCCCGCATCGGCTCGTCGATGGCGTCCGAAATCCGAGTGTCTCGTACCGCGATGTCGTCGAGACGGTGGTCGGTATCGGAATCACTCATACGAGGACTGAGCGCGAGCACGCGGGAAAAGGTAGCGGGGCAGGAGTCGGGTAGGTGTCTGTCGAGGTATCCAGTACAGGATGGACCCGCGATAGCGAAAGCCCTAGACGACCCGTTTGACTGTTCCAACGACTCGTATCCGAATTCAAACATATCATATAAAAAATACTTATTGAGGTACGGGCACTATCTCAAACTGTAATGAGCGACACAACCCAATTCCGCGTCCTCGACTTCGACTGCCCGACCTGCGCGAGTACCGTCGAACGCGCCCTGTCGAACGTCGACGGCGTCCAGCACGTCGAAGTCCACTACGCGACCGGCCGCGTCGAGATCGAGTACGACGACAGCGTCGCTGACCCCGACGCCTTCGCAGAGACCATCGAAAACCAGGGGTACACTCCCCAGCCCGCCTAACACTATGAACAAACAATCGATCACGCAGTACTACCGGAACCACCGGAAGGCCATCGTCACGGCGACAAGCGGCCTGCTGTACGGCGGTGGCTGGAGTCTCGGCTACCTCACGAGTTTCGAGATGGCAAGCGCCGCCATCCTCGTCCTCGCGACGGTCGTGGGTGGCTACGACATCGCCAAGACCGCTTACCACGAGGTCACCAACCGGACGCTCGGCATCAAGACGCTGGTGACGCTGGCCGCCATCGGTGCTATCGTCATCGGGGAGTACTGGGAAGCCGCCGCCGTCGTCTTCCTGTTCAGCCTTGGCAGCTACCTCGAAGGCCGGACGATGCGGAAGACCCGGACGGCACTTCAGGAGCTACTGGAGATGACGCCCGACACGGCGACCGTCCGTCGCGACGGGACACTCCAAAAGGTCTCCGCCCGCGATGTCGAAGAGGGCGAAGTCGTCGTCGTAAAGCCGGGCGGGAAGATCCCGGTCGACGGAACCGTCGTCGACGGCGAGAGCGCAGTCAACCAGGCGCCGGTCACCGGCGAGAGCGCGCCCGTCCACAAGGCCGACAGCGACGAGGTGTACGCCGGGACGGTCAACCAGGAGGGCGCGCTAGAAATCCGGACGACGGGAGCGGGATCGGATACGACTCTCGAACGGATCATCCGTCGCGTCGAGGAGGCCCAGGAGGCTCAGTCGCCCACGGAGAGTCTCATCGACCGGTTCGCGAAGTACTACACGCCGGCCGTCATTGCCCTGGCTATCGGCGCGTACGCGGTCACGCAGAACGCGATCCTGTCGCTGACGCTGCTGGTCATCGGCTGTCCGGGCGCGCTGGTCATCGGGCCACCGGTCAGCATCGTCTCGGCCATCGGTAACGCCGCCCGGTCGGGCGTCCTGATGAAGGGCGGCGAACACCTCGAACGCGCCGGCAAGATCGATCTCGTCGCCTTCGACAAGACGGGGACGCTCACGAAGGGCGAGACCACCGTCTCCGGTATCGAGGGGTTCGGCGTCGCCGCCGCCGACGTCCTCTCGCTCGCAGCGACCGCCGAGAAGAAGAGCGAACACCACCTCGCGGACGCCATCGTCGACATGGCCCGCGAACGCCAGACGGCTGCGACGGACGGTGGAGCGACGGTCGCCCAAGCGGACGATACGGACGTGGGGCGCAGGTCGGTCCCCGATCCCGACGACTTCGACGTGGTCGCCGGCAAGGGCGTCATCGCCCATGCCGATGGCCAGGAAGTCGTCGTCGGCAACCGCGCGCTGCTGGACGACCGCGACGTCGATGTCCCCGATCGGGTCGCCGACTACGTCCGCGAGCGTGAGGGGCGCGGCGAGACAGTCGTCCACGTCGTTCGGGACGGGGACATCATCGGCGCGATTGCGATGCGGGACGAGCTCCGGGAGGCCGCTCCTGGGGTCGTCGCGGCGCTCCAAGACGCTGGCATCGAGACGGTGATGCTCACCGGCGACAACGAGCGGACGGCCGCTGCCGTTGCCGAGGAGGTCGGTATCGACGAGTACCGTGCCGAACTCCTCCCCGAGGACAAGCAGTCCGTCATCGAGGGCTACCAGGCCGACGGCCACGTCGTCGCGATGGTCGGCGACGGCATCAACGACGCGCCATCGCTGGCCACTGCCGATGTCGGCATCGCGATGGGTGCTGCGGGAACGGACACCGCTATCGAAACGGCTGACATGGCGTTGATGGCCGACGACCTCGAACGCATCCCGTACGCGGTCAAACTCAGCAAGGCGACGCGCTGGAACGTCCTCGAGAACGTCGGGCTCGCGGTGCTGACCGTGACCGTCCTCCTCGCGGGCGTGCTCACCAGCTACGTCACCCTCGCGTCGGGAATGCTGGTCCACGAGGCCAGCGTCCTCCTCGTCATCCTCAACGGGATGCGACTGCTCCGCTACTGACCACAAGACACGATCACAACCACAACTCATGACATCGAATTCGACTGCGACTGACACGACCCAGACGAGAACCAATTGGCAGGTCGACTACGACGCCGACCCGATCGAAATCCGCGACCCCGTCGCGGAGGCCCTCGGCGTCCTCGAACCGGGCGAGCCGTTCGTCGTCACCTACACGGACGCGGTGAAAGAAGCCGGACACTCCTGTCCGACAGCCTCGGGTGCCTATCGGATCGTCCAGCTCGGGCTCGACGCCCTGTATCCCGACGACTATCCAGTCCGGAGCGAAATCGAGGTCCAGACGGCCGGCCCGCAGGAGGATGCTGCGTACGGCGTGATGAGCCGTATCATCTCGTACGTGACTGGCGCGACCGGCGATGACGGATTCAGCGGGCTCGCCGGCGGCTATGGCGGCCGCCGCGACCTCCTGCGCTTCGACGCGTTCGACCCGGACACGGCGGACCCGACGTTCCGGTTCCGGCGAACCGACACGGACGAGACCGTCGAAGTGACCTACCACGTCAGCGACGTTCCTGACGGTGGACCCGCAATCGGGAACCTCCAAGGGATTCTCGACGAATCGGCAACTGACCAGCAACGAGAGGCTTTCGCTGACGCCTGGCACCGCCGGGTACAGGTCGTCCTCAGCGACGACTCGCTGTTCACCGTCGACGCGGTGTGAACGCGACGGTCTACCCCTCTCACTCGAAATAAGTTACTGCGGTACACTATCGATCTCCTCAAGGGCCTCAGTAGCGACATCACCTAACTCACCAGCCTCGATATGCGAGTACCGCTCACGAACCATCTCCTCAGAATTATCGAGATATCGGGCCGCCACAGTATATCCGAATGCCCGGACCAGAACCTCGCCCATGCCACGACGGCCACCGTGCGGAGCAAGATAATCGTGTTTCGGATGGGCGATGTCGATTTCGGCGGCCTCCGAGAGTCGTTGGAGAATCGACCGTGCGCCGTCCGTCGTGATCGACGGCGGCCGAATGTCCTCATCGAGCGCCAGCAGCAGGTCGCGAGCGTACTCCGCTCGGCGTTCAGCGATTGCTTCTGGGCGTTCCCCTCGTTCGGCGAGGTTTTCCCGGACGAGCTCTGCGAGCGTCCGTTGGTCGAACGTCGGAAACACCGGCCAGCGCTCCGTTGGTGGGTCCATCAACTGGCGATAGCTTCGCAACGGCGAGATCACCGGATCGGGAAGGCTCGCGGCATCCCATTGCTGTTTCTTCCGGTAGACGTCCATACTCCCGTCGTCGACGGAGAGGTCCTCCCAGCGGACGCCGCGCCGGCGCGGGTCGTTCGGATCGCGGAGGAGTTCGCCAACGCGGACGGCGGTGTACGCGAGGACAAACACCAGCGCCCGGTCACGAGCCGCCTTCAACGCCGCGTAGCGTGCTCGCTGCTTGTCGAGGGGATCAGTATCCTCCGGGAGTGTCGTGTACGCCTCGACGGCGTCGCGGGCCCGTTCGTCGACGTGACGGGTGAGGGCGTGGCGCTGTTCGGACGTCCAGGCCTGCTGGTCGCCGGGCTTGCGACCGTCGTCCTCCGGCAGCGGCGCCATCGCACTCGCTCGCTGCGCGTAGTGGGCCTCAAGATATCCCTCGTTGACGCACCACCCACACCACGCAGAGATATAGCGGTAATAGGTTTGTACTGTGTTCTGCTTGAGTCCCCGATCTCCACCGAGATGTCGGGCGTACTCCCGGAACACGCGTTCGTCGAGATCGTCGAAGGTCGGCTCGCGGCCGACGTCGTCGGCGATCCCGGTCCAGTCGTCGGCGCCGCGGTCGCCGGCGGCCCACTCGGCGAACCGTTCGAGCTCGCGTGCAGCGTTACGTCGATAGTTCCCACCGCCGCCGCCCCGGCCTTTCCCCTTGTCTTGGAGGTAGCGCTCGAAGCTGTCGTCGAGCGGCGTCGAAAGCGCTCGGTCAGGCATTCACCGGCCCTCCACCGTCCTGCAGCCCCGGTCTCGGGTCCTCTACCCTGGGGGAAGCGTCGTTGTGAGGCGGTTGCAGCATTCGTGCTTCACCGACGGCGCCGGGGTACTTCAAAGTGGTCGTGATTACCGGCGTAATCAGGACCACTTGCTGTATTCGCCCCATCGGGAGAATTCGAGGAACTGAAGTCTCTTAGCGCCGGAATTCCGCACTACAGGAAAATGTATATTGTATATCGCTATACAAAACTCTACGCTGGTGAAGTTGAGACTATACCGGGTTTAGCGGGTCTGTGATGCGTGGTTTCGACCGAATCGATAAGTGGAGACTGCTTCAGAACCCTCTCTAAACGACTCTTCTTGTTGAAATCCCTACCATATGGACGATTTTCTGCAACTTTCGGTAGCGTTGCCACTCAGGCGACGCTCTATCACGGGTAGAGCACCGTACTACCCGATTCCTGTCTCCTTCTTCAACAGCGTGAGCGTATTATCGGCCGTCACAATGGGGGAGTACTCGTATTCACCGGTTAACTCGACTTGGACAAGTAGATCGACCGCTCGCCAAATCGAGTACAACAAACTGGCAAACGCGAAGTAGAAGAACCGCAGCCCGAAATTCGTCGAGGTTGTCGCAGCCATGAATCGCTTGATCGACCGATAGCCACTCTCAATCTCCCACCGATGGCCGTACTCACTGAGAAAGCCGCCACCTCGGTTGGACATGAACACCGAGTACTGCCGGTGATCGTCGTGTTCAGAGTTCTCTTTACGTCGGTAGATCAGCGTCGTCTCGTGCCACTCATTCTTCCCGAGATGGAGCTTCCGGTCGGTCTCGTACCGGTCTTGCCCCCGTTGGAGGAGTCGTTTTGCCTGGGCTTTCTCGCTAGCCTGCATCCGCTTTGGGACAACATAGGAGAGTCCCCGCTGGCTAATCATCTCCAAGAGGTGCTGACTATCGAACTCTCGGTCCATTAGCACGTTATCGACGTGAACGAGCTCTTCAGCGGAGTTGAGCAGGTCCTTGACGATCTCCTTTCGTGACTCGCCTCGTCGAACTGGGCGGGCATCAAGCACGAGTGGAACAGCGTTGCCGACCAGCTGGACGGTCGCCCATTGGTAGGCGTACTCGTCGTTCTTCTCCTTCGTTCCGATTATCTCGTCCTCGTGGCCGGTTCGGTCGCCCGTGAAGGAATCGTCCTCAGTGATGTCGATCGCGACGATTCCAGCTCGGAAGAACTCCTCCGTCCCCGCAAGTTCGTTGGTGAGTTGCTGGACTGCCTGTCGGTACATCTCGCGGATCTGCTCGATAGGGAGGTCACGAATCTGGTCGCGGTGGCCGTGTCCGAGTGGTGTTCGATCACGCGTCGACTCGTGGATGAAGCTCTGAGCGCCCTCGTTGGCGGCCAAGTTCTCACGGAGCCCCAGATAGGTCTGTAAGTCCCAGTAGGCGTTCTCAGGAATCTCACAGCCCTCGCCCCGGTTGAGCGAGAACGCGGGGAACACGACGCGACTGATGTGGTCGGTGATCTTCCCTGCCTTGTCGAGGATGGCTTGGTCGTTTGGGTCCGATTCAGTAGCGTCGTCGCCTCGACTCGGGAGGTTTCGTTCTGGTTCGCGTGGTACAGCGACACCCGCGTTCTGCGCTTTGATCAGGATCGTTCGAGCCGCTTTCTGGACGGTCTCGCGGAGATCTCGCGTGAAGCGCTCGTTCCAAGTGCGCCATAGTGTCGATTGATCGGGTACCGTCTCCAACTCTAGGCGTTCGCGGAGTTCGGGGTGGCTCTCAAGGTACTCGAGGAGAGGTGTTTCGTGCTGCCATCCGTGGAGTTCTTTCAGCACGAACATGCGAAAGAGAATATCCATCTCGTAGCGTGTCGAACTTCCGTAGCAGTCGTGGGCCTCAAAGCGGAAGTAGGCCAGAGGAATCGAGCAGACGAACTGTTCGAGTGAGTTATGATCTGGATGGGTAAACCAGACACCAGAGACGACTCGAACGTCCGATTCTAACCCACCGAGTGAGGAGCGATCGTACAGCGGTGTCGAGTCATATGCGGGCCATTCGACGTGTTGGTGTGCGATTCGTCGAAAGACGCTGCGCCGAGACTCGCGAGTCGCAATCACTACAGAAGAATAGCCCGGACACGCTCAAGAGTCCGTCCAACCGACCAGTATAGAGAGTTCTGTGGCTCTGTTGAATCCCTCAATCGCGAGCAGGAGTGATGCAGCTAATCGTTAGATGTAGAGGAACAGTATATCGGTTAGTGAAAATTCGTTGTGTCACAGGGGACAAAGCTTATTCTACAAGAAATTCTTCTGTGACACATGGACCTGAGCTGGGCACTTCTCCTTGTTGTCGCCGTCCTCGTAATCGGGTACGGTCTTTACACTGTGTACAATCTCTCAAATTTCCTCGGGGACTACCTTCGTTCCTGACAACCAAATTCTGGTGTTCTTGCTTCCGTATACCCGGTACATTCGCACACCTACTGAACGGTTATTTCACGACGAATTCGCTGGTGAGAACCCGCCTCGTTGTGGTTCGTAGTTCGGTAAGTACAGGTTGGACAGATATCGGAGTCGGCTCTCTCTTTCCCGCTGTTGTTCTATCCGTCCTGCTGAGACTGGGGAATCCGGGACTACTCGCTACTGGTTCGTTGTTCCACGTACTCGCGCGTCTTTCCGTGCAACACGTACTCCACCTGCTGGAGCTCGTCGATCGACCCCGAGCCGGTGACGAACATCGCTGTTCGCAGCTCGGCGATCAGGTCCCCGACGCGTTCGATGACAGCGTCTGGCCCGTCTGTAGCTGGTTTCAGGAATGGTTTCGCCAACCCGCCGGCGCGGGCACCCAGGGCAATCGCTTTTGCCACGTCCAATCCCGTTCGGACACCACCACTCGCAATGACGCAGTCGTGTTCGGCAACACACTCGATCGTGCTTGCAGCGGTTGGAATGCCCCATTCTCGGAACAGGGTGCCGATTTGTTTCTGTCGCGGCGCGTTCGCGGCTGCTGCGCGATAGGCTTCGATCCCGGACCACGTCGTTCCGCCTTTGCCAGCGACGTCGAGAGCGTCAACGCCTGCCGCAGTTAGCTCTCGGGCAGTCTCCCCGGAGATGCCGTTGCCCGTTTCCTTGACGATAATCGGCACCGAGAGTGCCTCGGACACTCGTTCGATCGCAGCTACACAGTTCCGGCCATCGACGTCGCCTTCTGGTTGGGTGGCTTCCTGGAGGAAGTTCAGGTGGACCGCGAGCGCGTCGGCGTCGATCATCTCGACTGCCTGCTCGACCATTTCGATGTCGTACTCTCGGAGCTGTGCAGCGCCGAGGTTCCCGTAGATGAACGCATCGGGTGCGGCATCGCGGACGACGGTGTACGATTCGAGGACGCGTTCGTCGTCGAGTTCGAGGCCTGCTCGCTGGCTACCGAGACCCATGGCGATACCGGTTTCGCTGGCGGCCCGGGCCAGCGCCCGATTGATCTCCGTCGTGTTGTGGTGCCCGCCAGTCATGCTCTCGATGAAGATTGGGGCAGAGAGGTCGTGACCCAGGAAGTCGATGGAGGGGTCGATCGCGTCGTAATCGAGTTCCGGAAGCGCGTTGTGGACGAGGTGGACGTCGTCGAAGCCCGTGCCTGTCGTTTCGACGTCCCGCTCTTGGACGATTTGAAGGTGGTCGTCTTTTCGGTCTTCAGTCTGCGTGGAGTCCTGCGCCGTCATTAGTCGGGTTTGTACAAGAGATGGGAAAACAATACTGTTGTATCGACTCTCCCCCATCCTAACTATTCTTGAAATGATAATATTCAGGGGTCGCTATGTGTCTGTATTCAGCATTGCGCTGCTATACGACGTAAATTGACAGAGATACCAGTGATAAGTTCGCGTCTCTACTTAATGGGCGTTGTGGGCGAGAGTAGTGTGTAATTAAGGCACGTAACAAAGCTATCCTCTGCGGTCGGGCCCGTTTGTAAACACTACAGTGACCCGGTTCCGTGGCAAACATTTATGGTTTCCAGTTTCGTAACTCTACACAAGATGAGTTACGATACAGAACACGTGCGAAACGCGGGGGACACTCCAGGAACCATCACTGGAATTCCGACGTTCGCAGAATTACTTGAGAACCCGTCCCTCGCGGACCTCTATACATCGATTAGACAGGCAGAGACTGCAACAGGTCCCGAACTCGTCGAAACAACGACCGTCTCCAAAAAGACGGTGTACGACTACTTGCATAAACTGGAGCAGGCGGGCCTGATCAGCAAGGTTGGCGACGAGACCGGGACTGCCGTATACACCGCTCAGGAGTTCGAGCTAACGTTGACGGTCCGTGAGACGGAAGTCTCGATCACTCCCAAAATCATCGAGGTAATCGCCCAGAAAAACGAGTACCCAGCGATCGAACGAGTCCTCGAAGACTACGGCATCGTCACGTTCGCGCTCGCATACGATCTCGTGAACGCACACAGTGAGGGCGAGGTCACAATCCGGCAAATCGCGAGCCTCACAGATCTCTCTCCTGGAACTACGTATGATCTCGTCGAAGCGCTCTATTCGGTTCTCGACCTCGGTGATGACGATTCGACCCCGACGACGTACACACCGGATGAGTTCGATGCGGAGGGGGGCGATCTCCTCGAGGAATACGCCGATAAGTGAACCGAGCGAGGATGTATACTGCGAACATTGCGGACACGGTGATGTTTCGGAACTTGGGGAAGCACCCCAGTCCACACCTACAATCGCTCAAGAGTGCCGTAGAGGAAGCTGGAACTGAAGTTTGGGTGCCAGCAGCGGTCTACCACGAGCTGGCGGATACCGGGAGTGCCGACTCACCGACGAATCCATACCTCGATACGGCTATCGAAGAAGGGTGGCTTCGGGTAGCCACACCGCTACCAGGTGATCGTACAGCGGGATTCGATAGTAGTGCTGGACCGGTTGAGAAAGCACGGTTCGTTGCAGATGAGTTTCTCAACCAGCAGAGCAAGTATCCAGAGACGAACAACTGGCAGGACGCGGCGGTGGTCGCGTTGGCAGTTCGATTGTTCGAAGCGAATGCTCGAATCCGTGTGATCACTCACACAGCGGACGAAAATCTGGCAAAGGCATGCGCTCGTATCCCTCCCGAATTCGGATACTACGATATCAAGTCCCGATACTACAACCCACCCCAAACAGCGAAGGCTGAGTTTCCAACCGTTGGACAGCTCACGTGGAGTGAGTAGAGAGCATTTTGGCGGTTAGACCAGTATTAGCACGTTTACGACTTTAATGTCAACGTCAGCGCGATGTACTGGTCGCCTTGGAATGGGTAGCTTCCCGGCTTTCTGTGATTAGAAGTAAAATCGACGAAAATGTCGAAGGATCACCTTGTCCATAGCCACAAACCAGTCCGAGAACCGTATGCATTGAGAAGGCCGGTCTCATCTTCTGCTACGCTGTTCTGGTTCTCGAATTTCGAGCCCAACCGAGAACACATCAGTTAGTCGCCGCACTCGCTGTTCAGACATTGACCGCGGAGGTGGAGTCATCGTCTTCCTATTGGTCACTCGACGTTTATGTAGTTCCAGCAAAAGCATCGAGTATGGAGAAGACGCCGCCAACCCGCCGGGATATCCTCTCTGGGCTTGGGGTGAGTCTGACCGCTGGGCTCGCCGGCTGCAATAGCCTCACAGACCCAGGCTCCTCGTCGGATAGTGCTGGACAAGCGGGAACGAGTAGTGGCGACGCTGAGATCACGGTCAGTATCTCGACTGAATCCCAGCCAGCACCGCTCCCTCCACTCTGGGACGACCATCACATCGAGGACTTTCAGGCCGTATTCACCGTAGAGACGAGCGGCGCCCCGTCACAGGTCACAGTTAGTACGGGCAGCGTCGAAATCAACAGAGAGTCCGCGCAGTGGGATGGTGATTCTGTAACCGTTCAGCCCGGCCAGATGGCTGCCGGCGAACAAGCGTTCACGGCGAACGCTCGGAAAAACGAGACTACAGTAGCGGATACGGCGACCGCACAGAAACCGGTGCCGGGCAACTACAAACTCGACGTAGTTCCGGAGCGAAACGAAGCACTCCGACAGACAATCCAGAACAACAGCGACGAAGCAAATTATCTCGACGACCGCGGCGGATTCACCGAAGACGACCCAGTCTTCAGCTCTTACAGCAGCCACGAACACGTAGGGTTCGACAAACTCGGCGTCGATCTCGTCGCACTCGAATGGCGACACGACAACGACTACGAAGCTCTAGAATCCGATTACAAAGATGAAGAATCGAAAGAGTTCGTAGAAAGCATCGGCACAGACACAGGCAACCCGGAGATACAGGCGATAAAGAACGGAGAAAAAGGTGTGACCACTTATCCAAATGGAGAGTGGAACTCCCAAACCAGAGATGGCGGGAGTTTTGACTACGAAAAGTTCGCGAGCGCGGAAACCGTCGGTGAAGCACTCGATGGACTACACACTTACCTCTTCAACTGGCAGGCCATCAGGACCGATATCGGTCCAATAAGTAGTGAAGACTCCATCTATGCATCGACACTCGAACAAGCGATCGAACAGAAAAATGACAACCATTTAGAAGCACACGGGTGGGACTTCGACCTTGACTCACACGGGAACGGGCTGATTTACGGGAAGAACCCCGATGGTAGTGACGAACTACGAGTAATGGAAACCGTCGCTAATCCAGTAACAAGTACTCCACAAACCATACACGAACAAAGACATCCCTTAGTCGAGGATTCAAACTACCTCAACCCAGCCCACGAAGAATTCAACAAATACTGGCACCCACTCAGATTCGGATGGGACGGCTACAGCAACAGCCAGAGATGGAATTTCAAGGACGAAAAAGAGAAAGCCTTCACTATTGCAGCTAACATGACGCAGTCGGTAAATGATAACCGAACTGCGGATACAATAGCTCCGACAACCGGCTACTTGCAAAGCTTTACTGAGAGGCTCCGTACCTATAACCAGAATGAGACCGTGTTCAAAGTGCTGTACAACCAAGCGAAGATTATGGACAAATTAATGGCGGCTGAAGGAAGGAATCACGTGGTTTATGGAGACACTGAGAACCCACAGTATGCGGTAGTGGAAGATGATTCAGTGATCGCAGAAGTCTGGCAGGACGAGCAGGGTCGCTACGATGACTTCGACCAGTTCCTCCGAGACAATCCAAGCGAGAAATCCTCGCAGATGAGGCTTGCGGCCTACTCGGACTGAAACCTGCCAAGCTGGATTCCCCTCGTAGGGGAAGCCTCGCCGTTCACGGCGAGGAGGATGTCACTCTGGTGTTTCACTTCGCCCCTGAACCGGATTTCGCGCTTCTCAACCCAGTTCGAGCAGCCGATCTCCGCTCGACGTCTCCCTGCAGTACGACTCTCACTCTCCCTTCTCCTCCTCCATCTCCTCCGGATACTCTATCTGCCCCATCTTTTCTAAAGTAGACATCTATCCTATCTACTCTATCTACCCTACAGTAGATGGCTACTGTGAACTATTAGGTACTCTATCTTCGTTTCTACTTTGACTACTCTATCTACTCCATCTACTCCATCTACTCTGCCTACCCTGTCTACTCTAGATTTTCTATCTACTTTGTCTACTTTGGAAAAGCTAAAGGAGTTATCTACTATTGTCTCGAGTGAGGCAACTGATATGGCACAAAGCGATACCGACAAAACTCCGCGTGCAGTGTGCGTAGGCATCCTGAAAGGCGGCTTCGGGAAAACAACAACCGCGCTCAACCTCGCACGCGAGCTCGCGCACCGTAACGAAGCCGCGCTGCTCATCGACCTCGACGACAACGGCCACCTGACACTCAATCTCGGACATCGCGACGCCTACCAGCACGGCTCCGGGGACGACGACGAGAACCACGCCGAAGCGGTCCTCGTCAACGAGGCCGACCCCCGTGACTACATCGTCAACGTCGCTGGCGGCCTCGACCTGTTCCCCTCCCACGCGGACTTGGAGGGTGTCGAATCCACGCTTAAAGACGCTGTGCAGGGCTCTGCTCGCCTCAAACAGCATCTTGTCGAACCGCTCCTCGGCGAGGACTACGACTATATCGTCGTTGACTGCCCCGCGAACCGTGGGAAGCTCAACGACAACGCGATGTACGCGACCGGGAACCTCATCATCCCGCTGCGGCCGGAACTCGGCTACAAAACCGGCCTCGACAACACCGTCAACCGGCTTGTGAAGCCAGCGCGCCGGTACTTCGACCTCGACATTCTCGCGGTCGTGCCGTCCGACCTCCAGCGGCGTATCGACCAAGCAACCCTCGACCAAGAACTCCTCAAGGAGATTACCACGCGGGACGGTGTGGCGTCGAAGGTCCCGAACTTCGCATACCTCTCCCCGGAGGACTGGGAGGATATCGAAGCCGGCGACTACGACGGTGGCTTGCCGGGCATCCGCCACCGGGACGCCATCAATAACTCGCTGCGGGACGCCAACGAGCCGTTGCGGGACTACGACCCCGAGTGCGACCAACTGGCAGCGTACGACGAGCTCGCGCAAATCGTCGAACGTGGTGAGGTGGTCCGTGATGACTAGCGATCCATTCGACGACCTTGACGAGACAATCGAGGACCAGGACGACGAGACCGAGGACAGTGAACCGGAGACCACGTCGACGGCGCCGTCGACGGCAGCGACTGAGGAAACTACCAGTGATGATGGCACGGATGAACCGATGACGACCGGGGAACAGGTAGCGCAAGAGGAAGCGGACCCGTACACGACGAAAGCGTTCGAGTTCGGGGACGAAGCGACGCAATTCCCGTTCTACGTCCGGGAAGCGACACTTGACGAGTGGGATACCGTGGACGACGTGGAAGTGACGCCGGCGCTCGTCCAAGACGGCGTGAAGGACGTCACGACGTCCGAGAAACACGACGCGATGCTCCAGATGGTGATGGACAACCCGGACGTGCTCGTGGAGTATATCAAGGACGCACGCGGGATTCCTGACGCGGATACGGACGGCCTTCGCAACGAGTAACGGAACGGCTCATTGTTCTTTCTGGGTCTGTAGGCAGCCGGCGAATGGCTTTTAAGCGACCGCCAGTAAGTGGGGAGTGCGAGGGTGCGTGCGGGTGTCGCTTTGTGCCATAAATGGGATGCACGCCCGCGCTCTCGCTTTCCTTCACGCTGAGCGACTGCTACCGGTCCGTAGTGGCAACGCATCGCTACAACGTTCGGGAACTCGTCAATAGGGGCACTACGGACCACCGCTACATCCTGCCGCCGACGTTGACGACAGAGTGCTACTCCTCGAGGTCGCTGGTTTGCGAGAAAACGAGGCGGTTGTGTTTGGCGTCAATCCGGAGGTCGGCATCCTGCCAGCCGAGCGCGTCGACGGCGGCCGCCGGCACGTACAGCCGAAATTGCTCCATCTCACGTTCCTCAGGTCCGGACATATGCGACTGCACACGGCGGACGTGCGGGGCGTCCTCCTCGACGGCGTCGACGTCGAAGTCTGCGACGACTGCAACGGCGCCGTTGCGAATCGTGAACCGCCACGCGACAGCGTCTCCCGCGACTAAATCCAGCGCCCGCGCCTGCTCGGTGGGTACCTCGGCGTAGTAGACCTCCGGGAGCTCGACAAGCTGGCCGGTCGTCGTGGGGACGTCGACGTCTGGTTCGTCGGCCGGCGGTGTCCACGGGTGGAGTGGCGGCCACGTGGTGAGGCGAAAGCCAGCGGCGGCCTCCTCGTAGGTGAACGTCGCGGATTCGCCCTCGATGAGTCGCGTTAGGCCACTCATAGCGGCGAGGACGACAGGAACGCGGAGCGTGTACTGTTCGCTGGCGCTGTCGGTTGCTGGCCGGTGTTTGATGGTGCGGACGTTCGAGGCGTCGGCGTCAACCGTTTCGTCGACGGTGACGCGCCACGTGAGTTCGGTGCCGTCCGCGAATGGTGCAAACGCGGCGGGCTGGCCGCCTTCGAGGTCGAGGCTGGCCGCGAGTTTGGCGGGGACCGTGGATTCGACGAGTCGGCCGCTGGAGACCCACGGCTTGCGTTCGTAGGTGGTTTGTGCCATAGGGGATGCTCTCGTGTGGGGTTGATGCACCCACTACACAAAAGCGTTACGTGAGAATATGGGTGTATTCTGGTGGGTCCCCAGTAGTTGCTAGCGCGATCTCTTTATTCAGGTGAGTGAATGGAACTCAAACGACTGAATTCGTGGAACGACAGTCGTCTGTGTTGGCAACTACTGTTAGGGTTCGCCCAGTACCTCGTGGCGACGGTACAGATACAGCACGCCAGCAGCAACGTTCGCTATCCAGACCGCCATCAAAACCACCCAAATAACCGTATTCGGGTCCCACTCACTATTCGCCCGCACATACTGCATGTCAAAGTATGTCGCAATAGGCAGTCCCGCCCAGACGATAATCACGAGGAAGCCGAGCAGCGTATCCGATCCAGCAGCTGTCGATGCAAGGATGAGTAGCAGAACCCATAGCCCGACACCGCCAGCAACTCCATACCACCACGAATCCGAGACCGTGGTCGAATAAGACCGGCTCTTGCTCCTCGAGGAGGTACTGGACGTTTCAGCCCGCTCATTACGGACGCCACAGTTCGGACAAATCTCCGCCTCCTTCTTTATCGCTTCACCACAAGACCGACAGAATACCTCGTCAGCCCCTTTTTCGCGGGGCATTTTACCAACTTTCGCCGTGGACTTCTAGCTCTTCGCGGGCGTCCTTGATGATTTTGTAGCTATGGAACGGGACGATGATGATGCCGAGTAGCAGGTAGTTGAGCGTGAGGAAGTTGACCGCAGCCAGTCCCGTACGACCAACGTACCAGTATCCTGCCGGGGCGAGGAGAAATCCGAGGGCGACGGCGACACCCGGTGATTTCCGTGCGACTTTCTGGAGTTCGTAGACTCGGCTGTCTGGGAGTTCTCCTGCCGCCACTCCGCCGTTATCCCCTGTTTTCTGACGGACGCCGCATTCGGGACAGACTTCTGCTTCGTCCTTAATCACCTCTCCACAACTGGTGCAGTACACTTCGTCAGGACCGAGTTCTGGAGTGGTTTCCCCGTTGGTTTGCTCCGTATCAATTTCTTCGGTACCACTTTCTTCAGATGACATTCTCGTGGACGTTCTAATGCGCCCGTCATAAAATTTTGTGGAAAAATAACATACACCCCGGTTCACAAACGCGAATATGCCATCGACGATCCGACGAGTGAGACGGCTACTCCAGGGGGTCCGCCTAGGAGTATAGTACCAGTACTGATTGGGCGTTTTCACCTCCTCAACTGAATAACGAACCGGCATTAGAAACTACTGTTACTGCTCGTACTGGGGGAGGTGGTAGAGCGCGCCGATATCGAGGCCACGGGCCGCGAGCGTGTCGCGGAGCGCGTCCCAGTCGGTGACGTTCGTGAACCCGAGGTAGTGGCGGCCGAGGACCGTTTCTCGGCCGAGGAGCAGGCTATATTCGGTTTCTTCGGTGTAGACAAGATTTCCGCCGTTGACGCGCTCGGTGGCGGTGTCGGCGGGAATCGTAGTCGGGTGGGATGCTTCCGGGGTGGTAGCGCTTTGTGCCATCGCAGTTGAAGACACGCACCGGACTGTAAAAAGCGTTACGATAGAATACGGGTGTATCTAAGCGGAGTGCTTCGGCTCCCCAATCTCCCGCACCCTCGCCAACACCAACTGCGACGGGTCAAAAACCGCCGTTGAAAGCTCTGCCGCCACGTGAACCGCGTGGTCCTCCTCCGGCTCCGCCTCGACGTCCTCCTCGTCACAGACAACCCACGAAGCCCGCACCTCGCCGCCGGCCTTGCTCGCCAACACGAAGACGTCGTCGCCGTTCGAGAGTGGCTTGTTACAGTAGTCACAGAGTGCTGACGGGCCGTGTCCGCCGACTTTCGTCCCGTTCAGGCCGCGTTTGATAACGGGCGGGAGGCTCATGCCATCACCTCGGAGCGCAGCCGCTTCAGGTGGTCGTGGAGCCAGTCGTTTCGGCCGGGCAGCTCGCGAACGAGCGCGTGGCGGTCGTGGTCCGCGTAGACTTGGCCGTCCGCGAAGATGACGTACAGCACGGTCGGGTTGGTGTAGCCGGCTTTTTTGAGCGCGGGCGATTCGACGGGGAGCATTTCGACTACGCGAATTACATAGCCTGAGCCTTCGCCTTCGACGTATTCGGTCGCTGCGGTGGGATTCGCGGTATCGCTTTGTGCCATTGCACTCGGGGAGACGCACCGGATTGACTTAATCGTTACGATAGAATACAGGCGTACTAAATACACCTGAATACTATCGTAACGCTTTTTACAGTCCGGTGCGTCAACCCGAATGCATCCCACGATGGCACACCTCGTAACCCTCGACAAAACCGACGACGACAGCACAGACAGCGCCAGCCGGCGCGAGAAAGCCCGTACCGAGGAAATGGTCGTCATCCCCGAAATGACGGCCGACGGCTTCGCGACCGGCCTCTACGACGTCCACTCCGGCAGCGGCTCGGCGTACACCGTCGACCTCGACGCCGTCATCCCCTGCGACTGCCCGGACATGGAATACAACTCTCCAGAAAACGGCTGTAAGCACTTCCAGCGCGTCCAAATGATGGTGGACGAAACGCCGCTCCCCGCGCCTGACGAGCCAGCGGAGGATTACCTCGCGGCGCTTGCTGACGCTCGCGACAACCTGCTCGACTCGCTGGCGTTTCACGAGGAACGCGCGGCGACCCTCAACTACCTCGTAGAGGCGGCCGACAACGCGCTCGACAACTAACTCCCTACAGGACGATGACTGAGTTTTCCACTCGCTACGACCGCACAGCGGACGTTCTCGCGCGACTTGAGGCGATAACACAGTTCGGGTTCGGGCGCTTCGACGTGTTCCGCGACTGGACGCGTCTCATGACTCACGCCCTCGCTCGCGACGACGACGCATATCTCGACGTCCTCGACCGCTACGCGGACGCGAACGCGGAGGCCGACCGTGGCGACCGGCCGGCGGACCACTTCGCGGCCGCGTTCGGGGAGCTGCGGGCGGCGACCGCGGCCGTCGGCGGTGACGTCCTCGGAGACGCCTATGAGGCATACGGGATGGCGTCTGACGCATTCGGCCAACACTTCTCTCCGCCGGCCGTAGTACGTCTACTCGCGGCCCTCCAAGACGTTGGCACGACTGACGGTGAGGGAGCAACGCAGGTGAGCGACCCAGCATGCGGGAGTGGCCGGCTGCTGCTCGCTGGCATCGACGCCGCGGATGGCCCCGTGGTGTGTCTCGGCGTGGACAAAGACGAGGTCTGTGCGCGGATGGCGGCGCTCAACTGCTGTCTCGTGAACGTTGACGCGGTCGTGGTCCATGGGGACGCGCTGACGTTCGAGGGCTATGGGGCGTGGCGGACGTCTCGGACGGCTTCGGGTGGGGCGTTGGAGGCTGTCGATCCGGAGGCAGTCGGCTTCGACTGATACACCCATATTCTATCGTAACTCTTTTTACAGTCCGGTGCGTGCCTTCTGATATGGCACAAAGCGACGACACGTGTAAGCGGTCGACCTGCTCGAAACCGCGGCAAGGCGGCACGGGCCAATACAGCGCCTTCTGCTCGACAGAGTGCGGCCTCAAGCACGAACACGTCAAAGCCGACGCCCGCGACGCTCGCCGAGACGCTGAACGCGGCTCTCGCGACCGCCACAACCCCCGGAGGTTCTAAACCGATGCCCGCGACAATCTCGCCCGGTACGGCGCTGTTCGAGCTTGACGCGGCCGCTGAAACCTACCACGAGTGGCTGGTCGCTGACGTCATCGCGACCACGAACGGCCACGCGGCCATCCTCACAGACGGCCACCAGCGCGCCACCGTCGACATCGACCGCCTCCGCGCGACCGTGACCGACGAATCCGACCCCTCGTGGGTTCCCGCAACCTACGCCGGCACAGACGACGCCGGCGACCCCTCGTGGATTCCCCACCCCCGCCGCGCCAACCCCGCGGCCGACGTCGGCCACTCGGTCGACCTGCGGACCGCTCCCGACACACCTAGCGAGCTCACGTTCGAGAAAATCGAGGGGCGTGGCAGCCGCCGGGAGGTCAACGCGTTCCTCAACGGCGCTCGCGACGGCCTCGTGTTCCACGCGCTCGGCGGCGTTGCCTCGTGGAAAGCCGCGTTCGCGGCACGCTACGACGGCGCACTCGTCTCCGTGCTGGTCCTCCACCACTACCACCCGTCGACAAACGGCCGCGAGATTGCCGTGACGCGACTCGCGAACCATACCAACGCTCCCGCGAACACGTCGACGTGGATGCTCGCCCATGCTCGCAAGTGGGCCGAGCGCGCCGGCTACGACCGCCTCGCAACCTACGCGGGCGTCGACGGCAACGACGGCACGTGCTACCGCGCATACGGCTTCCAGCCGGCCGGCGACCCTGTGGAGGTCTCCGGGACCACGTGGACAGGCGACGGCGCCGAGACGGAGACGTGGCGGAAACAGAAGTACGTCTACGACCTCGCACCGGAGACGTACCGCGACAAATCCCCAGAGTGGGCTGTCGAAACGGTCTGCGACCGCGTCGTCGTCCCTGACGACCCGACCGCGTCGACGGAGGTGTCGGCCTGATGGTAAACCGTCCACCGCTTCCGACCGACTACGACGTCCCGGAGCGCGTCGGCCGCTGGACCTACGACGCGAACTCGGGGAAGAACGCTCACGCGTGGTACGGCCCCGACCGCGAAACCGCAGTCGGCGTCTTCGCGAACGCCGCCACGATTGACGCGTACGTCTTCGAGGAACGCTGCTACGGCCTCGACCGGAAACAGCAGGTCGCTGGCTGCCCCCAGCCCGACGATGACGACGACGTCGCGGCGGCCGTCCGTGAGGTCATCGAGGACGCAGTGGCGTGGATGCAGTCCACGACGCCGACCGAGTGGGAGCATCCGGACGTCAACCGGCACGTCTTCGATGCTCCGACTGGCTACGAGCTCGCGTTCTACGAGCTCTCCTCGCGCCAGCACCTCGTCTACTACCACCGGGAGGACGCACCGGAGTATAGCTCGCTGTACCGCGAGAACAAGGCCGCGGGCGAGGAGACGCCTGTGACGCCGGCGACGTATCCGTACCTTGTTATCGAGTGCTGGCGCGGCAGCGGGAACGCCACGCTGTCGCTGGCGCCGTGGAAGCGCGCGCACGACTCCGAGCGCGTGGAGGTCCGCGACCTGCCCGATGAGTGTGGGCTGGATATCGCGCTCAAGTACGCCCGCGAATACGCTCGTGAAGAGGTCATCGAGGACGATACCGACGCCGACCCCGTGGGACAGGTGGGCCTCGACACGTTCGCGGAGGGGTCCCCATGACTGGCTCCCACGAGGTCGTCCTGACCTACGACTGCCCGCTTGCCGGCGCCGAACACCACGTCCCCGGCCCCGACGTCCGCGTCATGAAAATCGGGGACGGCGGGTTCGTCGTCGCCTGCGACTGCGCGGCCGAACCCCTGACGGCCGCCGACGAGCAGCCCACCCGACGCGCGACCACCTCGTCAACATCTACGTAGACGGCCCCAGCCCCCGGCAGTGGCTCATTCTCGAAAATGCGGCCAACGGCTGGTACAACACGACTGCGTGGGACTGCCCGGAGGACTATGAGGGGACGCACGGCCAGCGCCGCGCGAACTTCCGGGAGCGCATCGAGGAGATCGCGGACGCGAACGACCGGAGCAAACGTGGCGGCGCCGATGAGACGGACGTCGCTGCGCGTGGCGTCTCGTGTCCTGACTGCGGGGCTGGTGCGGGCCGGAAGTGCCAGCGTCCGGGCGGTCATCGCGTTCGGAAGAGCCATCGAGCGCGGAAGGATGCTGCTCGCGAACAGGGGCTCCTCAATGATGGCCGCGAGGAGGTTGGCGAGCAGGCGGCGATAGAGGCGTGGGCGTGAGGGTGGCCGACTGTCGTGACTCTACGGCCGCGCACCCCGTTATCGATTTGTTTCGACGTTTGCCGGCGTACGCCGGGAGTTTCAAGCTCCTGTATTGTGTGTTCTCCGACCGAACAGATGCTATCTGAGGACCGCCCTGATGGGCCGCTCACCGGCCTCCTCCACGAGTACGGCCAGCGCCTCAACGCGGCCGAACGCCACACCGCCGCAGAAGGCTACAGTACAGACGCACAGGTCGTGCTCAACTCCTACGACCGCGTCCTGCACCCGTGGCTGCACGGCCGCCGGCTGCCGGACCTCCTCGACCGCTACGGCCACCCCCTCGAACACGTGGGGTTCGTGGTCGGCCTCGCACTCGGCGTCCTCCGGTACGGGCCGCAACGACTAGCTGACCGGCTCCATGGTCGCGTATGGTGAGGTTTCGCTGCACGCGCTGTAAACGGCCGTTCGACAGTTACCGCACGTTCCGAAACCACGACTGCCGGGGCTTCCCCGCCGACAGTCGCTCCTCTGGATAGCGTAGATATACCCTATTTCGTACGAGGTCCGATTCGCCTGACCAAGCTGTTAGAACGTCGTTGGTTGAATTCCTGTTAAGGTCTACGTCTGCGGTTCCGGTCCGTTCACGTACAGCGTGAGGCTGTCCACGGAGTCGACACCGGACCCACTCAACTGCGTTGAGAACGTGTGGTCTTCGTTCGGACCAGGACGCTGGATGGTTGTTTCGGGATTGCCGACTTCCTCCCCACCAGCCTTCAGTACTGCTTCGAACTCGACGACCCGACGAATCTGCTCGCTGACGATCAGCGTTCCACGAACTTCGATAACATCACCACGTTTGTACGCTGCGAGGTCTTCCACCTTCGCTGGCGGATTCGACTCGTAGGTAATCCGCTCGCCTTCGGGGAAGTCGAACGTAACCTCTTGACTGAGATTGAGCTGAGTCCACTCTTCAGCCTCAGTCGTTCCGCTACTACTGTCGTTGTTTCCGTTGTTGCTTCCACTACTGTCGCCACCGCTGGAACAGCCTGCTAGAGCAACCGCTGCTGTGCTACTAACCGCCGTAAGGAGAGTGCGTCGTTTCATCGTTGTATCTGGGTTGTGTTCAGATTAGAACTCATAATTCTATTTATTCTTCTCTACTAATCTTGAGTGTAGAATCTGCATTAGCAACTACTGCTACCTCGTTTGCCGGCGCTGAGATACACCTATATTCTATCGTAATACGTAAGTCGTGGCGGTGCGTCATCGAGCTCATGGCACAACGCGACACCTCGACAGGCGGCATCCCGGAGCGGTACGCCGCCGAAATCGAAGCCCGGAACGCACTCACGGAAGCGTGCCCCGTCGACGTCTACGCGTACAGCATCAGCCCCCGGTGGTCGTGGCCGTGGAAACTCCAATCCTACTACGAAGCCCGGCCCGGCGCTGCTGACTCCTGTGACTCGCTACTCATCGACTCGGGAAGCCGGCGCGTCGGCACGATGCACGGCATCATCGAGGCCGTCGAAAAGACGGACGCCGACGCGGTTATCCCGCCGGACCCAACGCCGAAGACAGACGCCTACGACGACCTCACACCGTCGGTGCATGCCAGCGAAACGGCCAGCCACTACTGGACGGCCATCGAACGCCTCCCCGACGACTGCGACGTCCTCGTGCCGATTCACGCCCCGTACGTCGACTACCTCGACGCGCTCCGCTCGTGGGACCCCGAGCGCGTCCAGGGCTACCGCGACGACCCCGCTTTCGACTATCCGAAGTCTGAGCGTGAGCGCGAACAGTATCTCGCCGGCCGCGCGAACTACTCGCTGACCTACGACCTCGTCGACGCCGCGGGCGGCGTGGCGGTCGGCGGCCTGCTCGCGCTCGACGTCGACGAACGGATCGCGGCGCTGCGGGAGGTCCGCAAGAACGTCGGTCGCGATGTCCACGTTCACGCGCTTGGTCTGGGGACGGACCTGCGTGTTATCAAGGCGGTGCGTGAGTCGCCCGGACTGATTGATAGTTTGGACGTCTCGACGTTTGAGCTAGCGCCGGGGAACAACAAACTCCCGGACCGGACGTGGACGCAGCAGCGTCACATGATGCCGGCGGGGACGGATGTGACGACGGTGCGGTCCCAGTATGCGGTGGCGGTGGCGACCCAGTTCGCGCATATGCTCTCGCCGGAGCTCTGCCGGGATGACGTTCTTGAGGACGCGTTCGAGGAACTCGACAGCCAATAATACACCTGCATTCTATCGTAACTCTTTTTACAGTCCGGTGCGTCTAATCGAGTGCAATGGCACAAAGCGCCACCCCCGGCGACGACTCCGGCCTCGACCTCGAAGCGCACGTTGGCGACGAACTCTGCCGGCCCGACATGCAGTACAGCCTCGGCATCCTCCGCGACCCACGGCCGTACGCCGACCACGCTCAATTCGAACGCCCGGACGGCACGACCATCCCCCGGACTGAGCGCACTATTCAGACGTTCCTCGACTCCGGCGGCGAGTGGCAGACCCCCAACACCGACGCGAAAGAAAACCTCGCGGAGGGATACGATGGCTGACACCACCAACGACACCCACCGGCGCTACGATGGGGAGCCAGAGGACCGCGTCTCGATGCAGCCGGCGCACGTCGACGCTGCGCTGAGGACTGCTCACTCCCGTCTCACCTTCCAGTACGGCCCGGTCTGGCAGGGTGATTACTGGACGCTCATGTGGGAGGGTCTGACCGGCCGCTGGGAGTCCATTCGCGACCGTGACGACCACACCGATGAGGTCCAACAGAAACTCGTCGCGTTCGACGGCGGCAAGGACGTCGGCCGTGCAACCTCGCAGAGCGAGCACGTCACTGAGCAATCGGACATCCTCGTCGGCCGCCCTATCGCTCGCGACCGGCTTCGAGCGGTCGCATCCGGGTTCCTTGTGACCTGCACGGCAAGCCACTGCTGCTGGCAAGGAGTGTTCCCGGACCCGAACCTCGCAGCGACGGCAGCGGAACGCCACTACGACCACGACCGCCGGAACGGCAGCTATCACTACGGCACGAAAACGTACACCGTCGTCGAGCTCGTGGACCGGGCGACAGCCTACACAGTCGACGAGTCCACGCTTGGACTCGGCGTTGAAGACGACCGGCTTCGAACTATCGACGACGATGTTCGCAAGCACGAGTTCCCGCGGACCACCGGCAGCGTCTCTGATGCCGTGCAACGCGGAGACCGTATCATGCTCCCGTCGGAACGAACGCAGAAGGTCTACCGCGTTTCGGAAACGCGGTCGCTTGGCCTACCAACGTGGACTGTGGTGTACGTCGATGAAGACGTTGACTTGGCGGACGCGACACGAGAGGACTTCTACTGGAAGAACGAGCAAATCGCTCGCGACGGCCAGGTCTTCACGCGGTACGGCCCGGACTCGCCGGCCGCGCCGTCCTTCGAGGTCCTCGGGCAGGCCGACCACCAAGCCAACCTCGGCGCGTTTAACGGGGAGACGTCCGCGTGACGCTCGCTAATGACCAGAGTGGTGGACTCGACCGCCAGAAGGGAACGACGGCTCGTGGTGAGTGACGCCACCGAGGCGTCCAACTTCGAGGGCGGTCCGACTGGACGTCTGCGGGGACGAGTCCCCCACGCGTCGATGCACTCCAACCGTCGGCGTCAGACGGCGAAGCACAACGTTCAACCGCTCACAGGGCGACGTCTCGGCAACTAATGGCACAAGGCGACACCGACCCTCACGACGACGAACCAGCCGTTGACCTAAGCGACCTCATCCGGCTGAAAGTCGCCTCGAACGAGACGTCGTGGGTCCTGAATATGACCGATCCGCTTCGGGACGCAAACATCGAAGCCGGCGACCACGTCGACGTCGATCTCCTCTGGGAGGACGACAGCCCGATGCTCGTCTTCGGGAAGGTCCCAGCCGATGTAGCTGATTCTGACGACGATGCCGCCCGCACTCGGACTGTGACCGACCGCGGGAAAAATCTGAGCGTGAAGCCTCCCCGCGAGCTCCTGGAAGCTGACTCGGAGTACGGTGCTGGCCTCGGCCTCGACCGTGGCGAGTACGACAATAACGACCCACTGTGCTTCGACGCGCTCGTTGAGGACGGCCTTGTTGCGCTCGCTCCGGTCGGCTACGAATCCACGCTAACGGCCTCACAGGAGGGAGAGACGCCAGCGTCTGAGCCGTCGGCTGACAGCACCGAAGATGACTCGCCGTCGGAGACGTCCGGGGAAGACGCTGCATCGCGCCATCCGCTCTCGGAGGAAGCCGTCTCGGCGGCCGCTCAAGCAACTGGCGTGTCGACGACCGCGCTACGGGACGCACTCGCGACCGTCGCGACCACCGTCGACGTCGACGAGCTCGCAACCGCGCCCGACTACGACCGACTCGACGTCGACGACCACCGCGTGGTGGTTGTCCCCGACCGGGTCTGGAGCGATCTGCAGGCGCGGCTCGACCTCGAGGATGACGTCCTGGACGCTGCCCGGCTCGCGCATACGCGGATGGCAGAAACGCTCGTTGTGGATGCTGGCGCGAGAGAATACCGGCGATTCTCCCAAGAATACGACGCGCTCGTCGTGTAGGCAGCCGGCGTTTAGGTGGGCCGGCGAGAGACGGCGAGGAAGGCCAAGACGCAGGAAGTTGGTGGCAAGGAATCTGGTTCGCCGGAGTAAAGGTAGGATGTCAACTGTAGACGGTGTCGCGAGTGTCGATTTCTAGGACTCTGAGTTCGTTCTGGTTGGTGTGCCAGTCGATGATTGCACGGCGTTTGCCGATTCGAAGCGAGTAGTCGTCTCGGCCCTTGAGTGGCTTCAAATGCCGGCTGGGGCTGTCGCCGGCTTCGTCTAGTTTGGAGCGGATTCGGTCCTCAATATCGTTGGGGAGTGCGTCCAGTTGCTTCTCGACATCAGGATGCAACAGTACCGTCGCCATCCGTACCTAGAGCTCAGTCCATTCGTCGGAGTCTTTCCGGTCTTCGATGGTTTCGGCAGTTTCAGTGCTGAGATCGGGAGCGACTTCGGCCCACCAGCCGACTGCTCGTGCGCCGAGTTTCTTTCGTGAGACGAGGCCTTGATCGGCCATCTCTTCGAGTCGGTTGCGGACGCCTTCGGGGGTGATTTGTTTGCCGAATCGACGCAATCCGTCTGCGACCTCGGGAGCGGTGAGGACAGGGTCGTCTTCATAGTCGAAGACTTTGAGGATGTCCTGCTCGGTCACCGTCTCTTTGAATTGGCCGGTATCGTCGCGTCCTTGGCTCATAGTCTGGATTTAGCGCCCGAACCCCATAACCGTTTGGCTCGTGCAAACCGGCCATGAGCCACCAGAAATGCTGCTGATAGAGGCTGGACGAGCGAGTATCTAGAATCGGAGTTAGGGTGCAGCAGTGGCCGTGTCGCCAGTCTCTGGATCGAATGGGAGATTGATGACGAGTTCGTCGAACCAGACGACTGGGCGCTTCCGCTGGCCGTCTTCCTCGAAGAAGATGATGCCCAGTTGGGCGAGGCGGCTAAGTTCCTCGTGGACGTTCTTCACGTCTCGGTCAACGACCCGAGCGGCTTCGTTGATGCTGTCTGGTTGTTCCTGCCGGATCGCTTCGATGAGATCGAGGACACGCGGCGTCAGGGTCTCCATCAAGTCGTCGTAGCTGGTGAACGAGAGCGTCGGCGTAGAGTCTACCGTGTCGCCCTGTTCGAGAGCCGTGATGTTGTCGGTAACATCGTCGTGGAACTCGCTGGACGGTGTCACGGTCACAACAAGGGTTGATTCGGCAAGGAGCTGTTCGCGCTCCATCGGGTGCAGCGGCGGCGTGGAATCATTCATTGGTATCACCGTTGTCTGATGGCCTCATTTGACCTCGAACTCGGATTTCGGAATCTCGCTCCAGAATTGTTCCCAGAGCTCGACCATTCCAGGGAACTCGATGATGTCTGGGTTCGGGTCTGGTGCAACGTGTCGTTCGTGTCCTTTCGTGTCTTCGTGCGAGTTGTCGTACCGGCGAATCGTTCCATCGTCAAGCGTGCGGGCCGGGTCCGGCTCTGTCGCGCCGTAGTGGAGTTTGTAGGCCCACCCGGACGGGTATGCGTCGCGGTCGGTCTGCATGCAGAACACACGGACCACGGTCTCGTCTGGGTACTTCCGCGCCTCGTTCACGCCGTCCAAGTCGTCGCCGGTCAGTGAGGCCATCCTCAACTATTGGTACACAGACCAATCTAATAACTCTATTGGCCCACAAACCAATAGGCTGAGAACTGGCAAGCTAGAACCCCGTCGACACCCTCAAAGAAGCACCACCACCGTGGAAAACACTACGCTCACCGATTTCACTCGTTGTCGGGCATCTAGTCGTCGCTGTTCTCGTCTCCGGCCGTGCTTGAGTCCTCCGTCCGGGTGTTGAACTCGGCGGTGTCAGTGTTTGACCGACTCCACTCGTCGGAGGACTCCGTGAGGTCGCTGCTCTCCATCTCCCGGGAGTCGTCTGGCTGATTATCCATGGCTGGCTCGTCCCCTCTCACAGACGCGTCTCCATTCGTCTCCATGCTGTCGTTAGTGGCTGTGGTGTCCTCGTATCAGTTGTTGGTAATACGATTTCTTTATTCAGACGCACCGCTGTATTTTTCTCGCCCGATTCAACCTGATTCTGGTGTTGCATTGGTGGCCAGTTAGTCGTTACTTCTCTGATTCTTGATACTGTTCGTCGAGGGGCTTCAGCCGCAGTTCCCCGAAGCCGTATCGGGAATGAGACCCGATCCGCTGGAGGCCGTTCTTCGCGGACTCCACCGGGCGGTCGCCGAGGTACTTCACGACCTGCCCGTGGTCCACTGTCTCCAGCCGGAACACCTCACGCTGTTCAAGGATCTTTTCCTCACGGAGCCGGAGATCGTCCCGGTTCTCCGCCCACCACCACGGGACAGTTCGGTCGTTGGCGTCCGGGTACTCCGACTTCAGCACGAACGGCGTCACCAACTCGATCAGGTACGTCTCCGCGCCTTCGAGCCGCGAGTAGTCCAGTTCATCGAGGTCCACCATCTGCGTATCCTTCAGCTGCACCTCGCCGTAGCCGTAGTTGCGCTTGCCGCCGAACTGGAGGTTCTCCAGCACGTCCTCGCCGAGCGGGAGCACCGTCGGGTCATCGGCGTGGAGGTAGGCGTGAACGTACCACTTCGTCGTCTGCTGCTGTTTTCGCTGGTCTTCCCGGCGGCCCATGATGGTCTTGTGAGCGAGCGCCGGGTGGCCGCCCTGGACGCGGAGATCGTGCGTGTTCAGTGCGTCCCGAGCGCGGGTATCCAGCAACCACGGGTGCATCGCCTCCCGCTGGAGGAAGAGGTCGTCGTACGCCTCCACGTCGGGAAGACCACTCCCGAGGTACGGGCGGATACCCGACTGCGTGTGTTCCTCGGGGAACGTCCCGAACTGGCCGGGCACGAAGACGCCGTGACTGGCCGACACCGCCGCGTGCGTCTCGGGATCGAGGTGCTGACCGAGGGCGTGTAGGGTGGCGTTCCCGCTCACGTAGTAGGGGTGGCCGATGTAGTCCATCCGCAGCTCCCACAGGACTTGCTGAATCGCCGTCATCGGTCGGGCCTCCATTCAGCGTAGTCCTCGATGTACTGGAGCGCCGCACTCCACGACTGCATCCGCCGAAGGTTGGCATCGAGCGTCATATCGTACTTGTCGCGGTCGGTATCGAGCGGGTGCGCCGTCAGGCGGTTCCACGCTGACGCCCACGACCGCCACGGGCGACTCCCGACCCGGGCCGACGGATTCCCGTCCGCGCTCTCGTCGATGCGGAGCGCGAAGCGGTTGCCGTCGTAGATGGTGCGGAACGGGACGACGTCGCCCTCCGGATCGACGATGAGCCGGAGATCGGCGAACTCGTGACCGGCGCGGTAGTTGTCCAAGAGCGCCGCCACGAGCAGCGTGTGGTACTTCAGGCTCGTGTACGGGTGATACACCGACTCGTTGAACGCAGCGGCCACGTCGCTTGTGAGCCACTGCTCGTGGGCCGCGTGTGCGTCCTCGATGGCGATGAGGTCCGCTATCTCGCTCTCGATGGTCGCCCGAGAGAACTCACCCGGGTCGTAGGCGGTCTCGCCGGTCAACAGCGAGAGCCGGTAGTGATCGTTGTGGGTTGGGACGGTCTGCTCCTGTTGCTGCTGCGGCCGCGAAAGTGCCGCCGCATCACCGTCCGCGCCCTGAGGCACCGACTGATTCACGGGCACGCCAGCGAACTCCTCACGGGCGTCCTCGTGACTCTCGCCGGTGAACTTGTGAGCGTCGTGGCGGAACGCCGTCAGCATCACATCGTTCATACATCTACCACGCGCTCTGCGAGCGCTTCTTGAAACGTCGGCAGATACGCTTCCTCCCACGTCTCGTCCTTCTCCTCCATCTTCTGCGTCTTGCCTTTGCCCCGGTCGAAGACGCGGCGGAGCTCGTGCTCCTCGTAGAGCGGATTCACGAGGTCGCAGTCCACGATCCCGCCGCCGAAGTTCCGAGCGCCACCGAGCTGGTGCATAAAGTCCGTCTGATGCTCATCGAGGAAGTCGATGGCCTCAGCGAGCAGCGCGACGAACTCGGGCTTGGTCTCTCGGAAGGAGAGATGCCAGCAACCGTCGAGGTTCCCGACAGCGTCCAGTTCGGCGTTCCTGAGCGGCTCTCGGTTGTCTTCCTCGTTCCGAGAGACGACGTTCCGGTTGATACGGCGGTAGTGACCTTCGGCCTGACCGCGCGTGTAGTCCACGCTGGAGCGGACCGGCGAGAACTGGATCGGGCGGCGCATCACCTTCCCGGGGCGATTCCCGAACCCACCGAAGAGGTCGAGAATCACGCATCCATCGTCGTCATCATCGTCGAGGCACGCGCCCTTCTCGTGGTAGCCAGCGTCGAGGTCGCGGTTGTAGACGCCGTCCTTGCGGAAGTTCGCGTTCGGTTCGCCGGGGTGGCAGGCGGTGCCGCCGCGCTCCTGAATGACCTTCTCCATCCCGTGGCGAAGCCACCCGGAGAGGGAGAACGCTGGGATGATACCGCCGATCTGGTTCTGGGGGTCGTCGTCCTCGTAGTTGCCGTTCGAGGCGTGATGGCGGTCGGTCATAATGCTGTCGCCGACTACCAGCAGGTCGGTCTGAATCCGAACGAACACGTCGCGGTCGATGTCTTCAATCATGGTCTCGTGGTGTCGTGGTGTCGTGTGTCGGTTTGCGTCCGATTCGATGGCGGTAGGCCGCCACCCGGAGTGCCCGCTCGGGGAGTCGAACCCCGGCGTACGGGTTTGCTCTCCCCCGGCCTGCCGACGACCGAGGACCGTCCCCGACCGTCATCGGTGGTGGGATGGGGGTTTGCCAACGTACGCGCACCGTGCAGCGGGCTCATGAGTGGTGCTGGTGAGGGTCAGCAGGCGTTTAGCGCGCTCTCCAGCGCGCCCAGAGAGCCGTAGGCGACGCCGCCGACCTCGTACTCGTGGAAGGTCTCACCGCCCTCTGTGCGGACAATGCGAGCCGTCACGCGGGCGTCACTGGTCTGCATCGTCGTCCTTCCTCGCGGCGTGCGCCTGTTCCAGTAGGTCGACGGCCAGCGCCTCGGCCTGTTCCGCGGAGAGATGCACAAGCGTCCCGACGGACTCGTCGTTGTCAGTACTGACCTCGAAGCCGAGCGGGACGCCACCGCGACCGACGGAGTTGGTCTCGACGGTGCCGGTCGGTTCCTCACACAGGGCGTCGAGTTCGGCGTTCACCAGCCCCGAGCGGACGTGTGCGAGGTTGCGCGTCGTCTCGTAGACCCACCGCTCGGCGTCGTCACGATCCGCCAGCTCCAGCAGGCGGTTCTGCTGGGCGGTGATCTCGGCGTCGGGCACGTCACCGGCGGCCGCCCCAGCGACGGCGGCGGCCGCTTGCAGGAACTGACGGCGCTGCATCACAGATCCTCCTGTATGGTTTCCCGCGCCTCGATCAGTCGGATGGTCCACGCGCCGGCCTCAGCGGCGCTGATTCCCGGAACTACGGTCCAGTCGGTGTTCTCGTGTTGGTCGATTAGCTCCGAGAGTTCGCGATCGGCTTCGAGGTTCTTAGCGTCCGATTCGTCTGCCGTGCCGGAATCCTGAAGTCCGGCGGATGTCTTCATTGGCATGCTTCGTCTGGTTGGCGAAGCACGGTCGGGCGTGCTCCAACACGCCCCGGCCAACTTCTGACCGGTGTCCCGCGCTTCCTATTGCCAGGTATGGGAACATACTCACTTAATACTTTGCCAATTGTGGGAAGGTTGCCTAATATGGGAGTTTTACAAATGCGGGAACACTACCATATATTGGAATGGCGCTGGAACCAGACAACCAAGAAATGGCGAGACGAAGAGCGATGCTCACAGACACCGAGCGTGAGTTGTTAGATGCCGACGAGAAATCAGACCGTTACTATCAGGCGGTCTCCCGTATCCGTCGGAAAATCAACGAGGAACTGACCGAGGACGTTCATCTCCTCGAAGAGAATCATCCCGAACTCCTCAACGAACTACGCGAAGTCGTCTGCGAGGATAGGGATGACGAACCGTCCAATCTATGACGAAACGCAGTGATAATCAACGAGTCGATAAGCGCGGAGAGGCACACCTAAATCTTCAGCTTGAGCGGTACGTCGTCAACGCGTATGAGAACGATTTCGGAATCGATTTTGAAGTTAACCTCACGACTGAAGCCGACGTTGAGGGCGACGATCTCCAACAGGTCACCGGAGAACACTTCTTCATCCAGTTAAAGTCATCAGCAGGCTTCGACAGTGACGAATCCGTTTACGCTGACCTGCAAACCACTCATATAGAACAGTACTTAGATCAACCACTTCCGGTTGTCTTGGCCGTCTACGACGACGAGTGCGAGGAAATCTACTGGCTTGTTGTCCAAGAATTCGTTTGGGACGAACTCTCTCAAGAGAATGAGGACTGGTCTGAGCAAACCACCGTTCGTATTCGAATCCCACGGTCGCGGAAACTCACTGACCTCAACCGCCTCGAAACCGCAATCACGCGCTCACAAAATCGGATCATTCGAAATCAATCACGAGATCTCTCCATCGGTGAAGGACTCTCGTTCTCTCCTGACGACTTCACAGAAGTTGAACGACAGCGGGAAAATGACAGGTTAAGTTACCGCGGACTGACCCTTGTTAAAGCCCGACAGCAACTCAAGCGCGGTGATTTTGACGAGGCCGAGGAGTCGATCAGTGAAATCTCCGAGTCGGACCACGACGATCAAGCGAAGGTGAAAGCTCTGTTCATGGAGATGATGCGTCGGAACCCGGCACACGCTGACCAAGCACTCGAAATCGCCGAGTACGCACAAAAGGCAGAGGAGCTCGCCCACGAGCTTGATTTGGAAGTCGATGAACTCATCGCAACCGTGCATAAGCACGTCGCTGGACTCTTTGTCATCCTCGAAAAGCGTGAAGAGATGATGTTCACTGATGCCGTTCAGAGTCTGGACGAGTTCGGGGTCTCTGATTACGATCTTTTACGCGATATGGAATCCCGAGACCTGCTCATCGGAGAGCTGCGCGCAGTTGAAGCAATCAATCGCGCACTCGCTATGCTGCTTGAGGGTGATTACTACTACGAATATGCGGTTTGTCTCTCTCCCATTATTGACTATCTCTCCAGCCGTGTTATGGTGAATACACTATCTCCGAAAGAAGAGTCGGGCGGCGACGACGAGTTGAATCCACTCGTTGATCAGGCAGTCCAACTAGCGGACTACATTCCTGAACCAGAAACTGAGTTCAATCTCCGAAAATCTGCTGCCGTATACTACTATCATACTAACAATCCAGATACCGCAAAGGAACTGCTGAAAGAGGCCCGGGATCTCGCTGAAGAAATTGATGATCACGTTCTGGTGGAGGACACAGATGAGCTGCTACAACGAATTGAGGAACAGCCAGACCCTTATGACCACTCCGACGACGGTGATGACAGCAACTCAGTCGAAGATCGAGAGGAAGCAGCGAAGCAGATTCTTGAACTACAAGGCATTGACGTAGATGCCGGGAATGACTCAGACACCGGTGACTATGACCCGATGGAAAGAGCTGCTCAACTCGGGGTTGAGGATGCCGATCCCGAAGAATACTATCGACACTGCGAGCATCTTCACTTAGCCTACAGTCCGAGTTATTTCGGGAGAATGACGGGTGTCGGCTCGATTGGGACAAAAACGCTCTGGTGTAAACACGGCGGCGGAATGTCAAGTGCGAGCCTCACGCGTATGTTTTCAGCTTTTAAAGATGAATATTGCAAAGGGTGTGAGCATCACTGTCCGAGGCCCGATGATTGGGAATTCACGGATGAGTTCGCTAATCAACAGGTTAGTCATCCCGAGTTTCAGGAATTCCTCGAAGCAAGAGATGATGCACTCACCCCGCCTGAATATGATGAAACATCCTAAGTGGACGGGAACCTACTAGTTTGTTTAACAAGTATTGACTATTGGTATGCTGTCGTTCGTAGACTCGCTACCGCTATCAAACTCGGATCAAGGGACTAAACCCGAATTACTATTGAGATTTCTACTTCTTCTCTACATTTATATCGCTTTAGAGTACAAAGGCCACATATGGAATCCATCGTTATCATTTCGGACCTCCTCCGAGGTGCTGCTGAAGAGCACCAAGCAGTGGAGCGCGGCGTAATTAAATCATGGAATGAGATTTCTGAGGACACTATTGATGAAGATGTTATCGTACTCGACACCAGAATGGATTTAGATGAGGACAAAAGTGGAGGAAAAACTGCGGCCGGTGAAGAAACGTTTAGTCTTTTAGAATTCCTTCGAGTTCGTCTTCCAAATCTTCTTAATAACGGAAAGACAGTTGTTGGCCTCTGTGATCAAATAGAACGGGTACATGCGACCGAGCGTCGTACTTGGGGGTCAAACAACTATCATTGGATTAACTACTTTGGCTCAGTCCCGTTGTCCGATGTTGCTGATTACGAGGAGGACTTTATTTATCAAATACCCGACCCATGGGATATACAACTTGCCAGCAAAAGCGACATATTCAATTCATATTTCTTAAATGTTCCACAGACCAACATAGCTATAAACCCAGAAAATTCGAGAGTTGAGGATTATGACCAGATCGGCTCATTTCCAAATGATGTTGCAGAAGGCGACTTCCCAGAGATTCCAGCAATCTGCGTAAAGAGTTGGCGTTCGAATAATGGAGACCTCATTGAACCCGATGGGCGTCTGGTTCTCCTTCCACGTCCGGATACTCTACGAATTGATGTTGAAGGTTGGTTCAGATCACTAGTACAGATTGGTAGCCACTATTCACCGAATGACTTAGAGATAGATCAATTCAACCGGATACTAAGTCGGTCATCATCCCCTGCTTTGAATCGTGTCTATACTGTCTGTAACCGGTTTCCCGAAGTATCTCGACAACTCGAAGACCGGTATTCAGACCGAGAGACGATTGTAGTAGAGGATGAATATGATGTTCAGGACTTACTACACGGGCTATTGAAGATTTTCTTTGGGGATATTCGTGCTGAGGAGTGGGCTCCAAGCTACGGAGGTTCGTCACCGAGAATCGATTTCTTGTTGAAGAACGAAACAATTGCAATAGAAGTTAAGATTACCCGGAGTGGTCGTGGGAACAAAGAAATAAAGCAGGAACTTTCGGAAGATAAGGAACACTATCGATCTCACCCAGACTGTGAGCACCTAGTTTGTTACGTATTCGACCCCGGATATGAAATTGAGAATCCAGCCGGGTTTGAAAACGATCTGTCAGAGCAAATTGAAAACCTCAATACCGAGGTATTGATATCTTCTACATCCCGTTTCGGGAGCGTCTAACGCGTATTTCTTGGACCGGGAACAATTCAAAGAGGTAAATGAAATGGCGAAGGAAAAAGACGATGATGCCGACCGTGACGCCGAGTCGAAGGGTGACATCCACGAGCGGTGGCAAGAGAAGGCGGAAATCTCAAGCCGGTACACCGAGGCCAAGAGGCAGCTGCCGGATGATCGCCGAATAGATCCGTGGGATACACGGAACTTCCAGTCCGAAATCCGGCTAACAACATCACGCCCCCGCTGTGGGAAGCCATCAAATCAGAGGCCTACCGCGTCTACCGTTGGTCGGTGGAACGAGATTAGTACGACGAACTGGAGACGCCCGAACATCGACTCGCAAAGACCCTCGGGAAGGTCCAGCTTCGGCACTACTACTGGTCGAAAGGGAAAACGAGGAGCTCACGGAGAATCTGGACGGAGAAGACGCAACGCGGCTGTATCTATTCTTCGACCTCTCGGCGCTCAACCAGTCGGGCGTCGCTCGTGCCATCAAGAATTCTGACATCCTGGAGGCGTTGGGCATCGAGAACTCGGTGAGTCAGCCGACGTTGAACCGGATGCCAGGACGGATGGATGAAGAAACGTGGCATTACTACGCGAGCGAGACTGAAACGCTGGTTCGGCAGTTGCAGGATACGAAGCTGGAACACTGTTTCGAGACCCGACGCCGGACACGATAGTCACGGACGGCGAAGGGTTCCCTCCAGTCCAGGTGGTCACTCGGGAGCTCCGCTCGAAGACGTTCAAGTACATTCGGCTGAAGCGCGACAGCAGTACAGAGGTAACGAAGGACGCGTCGCTCAGGGTGCTCATCGCCGCCGCGAACAGTGGGAAGTTCGTCAACGAAGCCGCGAACAACCTCAAGTACAAACCGTTCTACGACGACGGTGACATCCCGTCCGGGCAGAACCTCACGTACCACCTGCGGAAGTCCTCACGGGAGTCAGTCATGCGGATGTTCCGGGAAGCGAACGAGCAACTGTTCAAGATCGCCGCCCGGCACGACTACTTCCCCGAGGATACAGACGTGGCTATCGACATCACCGACTGGCCGTTCTACGGCGACTACGAGAGCGACAAGTACATTCGCGGAACGAAGCCCGGCCGGAACTACTCATGGGCGTGGAAGTATATCACACTCGCTGTCGTCGGAACCGACACGCCGCTGATTCTGGTCGTGCTCCCGGTCAGAGACAAGTCGAAGGCACCGAAGTACATCCGCCGGATGCTCCGTCTGAGCCGACAACACCTCGATATCGGCCGCGTCTACCTTGACGCTGGGACGGAGTTCTACAACTCGGACACGATTTCGACTATCACCGAGCAGGGCCTAGAACTGGTGATGCAGGGCCGCAAGTCGGGGAAGACCATCAAGCACTTCCTGAACGGGATGGCGCGCGCCGATCTGCGGTCATCGTACTACCCCTACGGCGTGGGCGACCTCGACGAGGATAGTTACTACGCCGTGGGGCTGGAGTCGGCCAAGACGGTGAAAATGTGGAAGTCAGAGGCTGATGAACCGATGGACGACTACACGTACTTCTACACGAACCTCCACCCGGAGGAAGTCCCACCGGAGGAGTTGGGAGAGGCGTACCGCCGTCGGTGGGGCATCGAGACGGACTTCCGGAAAATCAAATACGACTTCTTGGCCAAGTCAGGGTCGGAAGACCCGGCGCTTCGGGCGTTCTACTTCAACTTCGCGGCCCACCTCTTTAACATCTGGACGGTGACGAACATCCTCCGCGCCGAGGAGACTGGCGAGGACCTGAGCGAGGGGAAGCAAGTCACCGCTGGTGAGCTGATGCAGGCCATCGAGGACGACCCGAACAACCTTCGGATACCGACCGAACCACCAGAAACTCAACAGGTCTTTGGCGACGTTCTTGGGTCCGGTTGGAGCACCTCAGACGCCGACTGATTCTCGGGGGCCGTTGCTGAATAGAATCGCTGTGTTTTCAACTACTGGTATTCTTCGAGGTCCGTCTGCGCGGGGTCCTCGAACCCCGGCGGCTTTCCATTCCCATCATCGTACTCCTCGATGGACGCCTGCCGCTCGGTATCGCCGTCGTCGTCGTTCGACCAGTATCGCTCGCGGAGCTGTTCACTCCGCAGCGCCATATTCTCCTGCGCTCGCATGCGATACCGGTGCATTCCTTCGGCCGCGGAATGTGCCCCGCTGACGGTGGCATCTTTCGCGTCACCAGCGATACCGCGCGCTGTCGACCCCTCCGCATGGCGATTCCGCGCAACCGTATCCGCGGCTCGTATCGCCCCGCTCTTTGTTTTCTTCGCAGCCCCTTTCGTCCCACGCCACCCGTAAATACCGCCTTTCGCAGCTCCTTTCACCGTTCCTTTCGCGAGGCGTTTACTCCCGCCGGCAGCTTTGCGTGCGCCTGCCCCAGCCTTTTTAGCGCGTTCCCGGCGCCGGCGACGCTGAGAACGCATCCGGCGCTGCGAAGAGAAATCCGTCTTCGGATCGTGCTTGTGTTCGTCGCTCGTTTCACTCGACGATCCACTACGACGACCTCCGGCACGGCCAGCCGTGCCACTCGCCGCCCGCGACCGCTCACCGCCTGCCGCCGAGCTTGCCCCTGACGCCCGCGCACCCCGGTACATTCCACGACCAACACGCGTCCCCGACCCAACAGCATTCGACACCTGCGAGGAAAACGAAAACACGTACTTCGGAACTAAGCCCGCCCCCGCAATCGTCGCGAGCCCGAGAATCGTCGACACCAACTGTGTGCTCAGGCCACCACTGCTCGTTGCCGCTGCGGCTGCCCCCTCACCTAAGAACAGTGAGCCAACTCGTAGGAGGAACGCTGTGGGAAGCGTCATCAACACCAGCGGCACGAACTTCCCCATCATGGACTTCGCCCACCCGGACACGGGCTGAATAGGAACAATCCAGAACATCAGGAGAATCGGCATCGCAGCCATGTATGCGTAGATCGCGAGCTGGCGGAGGAGGTAGATGCCGATGATGACCAAGATGATTGTCGCGCCGAAAATATAGATGAGAACGCTGACGGCGATGGCACCAAGAGACGACCCAAGGTTAGTACCTAAACTGCCTTTGACGGCCGCATCAGCGACGATTAAGCCAGCGAGGTCGTTGGTGAATTTGAGGAACCAGCCACCGAACCACCACCATGAGAGGGCAAGCGGGTACGCGAAAACCGCACGGCGAATACTCACTCGCTTTTGTTTCTCGGAGAAAATATTGAAGAACATCGCGAGCCCGAGTGCTAGCCCGAACAGCGTCGGTAACAGCACAATCACCAATTCGTCGTAGAGATTGTGGTACAGTTTAGGCCAGAGGCCTTTCGTTGGCGGGTTGAACGAGTAGAGGTTATCTGGATAGGGCGTGCTTGTGAGGTAGTTTTTGGCGATTTGGAACAGGAAGTCGATAATGCCCGCTAACCCACCGACAAGGTCCTTGATCAGCCCGATGATTGCGTTTTTGACGGTTGCTTGAATCCCCGGCATAAGCAGGCCTCTTACTCGCTCTCAGCTACGTTCCATGAGTGAATCTCTGACTCCGTACAACTGTTCAGTACACCAACCTTGATTTTCTCGCCAGACAGACTATATTCAAGATTAATCGTCGTCTTCTGGCCGGATTTGGTCTTGAACGTGATCTTGCCCGTTTTCCGTTCCCCACCGCAACTATAATAATAATCGACCGCTGCCAGCGGGCTCCTCTGACTAGTGAGAGTCTGGGATTCTCCGGGCGGCACCATCGGTTCCGTATCATCCTCTGAATCACCAATTGGTGCGGGAATTCCCGCCTTTGCTGGCTTTGGCCCGTCACCATGCACACGGTAATGGGGGATCGTCACCGGAAGGTTCCCCGTGTTCGTGATCGTCGTCCTCACCTCCGTGTACCCCATTTTGTCCGAGTCCGTTCCTTCCTCCGTGACGAAGGCGACGTCGTCGACGGTGTACGTCCGCTCGAACGTTTTCGAGCGTTTGTCGACGATTGAGCCGTCTTGGATGGCGAGGATGTCGTAGGTGCCGGCAGCGCGCTCTGCAAGGGGAAAATCGGTGGTTGTGGACGTTCCAAGGCGGTTTCGCGTGACTTCTTTGCCGTTGCTGTTGCGGAGAGCAATCGCGTCGACCGAGGCGTCTGCGACGGACACTCGGAGGGCAGTAATCGTCTTTTCTTGTCCGAGGGTCGTGGTCGTCTGCGTGGTCAGCGTCTCGGCCGTCTTGATGACACCACGACTGCCGCTGTTCGCTTGCGTGGTCTGACCGGCGTCTGAACCCGACGTTTCTGTCCCGGAGATTTCGGAGTCTGGGTTGTCGGTGTTCGTGGAGTTGCAGCCGGCGAGGGCGGCTGCGGCAGCAGTCCCGAGGGAGGCGAGGACGTCACGGCGGTACCGGCGGTCTGGCATATCGTGGGGGTTGCGCTCCTTTGGTGTATTTATTCCGGCGTAGCTTCTAGCAGAGAGAAGATGGAACTAGGTGTGAATCTTAACCAACAAGAGGTGGCGTATTTCCGCAGATGTTGGTTAAGATGGTGGTTGGACCACTCACGACCGTCCCATCTGTATGAATAAGGTTAGATACTTGCGACACAGTACCGTCGTAAACTACCATCTCAGAAACTAAGGAACTGAATCTTTCCAACGTCTTGTTCACACGAATCGCCAACCGCGTGTGCTCATCTCGGAAACCGGTCCTTTTGATGGTGAACCCGATGTTGTTTTACTGTACCTAGAGTAATAGGTTATTACGGCCGAATCGGGAATGTCGGAGAACGTGATTACACTATCAGGACCGTACAAAGGAATTGAATCTTCAATTGAAGCCTGCGCCAGCGAATTCAGAGAAACATCGCCACAGCTCCACGAAGCATGCAGTGACCATACGGAATCCGTCGTTTCCAAAATCTCGTCCGATGACACTGTCGTGCCGGGGAGTGAACTTGCCGACGACGCAGAGTTAACCGCGTTTCAGCAGTTCATCGAAAAACAGCATACGGAGTACTGGTTCGCCGATCTCAACGGACGCGGGAGCGACCTCGACTTAGAATCAGTACCTCACAAAGCTCGCAAGTTGAAGGAGTCCGCTTGCTGAGTTGTGTCCAAGCAAGCAAAGCAAGCGGACAATGAAATCCACGAGGACCAGCTCCTTAACTTCCTCGTCAACTGCCTTGACGAGGAAGTTTCTCTGAATCTCGCCAACAACGCTGAAATCGGTGCAGAGGACATCTACGAGGTCCTCGTCGGCGCGACCGCCGACGGGACCTCGATCTCGACGCTGTGCAACTCCAGTGAAGACTCGCCATCGGCGAACACAGTTCTCTATCATCTACGGACGAAGTTCGAGCCCGAACGGCTCGAACGAGTCGCTAACACGCTTCTTCGACGAGACATCGTCGAACTGCTCCCCGAGCAGGTGGAGGTCTGCGCAGACCTCCACCTGCGACCCTACTACGGTGATGAAGACGACACAGACGCTCTCTACCACTCGGAAGCGAAGCGTGGAACCACTTCGTTCCACGCCTACGCCACACTCTACGCGCGTGTGAAGAACAAACGCTACACGCTGGCGGTGCGCCGTCTCGAAGACGGCGACACCGCCAGCAGCGTCCTCGCTGAGTTCCTTGGTGTACTCGACGGCCTTGACACCGAGGTCAAGGCCGTCTACCTTGATCGCGGATTCTACGACAGCAAGTGTCTCACGCTGCTTCAGGCGCACAACTACGCCTACGTGGTCCCAATCATTCAGTGGGGTGAGGCGATTCAGCAGGAACTCTCGGAAGGATGGAGTCGCATTATTCAACACAACCTGACAGGGAAACTCGACGGTCACAGCTGGACCGTCGAGTTTCCCGTCTACATCGACTGTACGTACCTGAACGGACGATATGACGAGAACGGTGTAGCGCGTCACGGCTACGCCGCTGACGCGCCGTTCATCGAGACGCCACGCGAAGCGCGATACCACTACAGCAAACGCTTCGGTATCGAATCGAGCTATCGCTTGTCCGAGCAAGCGATAGCGACGACAACGACACGAGACGCGACGGTGAGACTGCTGTACGTCGTAGTGAGTCTGCTGCTACAGAATGTTTGGCGGTATCTCCACTACGAATACGTGGCGACGCCGCGCCGAGGCGGGCGTCGCCTCTGGTGGTGGCCGTACAAGGAGTTCGTGAATATGGTTCGACGGGCTGCGTGGACGGCCCTTGCGGTGCGTCGGGCCGTCCCCGCGAACCGACCACCTGACGACCGATTCCACCGCTAACCACTGACCGGGACAGCCCCGGCACTGAGTGGCGACGCTGTCGCGTCGGCGGCTAAGCGCCGCCGACAGCGACAGCTTCCCGTCGATCTGTGAGGAGATCGCGGTCGGTCACTGCACTCCGCAACAGAAATCAGACCTCAGACTGACTCAACTGAGGACGCTTTGTGAGGTACTGAGAATGGAGTTCGTTCAAGACTGCTATCCGTCTCCACACAGAACACACGTACCTCAACGCGTTTACTGCCTACATGACTGCAAGCGAGACGTTCTCGCGAATCGAGCAAAGCCGCCAAGAGACGAAAAGCCTCCTCGAAGACACCAAGAGTCGCCTTCAATAGGGCCGTCTGGAACCCGACTCTGAGGAGAAAGAATCTATCCAATCGCTGTTCGCGGACCTCAAAGAGTTGGTATCAGAGACCACCGAGGATTTAGAAGCCGCGAAAACTGCAGTAGTTCGCGCTCACGCATACTATACAATCGCGGATTGCTATCGAGACGAATACGACTTAGACCCGACACGGTTCTCATACGTCTCACTCGGGGATGACGCGGACTGGTTCTTAGAGGATCTTCGACACCGCCGAAGCCGGTCAGAAACGCGAGTTCGATGGATTCGCAAAGACTATTCGAAGCTTGCAAACACCCTGCAAGACGAGTAGCCTGTACCCCGAACAGAAATCCCAATCACGAGGGATCCGGGCCGGCATCGTACCGCCGTCCACACTGAATACCGAAGTCGGATTCCCTGAGCTGGGTTAAATCGAGTGGAACCTAGCGGCTACTGGGGCGTTCATTGAGGATGGTGGTGAGACGTTGATTGGTTGTTGCAATACGGGAGCTGAGAGTAGCGACTACGTCAAGGACCGGGTAGGTGACAGAAAGCGAGTCATAGCAGTAGTCGGGCACCCGAATATTAGTTTTGAGGCTGCTCGCTGATTGCGGTTCCAACTCACCATTCTGGCGGCGGTCCGCGAGGTCCTGGCAGCGTGTCGAAAGCTCGTCGAGGTCAGTCTGCAATTGCTGTAGCTCGTTGATTGGACAGTCGTAGAATGGCCGTGATTGGATGACATTGACCTCTTCAGCGATTGCCTGCAGCTCCGCGTTCGCGTCCTGAAGATTGGATGCTTCCTGGTTGAGTGCCGAGATGAGGCGTTTTCGTTGTGTTTTCGCCTGTTGTGCTGCGGTCAACACTTGCTGTTTTAACTCGGGAGTGATGACTGTGGCTTGCTTTAGGAGCGTCGCGAATTCGTTCCCGAACTCCGTGGCGAGACTCTCCCAGAAGGAATCCCCGTATTCGTCGTCGTAGTGTGGCGTGTCCATCACCGTCTCAACGTACGCATCGCGAATGGGCGTGTCACCGTGCTGGTTGACCGCGGTGGTCTGGCCGGTGATCGTCTCGTGAGTGGTCGCTGTTGGAGTTGCTGACCCACTCGGGTTGCGTTCGCAAGAGATCTGGTCAAGGCGCGCGCAGAAATCACCGAAGGCATCTGCCTCCGCATAAAGCAGTTCGCGCTCTTCGACAACTGCTTGATGTGCGGCTTGGAGGCGGGTAATACGGTGGCGTGATTCCGGTGTTCCAGTGGTCAGCGTGATGGGCTGAAGCATAAGACTAGATTTCGTGATGGGGGAGTAAATCATTACTAGTCGTCGTATATAGGGGTGTTGTGAATTTCCAAATACTGGCAAGACAAAAGCACAAGTGCGATTATAGTGACCCTTAGGTCGGTATTCCGGGAATCAATGGAGGACGTCCCATCGCACGTGGTTTCCCATAGACGGCCGTTCAAGCCATTATAGAAAGGAATGCCGGTATGAGGGAATTGAACCACCATTCTATACAGGGTTTTCAGTCACTAGAAAACCGCTACTTTAAATATTGAATAGAAATTTAGGAAATCATGGAGAGCAATGGTAGAAACACCCATCACAGACCAACCGAACACCCAGCAGTACCTCATACTCGGCACAATCAGTGCAATCATCTCCGTCATCCTCATCCCACTTGCCGGCCTCGTTTCAATCTACAGCAGTTACAAGATTCACGGCAAAACACGAAAAATATACACCTACCTCATAGGTGGTATCGGAGCTTTCTCCGTCTTCTTCTGGATCGCGTATATGATGAGCATCTAAGGATTATCCAGGCCTGCATCCTTCAAATACGTCCAAATTATGGAATGGGAATACTGATACGTAGTGTATAATATCACCGGTATTCGTGGCGGTAACAGCACGGAAGCCACACCTTTAGTGGTGCGTTCGCTTACCTAGAAAGCAATCCCCTCGCTAGTTCGCGAAGGAATCAAAAGGAACAGGCCATTTGAGACAACAAATACATCCAATGAATCTCGAAAACTACGGCAAAGACATGGACCCCGGAAAACGGGATATCATGGAGGCCACCCACAGCGCCGTCAAAAAACACGGCTATAGTGACCTGACTATTCAACATATCGCTGATGAGTTTGATCGCAGCAAATCTCTTCTCTACTACCACTACGACGGTCGAGATGATCTCCTAATCGATTTCCTCGAGTACATTCTCAGCGGATTTCTCGCAAACCTCCCAGAGAAAGGTACTGCACCTCGTAATGAACTAGACGAGCTCATCAATCTCCTACTCCCGACAACAATTAACGAGGAACCCTATCGACTGATGCTGGCGATGTTTGAACTGCGAATGAATGCACCCCATGATCAGGCTGTCCGTGAACAATACCTCGAGGTCGAAGAAGAACTCAAAGCGATCCTTGAGGACATCCTCCGCCGTGGTATCGAAGCGAACGAGTTCAGTGACATCAACGTGGAAGTCGAATCGGAGGCACTGCTTTCCCTCCTTGTTGGGACTCGTGCCCGCCGTCTCACAGTCTACGACCCAGACCAGTCAATTGAAATCTTGAAAAAGGCGATCAATTCCCATATCGCCCGAATTTCAACAGCGGACTCCTAACTACATCGTCTTGGAATTCACGGCGGGAGGTTCTGCGGAACAGCGTCGAGCGGGCTATCAGCGATCTTCTCTCGTAGAAGGGTGAGACACTGGCGGTCAGTAGCGTACACTGTATTCATAATCGTTTGCACCTCTTCACGCGATACCTTTACTTCCTCTTCAGAAAATGCGGCCGCAGGATTTGCACGGAGTTCTCGAAGTGTTCCGACCGCTAACAGATATGGAACGGCCCATGCAACAACAGTATTTCCGTCAGCCAATGGCATCTTCTCGATGTACGTCTGGGCAGGGTCAAGATGCTGCTGTGCCTGATCCAGTATTCGTGAAAGTGCTGAGACGGCTCCCGAACGGTAATCCGGGTCAATAACGTGGTTATGTGGGACTTCCTCGGCTGCCAGCCACTCACGTGGAACGTAGACGTTATTCTCGGTTACGTAGTCGTCACGGACATCCTTAGCAATATTTACTAGCTGAAGGAGTCGTCCAAAGTGTTCGGCGTTCGTTCGCAGGACCGTCTCGCGAGCGGGAGTAAGTGGCTGTTTCGCAAGGAGGTTCGTGATTAGTTCTCCGACAGTCCCGGCAACATAGTGACAGTAGCTGCGTAGCTCAATGGGAGTCTGGATTCGAATCCCCGGTTCGTTGGTGTACCGATCGACGAACCGAAGCATACCTGTGGTCATTTCGCAGATCGGGGACCGCATCGCCTCTTGGGTCCGCTGTGAAAACTGTTCGAATGCGGCGACCACGGTTGGCGTGTTCTCGACGAGCTCCCAGTCTGAAGTAGGCTGGGCAGGTATCCACTGGGTGGCGCGACGCGTAAACGCCTCGACTGATGTCGGCGACGCAGGGTCAAGGCTTTCGCGATACGTCTGTAGGAGCGTTTGTTGTGCTCTCGGTGGAATGTGGGTTGCGTCCTCGACTGTGTCTGGTATCCTACAGAGCAAGTATCCAACACAGACCTGGTCAGCTAGTGGTGGGGCGAGTGCGTCGATTGTGAGGGCGAATGTACGTGATACATCTTGGACAGCGTCATGGCAGTACGCGAGGGGGGACTCGGATGGGCTTGTGTGGTGTTGCATTATGTATTCTGAGTTAGAGTCTGTCTATTGGCGGGTTACTCACGCACCGGTTTGAACAAACAGTTAATATTTATATTTAGCGTTTTGTAGTGGCAACAGATTATCTGTGTGGTGACCCCTTTCCGGGTATAGAACGCAATACCAGAAAGCACTTGACCAAAAATTCAACATAAGTAGTTGATGTACGACTTCGAGAACACTGTCGCACTCGTTACCGGCGCAGGTTCCGGTATCGGTCGCGCAACCGCCAAACGCTTCGCCACCGAGGGAGCAACAGTTGTCGTCGCTGATATCGACACCAAAGCCGGCCAAGAAACCGCCAGACAAATCGAAAACGAAGAAAACGGAGCTGCAACCTTCACCGAGGTCGACACTAGTCAGACTGAATCGATTGCCGCCCTCGTTGACGCCACACTCAACGAACACGGCCGTCTCGACTACGCCGTCAACAACGCCGCAGTCGGGAACACTCCCGGACAAGTCCCGGAGATCAACGAAGAAGAGTGGCATCGCGTCCTCGACATCAACCAGACTGGCGTCTGGGCTGGGATGAAATACGAAATCCCCGCGATGTACGACTCCAACGGTGGGTCAATCATCAACGTATCTTCGAAAGCTGGAATCCGCGGAAGCCCGGGTCGAGCCCCGTATGCAGCCAGCAAACATGGCGTCGTCGGCCTCACACGGTCAGCCGCGTTAGAAACTGCAACCGAGAATATTCGCGTCAATGCGGTCTGTCCGACAATTGTAGAGACATCGGCGCTTGAGTCGATGCCTGAAGCAGAACGTGAGTCACTTATCGAAGATGTCCCCATGAAGCGAGCCGCTTCCCCCGAAGAAGTAGCCAGTGTCATCGTTTGGCTCTGCTCTGATGAAGCGTCGTTTATCACCGGCCAATCAATCCCCGTCGACGGAGGCGAAACCCAGAAGTAAGCACGTCGCCAGCAGTGAACCGCCTCGGGGTCAAGCCCCGAGGCACTCGGCCTGCTCCGCCGGTAGATGCTTAGAGCACCTACGACAGTGAGCGAACTTAGGCGAGTTTCCCGCCTTCGACCGGGAGTGCATGGCCGTTGACGAACGACGACTCGTCCGACGCTAGCCAAGCGACCGTTTCTGCAATCTCTTCAGGTTCGGCCATCCGACCAAGCGGCTGATCGTCAGTCATCGCTTCGACTGCATCCGGATGCTCTTCGAGTGAACGTTCGACCATTGGGGTGCGAACGACACCAGGGCAAACCGCGTTCACGCGAACACCTTCGTCTGCATAACGAACAGCAGCTGCTTTCGTTAGCCCAACGACACCGTGTTTACTGGCAGTATAGGGTGCACTTCCATCAGCTGCTAACCCTGCAATCGAGGACGTGTTAACGATAGCGCCCCCGTCGCCCTCCGTAAGTACTGGAAGTTCATGTTTCATCGCCAGCCACACGCCGGTCAAGTTGATGTCGAGGACTTGCTGCCACTCCTCAAGCGACTGCTCGGTCAACGGGTCGTTAGTTCCTTCGATGCCAGCATTGTTGTGTGCGATGTCGAGTCCACCATACGTCTCTCGGGCGGTCTCAACCATCGCTTCAACATCCCATTCATCAGTAACGTCTACCTCAACAAAGATTGCTTCTCCTCCCTTGGATTCGATCTGTTGAACTGTTTCTTGGCCACCGTTTTCGTCGATGTCTGCGACGACCACGTTTGCGCCGTCAGCAGCAAGGCGTTTGGCGGTTGCGCGGCCGATTCCTGAGCTAGCGCCGGTTACGATTGCGGTTTTACCGTTGTGGCGTAGCGCCATAACGACTGACTAATAATTCAATATATAAAAAATTGGTTGTGGAGCGCCCAGTCATCACTGACGACCACAGGCTGGTACCGGCTCATCAGAGCAGAAAGACTGACTACAGGAAACTTGTGGCGTTCGACTTGCTGCATCTAGTTTGGAATCGGAACACCTACTCAAACGCTGGCCATCTGCTCAAATATGAATCGGCGCCAATTTCTGAAAACGGCGAGTGGACTGGCGGGAACGGCCGGGATCTCCGGATGTCTCCAGCAGCTCGGGTTCGAAACACAGTCTGCGTGGCGAGACCCACCACTCGTCGAAGACCGACCAAACGGCGTCTATTACCCCGCTATCATTGAGGGAATGGGCGTGTACGAAACGACGACCGTCGATGGTATCGGCATCGCACTGATGCACTCGTTCCCCCACCGATTCTGGACGGTGACCGGCACGAACAAAACAAAAGTCGTCGTCTCGTCGAACGACTCGCTGCATTTGATGGCGAGCGTTTGGGATGCCAAATCCGGAACGGTGCTTCCGACCGCGGTGTCAATTGATATCCGGAACGATGAGGGTCGCGTCTCAACGACGAATCTGTGGTCGATGCTCTCCCCAAATATGGGATTCCATTATGGGGATAACGTGGCACTCCCCGGGAGCGGCGAGTACGAAGCAACCGTTGAAATTGCACCCGTTCAGACGGCACGGACCAAGCCGTTCCAAGGCCGGTTTACGGAGGTGCGGACCGAACAGATCCAGTTCACGTTTGAGCCCTCGAAGACGTACGACCTCCCTATTCGCCGCCTCGGTGAGAAGGCAGGCTCCCGAGGCACTGTCGATTTGATGGAGATGGACGGCGTACCTACTCCGGTCGCGCCACCGAAAGACCAGCTCCCCGGGCGGCTACTCGGGAAAGCGTCCGCCGGAGATGCCCTCTTCTACGCAACCCTCGTCGCTGACGAACAGCGATTCTCGACGGACAGACCACACCTCGTTGTCTCTCCGCGCACCCCCTATAATCGCGTTCTCCTCCCCGGAATGTCCCTCTCGGCAACCATCAAACGCGATGGGGAAACCGTACTGAAAACCGGGCTCGATGGCACACTCGACCCCGATCTCGGGTACTACTACGGAACACCAACAGGTCGTATCAAAGACGGTGACACCATTACGGTCAGAATCGAGACACCGCCGCAGATATCTCGCCACGACGGCTACGAAACTGCATTCATGGAAATGCCCCCGATTCAATTCTCGGTCTGATAGCGCCCAACGAAAGTTAGCCGAGATAGGGGGCCGTGGCACCCGGCAAGGAGAGCAGCCAGAGGCTGATGACGGTGTACCCAATCATCACGAGAACGAACGGGTACTGGCTGCGAATCGCGACGAGACGGCTCGGGAAGAGATCGTATGCGGACGTGTGTGCCTCCCAGATGGCGAGCAAGTGACCAGCAAGCACGAACACGATACTGAGGGCTGTAAACCAGTTCGGTGGCGCGAGTACGAGCGGATTCGCGGGCGGTGACAGCGGAGACACGACGGCCATCGTGAGTGCGGGACTCAACGAGACGAGCAACCCAGCATAGTGGGCAAGGTGATACCCAGCTGCGATCGCCAGAAGTGGCGGGGCCAGCCGTAAGGCAATCGAGCGACTCGTAACGTAGGTGTCCGTGAGGCGGCGAGCAATAACGCCAGCGTACCAGTACGCTCCGAGGAAGACGACGTAGCCGCCCACAAAGAGACCAGTATAGGTTAGAATAGCGAGCGGCGTCGCTGGGATCATTGTCCCGAGCGGTGACTCGACGACTGTGGTGATCGCTTGTGCGCCGGCTGTCGTTGTGATGAACCCGCTGTACGTGAGTTCCCAGATGAGCGCGATGATGAACGCGATATCCGACAAATCAGTTACGACATCCGATTGCGCGAGTTCGCTCCCAGGGAGTGTAATCACAACCGACCCGTCACGTCGCTGAATCGGTGCGACGGCGCCGTAGAACCGGAAGAGAACCGACAGTGGGTCCGCGTGCTCGAACCAGACGTCGGAATCGAAGACCACAGCGCCAGCGATAGTATACAACGAGTACCCGAGAATCCCCGTTGCAAGGACAGATGGGACAGTACTAACGGGGAACACGACCTCAATCCAGACGAGCGTCAGAATGCCAGCGACGGCTGGCCATCGATTGAATGAGTCCGGGTACTCGTAGAAACCGGTTGGGAGAATTGTCGTAAGAGCGCGCCAGGGGTTGAGAACGGGCCACGGGTTGCCGATCAGGTACGTGACGACTGGAAGGCCGGCACGAACACCGACGAACGTAACAAGGATGGTAAGACTGGCCGATGGCAGCTGTGGGCCAGTGTAGCCGAGGTACACCACGAGACAGAGCGCGAGCACACTGAATGTTCGACCGAGTACACCGGTCCACCGGCGGATAGCCGGCATACTGGGGAGAGTTACAGACCGAGAGTGGAGCGAGTAGATGAGTGCGCGGTCGGTAACGAAGCTCGCGAGGAGTGCCGACGCACCAATAGTCGCCCCGCCCGTTGCGAGGTACAGCCACTGAGGGACAGCAAGTGACTCACGTGGTTGCTTGGAGAGGGTCATCCCATTCGCAGCCGCAACACTATCGACGAGAACAACCAGGATCGCTGTCCAGGCGAGGATTTGCACGCCGAAGCGGACGCTGAATAACAGTGCCGTAGTCGAGCTAGCGTTTTCCTGGATCGATGTTTCCGACGTGGGTTCGCTTGTCCCCCGGTTCTCTGTGTTAGATGGCATAGATGGCATAGAGGAACAGGAAGACGAAGTATACTACCACGATGCCAGCTAGTGCCCGCAACCGGAGCGAGCCGAGAGCGTCGCGTTCGCTCGCTCGCGCATCGCGGAACGTGGTACGTTCAGCTTCAGTGAGGTCTGACCAGTGCTCGAGCCCCTTGTGGAGGTTAAGCCGGGCTTCCGTTGGGAATGGGTCCCCACAGTACTGGCAGACGTTTGGTGAGTCGCCAGATGGAACGGTTGATTGAACAGTGGACATGCCCTGGATAGCTTACATCGTGCTACCGTACCGCTGTTTGAAACGGTTCTGGTTCCGCGTCCAAGTTGTGAGGGATGTTCTTGAGCGGGAATGGAGTGATGGAAGCTTGACTGGGCTCTTGCCGGCTCTCTCCGGCAGAGGTCTTAATTGACGATGGGTGTCTGGATGGTGTACCACGTCCCGTTGTAGTGAACATACTCGATTTCTGTCCCCGCATCCCATGTCTCGGGATGGGATACTTCGTGGTTTAATGCCTCTTGGAACTCCGCCTGCCGGGCGGGGATTAATGCTGAAAAGTTGGCTTTCGATGCATTCGATGCGTTGGCGACGCGGTCCTCGCGAACGACTTCGTCAACCGTCAATACCACTCCCGAGAAGGTCTGCGTTTGGGCAGATGTTGATGGGTCAGCTGTTGGAGCAGTGGTGCAGCCTGCGAGGAGGGCTGCAGCAGTAATTGCAGCCACGACAATCACAGGAGGGCGTCGGCTCATAGTTACGAATCAGGATATTGGGGGTATATGTTTTGTGCGAGTACTTCCGTGAGTACGATCCGCCGCCAAACACCTATATTGAGAGTGCTGCAGCAGGGCGTACATGATCCACTCCTATATTCCTCGCACCGGCTGACGTCAATCTCGTCTTAAGGACGTTCATCCATAAAGACTACAATAAACGCAAATATACGTTGGATTGTCGTCGGAATCACTTGGCATACACACGTGCGTTTGGTTGAAGGCTTATCGAGCCTGTCAGCTATCGCTCTCCCCGGCGACACCTAATCCTCGAACCAGTAGCACAACGTGGAAGCAAGGGACTACAACCTTAACCAACACTACTGGGGAAGAAGCGGGAAGTGTTGGTTAAGACTGGCCTGGCTGCGCGGTGAGACAGGAGTCAACCCTGCATCAACGCGAGAACCCCGCCACGAACGACGTTGTCGAGACACGTCTCCTTCGTACACTAGAACAGACTGCGTCCTGAGGCAGCCGTGTCGTGACACCACACTTACGCGCTTCCTCCCCCGGCTAAAGCCGTAGGATTCCGCGCTGTTATCGCCGTGAACAGAATTCTATTCGGCCGGAAGAATTGTATCTCTCCCGCTGTCAGTCTCCGCAAATACGATTTCTATATTCGGCGTGGACGGCGACACATCCCATTCTACGCCTACTTACTCGGTAATTCCTGAATCAGATTCCGTACTGTTCACTGACGAAGGTGTCGAGCCCACGTTCCTCGAGAAGATCCATCGGAACAAGCATATCGAGTTGGACGACGCCCGGAAGCCGCCCGATTTGGACGCCACCGGTGAACGTGCATCGGGCACGGATCTCTCCCTCGCTCATGTTGAGCAGTGCTGATGCCCGGTCGAACGCGTTCTGTGTGGCGTCGTTGATGGTTGCACCCGAGCCAACTACCTGGATCGGCCCCATGTCCGTGTTCACGTCGACGTCGTGTTCCGCGCCGAGTTCCTGCCCAGCGTCGCGTTCATCGTCGCTGTAGGGCTGACTAATGAACGGGAGGTCCTCCTCGTTGGGCAGCAGGATCGGCCCGTCGAGTTCGAGGTCCTTGATTACTTCCACGTCCATCGTGACGGTTCCGCTCACGTCGGTCGTGTGTAGCGAGAGTTCGCCGTCGCCTTGATTCGCGTGGAGGTCGCCAACATAGATTCCTGCGCCGTCGATGTCGACCGGACAGATCAGCGTCGCGCCCGCCCGAACCTCGGGAATGTCCATGTGGCCGTCGGTGCGTTTCTCCAAATCTTCCTCGGTTTCGACACCGTAGTCGTGGTCGGCGCCAATCAGGTTTTGGCCGAAGTCACCAGCATTGTGGGAGTCAGGCATGGTGACCGACGGTGTCGTCCCGATGTTTCCGATGAATGGCCGGAGTCGCCCGAGGGTTCCGGGCATTCCGTCCGGTTCGTAGAGGAGGATCGGGTGCTGGCGAGCATTCTCCGGAATATCCATCACCTCCTCGGCGTTCAGCGCGAGTTCGTGAGCGCCGTCCTTATCGAGGGTGATCCCGACCGCGTTCTCGTGGTCGAACGCGACGGTATAGCCGTACTCGAAGCCGAACGAAGACGCATTGGCGCCACATTCCGCACAGCGAATGGCGTCCTCACCGGTTCCCTCGACGATTGAGTCCGGCCAGGTAGTGCCACATTCTGGGCAGCGGTGATCGACGAACGGGTCGTCACTGAACGCGCCCTCGCGTTCGGCCATCGATCCTGTGCTTGTGGCCATACTCGTCACCTCCACGTCGCGGATATGAATCGCGACGGCGTCGCCGACTTCGGCGCCATCGACGCGGATCGGTCGCGTAACTTCGTGTCCCCCGCGGAACGAGGGCGTGATCATCGGCCCCCAGCAGCCCGGTGGCGTGTAGGTAGTGATTGTGCCTCCGTCGGCGACGGTTCCGGCCCACTCTTGATCCGGCCCGACGAGTCCGAGCGTGTACTGATCGACGTACAGCTCCTCCTCTACTTCTTGCTGTGACATACCATTCCAAACTACGACCCGAGTCAGCATAACAGTTGTCGTAAATCGCCTCGGGGTCAAGCTGAGGCACTCGTCTTGCTACGCCGGTAGAGATACGACACACTGCATCCTGTTCTACTCTCGGTTCAACTTCGCGAGTTACGGACGCTATTCCGGTTGATTCACTTTAACCAACATTCGGTGGCGGGATTCGAGTTGTTGGTTAATACGGGCTGGAGTCTGCGGGACTGCCAGCGTCACAGTGTTGTGACGCCGGAGGTGGGGATGGGTGTGACGCTCACCGAGAAAATCCCAGACGAGAAAGAAGCCAAAATTAGGGCTGTTTGTCCGGGCTGTTGAGACACCAACGGCTACCGGAACGCAATTTACAGCACGTCACTCGGTGCAACTCGCAGCCGCCGATTCCCCGCGGCTGGTCGTCATCACACCCGGCCTGTCATCCGCCATCACAACACTGTGACGCCGGCGGCGGCTTCACACACCCTCGTCGAATCATTTACTGCTGGGCCTCCTCAAGCTCTGCGTAATACTCTCGATACTCGTCGACATCCGCAACTAACTCCAACTCACCACTCCGACCACGCCGGAGTGTTAGCAGGTTCTCGTCGTCACGCGCGTCCCACTCACGTTTCTCGTCGCGGCGAGAGGTGAGCTTCGCCGTCCACGTCATCGCTCGCTTAATCGTCTCATTCGGCCATTCACTCCGATCCGTCGTCTCCCGAAGGATTGCGCGGACGTCACTGGAGGATAACACCAGCTGTGATCCGCCCCGAGTTTCGGCGTGGCCGCCGAACTTCGGGAAGATGAGTGTCGCACGGGCTTTGTTCGCGGAAAGATCACCGCCAGCCTTCCGCTCGGCAATCTTGCGCTCGATTGGGAGCTCATCGCCGTCGAACTCGCCACGGACCACAACGTCGGCCTCACCATCCTCAAGGCGTTGGACGCGCTCTTCGAGCAGCTCGTACGTGTCGGTCTCGACGCGGTCACGGATTGCACGATAGGGCTTGACCGTATTCCCTGCCTCCGTGGACGTGATTGCGAGGTCTGTAGGGTCCGGACCAGCCCACTCGATGTCCGGCCGGTCTTCAAGTTCGCGTTCGAGGTCGGTGACGCGGTCGCGGAGCTGGCGGTTTTCCGTTTCGAGGGCGTTGATTGTGGCGGCTTGGTCGTCGCGTTCAGCTTCGAGGTCGTCGACGCGGTTCTGGAGGGTTTGGGTTTCCGCGCGGAGGCGTTGGACTTCGGCGGCGAGTGTCTCGACGGCGTCGGTCACAGCACTGTTATCGAGTTGTGTGACGGCTGCATCAACCGCGGTGTCTATCGTCGTGTCGTCCGTGGTGCTCATGCGAAATCACCCAACGTCGTCGAGTCCGCTGACGCGTCTGTTTCTGTGTCCTCGGGGAATTGTGGTGGTTGGCAGTCCTTGCAAGGGCGTTTGCCGTGGCGGTGAGCTTCGTCGAGAGAGTGTTCGTCGACAATTGGCATGACCTCGGGACAGGCGGGGATGCCGCCAGCATCAGCGTGGTAGACCTCGCCCGTTTGGCTGTACCAGACGGTTGTGGAACGGGTGGCGTGCTGGGGTTGCTCTTTCGTGTCCGAGCTGGTTGTCGTGCATCGCTTGCAGCGCGTGTATTTCTCGGAGAGGCGGTTTTGTGTGGTTGGCCGGTAGACCGAAGTATCGCGGTAGGCGCTCTGGCAGCGCGGCGCAACTGGATTATCTGGATCGGGGTAGTGGTAGATGTGGGTGTTGCTGCGGTTGGTGCCGAGGCGGAGGACGTACGCGCTGGGGTCAGTAATATCGATGCCAGTGTAGGTTTCGATGACGCGGCCACACCCCGGACACACCAGGTAGCCCTCCGCGGTCGGAACAAGGGCTCGGCGGCGGCTGGTCAGCCCGCAATCCTCGCACGTCCGCGTAACGGTGTCGGTCACGGTGACTCACCCCAGCTAGCGTTGTTGACTGCTTGATCAGGATGTTCGCAGGGACTACGGAGGGATAGCCCGATATTGTTATGAACCCCGGTGAAAGAATTAGACACGCCAATCACCTCCGCTGCCGTGGAATAGCAGGGGGTCTCCGCCGCTGACTGGTGAACCTATACGGCCCGCCTGTGAATGGAGGCCTGCAATCCTGAATTGCAGGTGACCGGCGACTTGCAGTCCCACCTTCAGACATGGTGGGACACGCTGAGAGGCGGATTGTCGCTGGTATTCCGCGCTATGGGCGTGATTGGTGTGGGCGCTCGCACCGTGGGATTGTAGGAGGTTGCACGGTGCGGGCGTTTTCATCACACGGTCAGTCGCCTGTGCATCGCTCACGCCGGGTGATTTAACCCGGTGGGGGCTGTCAAGTTGCATACGGTTGTCGTGACCACTTACCCGGCTCCTGCTGGTTCCAGGTGGTCGGGTATTTTCGTGAGGTCCCCGACGTCATAGCCGAGCGTGTGGTTATTCACTCCTACATTCCCAAACCCACATAACACTTTGCACCATAGAGTGAATTATAATTCAGTTTATGGGGAAAAGACAAGTTGTGAACGACACTTCTAAGCGCGCTACTGGTGATTCGGTGGCATATGCGTCCGGGTGTATCGTGGATGAATAGGGAGAACGACGATCCAATTCTAGAACTGTTAGAATCCTCTAGCCTTGCGCTGAAGCCTGCAGATATCGAATACAACCTAGACACCCGGAACAACGTCGATATATCCATTCGAACCGTTCATAACCGTCTAGAATTGCTCGTTGAACACGGTTTAGTCGTCAAAGAAGATGAGCAGAATGGTCGGTATGCGATTACAGACCGAGGCCAGCGCTACCTCGAAGGAGACCTAACTGCAGAGCAACTTGAAGACACAACGAATAGCGGTTAACACCGCTAATGTGTAACTAACCAACTCTTAGAGTTCTGATTACTGCTCTGGGTTGGGATGGTGTGGAGGTTTGACGTAGTGAATTGGCCGCTTCAGGTAGTAGTACGCAGCCACCAGTAGCAGCGCAAGCCCCACTACGGGAAGAATAGTTCCAGTAATTCCGCCCTGATTGCTCGTAAAGATCAACACAGCCCCGAGGATTACAGCTGTGCGACGAACGAATCTCCCCCGTAGCGTGAAGATTTTCGCGCCGCAATGCGGACAACGACGGGCGTCTGGTTGAATTACTTCTCGGCAATCACCGCACCGGATTGTGTTTCCATCTTTCTTCGGGCGTGACCCACCAAAGGCGATGTTCTTGAACAACCCCATATTCGGCCCCCTATATTGAAATAAAATTAATTCTTTGTAAGGAGGAAAACTCTTCGAGGTACTCAACTCCATGACTTAACCAACAATAGCAGACACCACACCCAATTGTTGGTTAAAATCGCCGTAACTCAGCACCCCTTAAGCCACTCACAGTCTCCGCCGTCATCTGAAGTGGTTACTCATGCGTGGCCACCTCCGCAGCGATATCCTCGCCGGCGTCGGTAAGCCCGTAGTAGCGTCCTTTCTTCTGGTCTTCAGGGACAAGCAGTTCAACGAGGTCCTGCAGGACTACTACGCGAACTTCGTCATCGTCGCAGACGAGACGCGGAAAACCAGTTCAAAAAGCGCCTCGACCAGACTGGGTTGGCACCAATTCGCGACCGCGTCGATTTCCTGAACTTCGAGGAAGTCTCAACGCTCCACTCCGCGACCAACGACGCGAATCCCGTTGTTCAGCGGATTACCTGACTTTTCGCGCCACGCGCTCACTCGGCAACGGTCTCCTCGACGATTTCGATTTCCTCGTCGGTGAGCCCGTAGAGCTCGTAGACGATTTCGTCAATGAGGTCGTCCGTACGCTCGATTTTCCCCTCCAACTCTTCGGCACGTTCTTTCGTCTCGATGTAGCTCTCCAAGCCCTCGCGGACGTCGTCGACGGCGGGGAGCGTGAGCTTCCGCAATCGGTCGACCAGCGAGTTCGTCTTCGTGGCAGTCTCCCGGAAGTTAGCGAACCCGCCGGCTTCGTTGACGGCGACCGGGACGAATGCCTCGATGAGGTCGGCTTCGGTCTCCGTGAGGTTAGTGATACGCAGCGCCGGCAGCGGCTCGGTCTCTGTGTACCCCCACTGGTCGGTTTCGTAGGCGTCCTCGTCGTCGGGTTTGTAGCGCGCCGTCGGCCGAATCTCGACGGTATTCGGGGATTCGCGCTTGACGGTCGCCTCGCCGACGCGAAGGCTCGGCTTCTGTTCGGTGGTTTGCCGGAGGATGGAGTCTGCAGATCCCTTTGGTGGTTGGCTGAGGCCGATGTCGGCTAAGGTGGGGCCATCGGAATAGGAGCCAAGGTGATCGCGCAGAGAGAGAGTAAGATCGGATCGACTTTCCTTCTTCTGAGCGAGGTGGTCCGCCAAATCTGCTACAACGTTGTGCAATGTCTGAGATTGTTGGTCGGTAATCTCATGGCTAAAACCTCTACTGTGCTCACCCTCAATATACGACTCAGCTATTTCAATCAACTCCGATTCTTCAGCCTTGTCTGACTCATTCTCGAAATTAATGGGCGGAATAGGGAAATCCCGCACAGACTGAGGGTAGACGTGAGAGTACGAACCTTGGAGGCTGCCCGTTGCGAAACGGGATGCGTAGTAGAAGCTTTCTACTGTAGATGCTACCACTGCCTGGAGATACTGCAGATCGTATTCCTCGTTTACTCGGTCATAATCTTTGAACTCCTGTTGTAGACCTGTTCCCTCGATATTCTCGTACGGAGTGCAGAGAACCACTAGATGGTCTGTGTACATCTCTGAATCATCATACGATGCCAATAGGGAGTCATCACTATCCGATACATATCGGATGGCCAGTTTCTCGGATTCAAACAGCTGAGGATGTCTTGGTCCATACATTTCGGAATCTCGATATTCAAGATACAACCCGGGCCACTCAATATGATATCTGGAAATATTCTTTCCTTCAAAGAACTTCACTCGATTCTCTCCAGGCTCTTCATGTAGAAGCTCATCTTTCCCGAAACCGCCCTTCTCCTGGCTCGAAATTTGTGCACCGTAGTTAACGTAGCAGATATCCCCCATTCTCCGGCTGGCAGCCTCCATCTTGTCCAAGATATCGAGCTCTCTTAGTTCAGATTCATGCCGAATCTGGTACCCGGGAAGACCCAGGAAATCAGACTGGGTGATAGCTTTCTGATTGGTATTCGTGTCGGGATTGAATTCCTGATTGATGGATATGGTGTGATCTGAACTGGGGGTAGATTTCTCGATTATTGGTATGGCTGTTTGTCTGGAGACACCGTCGAACACATTCTTTTCTCCAAAGCTTACGATCTCTCTAAACGATGTCTCTTTCAGGAAATACTCTCTAGCGTCTGTAGCGTACTTCTCCCGGAAAAATGCGTTCGGTATGATATAGGAATACGAGTTCCCTTGCTTGCACAATTGGTGGGCGCGAAGTAGGAACGGGAGAAACAGGTCCCAGTGGCCCGAGAGAATTTCTGGGTGGTCAACAAGGCCCCCTACAGCATCACGCAATCCGCCTGAATTATCTTCAGTCATCGACCAAGCACTCACATACGGCGGATTCCCGACCACCGCGTCGAACCCGGCATCTGCTTTCTTCTCCCCGTCTTCGCCGAAGAACACCTCGGGGTACTCCAGTTCCCAGTGGAAGAAGTCCTCCTCGTCGGCCATCGCCTGCGCCGACGCGAACCAGTCTTCGCCCTGAATCTCCGCCCACTCGTCTTCCTCCTCGATGGCGCCCGCCATCTCCTCGTAGACACCTTCCGGGACATCGAGGCCGAATTCCTCGGCGGTGTGGACGTTCGCAATTTCGAAGAGACGCTGGTATAGCGGGTCGTCGCGAATCTCGTCGTAGAGCCCCTCCATCGACTTGATGTCATCCAGCGTCTCATTGTCGATGGCGAGCAACTCCTGCATCAACTCCATCACGTGCTCTAGCGTGTTCTTCCTGGCGCGTGCCGCGGCCTGCATCAGCGTCAACTGACCGCCCTCGTCGTCGACGTCGTCCGAGAGAACTTCCGTGATGTCCGACCCAACGAGTGAGTTCCCGTCCTTGAGGTGGTGGTCGAGGAACGCCAGCGGCTGGTCTGCTGCGAGTGTCTCCAGCCACATCGAGAGCTTCCCGAGCTCGACGGCCATCCCGTTGATGTCCACGCCGTAGATGCATTCTTTGGCTATCGTCCGACGAATATCCTGTTCGTCGCGCCCCTGTTTTTCATGTTCGCGAACAACTTCCATCACCTGTTCGGTGAGGTACGCGGTCGCACTCGTTAGGAAGTGCGCGCTCCCCATCGCCGGGTCCAGAATCTTCAGGTCCTGTACCCGTCGGTAGAACCGACCGAAATACGCTTGGTCGCTTGGCTCCAGTCCATCAGCCTCCAGATCGGCTTTGATATCGTCGAGCAGCGGGTCAATAGTCTCCTCGACGATGTACGAAACCACGTAGTCCGGCGTGTAGTACGCGCCCGTGGCCTTCCGCTCACCGTCGTCGTTGACGACGTACAGCTCGCCTTCCTCGACAGTTTCGACGGCATCCGCGACGCTCACTTCGGTCGCAGGCTTCCACACCTGGCCGCCATCCTCGGAAACCGCGGCATATTGCTCGTCGGCGATACGGAACTCGTGTTCGAGCAGGCCCTCGTAAATCGACCCGAGGTGGCGCGTGTCGAGGTCCGCGTAGTCCGCCAGCACGTAGTCGCCGTCCTCGTCGATGGTCGTACCAAGCCGGTGGATGACCTCGGCGATGTGGCGGTCCGCAACCTCATTCTCCGCGAGGAACTCGTGCTCGTCATCGTCGAACAGCCCACCGTTGTATGGCGGGATATCCAGGTCCTCGTTACCCTCGTCGACGAGCTCGAAGAGGTTCTGAAGCTGACTCCACATCTTCGTGGAGTACCCGCTGTAGTCCTCGTAGGTGTCGCCCTCCTGGATAGCCTCGTGAATTTCAGCTCGCAGTTGGTCAAGGCTGAAGTGTTCCTCATACTCGTCGCGTGCGTTCTCGTCGTCGGGCCGAATGAGGCCACGCGACTCGGCATACAGGACGAACATTAGCCGGTAGAGCAACACTAGCGACTGCTCTTTCAACTCCGCCCGAGCGTCCTCATCGTCAGGGTCGATATCGAGGTCGTTCTGATGGATGAACCCCTCGCCGAGCACCCGGAGCGCCGTAAAAACGTTATCCTGGAGGTCCTCACCGAGCTCCTGCGCTGCCGTTTCGCTCTCGTCCCACACTTTATCGAGGAACGACGTGCCACCAACCTCACGGAAGGCTTCCGGCCGGAAGAACGCGTAGAAGTACTTGAACTGCTCCAGCGTCCCGGTGGAGAGAAGCTCCGGCAGGTCGACCTCGTAGTAGATTTCGGTCGCGTAGTCTTTCGTACCGTAGAGCCGCCACTTCTTCCCATCAGTGAGAACTCCCCAGTTCAGCGTCTCCGGAGTGTGCTCAAGGTAGTACTTAATCTGGTGGGAGGCGTCCCGATAGGACCGTGCTTCACTGAACCGCGCGGTAAAGTCCGCACCCCACTGCTTGGCCTCCAAGACGGCCGACGCGAGCTTGTAGTCGGCGTCCGTTTCACCATTCGAAACACGTTCGGCGGCGTCCCGACGTTTCTCCGGAGAGTCGAACAGGAGTCGGTCGTTGTACCCGCCGCTATCGGGCAAGGTCGATTCGGACTTCGTCCCGAACCCGAGGACATCCAGCACCTCGTCAATCCATTCATCGAGCAGTTCGTCTTCCTTGTAGGAATCGACGAGTCCACCTTCGAGGTCCCAGAGTGTTTTTAGGTCCTCGAAGGCTGCTTTGGCTTCTTCGTCACAGTCCCAGCCGTCGAGATCGTAGATGCGCTCGTCGAGGTAGTAGCCAGAGAAGAGATTCGAGTTCTGGTAGGGTGCTGACCCCAGCGTCGCCTGGCTCATACGGCAGACCTCAAAATAGAGTGCAGGTCGTGCAACTTGGAGGTGGGATAATCGCCAGACAGCTCCGCTCTGAAGAATGCGGCTATGATATACCGAGGGGAAGATTATTCTAGGTTGAAAACAAAGCCCCGCTAATGCAGTCTTGTTTGCACGCCATCACTCGGTCAAATGAGGAGCCTTCCTTCGAATATACGGGAAGTTGCAGATTGAGTAACTCGCACTCTACGTTAAGCCAGATCTCGACGCAAGAGTTCTCCGTCTAATCCCCATGTCATCGAGTTCATCCTCTGTTCCAACCGAATTTGTCTCTCAGGCATTCGAAACCGAGGTCTCCGAAAAAGAAGAGGAGAAACTAATCGAAATCATCAACGAGAGTGTTTCGCGTCTTCGACAGCAGATTGACGACGAGACATTAGAGAGTATCCTACGTTCGGATTCGGGCTCGTACCAGCTCAAAAGCGGGATGACAAAGGACGGCCTCCAGCCAGAAGCATTCACTCAGGAGGCGGTCATCAATCCGATCCTCGATGGGCTTGGGTACAAATACGCTACAGAGGCTGGAGGGCTCTCAGGGGGACAAACCCAGGTTGCCGACTATACCGTCTCGTTGCGTAATCATTCACAGATTGACTCCACTCGTCTCCTCATCGAGGCCGAACCGATCAACAAAGACCTCGATAGTCGAAAGCACGGTGTTGGCCAGGTTCGTGATTGGCTGAGTCAACGAGAATTCGAATCAGACTTCGGGTTCGCCACCGATGGGATCCGATGGGTATTCGTCCGGTATGACCCGGATTCCTACACGCTCAACGTTATCGAGGAGGTAGACCTCCAGCCGGTCTTTCTCGCTCTCTTCGAGAATCAAGTCGGCAAACGCGACGACCCGACGGATGCTCTCTTTGACGCTGACCGAAACCGTGTTACCCGCCTTATTCGGACCTTCGACTACGAGAATTTCATCTCTATTGCGGGGGATGCCCGGCAAGTCATCAAGGAGAAGAAGGAGGAAATCACCGATGAGTTCTACGACGACTACACGCAGTATGTCTTTGGCATCGTTAGCGGCGAGGAGACGACGTCGCGGTCGCTCGTTGGGGACGGCGTCGTAGTTCCCGAGGGGGCCACGGAGGAGGACGCCCGGCTGTTCGCGGTGGAGTTAATGAACCGGCTTGTATTCATCAAGTTCCTAGAAGACAAGACGCTCGTCCAGCCTGACCTACTCCAGACGCTCAAAGATACCTACGAGAGCGGGGTGTATGCGGGGTCGTTCTACGAGGAGTTCTGTCAGGCGTTGTTCTACGACGTTATGAACAACAAGCCCGACGACCGCCCCGAAAGCGTCCAGAACGTCGACCTATTCCAGAACATTCCCTACCTCAACGGCGGCCTCTTTCGTCCGACAATCAACGGAGAAGACTTCGAGGAGGAGGATTTCGACGTACGGAACTCAGTCCTTTTCTCCATTATTGACCTGCTCGAAAGATACAGCTTTTCCGCGGGTGGTGCACCCACCGATCTGGATCCGAGCGTTCTCGGGAACGTCTTCGAGAAGACGATCAACTACATTACGAGTGATAACGCTGACACGAACAAAGAACTCGGGGCGTACTACACACCGAGCGAGATAACCCGATTCTCTGCGGAGGAGACTGTCCGTCCCGCTCTGCTCGACCGCTTCAAGACGGTCTTGGTGGAGGAACGTGGTTGGCCTGAGCCGGAGGTCGAACCTTACGAGTCGATCTACCAACTCATCGAGGACTTGCCGGGGAAGTGGCCGTTAATCAGCGCGCTTCTTGCGGAAGTAGACGAGTTCCGAGTAGTTGACCCCGCGTGTGGGAGTGGTCACTTCCTCACGTCCGTCCTTGAAGAAATCACGAACCTTCGGAAGGCCCTCTATCAGCAGCATACTCCGGAAGATTATCCCGACGAGTACAAACTGAAGAAGCAGACGGTACTGGAGAACATCTACGGCGTCGACCTGATGGGGTCGGCAGTCGAGATCGCGAAACTCCGGTGCTGGCTGTCGGTTATTGGGGAGCTTAACACGGAGAACATTGACGACCTCGCTGATGATGACGCTCTCGCCCTTCCCAATATCGCGTTCAATCTCCGGGAAGGGAACAGCCTAATTGGGTACACAGGCTTCCCAGAGACGACTGGAGACGACGAACAGTACCAGTTAGGGAGTTTCAGCGAGGACAGCGTCCGCGACCGCTACGAGGACATTATCGAGGAGATTGAGGCCCACGAACAGGCCCTCGAAAGTGAGGACGCGGAGAAACACAGGAAGCGAGCCGACGAGAAACTACGAACGGCACGCGAGGAATTGATTGAGGACATTCACGGGGACTTCGTGGACGCTGGCATCGAGGAAATTACGCCTGAGACCGTGGCGGAGATGGAGCCGTTCAACTGGGTACTAGAGTTTGCCGAGGTGTACGCGGACGGCGGATTCGACGTAGTGGTTGGGAACCCGCCGTGGGATCGTATCAAGCCCCTCCGCGACGACTACTTCGTTCGATACGACCGGGACTTCCGAACGTATCTCCCCGAGAAGAAAGACGAGCGGCAGGAGGAGTTACTGGACGACCCGGAGATAGCGGAAGGGTGGGAGAGGTACAAGCGAAACATCCAGATTCAGGCGGAATACTTCAACAACGCGGACGCCTACGAACTCCAGCGCCCGACCGTCGCGGGCCGAACCGAGGGGACCGAAAACGACCTGTCCGCGCTCTTTTTAGAGCGGGTCTTCCAGATCGCCCGTGACGACGGGTATGTTGCTCAAATTCTACCAGGGACGATTTTCACCGGGTCTTCTGGCAAGGACCTCCGCCTACATCTCCTTGAGGAAACCCGTATCGACGTGCTGGCGCACTTTATGAATCACGGCATCTTCCCCAACATCGACAGTCGGTACAAGTTTGCCGTACTTACCTTTGAGAATCAAGGAAGAACTGAACAAGTGAAAAGTATATATCAGGAAGGTAACGTCGAAGTTCTACACGAGTTTGACCGAGTAGCATTCGAAACATCCCGGAGTGTCCTCCAACAGTATTCTCCCGAGGCCCGTATCTTCCCTCTATTAAAATCAGAAAAAGAGAGTAAAGTTATCGAAACAATAGTACAGCATCAGCCAATCGGCGAGTCCGACAACAGAAGTGAGGAATGGTATGCAAACCCATACGCAGAGCTACATCGAACGAGCGATACAGACCGCTTCGTGGAAACAGCAGAAGAAGGGGATTACCCCGTCTACGGCGGGAAGAACGTCTATCAGTTCGTCCACGACTCCACGTACCTCGGCATAGACGGCCCGGAGTTCTGGAGTGTCGAAAGTCCAGCCGAGGAAAGCGCAAAACAACGAGTTCGAGAAAAGAACTTGCCCAAACTCAAACGAGCGGTCTATGATGCCTTCGACGGAACGGGGTCACAAGTCGGCTTCGTCAACGACCTTCTTGAAGAGCATCGCGGAGAGTCGCTATCCGAAGAAGACGTTCTACTCGACTGTACACAGTATCGAATCGTCTATCGGGATATTACGAGCGCGACTAACGAACGGACTATCATCGCCTCGGTCATCCCTGACGGAGTCGTCTGTCATAACAAACTCCACACCGTTCGCCCTTACGAGATACACCCGTCAGAAGATGACCTCAAAGAAGCCCCTCTGCATAGCGCCTACGAGAAGGTATTCTCGGATTCGGAGTTGTTCGCGGCTGTTGGACTCATCAATAGCATCCCGTTTGATTTCCTCCTCAAAACTAAAATTGATACAACGGTAGTAATGTACAAATTCACCGAGTCACAAGTCCCTCGGCTTACAGACGGTGATAAGTGGTTCGACTATATCTCGACGCGGGCCGCTCGACTCAACTGCTACGGGGAGGAATTCGAGGAGATGCGCGAACGACTCGGTGGAATTGAGCCGGCGACAGAGATGGATAAACGCCGGGAGTTGCAGGCCGAGATTGACGCCGCGGCGTTCCACGCTTACGGTCTTGGGCGTGAGGAGACTGCCTTCGTTCTGGATGACTTCCACCGCGTTCAGAATCCGCGGTTGATGGACGAAGACTACTTCGAGATAGTGCTGGAGAAGTACGACGACCTCGATTGAGGCACTCGATCGCGTGTATTCAAATAGTAGTCCAAAGCCACTCTGCTCTCCCCCATCCCGTTTCTGACTCAGCTTAGTGGATGCTGCTCAGTGCTCTCCGCGTCCTAGAGCCATCCAAATTCATGTATTGCTTCGCGGTTTCGATATCTCTCCAGCCGAACATCGAGCGTAACGCGGGCAGATCTAACCCTCGCCCGGCGTGATAGGATGCGGCAGTTGCTCGGAGACCGTGTGGAGACGTCGAATCCAGCTTCAGCTCGGGTGCTCGGTCGAGCGCCGAGCTGAGTCTGCGTTGGAGTGTCGAAAACGAATACGGCCAGCCATCGTGTTCTTGGTCGAGATATTCGAGTGTAACGTGAACACGTGAGGAGAAGTGAAATGGGATTACTCGTGCCGCTGCGTCCGTTTTCGGTTGCCAGTATTGCTGTCGGAGTTCGCTAGCGTCTTGTTCAGATGAATCCACTTGTTTCTGGACTGCCTGTCGACAATACCCGCAGAGTCCTCCATTTCGTCCCTTTGTACACTGATCGTGGGACGGAACTCGAATCATCTGGCGTTTCCAATCGATCCACGAGGAGTCAAGGTGAGTGATCTCACCGGGTCGCATACCCAGACGTCCGCCGATAAGTACAGCTGCGCGTGCTTCCAGTGACTCGTTCGGGCTGTCAATTCGGTACGTTCCCTCAATCAGACGCTCAAACTCACGTTCCGTCAGAACCTTCTCGAAAGTCGGGGGCATTACCAGCCAACGCTACTCTGTCTTGAAAAAAATCCTTACTTATACCCACTATTGACTGACTCGCCGTGAACATCATAGAGGGCGTCGGTATCTTGATCGATTCAAATACTGGTTATTTAAGTAACTGGCAACGACCTCACGCTGGTTAGTGCTGCGGCTTGAATGCCATCTCCTCACAGTCGAACGAGTATTGGCTGATGCCGTGGTTCTCACAGACGTCCGCGAGTTGTTCCGGTTGGATGTAGTCCTTCCGTAGTTCCTTCTCGAAGGCGACCGTCACTTCGCTGTCGTCGACGGAGTGATGATGGCGAGGTTGGGATCGTCGTCGGGCTTAATCACTAATCCCCGACGGTGAACGCGGGCTCGGCGTACTCCAGGTTCGTGTGCTTGTAGTCATAGAGACGGCTATCTTGGTCGACACAGTACGAGGAGAGCTTCGCGAGGTGAATCGTCCGCCAGTCGTCAAGTCCCTCATTGAGCGTGTTCGAGAACGCAACTCGGACTACCTCGCCGTTGACTTGTGGTGGTGGGAAGAGGACTGCCGTAACCTCCGTGAACGCGAGGAAAAGGTGCTGGAGCAACCGGGGTGTACAAGTTCCATTCGGTGAACCACGGGCAGGTCGTGAAGTACGAGGACGACCGGCCGGTGGAGACCGCGAAGAGCAGCATCCTTCGGGTTGGTAGTCACTCGAAGTACGGTTTCGGAGAGCTCCGAGTGAAGCCCGTCAAACCACGCTCGAATCAGTATCAGAGCTCAGACGGAAAACGAAGGTCGCCGGGTGCGATAATTTATAATTGATGATATAAACACCCGACTGGCGGTCATAGATTTAGAAACCGGGTATGACTAGTTAGTCTCTCGGTCATGACTGCTGGATTCGTAGTCTTTGGGCAAGGTATCTCGGATGGGGAGAATATTGGTCATCATACGGAAGGTAAAGTTTCTCGCCGTGGTACTGAGCGAGGTCTTCATATCCCTCTAATTCTGGTGAATCACTCACAGAGATCTCGTATTCTGGGCTGATTTCGAACCAACCGTTGTCGAATGCCCAGTGATGCTTCGAGCATAACCCAAGACCGTTCTGTAGGACATCTGGCCCACCGTCCGCCTTAGGGACGATATGAGCTGCCTCCAAATCAAGAGAACCACTGGGAGATTCAGTTAGTTGCCCACAAATTGCGCACCCCGAGTAAATCTCATATATCCCCTCGCGGAACGCTTCTTTTCGCTTCTGTCGTTCAATCTGTTCAAGCTCGCTATCACTAGACAGAGTGGCAAGAGAGTCTTCGTCAAGGCCCATCAGAATCTCTACGATCTCTTGCACCGCCAAGTCGTCAGTTTCGAGTCCTGCAAGCTGTGGCTGGTCTGGTTGGTCTTTGTTTCGGAGGAAAGTCGTGAAGGAGCCGTAAGAATTCTTGAATGATTCGAGATCGGATTCAGACAACCACTGAACAGAGTCACCGGTGAGGCCAACGTCTAATGCTTCGCTAAGCTCATCTTCGGATAGCGAGAATGTCTCCACTTGCTTGCCGATGACCAGCTTTGGCCAGGGTTTCTCGATACCGGCTGCTCGGATTTCGTTGTCGTCGTACTCTACCCATAGTTCCTTCATCACATTCTGGTTGGCAGTGATCGCCTCCACCGGGAGGTAATGTGTGAACCGGTCCGGCCCAGTTTTAAATATCAAACCATCGTCCTCGGTGAGTTCGGTCCAAACATCCGTTTGCTCGCGAGGAAAGCCCCAGATAGGTCGTGTACCGAAGTGGTACTCCGGCACAAACCCGAGAGTGGCTGTATCTACTTGATTCGAAACTGAAGTTCTAAACACGTACTGTAGCGTCTCGTCGGACAAGACATCGACGATAACCAGATTCTCGAACGACGTATCAGCGAAGCCTTGGTCAACCAATTCATCGACAAGGTCTTGACCGACGTCTGCCCACGAAGGCTGGTGGTTCTTGATCCCCATCTTGATTCCGTGTGGATCTCGATATTGCAAAACGTGCGGGTTGTGGCTGAAGAACCGACGAAGAACTAATTCTGGTGCATGCTCGTCATTGAGGTAGTATATTGGGTCTGCCGATCGTGTCGATCCAGATGTAACCTCGAATTTCCAGATTCCTAACTCACGGTCTTTCGTACTTCGTCCCTGTGGGAGATCATCCCCTGGTGTCGGACCATTCTCACGAAGCTTCTGGATATTCGCAGATCCTTTCTTCTCTTCAGGTGTCTCAACAGAGCTGAACCGATACTGTTTCTCTGAGGGCTCAATGTCAGCTTCCTCAAGCGCGTGAATAAATGAATCAAATTCCTCGGTATACAATTGGTATTCGTACTTCCCCTGCTCTTCGAGCGTGCGCTGCCGAGGGGCCCCATCACAGTTCTCATCAAGTCGACGAAGTTCAGCTACTAACTCCTCGCGGTCAACATCAGGGTGGACACCGTGAGTTGGCTGGATGCCCGAAGCGCGCAGCGCATCATGCCACGAACCAAATTCTTCCTTGTAATAATATGGAGAGTAAGGACCATCACTACGCATCTCTCGGACCGTCGGAACACTATCTATATCATCGGCGAAATCTTGAATCCCGGCGATCAAGTCCTCTCGTGAAGGCCTTGTATCCATTATACCGTGACCAAGATTTCTAACACTAATATTATAATCGGTAACTCGTCAATTCGCTGGAGATTCCAGATGCAAGACGCAACTATAGTTATCTTCTAACCAATATCTATGCTACTTCTGCAGCGTGCTGGGTAGACGCCACCAGTGATGTTGTTGACTTCCTGTGGAGTGTATTCGTGGGAGGAACGACTTCTGTCGGCTCGTGTTCCTCAAGATGCTCGCTGTACCATGGCTTGAACTTAACCCTATAGGCTTAACCAACAATAGCAGACAACAGGCTCAATTGTTGGTTAAGATTGCCGTAGCTCAGCATCCCGTAACAGTAGTTGAAAAAGCGGGTTTTTACCCAGGTGCTTATCTAGTAATTATGCATGGAGCGGCATACGACGCCGTCCACGCGAATAAAGAAATCGTATTTGTAACAACTGGTAAGCCACTCACAGTCTCCACAGTCGTCTGAACAATGGCGGGTACTCACAGCGTCGCTTGATACGTTTCTGCCCACTTCTTCGGTACGGGCAGGTCTTCAAGCACGCGGCTCTGTAACCGGAGGAACCCGTTTGCGGCTTTCTGGCAGTTGGCCTCTATCCAGGCGCGGGCTTTCGGACTATTAAGATACTTCAAGAGGTCGTCGAACGGAACCCCCTCTTGAGGGATTAGGTAGTAGACGGTATGCCGAGGAACGACGTCGCCTTCGCGTTCCGCCCAGAAGCGAGGCTCTTTTGCGATATCCTTGAATACAATCTTCGGCTGTAGGAGGTCTTCCATCGGCGGCGTTTCATGCCAGCCGTACCATGCTTCCCCCTGCTTCTGGACACAGGAACGGTCTTCAAGTTCTTCGCGGTGAAGACTTGCCCAGTCCCGGAAGGCACCGAGTTCGTCCTCGCCGGGGAGCGACCCGTCCTCGCGGTACGGGCAGATGAACACCGAATCAGTCCGTGGTCCGTCGAACGTTGTGAGTTCCGAACCCGACACGGTCGGGTAGACCCACTCCGGCTTCAACTGTGGCGGCACCTCGTCGCGATCGCAGACAAACAGTGAGTCCGCCCCAGTCGCCATTCCCGGAGAAATACGGACAGTCACATCGCCGAGGGTGGCGCCCGTCTCCATTCCCGAAAGGTCGGCGCCGCGGATACTCGCTGCCCAGCTCTCTCCATCCGCAGGGAGCGTTGTCGTGTGAGTCGTCCCGTCCCGGAGCGTCACATGCGTCTCGGTATCCTCGTCAACGGGATCGCGCTGGAGCGTGGTGACGCAGGGGAACGTCACAAGCCCATCAAAGGCGTCCTCTGCGACGTGCTCAATTGCGTCCACCTGCACCCCGCCATTGGTGAGAAGTCGCCGCAGTGGCGCTGCTGTGTCGACGTACTCGAATTTCTCCGGCGTGATGAACGAGAGCCGTCCCCCGGGCGCAAGCAGCTCGAGGGACTGCTCGAAGAAGAGCAGGTAGAGATCGAATCGGCCGGTTGCGGTCTCGAACAGGGATTTGTACCGCGTTTTTTCGTCGTCGTCGAGCTCTTCGATTGGGACGTACGGTGGATTTCCGACGATATACTCGAATTCGTCCTCCTCTAACATCTCCTCGACGAGGTAATCCCGTTCGTCGAACTCGACGTGCGAGAGGTCGCGTTCGCGTGCCTCCGCGAGATACTTGGGATCGAGTTCAACGCCGTATCCGTTGGGGACCGGCCAATCTTCCTGGCGGCAGATGCGTTCAACAGCAGCGGCAAAGGGCGCGGTTCCGGCTCCCGGATACAGGATGCGGTCATTCTCGTGGGGAGGCGCGTCTTCGAATAGTCCCTTGACGATATGTTCGGCGAGATCCGGGGGTGTAGGGACGTGGCCTTTCATAGGGTACGCTATAGCGCGATACAACTTAAAAATATATAATACTCGAGTAAGCTATTAGGTATCGAGTGTATCCTACTCGTGGCTAGATGCTCGAGCGTCCTCGGGAAGATGACCGTTAACGTGCGAGATAAGCGATCGGGCAAATCGCTCAAAGGCTAGCTCCTCGTTCGGCTCCCGATACTCGCCATCAATCCCGATCTCCTCGTTGCTGAGGAGGAAGCCGGCACCGTCAACCAACCGCTGCCGGAGCATCCGTAGGCACAGCAACTCCATCCGATCCACGTAGCTCGCTCCCTGGAATTCATCATCAGCCGGGAAATTCGGCTGCCGCAACTGACGGGGCTTCTGTGACGCCTTGTTATCCACCATGAGAATCAAGTACCCAACCCACGGCGCTGGAGACGGTTCGAACAACCCCTCTTCGTACGCCTTCTGGATGTCCGTATTGCTCCCAATCGCCTCCTCAGTGCGATTATTCAGGTTGTTCCCGATAGAACTCCCCTGGGACTTGTATTCGAGTGCGGCGTAGAGCTGGTCATCGTAGACAACTGCCGTATCCCATTCTTTCTCCGGCCGATAGTACCCAGGGAGCGTCGCCTGGTAGTCGTGTTTGATGTAGTCAGCGTTAATACTGGTCTGTTCGACGAGCAACTCCTCGATTAACCAGGCGAACCCATCCATCTGCTGGCCACCGAGAACTTCCGACCGTCGCCCCTTAACTTCCGTCTCCGACTCCTCGTGTTCCGCTGCCTGACCACGCAGGGTTTGATAATAATACTGGACCGCATCGGAAACTTCCCGGTCAATATCTTCAAACATACCGTTCGCTCTCCGAGCAGCCTTTGTATAGATGATGGTCGAATAACGGTGCAAGCCACCCCAGAGAATCCATAGGCAGCACTCGAATCACTCCACTACAACTTGTTGCCAAATACTTATCGAGGTTACATCTGCAAGCGCATCTATGACTTCTCAATCGGACTTACTCTGGGGCCCAGCAAACGCCGAGCAGACTGGTTCTTTGCTTGGGGTGATGCCATTCTCGTTCTCATCGTTAACCAACACTGGCCGAATCTGACGGCGCGTGTTGGTTAAGATAGTGTTGACTGAGTGACCCCGCGCTACTCGTAGCTTCTCCAGTTGTGTGAACAGAAACGCATTTAGGACACAGTGTGGCCGCGAACCAGCGTTCAAACGGGTGAGCGTTCCAATCCTCCCACAAATTTGTTTACACAGGATTCCCAGTATCGTATGGATATGCCGAAAAGCAGTCCTCTCAACGTGGAATCCCAAGGTTCGCATGGAAACTCTCTTTCTTGGGATTGATGAATCACTAATTCCAGTGCTTCTGGTTAGTAGAAGGAGTGAGCGCAGTCTTTGCAGTAGTATCCTTCGCCGCTTCCTTCCACGTATGCGCTTTTTCCACAGTTTGGACACTTTGGCATTCGTGACATACACCCCTAATCATGTAGACATGTATTAGAACTTTCGCTGATAGTTCCAGACGAACTGCCTGAAATCCCCACTGGAGACGCTAGGAAGATAACTCAATTACCGTCTATGACGCGTACGGATCACTGCAATACCGATTCCGAGGAACATAATAAGGGCGGCAATTGGTTCGATCCACGGGAGAAGCGCTGATTCAGCGGAGACGACCTCATCGTAGAACGCTCCAATGGTTGCACCGCCGAGAAACACAAGCCAGCCAGTGGTTCGTCCCAGCGTCCAGTTCTTTGTCCGTGATTGATACACCACGATGAGCCATGCAAGCGCAAAGAGGCCACCTGCCAGAAGCGTCACCCAGTCCATATCATCGATATCCAGTCCAAAAAGAAAAATCCGGCTCTGCTGAACTCCTTCGAACTAGGTAGCACGGCGGATTCCCCGGCTCACCGTGCGCGGGGCCGTTGACATCGGAGAACATCTACAGGCGGAGCAGGCCGAGTGCCTCGGGGTTAAGCCCTGAGGCAATTTACGACATCGGTGACGGTGAACAATCGGAGGTCGTCGCGTTCACTGGCTGCCTCTTTAACTGATTGTTTGAAGCCACTCCGGGAGAACAGCGCGTACTCGACGGTCCTATCGTTTCCAGTCTGTGGGGTCCATCGCAGTTCGTTGGTGTGCCGTTCTAGACTTGACAGTGCGTCGTAGCCGAGTGCCGATTGTTGGAATTTGCATTCGCCGACGAGCAGTGTCTCGCTAGCGGTCAGTCCGACGACGTCGATTTCGTGGTCACCGTACCACCATTGGCCTGTGTCCGTGATCGTGTATTCCGGGTAGAGCGTTCGAAGTGCGGCATTGCAGAGGTTTTCG
>NZ_CP159207.1:0-21344 GCF_040435975.1 Halobacterium sp. NMX12-1 | reverse complement strand
GCGAGCGCACCGGCGATATTGATTGTGTTCGTTGTTTTTCCCACACCTCCCTTCTGTTGTAGAATCCCTACCCGTTGAGTCATGACTTCACGTGCTTCTGTGCGTTCTGTGCCTTCAAATAACTACGTCAGACACGACCGCATGTAGGCTACAGCTATAGCCTATAGATATAGCCAAATCCAAAGGAATACTCAAATAGACGGCTTCAGGCACCGAAAACGATTCCCGGCCGGAGTCTGGTATCCCGAGCGATGAACAATCCGTTCTACGAGGAGTTGGAGCATCGATTTAGAACGAGCAAGCTCACGGTTCGGAAAGATGGGACAGTCTATCGCGGGTGGATGGTAAAGTGGAACTTCAACGACGACCAGCTCCTGCTCGACGACGCCGTTCGGATCGAGCCCGATCAACGCGAGGTCGACGTTGGCAGCATCTACATTCGAAAACCGGACACGGTCGAACGCGAGCCCGAAACCCGCGGGACTGTCCGAAGTATCGATATCGGAGATATCGAGCCGTCCCCGTACTCACAGCGGGAGTTCGATCATCCCGACTTCTATGACTACGTCCGTGAAGTCCGTCGTGAGCAAGCGCTGACTTCCTATCCCGAAGTGAACCCGTACGAGGACTACTACATCATCGTCAGTGGGCACAAGCGTATCGAGGCAGCGCGACGCGCTGGATTCGACTCCGTCGCCGTCATCGTCAGAGACCTCACCGACTGGGAGGTCGATAGACGATTCCTCGATGAGCATATCCCCGCTACAGAAGGCGAATTGAACGACGGGAAGGACCAACACCGCGGCTGGTATAACGCCGATGCTGTCGAAGCAGCGCTTGAGATGATGGTTAACGACTGGGGGGAGGAACAAATCCGAGAACATTATGCTGCGCGCCGATGGCTCGATGGCGAGCTGCCACCAGGAGCCGAAGATAGCGACGACGAGAGTGAGGAGGTCGAGGAGGAAGCGAACTGAAGGCTATGGTGTCGCGTCTGGTTCTTCGAGGTCGCGGAGTTGCCACAGGACGTTCGCCATCCCGAGCGCGAACCCCACAACGAGGAGTGGCGGCGCGTTCGCCAAGTCCACAACGGAAGATGGAGCGTAGCCTTCCAGTGCGAGATTCACACCGACTAACCCAGCGAAGACTGTGAGCAACGCGACGGTCTTCACCCCGCGTTTCGGGGACGGCCACGCCGTCCGTGGGTCGTGCTCGATAGCTGCTTTCTCACGCTTCGCCCGTTCCCACGTCTGCTGCATGGCCGCTACTGTCGTCGAGACCATCGCCCCGATTCCTGGCGTCACAGCGCTGAACCACTCGTCCAGGCTCTCCCGACGGTCCGCAGTCTCCGCAACTGCTTCCTGCTCCTCGTTCTGTTCCTCAACCCATTCATCAAGGTCCATGTCCACAATCTCACGCTCGGCTGCCGGACTTTCCAGCCCCTCACCGTCGGGATCGACGTGCCCGGGGATGTTGTGCCGACTCGCCGTATACGGGACGTCGTCCGGTCGGCGTTCGCGGCGTGGATTGAACACCGACTCCTCTTCATCTTCGATTGCCTCCGCTCTCTCCTGACGTTCAGCAGGACCACCTTCGCGTGGGTCTATGTCGATTTCGGCAGCGAACGGCCGCGGGTCACACGCAACGGGGAACTGCTCGCCAGGGTCTTCTGGAACCGCGTCGGGAGCCCATTCCTCACGCCCGAAGAGTTCGTAGACGCGCTGCGTGAGCTGACGTCCAGACCCGCGGACGTACCGCCGGGCTTCCGCTCGGTCGCTGTGCCCGAGGAGGTCACGCAGCGGCTTCGAGAGGAGACCAGCATCGGCGTAGAACGTCGCGCCTGTTGCTCGGAGGGGGTGCGGCGTTAGGTTCGAAGGGTCTACGCCGTCGGCGTTGCGAGCCGCCTTCCGCACGTTGTTACGCATCTGCTGTTGGCCTACGTCGACGTAGTCGTACTCCTCGAAGAACCGGAGCAACCACGCCGTGATTCGCTCCGACCAGCCGAACGGAACAACACGCGCGCTGGCGTTCGGCTTCGGCTCGAACTGATGTTCGTAGGCGTACTCCAGGACATCTTCGTCACTGCGGTCGAGATCGCTCTTCGGGACGCCCTTCTCGTCAGCGACCTTCCCGTGTGCCGAGTCCAGGCACCACTTGCAGAAACACGGCTCGTGGGCCGGGACGCGAATCGTTCCTTCCTCCCAGTCAATCCAGCCCTCATGCAGGTGCTGAATCTCGTTCGCGCGGAGGGCGAGCCGGCCGGCACAGAGGATTATTATCACAGTCCGGATGCGCTCCTCTTCGTTCTCGATGGCGAGCGCACCGAGGAACAGCCGCAGGAACGGGCGGACTTCCAGTGCGTTCTCCCGCGAGTATGTTTGTCGCTCTCTTCCCATACGACGGAATACTAACCAGACTGGGAAAAGGTTCAGCCCCACACACTTTTCCGTAGACCCCCTGGTTTCACTTGGGGTAGAGTAGGCTGCAGCCCAAGTCACCGAAGTAACTGTCAACGACTTACTCACTACGCGGGAGTTCTCTCACCTCAAGAAGTGTTGGCGAAGATTGATTTGCAATCGGTGAGAGTTACAAGTGATGTACTTCGAGTCGGATGATTTATGGGAGAGTGGAGAACCGGCAAAGTCCGAAGAGCAGCGCGTTCTGGAATTCCTTGAAAACAACCCAGACGCACTCGTTACTGAGTCGTTTGTCGCCACTGAGGTTCTTGACGAGGCTGATATCCCCCAACCAGACATGGACCTCTCCCGCGAAGCCGAGGCCATGCAGCGAGAGCAAGCATTCATCGGCGCAGCCAAGTCCCAAGCTATGTTAGAAAGGCTGGTTCGAGAGGGGCGAGTTGAGAAACGCGAGATACGAATACAAGATGCTATGAAGAAGATCGACGAAGATACTGGCTTCACTGACGATCTTCCAGATGAGCTTTCTGAGGGAGGGATACCAGACTACAACGATAATACTAGGCCGTTCTACCGAATCGCGGAACAGTAGGCTGCAAACCAAGGAGCCTGACAGGGATGATATACTCCTTCCCCTCAGCGTTCGCGGGGGCGGGTTCGAATCCCCCACGCGCCTGGAAGTCAATCGTATCTCCGAGCTCATCCTTGACATCGTCCGAGCTACCCTCGAAGCCGCCCGACGGGCCGGTGAAGCTGTCTGACCCGCCGAAGAACGCCTCCGACGACGCCACGACGTTCAGGAACTGAATCTCGTCCGTCGCGAGTCCACCGCCGACGCCCTCCTCGCGTCCCCCGACTGGCGGTTGGCGACTCAATCGGTCGTGAATTGGATGGAGAACTCGCCGTCGCGAACCTCGAGGTGGACGAGAACACCAGACGTCTCGAGGAGGAGATCGGGGCGGTCGACGCGGGCGGCCTGTCGAAGAGCAGTGTAGAACGCGGGCCGTGCCTCGTCGGGCGACGGCGCCGTATCAACGAGCGTCTGGATACTCAGCGTCTCCCGTCCCCAGTCCGGCTCCTCGGCGTCCTCCTCATCGTGAATCCGCACCTGCATATCGCAATAGCCCCCGCCCTCAATCACGCGAAGATGGACGAGGCGATACATTTCAATCCCGTAGTCAGCGTCGAGAGCGAATTCGAGGCGGAGCCCATCGACGTCCTCGTCGAACACGTCGAGGCGGTCGAGCAGGCCGGAGAACTCCGCCTCGAACTCGCTGCCTGATATGCGACGAAGGTGGTCAGCCCCCGCCTCCAGCTGCTCGCGCGCCCGTTCAATCGCGTCGTCCGAACTTGGTTCCGTCATCGTGTTAGTCACCCACAGCCGCCGAGAGCGTGGATTGATCCGGCACCGGCGCCGCGCCGAAGCTGTCCTCGAGGCTGGTATCCTCCAGCCAGTCGTCGGTGAACACCGACGTCTCCCAGCCCAGCAGCGCCGCAGCCACGTCCATCCACGCCCTAATCCACGGCCAGCGGTTCGCCAGCGCCTCCGCTGCCGGTGCGTCGAGCCGGTAGTCCCCGACGAGGGCCTGCCACTCCTCGGTACCGTAGACGTCGACACCGAGAGTCACCAGCGGCCCCTCGAGGACAGCTAGCACCGCCTCCGATACCTGCGGGTCACGCTCTTGAAGGAGCGCCGCCGGCCGCAGCGCCGACCCCTCGTCGGGGTACTCGTCGCTGCTGCGACCGGGCACCTCGTCGAACCGCTCGCTCCGGAACGGAAGCCGGAACCGCCACAGCGAGGCGCGGCCCGCGCCCTGCTCGGTGACGTCGACGAGGCCGAACGCCTCCAGGAGGTCGCGGTTGTCGCGAAGGCTCTGTGTCGAAACGTCCGCCCGCTCCGCCAGCGTCGACGCCGACAGTGGCTCATCCGCCGCCATCAGCACCGCCACCACTCGGGAGACCGTGTTCCCACCGACGTCGGGCAAGAGGCGGTCGGCGGGCAGCCGGCCCAGCGCCGGCCGGAGCTCCGCGAGGTCGAGATCCCGGCGGTTGTCCTCGGCGCCGAGCCCCCAGATCGCCGCCGCAACGTCGTGAACGTTCCCGAGTAGCGCCGCCAGCGTCGAGACCGTCGCCCGCGTCCCCTGGAGCGATTTGCTGGCGCCGACCCGGTTGACTGCCGTCGCGATGGCTTCCCGCCGCCAGCCATCCTCGACGACGACCGGCACCTCGAACGGCGCGAAGTTTTCACCGTCTTCCTGGAGCTCGTAGATGCGACCGGCGCAACCTTCGAGGTCCTCCAGCAGCGCGTCAACGCCCGGACCGGAGATGACCCAGGAACCGATGTGCTCGCCGGTTGCATCACCGCGAGTGTCCGGCTGTCCCAGTGTGTTGTCGTTACTGCGCTTCTTCTCGCGGTCCTCGTAGAGCACTCTGTGGGCGGAATAGTGGCCATACCGCGCCGATTTCGGGATAGCTGCCGAGAGGAACTTCAACAGCACGTGGCGGCGATCATGAACGTCGCGACGGTAGTCCCGAATGCGAATCTCTCGGACGATATCGACACCGAGCAGGTCGTAAATCTGGGCGAGCGTTCCGAGCAGTCCATGGGCCCGCCGTAGGACTTCACTCGCGACATCTGAGTGGAACTCACCGTCCTCACTACGGAGGTCGTCGAGCATCGCGAGCAGTGTTCGCCGTTCCTCATGAAGCCGTTCGCGGAGATCGTGACCGTTAGCGTCCTCGTTCTTCAACCAGCCGAGGCAGCGGCCTTTCCGGAGAATGTACGGATTCGACGTCACGAGGCCGGCTAAGTCCCCGCCAGCACCGTCAAGGCGTTCCTGCGAGAGGACGCTGTTCCACGCTGGTGGGTCGGTCAACGCGGCACACAGACGAACAGCCAGCACCGCCACGTCGTCGGAGTAATCAACGCTTACTGAGAGCTCCTTGCGGTCCGGGTTGTAACGAGTGCGGCGGCCGTTCACGTCGTCTACTGGGCGATTACAGACAGCGATGTCAGCGCCGTTGGCGGCTGCTTGCAAAGCTGCGTGGCGGTCGGGGCGCATCCAATCATCACGGCCGGGGCGGCCCGTCTCGCGGCCGCTCCCGGCCACTTCACACCCCTCAGCCGCCACATCCCGCCCCTCGGCGGTCGGGGGGCCGTCTTGCCCGCGTATGGGTACACGGCCCTCGCTGGATGATTTGGGGGGTTGCGAACGTCCGGGCAACGCACCGTCTTCACCGCCATCACCAGAGCGCACGCGTTCCTCGCGCGCGCCAGCAGCGTCGCCAGTTGCCGCGCTCTGCGGGTCTGTCGTCTGCTGGGTGTGTTCGCCTTCCCAACTGCCGCCGGGAGTAGGGGCGTCCATGCCACGTTCCTCGGCGTCCTCCTCGACGACCAGAAGGCCAGCCGTCGTGAGGCGCTGGTAGACGTCGCCGGCCCAGCGCTCGGACTCGACAAGCCCGAGTTCCCGCAGCCGGGCGGCGCGCGAGCGCCACGTCTCACGCTGCGCGTCGTCGAGTAGCGGATGACGAGCTAGCCGGTCGTACGTCGCCATCTGCTCCGACATCGACGCGAGCGCGCGCAGCATCGCCATATGCGGCCCGTCGTGCGCGAGCTCGTCGAGGGCATCGTCAGCACGGTCTCGATCCTCCTGGAGGACACCAGCGTCAGCAGCGGGTGGGCCGCGGGGGGAGGTCGTCTGTGCGAGCTCGCGAACGCTCGCCGCCGGCAGAAGGTCGGCGTAGTCGTGACGAAGGCGGCGAGCCGCGATAGGCGAGACAACAACCCGGACGCGGCACGCGCTGGAAAGCTGGGTGAGGAACGAGACCCACCGCCGCAACTCCGTTGAGGTCGCCTCGTCGAGCCAGCTCGCGTCGATCTCCAGCACGATTGTAGGTACGACATCGGCTGCCTCTAGGAGGGCGAGTGGGCCCGCGGAGATGTCCTGGAGGGACGTGCGGCGAAAGACCCCGTCGAGGTTCCGCGTGAGTTTCCGGAACGCCAGCTGCGCCTCTGCCGGGTCGGTTGCCGGCGTCTCGTCCTCGTCGAACATCGCGGCCATCTCGGCGACATTCACGTACTGGAAGGCGGTCTGGTAGTAGCTGCCCTCAAGGACGTCACCGACCGTCTCTCGGAGTGTCTCCTTTGCTTGCCACTCGGTTTTGCCGGTGAGCAGCGAGCCTAGAGCTTCATCGAGACACGACCAGAACGCCTCGGGGCGCGTGATGCGGTGCCAGAGCTGGCGCCGGGAGAGCGGCGGCTCCTCGACGTGGACATCGGCGGACAGCGGGGCCTGCTGGCTCCACGTCAAACCAGCGTCCTTACTCATCGTCCTGCTGGGGGTGCTGGTTGCGCATGCTGTTGGCTGGCGAATCCGAGCGCACCAGACCCGCAGAGCAGCCGCTACGCGTGGCTACTCGGCGGGCGGAACCTTTACGTAGGCCGCAGAAGAATACCCAGTTGTCACACTTGGTGGGGCCGAGCGGTACGGCCCCGGGGTATTCTCCCTGGCGCTTGTCTCGTAGCGTCGCCTGTCTTCTGGTACTCCAACTTTTCACCCACGCCTGTATAAAGGTCTGCCCTATTTCCGACCCCCTCCGTCTGACGCACGTCATCGGCTTCCCCCGGCGTAATCTGCGATATCGTAGCGAGCTCGAAGCGCTTCGAGCAGTCCCTCGTGGAGGTCGTCAAGATTTGCTTCCTCCTTTTCGCAGATCGTCTTTCCATTCCGCCCGAGGGAGTGCAGTACGAACGACTCACCGAGACCAGCCCGGTGGAAATGCGCGTAGTACGTATTGTCCTCCCGCCACCACTTAACCCAGAGATACGTCCCATCACCTTTCATCCGGAGCTGATGAGCAGGAACGTAGACGTTCATCTCGCTCTGACTGGCCGCCATTATGCGTCCACCTCGATTCGCGTCCGGGTCGTCGGCGTGCTGGGGTTGACGCGGTCGAGGAACCGCTGGACGCGGTTGCGAACGAGACGGAGGGTGTGGCCATTCTCACACCGAACCGGGCCGTCGTAGGTGGCGGCGTGGACGTGCGCCGAGCAACGGGGGCGAGGGAATTTTATTGCCAATTTAGACCACCCCTTCGTCACGGGCACGGATGCACCAACGGGCGACTGTCTCCCAGCTCGTCTCGGGGTTGGCGTGGTGGAGGATCACTGAGTAGCCACCAGCGAGGTCGTGGTTCTCTCCGGCTGTTTGGAGGGCGGCACTCATGCGGAACACCTCGCGGTCGCCGTCGTCGGGTACTGGTGGCTTCTCCGGTAGACGATTCGTTCGGGTCGTTCGCTCGGGTTTGTCGTTGACATGGTGTGGTGCCAACGAGACAGGACGCCCGTCTGAGAACCCGGAACGTCCGCCACCACTAAGACCGAGGAGGCGGTAGTAACAATCGACCACGCTGGTTGGAATTGTGGTCGTTGCCTGTTCGGGACAGGCGGACATCGCGCGGGTGTTGGTTGCACCCGCGTGCTTTTTCGGTTACGTTCTGTCTCTTAGCCCTAGCTACGCCTCCCCCGCAGATAACGGTATGAGAGGACGCAGGCCATATGTTGGTAATTCTTTGGTATTCTGCGCCAATACTGGATTCATCTTCAGCATATTATGCTGAATGCGCGTTGCCCTTAATATTCTAGTCACCGTTGGTGTGCCTGTATTATGGGTACTCAGCCGACGGTTCACGCGACTCTCGGAGGGGACACGAAAGAGGAACTGGACGCATACTGCGACGAGAACGACGTCTCGAAGTCACAGTTCATCGCTCGCGCGGTCTCGATGGAACTCGCCCGGCAGAAAGGCGAGTGGAGGACTCGATAATGAGCGAGACGAACGCGCAAAACCTGAACACGCAGCGCCTCCTCAACCAGCTCCACAACCTTTCGGACGTCCTTACGGGGCGGTCGGCAGCGGGGAAGTCGATACAGGTGGTTCCAGCCCCCGAAGACGACGGTCAGCATCGACTGGCACAGCGGCGGCTGGTTGAAATCGCGACGATGCTCCACCCGGTCGCGCACAAAGAGCAGGCGTGGTCGCAGGCTATCGGGGAGATCGCGTTCCCGGTAGCGGAGCAAGCAGAGGGCCAGAAGCGCGTTCTGAACGCGAAGGGGATGACCGTCGATATTGCGCAGGGTAGCGTTGAGATATCCCGGGAGGCGTGGGGATGGGTACAGAATCAGACGGGTGGCCAGCTCTCGCCAGAAGGGATGGGGCTCACAGTCTCCTCGCGTGGAGCGAACGATATCGCTCGGCGAGCGCTGGCCCTCGAGGATGTCGCGTCCTGGGAAGCGTTGACCGTGCCGTATGAACGCGAGCACCCCGGGCGAGGAACGGGCAGCAGCTACCAGAGTGGTGGCCGGGGTCGTGGCCGAGCGAACGGCAGCGGAGCTAGTCCTGAGGTGGAGGCGTTCTTCCCGATGAGTTTCGTTCGACGAGCAGTCGCCCAGATTTGGGTAGTTATCGAAGAACTGGACCTCGGTATCCCCTACGACGGCCCGAGTCCGCACGACACGCTCTAACCATGTCAGTAGACGCACCCAACGAGTTCTTCACGGAATCGGACCACCCGCTCGCGCAGCTGTACCGGAAGCGCGTGCGCCAGAACCGCGACCTCGTGATTCTTGTCACGGACTCCTCGAACGACCGAGGGACAGGGAAGACGACGCTGTCGCTCCGGTTGGCGGCGGGGATGGACCGAACCGAGGACGGATTGACCGACGAGAAAGTGGCCCTCGACCCGCACGAACTGTCGCAGTCGTACTCGGAGAAGCCGCTGGGGTCGGGGCTGGCGCTCGACGAGACCGAGCTAGGCCTCGACAAGTACCGGTCGGGGTCGGCGGTGAACAAAGCGATTCGGGAGCTGGTGTCTACCGGCCGCGTCCTCGAGAAGTATCTCGTGATGAACGCGCCGGCGGACCACCTGATAGACTCGGACCTGAAGACGCTGGTGGACGTGTGGGTCCTCGTCGAGCGGCGCGGGTTCGCGAACGTGTACCGGATGGACTGGGAGCCGCATCGCAGCCACGAACTCACGCACGACATGGGGACGTTGGAGTGGGGACCGATTCCGTCGGGGAGTGACCTACAGGGAGTGTACGACACGTTAGCGGAGGAGAAACAGCGGCGGCTTGATGGGGAGGAAGGTGATGGGTTCGTTCGCCGGGAAGAGGCGCGTGAAATGGTGAAAAACGCGAAAGAGGAGGTGAAGACGAATATGCGGAACGAGTACATTCATCGGTTATCGGAGTACGGAATGAGTCAAGTCGATGTTGGCGATATCGTAGGTTTGAGCCGCTCTCGCGTGTCTCAAATCCTCTCAGCGGCGGATTAACACTCCATGAAACAGTAAACGCAAGAGGGCGTCGGGTTTGGCGAGTTGATAGCGGTGTTAGTTAGCAGCCCGGTCAGTCTATATGAGTGAGTGCTGTGAGGACCCCTCGGCTAACGGACCGCGTGTGCGGGGACAGAGATAGACAGTCGTCGCTGTTCCAGCTCGGCGCGCAAAGAAGAACGCGTCGTCGAGGACATGGAAGCGGTCGCGGCCAGCGGCGACCCGTCGGCCAACGGGGACCGATGGACGGTGGTAGAAGGTGACGTCGTCGATTTTCGAGGACCTTAGCACGGGGGTCCCGGTCCTCGCCAGCTAGCTGCTGGACCTCCAGCGGTGCGAGTGTGGTTGGCTGCCGTCTGTGGCGTCTGCGTTTCGCGCGTGCTTGCTTGGCGAGGTCGTCGCGTTGGCTCGCTCGATCACTCCCACGCGGACGTGGTTCGGCCGACGGCCAGTCCCGGTGTGGAAGGTTCGCGTCCGGGTCGTCGGCGTGCTGGTTCTGTGCCGATTCATCGGCGGGCTACGATGGCTGCGCGAGCGTGCTGTCGTCGCGAGGCGCGCGTGGGTCACACCATGCGGGTGTTTCTGCGAGTGGGACTTCGCGGCCGCTCTCGCGGAGCGTGCGCGCTCTCTGCACGCCGACAGTGTGGCGGCTGGTTTCGAACGTCTTCGGGTCCTGCCTGTAGAGGACGCGCCGACCGCCGTCGGTGAAGGGCGTGAGGTACAGGACCTCGTCGCCGTCGCGAACGCGGAAGGCGGTCTCGTTCATGGGTCCGCCTCGGTTTCAGGTAGGAGTTCCACGTCGATGCCGGCGGGCGTCTTCACGCGGACGGTGTGGCCGTCAGCTAGCTCGCGAATCGCGTCCGCACCAACCTCGACAGTCGCGCCGTTCCCCGCTTCGTTGATGGCGTCCAGTTCGACGTCGAGGTAGTCGGCGGCCATCTGCGTGTCGTGGAAATACGGCGCGGGGTCACCGAACGGTTCGACGCCGTCGGTGAGGCTGCCCATTTCGTCTTCGACGACGTTGAGGAGACCGTTCACCTCGCTGCGGAAGCGACCGAAGTCGTCGGCGGTAGCGTCGCCGTCGGAGAACGCCGAAGCTAGCTGGTTGGTCGCGAGTTTCAGGTCGTGGACGCGTCCTTCGGCGCGGCGTTCGAGCTGGCGGCGAGCGATGCGCTCCCAGTCCGGTTCGCTGTCGTCGTCAGTTACTGCCATCGTTTCCTCCGGTCTCGACGGTGTGTTCGATATCCCAGTCAGCGACCCCCTGTTCGCCTCGTTCTGCGGCAGCGGTGAGTTCGTCAGCGAAAGCTTCGGCTTCGTCTTTCGTGAACGCGAGGTTGACCTGCGCGTTGTCGAATTGGATGATGAGCGAGACGTCAACGAGTTCGTCGTCGATTTGGGACGGCCGCAGCTCGTAGTCGGCGGGGTCGTGAAAGCCGCTCCCGGCCCAGAGGTCGAGGTTCGCGGAGAACTGTGCCGTGACGTCGCTGTCGCTGCCGTCGTTGTTCTCGGGGTTTCCGTCGGTGGGTTCGGCGGACGCTGCGGTCGTTCCTGTGGCGGCGAGGGCGGCAGCGGCACCGGCCGCGCCGAGGAACGCGCGTCGGGTCGTGCTGTTGGTGGATTCGCGGTCGGTCATTAGCTATTCTGGGGAATGGTGCGCGGGGTGGTTTTCCAGACGAACGCGAACGCGAGCATCCCGGCGAGCGCGCCGGCGGTAACGAGCGCCCAGAAGGTGCTGTTCGCGACGGTCGCGGTCGCGCCGGCGACGACGCTCATGGTGGCCGCGAGGAGCGCGTGCGTGTACTGCTGCTGGCGTTCGATGCGTGCGAGCGATGCGTCGGTGCTGCCCGCTTCAACGAGCAGCGTCGAATCGTCCGTGTCGGAGGTTTCATCCTCCGAGGGGCCGTTGGTAGTCATGGTGTCTTTGGGGCACCACTCGCGGCCGACGTCCCTAGCGTCGGTCGCCTTCTTGCGTGGCGACGATGCCGGCGAGCAGTGCTTACCTCCCTCTAACGAAGCCACTACCATAAAACTATGGCAACCATAGAACTATGTGGGCGGCGGTCTACAGTTCACATGGACTTATGGAAACCACACAAGAATCGGCGGACATGGGCAGAACGACAATTCAGGTCAGCGACGAACTCGCTGACGAGCTGCACGCACGCAAAGAACGCGGGGATAGCTACGAAGACGTGATTTGGCGGCTTATCGACGTACAGGAGACCGACGCATGAATACGCTCACGTGCGCGAACCCCGCCTGTACCGACGCGCTGCACGCAGACAGCGACCACGTCCGCGTGGAAGCTGAGAAGAAGCGAATGCGCGACCGCGACGAAACCCAAGAATACTACTTCCACCCCGAGTGCTGGACGGCCGTCAGCGCCAGCTGGGAGAAGCCTGCCTAACCCGATACTGACTGTGGAGTATCCTGCCGGCTGTCCGCTCGACGAGCTGCCCGCAACGGTGGTCGTCGCGACAGGCGGTGGTGGCGGGAAGATGCACGCGGAGGATATGGACAACGAGGACGAGCCACGCTGCGGGCTGGCCGGGAGTTACCGGACAGTAGACCGCGTGGCTGTCGAACCGATATACGAACCATGCGATACCTGCTTTTCGACGTCGTAACCCCCGGGTTCGCGTCCCCGAAAACCGCCGTCCAGAAAGAGCGCGCGGCCGGAATCCGGTTAGAACGGCAGGTCGTCGAACTTCTTGTCGATGTCCTCCATCTGATTTTCCAGCTCCTCGACGCTCGCGATGCCCGTGTCGAACTCATCGGAGCTGAAGGCCGTGCTGACTTCGACACTTCAATCGTAACTGCATCGTGAAAATACTCGTCTACTTGATTTTCGTGTAGTATTCATCCTCTACTTCGCCCTGCCTCGATCCCGGTTTATAGACGATCTTATACTTCAGATTATCCCCAGTATACACCTTCTCAACGTCATAGGGCCGATGTCCGTATTTCTCGATATACCCCTCGTAGTACCCCGCGTGTGCTTCGTTGACCCAATCTGGGAGAGTAGTGACTTCCACCCACTTCCCCAGCTTGAATTTCAGGTATTCAAGCGATCCCATCTCATCCCGTGGGTTCCATTCGGTCATATCATCCCTCTTCTAGAAAGAGCAAACGACCGGATACCGGTTAGAACCCGAGGTCTTCGAACTGCTCGTCGATATCTTCCATCTGTTGTTCGAGTTCCTCGACGCTCGCGATGCCCGTATCGAAGCTATCCGAGCTCAAGGCCGTGCTGACTTCGACGGGGTCGCCGGGGTCCTTCTCGTCGTCTCCGTTGTCGAAGTCGAAATCGAACCGGCTACGCCGACGATTAGGGTCTGACTTCCCGGAACCAAAGGAGCCGAAGGAGGACCCGGTCGGAACCCCGGAGTCGGGTTCGGTCGGGCCTCCGGAGCTGGGTTCGGTCGGCCCGGGCTCGTACTGTAATTCGAAGGGGGAGTCGGTCGGTTCTCCGAACCCCGAACCCATGCTTTCCCCGGAGCCGAAGCCGCTCCGCTGTCCGTCGCTTGGGGACGCGAACGATTCACTGGTCGTTTCGCTCGTTCCCTCGGTGCTGCTGCCGACGGCGTCCTCGCCGAACGGTGTCCATTCGTCGCTATCGTCACTGAACCCGCTCAACTCTTCGGTTCCACTGGCGCCGCTGACCACTTCGGTTTCCTCGATGTCGAACGGCGACGCCGAGACCCCGGTTTCACTGGCTTCGATAGTGAGGGGCGACTCGCTCGACTCGGAATCCGCCTCCCTCCCTCCCGACTCGCCGGTAGCGCCCGCATCTGCATTCTCAGCTGAGGTGCCTGCGAAGGGGGAAGCTGCGGCACCGCCGGTGTATGCGCCGCCAGCAGCCACCGAGCCATCGCCTCCCCCGAGCCGGTCGAGGTCTCGGCTGACCGCTGCTGCTGTCGTCGATCCACCTTCATCGAGGTCTTCTAGGAACTCGCCGGACGAGCTGTCGGCAGTCGTGTCCCCATCCCGCTCGAAGAGGTCGAGGGGGACCTTCCGCCCCGTTCCAGGGATATCGGCGTCTGTTCCCGGGAACTGCTTTCGCCCGACTCGGACAGCAACAGTGCCCGTCTTCGTGAACTCGCTTTCCGGCGGGAAGATAGACTCCAGTTCAGTCGTTCTCCCTCCCTCTGGCCGCACGTACGCCGCGCCCGCTTCTGCGTTCTCCATCAAGAACTCGTACCCACTAGTCGTGGGGTCCGGGGCCACCTCAGCGTCGTCCATGTCACTCGCTCTCGCTTTTGCCTCTCCCCGCCCGAGCCCGGATTCGACGACGTCGTCCCCTTGCTTGACAGCGTATCCTGCCCCGGTTGCGTCCTCGGGCATTCCTCGAACGTCGTCTCCGGGCAGACCGACGAACCGGTCGCTTTTCCCACCGATGCTAGGCAGACGCGGTTTCAGCGTCGGGGACGGCCACCCAGTACCCGACCCCTGTAATGCGATTGGGCTTGCTTCAGGAGAGGTGAACAACCCCGGCAGTTCGGACGCGCCCTCCCCTACCTCGAGGTCCGCGTCAAACTCTGCTTGCGTGCCGTGATACAGGGTGCTGTCACCGCCAGTTCCCTCGGTTGCGGCGTCAGGATTGTCCGAGGCTTTGGTCCGGATTTCGTCCACTGCCTCCCTCGTCGGTGCGTCGGAGTCAGTGTCGAATCCGGGGAGTTCTCCCCGAACCCCCGCCTCGTCAGTGATATCACTATAATCGACGGTTTCCCTGCCCGTGAGTGAGACCGAGCGGGAGATGTCACCCGCCTTCTCGAAGCTCTTGAATGCGGCTGTCCCGAGTGCCGCGCCGCCGGCGATCTCGCCGGCGAACTGGTACGGGTTCTTCTGGGCAGACTGGACGGTCTGCTTGGTGAGCGCACCGGTCACAGACCCAACGGCTGCTATTGTATCGGCGGCACCTACGTCAGGACTGTTTTGCACCGTTTCCACGCCTGTCTCAGCAGCGAGAATCCCCCGGTCAACATTCGCAGGCAGGTTCCCCACGACGTCGCCGAAGCTCCCCGCGAATCGCCCTGCCTTCTCACTGCCAGTTACGCCACTAACTGTATCCTGAAGCGTGTCCCCGATGAAGGCGTACTCGCTGGATAAGCGGTTGGCGCGCACCCTCAGGTCCTGCTCTTGGCTTTCGGTGAGGAAGCCACCGCTCTGCGTGAGCGCATCTGTGACCTCGGTGTTCACCGAGCCGCTGTCTTTGCTCGTTATTGTCCCGAACAGCGCCCCCTCGCCACCGGGCAGGCTCAGCTCTGGGCCGGGAAGACCAGAGTCGCCGTATCCGTCCCCCGTGAAGACCGTATTCACGACGTTCTGCGACGCTTCGTTGATGTCCCGGACTGTCTGAGCGTCTAAGCCGACCACCCCTGCGAGGCCAGTGACGTTTTCGCTAGACCCTGTCGTTGAGGACTCTGGAAGGTTATCACCGGTGTTTCCGGTTGCACCGGCGCGAGAGCGGGGAGTTCCCGGCGGATTCTCTACACTGCTGCTGGGCGTATCCGTTTGGGAGACGGTGAATCCGCCGGACTCGTCGATGCCGACTGTGAAATCTTCGCCAGCCTCCATCCCCGGATTTTCTGATTCGACCGCCTGCTCGACGCGAGAGATCGCGTCGTCGAACGCTCCGAAGTCCGTTGCGTCCGTGGTCCGCGCCATCTCCCCACTCCCAGAGGTCGCCGCTGCGAGGGCGGCCCGCCCATCTTGCTTTGCCTGCGCGATCTTCCCCCGACCCGAATCCGTGAACGATACATCAACAGGACTCCCTCCGCTGTCACTCGCGGCGTCCGAGTCGTAAGTCACCTCGAAATCGGTCCCAGGATCGAGATCGCCGAGGGTGCTTTCTGCAACTTGGTTGCGTGCGAGTTCCTTCTGCCCGTACGGCGTGAGTTCTGCCGCTCCAGTGTCCGCGTCGTACGTGAAGTCCTCGCCAAGCTGGAGGTCTTGCGCAGTCTGCTCTCCCAGCGACCCCTCAAGAGCAGCCCGCCCGAGCTCTTCTTGCGACTGCCTTGATAACTCGCCGTCGACGAACGTCAGGTCGTCCTGTGAGACGCCATCGACGTCGTTCGCGATGCCTGCTGCGGCCTGCTCAGGAGTTAACTGCGGGTTACCCCATCCTTCGGCGCTATCGACGTCGCCCGGCTCGCCCGTCTCCGGCGGGTCCGGACTGCTTTCGCCCCATCCTTCGGCGCTATCGACGTCGCCCGGCTCGCCCGTCTCCGGCGGGTCCGGACTGCTTTCGCCCCATCCTTCGACGCTGTCAACGTCGCCCGGCTCGCCCGTCTCCGGCGGATCGGACGGGTTGTCAGCGTCCTGGCCGTCCGAGCCTGTGTCCGTGCCTGTTCCCGCACCATCGCCTCCATCCTGGGGAGGAGCAGGCGGCCCTGGGTCAACCGTATTCAGGTCGCTGCCTTCGCCGTCACCGCCCCCAGTATTCGGTGAATCGTCTTGGGGGTCTTCGTTCGGTCGGTCCTCTGGTGTCGTCGATGTCACCGAGTCGGTGCTATCCGAGCTACCGGATGACCCGCCGCCCGTACTTGGTGAGTCATCCTGCGGATCCTCGTCTGGCCGGTCTTCCGGACGTGGATCGTATATGGAGTCCGTCCGATCATCGTCGCCGGACCCGCCGCTGTCCGACCCACCATCGTCCTGCCCGCTGCCGCCGTCGTCTGAGCCACTAGATCCACTCGTATTATCAGAGCCGCCCGAGTCGTCGTCGTAATCAACAGGGTCGCTCGTGCCCCAGTTTTCAGCGCTGTCTGCGTCGCCCGGATCGCCCGTGTCCGGCGGGTCAGGGCTGCTCGATCCCCATCCATCGGCGGTGTCAACGTCGTCGCTAGCCATGATATCCCGAGATAAGCGCTCGTGGCGGTTAATCGTGCGTGGGGAGAATAACCGTTATTTGGTAATTAACTCCTATCTCAGCCAGATTCCTATCACGACAAAGAATTCGCGTGTAGAGCGTCCCCCCTCCCGGGGTAGAGCTTGCTGGCGGAAGACAAACAACTAACACATTCGTGGTTGTGGTCCGAACCATGTCACCCGAACCGTCAGAACGCTGGCGTCGTATCTACCACGCGAGCGTGGTCGCGTGGGCAGTCGCAGTCGTTATTCTTCTCCCGGCGTTTCGGATACAAGCCACCATCAACCCGTTTCTCCCGCTTCTAAGCATCATGGAGTCGGTGGAAGCCGTCGCATACGTACTAGGCGGTGGGTCGATTGTCGATATCTTACTCGCGTACCCGGGAGTAGAAGCTAGCTACGTCCTTAGCGGCTGGTTTATGCTTCCGGCATGGCTCGGTGGCCTCATCGCGTACTCTCGAGTCCGGAATGAGGAGACATCGCGAGCGCGCTACCTCCTCATCGCTCTCCCTGTTCCACTTCTCGCGTTCATCCTCGGAGGGTTAGAGTATGCCAACGACGACACCGTCGAGACGGAGTAACACGAAAGAATAGGCTTTTTGCGAGATGGTCGCGTATCTTCACCCGCTTGCCGGCGAGGCGTCAGAGAGGACGCCTCATTCTGCGTCAGACAGGTGTCGAACCAGTTGCAACCACGCAACTGTGAACGCGATCATCTGTGTGGCGATTTCGAGCGTTGCCACTATTGGATTGCTCATGCTCTCTCGCGGAAGAACTTGCTGACCTCACTTGCCGGCGAGGCCGGGGAATCCGTCTTCCGCATTCAAGCCTACGCGCTGATATACATTCAATCTTAAGAACATTACTGTCGTCCACTTCGGGACAGAATTTTTCCTGCCCATCAATCAGACTCCCGTAATGCTTCGCCGAGGTCCTCAGCATATCCCTCCCACATATAATTCTCATCAGTCGTTGCGAGAGCGTCTAAGACTTCGACAGCGTCAGCAGCTGTGTCTTCAGGGACAGTCACCGACCATTCGTCTTTCTCGCCATCGGCGAGGAACGTCTCAAGGAACAAGTGGGGGTTTACCGAGTTCAGGACCGCTTCACCGAGGTCTGTGAGAACATCAAGGTCGTCCTCTTCTAGCCCGTCGATTGAGTACACCGTCGTCGTAGACTGCATCATCGAGAGGCCAATCAGGTCACTCGCCGATAGTATCGCGACGCGCGTCTCCTCTTCAGCCATACAGGGAGAGTCAGTTCACGTACCCTTAGTATCCTAGGCGGTCGGACAGTTGCCGACTTGTGAAAGATGTCGTCACCTAACTTCGGTGGAATCTATGGGAGGATTCAGTAGTCTTGTTCGACAGTTACTCACTATCCTCCTCGCCGTCTGCGGAACCGAAACCGCTACCGGCTCCAAGCCAAGCACGAGCCATTTTCTAGCAACAACTACAGCAGACAGCTAGTTAGTGCCAGCGGGAAATGAGAGTTCAGCCGTCCGGCTGACGGCCTGTGGAAAACTCAGCACCGTGGAATCCGGTTTCTCCATTTGCCCACGGGGTCGCGCGTCGAAGATACGCGTCGGTGGGTAGTTATTGAAACCCCCATGTAAGGGGAGAGACCCTGCGTGATGACCGATACGGAACTTAATCGCTCGTCTGGTCCCGTCACTTGAGTGAGGCGGCCATCGCCACCCCGACTCATATCATAGGGAGAGGCCTTACGGCCGTTACTCCCGCTTGAGCCGCACGACGGTGACGACGAGTGCCGCGAGGCGGAGGATCGTTGTCACGACCCATCTCGTCGTCTCCGATACCGCGAGGCCTGCGATGATGGAACCAATCATCACGCAGGTGGCAGTGGAATACTGCCAACTATTCGTAACACGGCCGCCCGGATAAAGCCCCACGTTCCGCGTGCGTACGTAAATCGAAGGACGGCGGGATGGCGAAGTGAAGCCGGCCGTGCGGGGATATAGCTGTCGCTGAGGAGAGTGAGGACGTGGGTGGAATCAAGCTGCACCACCCACGTGATGATTGGTTCCATCTGAGTAAATGAGTCCCTCATTCATAACCTTAGGGTATCAGTATGGGGTAGGGTGGGGGTTAGACTAAAGTTTCGTCGGGGTTTCGAGTGTGGGAGTCTGTTAATAGATTCCAACAGTCGCCACTACTATGGCGGATGCTCTTTATAAAGAAAGTATAGCATGGCATCCGCAGAAACAAATTCCAACACTCGGGCGGCCGCGTGGCTGAAGCCCGGGCAAGTCCGCGACCTCCGTACCGCCGCACAGAGCGACACGTTCCAGCCCTACCTACGCGACCGGAACGAGGCCATCGTAGCGATGCTCTACGACACCGGGCTCCGCGTCGGCGAGCTCATTCAGCTGGACGTCGATTACCTCCACCTCGATGACGACCCGCCCTACCTCGCCATCCCCGCACACATCCAGAAGGACTACCCCACCGACCGGTCGCCGAACTACGAGGAAATGAACCTGGCCGTGGATGCCAGCACGTACGACACGGTCTCGCGGCTACGGTCGTATCTCAACAATCGCTGGCGCGACAGCCCTGCGCTGCTCCCGAGCCGGCAGGCCGACCGCATGACCACCGAGAGTGTCCGCCGCGTCGTCGAAGCGCTCGCCGAGCAGGCCGACGTCCGCCCGCAGACTATCGAGGGGGGACAAGGAAGCCCCGACGACGTCACGCCGCACACGCTCCGGCACAGCGTCGCCTACAGGATGCTCCACGAGGAAGACGACTACACCCTCTACGACGTCAGGAATCGGCTACGTCACGCGACGATTAAGACAACAGAGGACCGCTACGACCACTTCGACCGGATTTAGCCGTCGTGGAAGGTGGTTTCGAGGACGGAACCCCAAGGGTTTCACCCCGGAGAATCGGGTTCTAAATCGGTGACGGCGGGCGAACTACAGTTGGTCCTTCAGATCCTCTAACTCCGGAACCGTCAGTGCCTGGTTCCGGCTAAGATATGACTCAACCTTGGAACGTTGAGTGATATCGTTAAGTTCCGCTGTCTTCCCGCACGCCTGAGCATCGAACTTACCCAGGTTCCGGTATTGGTGTTTCTTCACCGCGAAGATCCAGAGGACGTTGTAGCCTGGAATGGCGGTCACTAACTTACAGTAAATCCGCAGCTTCCCTTGTCGCAACTGCTGGAGTTCCTGGCAGGTCTCGTACGTCTTCTCGATGACGGACTCTGGGACTGGATTCCGCAGGCAGTTCAGTATCGCCGTCAGAGCGTCCCGTGACTGAGTCGCGTCTAAGTCTCGAATCTCTTGCTCTGCTGAGTCCGTGAAAATAACTACGCCATCATCAGTGTCCGAGAGAGAATGTTCACGCGTCACAGAAACCGTGCTCGGAGAATTACGATAGGAACGCCTCTTTCACGTCTTCAGCGTCGGCGACCTCTCCGTTCCGAGCTTCGTCCACTCGGTCTTCGAGCTCGTCGGCAAGCGTCCCTTCGACTGGCTCGGTCGCCTCTTGGGGCATAGCTATCGGTACAGACCGGTCGCGGATAAGCTTTTCTGGAGATTACCCCGGTCGCCGACCGGGGCATCTGCTCGCTATTCAACCCTATGGAATCCCCGACATCGGACTTGAATACACCCCCAGTAAACCAAATGCTGCTATAGGAAATACTACCGCTCCAATCGTTCTGTGACTTCTGTGCTTTCCATTTCTTCCAATCGCTCTAAACCGAGTTCGACAATTAGCGGGTAGAAATGCCGAGTCTTCTTCAAATCGACATCCGCACCAGCCTCTGATAGCTCTAAATCGAGGCGTTTGAACGCTGTCGTGAGGTCGTCATCGAGGTTATCGTTCAGATAGAAGCTCCGGACGTTCCATTCCTTCTTAATGTTCTGTGCTTTCTGTTCGTTCTGTGACTTCTCTGAAGCCCCTGATGTGCTTGAACTCATATCTGTCTCTGAAGTTGTGGAGTTGTCTTCTACATCGCTGTCTGCGTCTTCGAACCGTCGGCTCATGCGCTCGGTGAGCTCGTCTTCATCCATCGTTGATCTCCTCCGCGATGGCGGCGTACACCTCTCTCATATCCGTTTCCTCGGCATTTTCACCGAACACTGATTCGCCGTTCTTGATAGCGCGCTTAATCGCAGCCCGGTTCCGGACTTCCCACACTGGAACGTGGTCCTCGAACCGGTCCTGGAACCACTCGATGTTATTCTTCTGCTCGTTGTCCAGGGGGTATTCGACGTTCGAGACGACCACACCGAGAATGTCTACGTGGACGTCGTAGCGGCTTTCGAGGGTATCGAGTTGCCGAAGCAAGTGGTTTAGAGCGAGCTGGGAACTGTCGTCGGCTTCCACGGGAACCACAAGTTGCTGGGTTGCCAGCGCCACGTTGTCGTTCAGCGGACCGAGTGACGGTGGGGCATCGACGAGGATTACGTCCCATGCGTCCGCGCCATCAAATAGCTGGTCTAACCGCATTCGAGGACGCATCCCCGAGGCAATCAGGTCCTGCTCCAGGCGGAACATATCGATGTTCGCTGGTAGCAGGTCGAACTCTACATGCTGGACAGTGAGGTCCTCGACGTCGTGCTCGGTTGGTTCCTTGAGGGCGTTGTAGAGCGTCGGCTCATTAGCCGTGTATGCGTCCTCGAACCCGAGCCGATGGGTAAGATACCCCTGCGGGTCCATATCCACAGCGAGGACATCGAGGCCGCGGTCC
>NZ_CP159208.1:0-1570 GCF_040435975.1 Halobacterium sp. NMX12-1 | reverse complement strand
CTGACGAATCGGAGGCTGACGAACCGGACGCTCTCGAATCAGATCGAGAATTTTCGTTTGGTACAAAACGGGAGGCTGACGCCGTGAGAACGCAGTTCCCCGACTATATCAGCGATGACGACGACAAGCGGTTTAACGAGGTCGTCGTCGAGGAAGGGACGCCCGGCGAAGTAGTGAAGGAGCTGGAACGGCGAAGCGTTAGCTAAGCAAATTTGAACGAAGCCGCCGGGGGAACCCCCGGCGGGGAGACGTTGCCGGTTAGGGGCTGCACACCCCCGCTCTGTGGAAGGGGTTGGGGTGTACAGTTCGGAGCTAGCGTCTCTCCGTCTGACTGTTCCTCACGAAACGCCGTAAACGTTCCGCTGAGCGATAGGTCACACCCGCTTGCGAAAGCCCGTGAGCGGCGCGCAGCGCCGTCTCACTGGAACGTGGAGGTGGGTGGGGCGTTCTGGAGGTGTACGGCGGCCAGCCCGCCGGCTGGCCGGCTTCTCGGGCGGAGGCGGTCGCTGTGAGCGGCGCGGAGAGCGGGGCGGAGCGGTCTTCACTTGACCTAGGTGAGAACGATTCAACGAGGCCTGAGGACGCCGTGAGCGAAGGGAACGGCGACGAAGGCCGTGGGCAGAATCGTTCGAACGGCGGCGCGGGGCGGTACGACTGCCGGCACGTCTACGAGAACTTCGAGTTTGAGAACGAGGAGGGAGACACGGCCACCTACAGATGCGGCTCGTGGGAGTGCTACTGTTGCGGCTACAGGATGCGCCAAAACCTGATTGAGGAAATCAAGCGTATCACGTCCGAACGGCCCGAAATGTGCCGGTTGCTGACTCTGACGCTGGACCCGGAGAAAGCGCCCGACAAACAGGAGGACCAGCACAAGTACATCACGGAGCGGTGGAACGCGCTAAGAACGCGTCTAAAGCGGGAAATCGGGGACTTCAGTTATATCTGGGTGCGCGAGGAACAGGAGAACGGCCTGCCGCACTTGCACGCCATCGTCTCGCGGTACCTGCCGTGGGAGACCCTCGATGCCGCGTGGAAGGAACTCGGCGGGGGTCACGTCGATATACAGCACCTTGACCGGGTTGAGAAGGCGGCGCACTATATCGGGAAGTATCTCACCAAAGACGCGCTTAGCGGGCTGCCTGACGGCATACAGAGGTACAACAGTAGTGCCGACCTGACCCTAGACGTTCGCGGGGACAAAGGCGAAGATTCGTCGGGCGATTGGCGGCTTCTGATGGACGACTACGCCATCACTCACGACGACGGAGAACCGCTAAGACGGGGCGTTACAGGGTCTGACTTTGCCCAACAGAAGGAATGGGGCGGGCCAGTACCACCGGATTGAGACGGGTATAGGCGGCCAAAGACGTAAGTAACAGGGGTCGGTACAGACGGGTATAGATGGGTCAGACCGTTTCATTCGTCGCCCGTGACGAACTCGCGGAGTGGTTAGAATCGCGTGCAGACGAGGAGATGAAGTCAGTTTCTGCCGTCTGTCAAGACATCGTAGCCGCCGAATATCGCCGTCAGAACCCGGTAGACACGGGTAAAGGCGGTGAAACGGAGG
>NZ_CP159206.1:0-119415 GCF_040435975.1 Halobacterium sp. NMX12-1 | reverse complement strand
AAGAGCTGGGCGTCGTCGACGTCGTTCACGGAGAAGGCGATGAGGTTGTCGCAGTTGTTCTGCATCGCCTTGCGCGTGTCCTCACCGAACTGCGAGGGATACTGAGAGGACAAGGTCACGGAGAGACGCATCGACCGGGCGCGGGCGAGCATCGACTCGATATCGAGGTTTTCGCTCGCGATGTCGTCGAACTCGTCACAGAGCACGAAGTACGGCTCTGGATCGGTATCGTGCTCGTAGGAGCGTTGTTGGATGGCACTCCAAAGGTTCCGCATCACGCCGAGCGTGACCATCTTCTTGATGTCTGTGTTCTCGACGGGCGTCCGGACGATGACGATCCGATCGTTGTCGATGATGTCACGGAAGTCAATGGTGCTCTCGCGGTGGGAGATGATCCGCCGGATGACCGAGTTTTCGACCCACGACTTGATGCGTTTGAGCAGCGGGCGGATCGTCTCGTCGTCCATCCGCGCGATTTCGAAACAGAATTCCCTGACGTAGGGATCCTCGACGTCGTAGGCGAACTCTTCGCGGCGCTCGGCGTGCAACAGGGTGAAGTACATATCGATCACCGAGAACGGCTGGTCGGACTGCATCATCGCCCGGCCCATCGACTCGGTGATCGACTCCATGTTGATCCCCCAGTACTCGTCCGTATCGAAGATCGCTTTCAGGTTCTCGATGCGATTCTCGATCTCGTTCTCACGCTCCTCTTCAGTCTCGCAGTCGGGGACTTCGAGGAAGTTCAGCCCGACCGTCTTGTCATGCTCGGTTGAACCAGGTTCGATCCAGACGACGTCGTCGAGCCGATTCTCAGGCAGCATCCGCAGGAGTTCGCGTGAGTCGCGGCCTTTCGGGTCGAAGTAGACGAATCCATACCCTGAATACGCCCACTGGACCATCATGTTCAGCAACTCTGTGGTCTTCCCGTAGCCGGTGGTTCCCGTAATCCAGATGTGGCGGAAGAGCGACTCGAAGCGGAGCGGGGCTTCGCGGAACCCTCGCTGGGCGTCCTCGTCGTACCCAATCCACAGCGGCGATGGAGCTGTATCGACGCCGGATTCAAGCATCTCGCGGACGTGTGAGCCCGCGACGGTGCCCTCGTTCAGCGTCTCAGTGATGACAGGCTTATTCCCCACGTAGTCCGTGTCCTGCTCGGTGATATCGTACGCTTCGCCAAGCAGCGACTGTGAACCCGGACCGGTCTCAGTCATCCGACCTGCGTCACCCTCGAAGCTCTCGTCAGACCTCGCTTCACGTGGCGTGTCGTCGCTCTCTAACGTGCCTTCCGACGTAACGTCCTGGTCGGCGTCGTCTCGACCGAAGAAGCGATCAAACACTATCCTCTCCTCCCTGTTTGGCGGGTCGCTCGTCAGACCGTCCTCTAGTAGCAGATTGTTCGTACTGGTCTGTATCGGCGGGAACGCGGTCGCCGCGCTGGGTGTAGCGCCAGTCGATATTCGGCGTCTCGATCTCGTTGTTCGGGATGTGGGCAACGCCGGCGAGCTCGTCGACAGTCATGATCATGCGCCGGTCGGTCCACTCGCGGTCAGCCATCCGAGTGACGTGCTGGCGGAGCTGTCTCGCGCGCTTGCCGTCCTTGCGATGCCAGACTGGCGTATCGTCGAGACCCTGCTCGGTAATGGCGTTGTAGTACTTCCTGAACATCCCGGCGACGCCACGGGCACGGGCCTCGGCTTCGTCTTTGTCCGTGGACGCTGCGAGGACGCGGATGTTGACGTGGAACGCCTGCTGGCCGCGCTGCTGCTCGATGGTTTTGGCGGCCTGTTTGTCCTTCTCGCTCGCTGGCCGCGTGCGGGGATTCAGCCAGCCCACAGAGGTTCCCTGTCGGAGTGCGTGGGCGAGGTCGTCGACGCTGTTGTGCTTGAATCGGTCGCCGTCCGTCCATGACTGCTTTGCCGGTCGGAAGACGACCTGCGTGACGACCGTGCTGTCGTCGAGTGTGAGCATCTCGCTTGTAATCTCGCCGTACGGGTCGTTTGCCCATTCGTCGCTGTTGTGGTGGCGAATCGGGTAGTACGGAAGTTTCTCCATTTCGAGCCACGCACCAGCGACGTACTCGTCGGGGTCGATAACGGGGAAGGCAACTCCTCCATCGACGGGGAACACCTCGCTGTTGGCGTAGTTGTTGCCGACGCGGCGGCGGAACTTGTCGGCGGCCGCCTCGGTCGCGGCGTGCATGTAGAACGTGATCTTCCCCTCGTCGAACCAGACCTCGAAGGAGTGGTGGTCGCTCGTGTTCTTCCCCCGGAAGTTCGTCGTTACGTCGTGAACTGATTGGAGCAGTCCGGCGCCGTCGACGACGCCCTGGTTCTCTTTGAACGGGCGAATGCGGAGCAAAATCCCCGGCGCATCCTTCGGCTGCTGGACAAGTGGATCGTCGATCGGGAGCTGTGTGGCGTCGTACTGCGAGGTGCCGCCGAAGAGTCGATTACGCATCGTCGCTCACCTCCTCCTCGGGCTGACTAGCGTCCTCCCCGCCGTCAGCGAGCGCGGACGTCTCCTCCGTGCCGTTCCGCCGTGCATTTGCGACCACCGCATCGACGATCTCGTCCTCGGTGAATCCATCATCGAGAATGCGAGTGGCCTCGTCCTCGCAGAGATCGTAGCGACTGGTGAGGGCATTCATCCGTGCCTCGTTCTCCACGAACGCCTCGAAGTCGACCAGTTCTTCAGACTCATCGTTGATGGCTTGCTGGATGAACTCCTTATCTGCTGGTTCGTAGTCGATAACGCGCTTCTCGAAGGGGTCCGCAACGACGTGAAGCGGATACGTCCCGTGTTCCTCGACGCGAACGAGCGCCTGACTGTAGCCGAGATCCTCCTTCCCGGCGTCCGCCCCACGAACGTACTGGCGCTGCTCGCGCGTCAGCCCGATTTTGTCGGCCGTTTCGTCGTCCAGATCGGGCAGTTTGTGGAAGACTTTGATCGGGCACATGCCGAGGATCTTCTCGGCCTGGTCGGTCTCGTAGAACTCCTGGGCGGTCTGCGACAGTAAGACCATCCGGAGGCCGGCGTGGCGCTGGTGGCGGAACGCCGTTTCGAGGAAATCGAGATTCGCTTGGTCTTCGAAGAGGTAGTGGGCCTCGTCGATGGCGAGTTCGACGTTGCGGTCGGTCTTCTTCGCCTGCTGGTAGACCGTCGACAACAGCAACTGCATCAGGAACGTCTGCCGGTCGATTCCCGACGCACTCCCCTCGATCTGCCCGAGGTCGATATAGACGACCTTGTTGTCACCCTCGAGGATATTGACTTCTGAGCGTTCCGCGAGGTTGTCGTACGATCCGCCCTCACGGAAGGGCTGGAATGCGATCGCCAATTCGTCCGCATACTCTGCGGCACGTTCGCGAGCAGATTCGGACGCCGCGATGTTGTGCTCGTCCGGGTTTTCCGCGACATCAGCGAGAATCCGATGGACATCGGTCATCGTCGGCGAGTTCTCGGGCGTGTGCGTCGAGATATCGTCTTCGACGACACCGGCCTGACGGTACGCCTCGTCGATGACGTACGAGAGTACGCCCGTCTCAGTCCCGAGGTCGATGTCGCGAGCGGTCAGGAAATTTTCGAGGACGGCGTAGACTTCGTCTTTCTTCGCGGACAGTGGGGAGATGCCGTCCTCGGCGTTGAGGACTTCCTGTGGCGTCTCACGGATCTCCAGCGGATTCAGATGTGTGTCGCCACCCACCGTGATCGTCTTCGCGTCCAGGGCGTCGGCGATGCCTCTGAACCCTCCGACCGGGTCGATCATCACGAGCATCGTGTCCTGCTGGCGTTTCATCATCCGCAAGTGGCGCATAATGTCGCCGAACGTCTTCCCGGCGCCGGGCATCCCGACGACGAGTTCGCTGTGGCCGGTTTCGAGGTTCCACGGGTTGATCTGGACGGGTGAGCCGTTGTGGCCGTGGTAGCCGTACTCGACACCCTCGTCCATCATCATGTAGTTCGACGAGAACGGGAACATCGCCCCGATGGCTTGATTCGTCAGCGTCGACATCCGGTCGCGACCGAGTTCGTTCGCACCGAGGGGCGAGACAGTTGCAAGCCCTTTCTCCTGCCAGCGGTTCGCGACTTTGAGTGTGCAGTTCGCGGGGGCGTCCTTGACGATCGAGCGTAGCCTTGTCGTCTGGTTATCGAGTTCCTGCTTGCTCTCGGCGGATAGTCGGATGAAGACGCCGCCACGGTAGAACGACGCCTTGTTCGCACGGACGAGTGACCGCATGAATTTCCCACGGTCGATATCGTCCTGGAGGTCCTCGGCTTTGAGACTGTTGGCGTCGTGCTGGTTGACCTTCAGATCCGAAATCCAGTCGGCCATCATGTCCTCGGCTGATTGGGTGTCGAATGGGTCGAGATGGATGCTGATGTCCGTCTGTAGCTCAGTCTCCAATAGAAGGCGCTCGAACATCCCGTCGGCAGGCTCTTCTGGGAACTGTTCGATCCAGAACGTCCGAACATACGTGTCGTCGTTGATGACGGCGTAGGTCGTCTCCCAGTCGACCGTCGACGGCGCGATCACCGATTGATGTAGCGTCGACGTGTCGCCGAGGCGGTCCTGATCGGCGATGTCCGTTTCTGATGCCTCACTGTCTCCACTATCGAGGTCGTCCATCGCATCGACGACATCGTCTGGATCGGGCGTCGACGGTACGTCGTCGCTAATGCCGTGGGCGACGACTGGGAACGTGCCGATTGCGTCAGTGATGTCGCCATACTCCTCCGTCCGTCCCGTCCAGTACTCTTTGGTCACACGGGTGAGGTCGTAGGCGTCGACCGGACTGACTGAGCAGCGATACAGCGAGGACCCACCGCGGCGAATCTGGCCGAGGCGGGATTCTAACTTGTCTTCCTTGAGTCGGTCACGTTCGGCCTCGGAGAGACCATCGGACTGGAAGCGGCCAAACACGCGCCCCACGACAGGGATGTCGGCGAGGTAGGCGAGTACGCTGTCGCCGGTTTCGTCGAGCTGTTCGACATCGGCGTCGCGAACGGCAGTGATAATGTAGTATTCGCGGATGGTCGTGCTCTCGGAGTCGATATCGCCGTTCTGGTCGGTGTTGGTGGTGATGTACTCGTCGAGCAGTCGCTTGAGGACGGGCCGTGAGCGGACGTCGGCGTCACCGAGGCGACGCTGGTGGTCGCGGACGCTGTCGTCCTGGTCGACCTCCCGGCTAGTGATATAGAACTTCACGGGGAAGTCGATGGTCGCGTTGACGAACTCGGAGAGCGAGTCCACGGCTTTCGCCCACGCCTCGTCATCCTCGAGGGCCATGTTCGCCGGCTCGATCTTCATCGCACCGACAAGCGCGCCGTCTGACCGCTCGATGGCGTGCGGGAAGACCTGCCCAACGCGAGTTAGATAGCGGACCTCGCTATTGTCCTCGCCGTGCGTGTACTCTTTGTTCTTGACTGCCCAGCCGAGCCGTGCGGCTAGCCACTCGGTGAGCCACAAGTAGGAGGGCTTCACTTTGTGGAGCACTCCGAGGACGAGGCCGAGCATGATGCCGAACCCGAGAACGGGAATGGTGAGTGCGGCCGGGACGAGTGCTGCACCGACGAGCGTGACGAACGCCACGCCGACGAACAGCATGATCTCGCCGATCGTGTACCCCTGGAAGAACGCTGTCGTGCCGCCGAGTGACTGATGGATCCGTCGGGCGCTGTACTCCTGATCGTCAGTGTTCGTACTCATGAAATTACCACCGTGAGACTTTCTCTTTCGTATTCTTGAACGCCTGCTTCGACCGGGCCTTCGCCGCCTGCGATGCCCGACTTGCGTCTTCTTTCGCCTTATCGCGCATCCGCCCGGTCTTCGATTGCCGCAGGTTGTTGTAGCGGCCTGCGTGATCCGTCGCTGACTGGGCGGAGGAACCCAGTTTGTAGGCGTTCGAGTCGCCGCCCCCGAGCTGGGCTTGTCCGCTCTTTGTCACTGGACCAGATTTGTTCTGCGCGTATCCTCGATGCACGTTCCGGGCACCGCGAACCGATTTCCCAGTTCCTTTCTTCGCGGCTGAGGCGGCAGCTGCCGGATTCGTATGGGTTGCTCCCCGACGGGCGATTGTCTGAATCGCGGGGGCAGACCAGTAGACGGTCATAATCGAGGCGATACAGGCCGCCGGAATGAGCACGAGTCCGAGGAACAGCGAGAAGATTCCACTTGCGCTCGCTGTGAGATCCATCTGCCAGCCGATCCGGAAGAGGACTGCAGCAGGAAGTCCCGCGAGAACCAGACCTGGGTAAATGCCGGCGGCACGGCGAGCAATCTTCGAGGCCGGGGTGAGGGGCCACACGTCGAGGGCCCAGAAGACGCCGAGCAACGGCATCAACGGGGTGAGCACGAGAATACCTAGCCAGCGGAGGCCGTAGACCAGGCCAGCAACGATGAGCAGGAAGTTCGAGACGAGAGCCATGGCGAGAACGACGAAGAGGCCACCGACTGCTGACTCGATGAGACTCCCAAACCCTGCCGACATATCGTTGATTGGGGCAAGCGTGAGGCCAACTGCATTGACGAATTGGAGCGGGATCGACACAAGGGGGAACCAGACGAACGATCCCATGAATACGAGCCCGATACGTCGGAGAAGACGCTTTCGTCGGTAAGGACTGATCGACCCTGACCGCAGACCGATGTAGGCGAGCCCGACGATGAGCAACATTACCGTCAACGGCAGGATATACTGGAGATAGAAATCTGCGTACAGGCTCTGCCATGGCGCATTATCAGGGGTGCCGACGACGATGTACCGGGAGTTGGATTCCGGCGCAGGGACACCGACAATCGGATTGAGAAGGGCCCTGAAAATGTCGTTCGCGAACCCGAGGAGTGCCTCTTTGATGCTGTTGATGACGTTCTCGATGGCGTCCTGTACCTGTTCCTCAAGCCATCCCATTCAGGCATCCTCCCCGTTCGACGTCGTCTGGGTCGAGTCAGTCGGGCCACCGTCGACGATGGTGAGCTCGCACGAGTTGTTCGTTCCACCGTACTCAATCGTCTGTGAGTACGACGGGTTCGCCCCGGCCTGGACGGCTCCAGTTACTGTGAGTGGAGCCGTTCCGAGGTCGCTACAGTTGACGTGTGCCCCCATTCCAAGACGCCCCTCGGTCTGGTAGATCGGAGCCGACGAGTAGACGGTCGTCGTCTCACCGGCCGGAAGGAGTGTATTGTGGCCGAATTCCATCGTCTCCTGTGACTTCACTCGACAGAGCGGGGCGTCCGTCCACCGGGCCATGGTGAGGAACGACGGAGCATTCCCCGTATTCTCGATAGAGAACGCGGCGAGTTGCTGCCATGTCGATCTGTCTTTGTCCCAGTCCATGTCCGGGTGATTCTGGGCCCACATGACGTCTGTAATCGTGAGTTCGGGCTCAAGGGAGATCGTCGTCTCGCCGATGGTCTTGTCACCAGCGACGGCGACGACTCGGTACTCTCCGGGAGTGTACCCGTCTTCGGCTTCGCCGAGTAGCTGGAATGTAACCTGTGTCGCTCCCTCATGCACTCGCTGAAGCGAGTTCATCTCACCATTCGGGTTGATGAGATTCACCGAATCAGCGTTGGAGTCGCTGGCAAGTTCGACGACGAGATCGATCCCGGTCATTGCGACGCGTTCGAAGGCGTCGCTCTCATCTCCCGGTGAGGGCGACGTCTCAGAACCCGGACTGGTGGGTTCGGATGGCGATGAGGAACACCCAGCGAGCGCGACGAGAGTAGCGCTAAGGCCACTGAGAACTGTTCGACGGTCAATACACTTGCCGTGAGTGGGAGCTGTTGTGTTGTCGTTCATGTTCGGTTTGTGAGTCCGAGCAGCGCCCCGTCGGACATGTAGTCGAAGCCGAAAACCAGGACCCCAACGGGGATGAACCAGAGAACCGTTACGACGACGAGCTGGATGAGCGTCTGGAGGTCGGGGAAGTTCGCTGGTGTCTTCGTGACATCCTCCGACGCAGCGTAGGGCTGGTCAGTCCGCCACCAAGCGGTCGGGGTGTATTGGCCCCGAACGACAACCGCTGGGTCCGAGATGGTAACGACGGCCATCCCACTGCTGTTGAGCGCCGTGGTCTGGTTCGCGATTGTCACACGGCCGGTCGTGACAGCGTCACCAGTTGCGCTCTCCGTAACCACCGCACGAACGACCGCGTAGGTCGCGTTGGTTTCGGTGACGGTAAGGGTGAGATTCGTTTCGCGGACGGTCTGCTGCTCGGCGAGGGTAACTGTTCGCAATTGTCCGCGGACGATGCCATACACCGTGACTTCGTGGAAGGCACTCCCGTCGAGGGTTGTGGAACTCAGCGCAATCGAATCTGCGTTCACGTACGGATCCGCAGACTCAAGGTCGATGTTCGACGGCAGTGACGGCCCTGTCTGTTCGGTTCCCCACGTTTCCTCGATAGTGAGCGGGCGCTCACCATCGTCGGTCAGTTCAGTCGGTACGTACGGTGCTTGCCGGCTCGGGAACGCGTGAACTTGGACGGGGCGCACCGACGACTCAGCACGAGACGTGTTGGTCGCGGTGCTGGTGACCATCGTCTGCCAGCCGGATCGCCCGGCCGTGTAGAACCACCAGTTACTCCGGGCCCGAACGTCGCCGTCAACCGTGATCGTCGACCACTCCGTGTTCGGATGGACGACCGCGCCGACTCAGTTCTGGTGTGCCTCAAACTGGACGCGTTTTCCTGTGACGTTCGAAAATTGGTTGACAACGACGGACTGTGACGTCGACACCGTTTTCGACGCTTCGAGGGTTTCGGCGTCGCGAGTCCAGTCGCCGTCACACCCGGATGTCGATGAGTTCCAGTCCGGACAGTCAAGCGTTATGTGACGGAGCCGTACCGTGATATTAGCCTCGACAGTCAGCTGCGGCGAACCCGAAAAATCGGTGTACTGGAGCGTGGTCTGATGTCCGCTCCCCGAGTCAATAGTTCGCCCATCAGCGGAGAGTTCAACGGACTCGATGCTCGTTCGCTCGATCGACCAGCGTTCTCGATGCGATCCGTTTGTATCATCTTGGGGAACAGCAACGCGGTAGTCACTGATCGTGCGGACCTGGCCGTCCGGGGCAATGTATCGCGTCGTTCCGTTCGCGTGATGGAGAATCGTCGACGGCTGAACGCCGAAGATGCTAACATACGCATCCTTGATGTACACACCGTCTTCGAGGGATGCACTGGCAGGATGGACCGAGGAACCTCGACCACCGGGGTTGTAATCTCCGAAATCGCCGCTGTTCCAGTCCGAAACAGCCTGAGGTGGGCGGGCGAACGGGATGTCCGTTGACCGGGCAAGCCGATGTGCGAACTCAGCACGCGATGAGACGTTTGTGTCGTCGAAATCGTCGACCGAGAGGTTGCCGTTGTCGACGTCTTCCGACCAGAGCCGCTGGAAGGTGCTGTTGTTCACGCCGTAGGCGGGCCCGTCGTCAGGAACAGAATCCCTGGGATCCGAGGGGGTGACAACGTCCATCCCTCCGGCGACGACAATTCCAGCGGTGCCACTCACGAGGAGGAGGGCAAGCACGGAGGCCATCGGGCGGGGGGCGTGCATTCTATTCCTGCGAGGGTTGCGGGGACAGTTCACTGGCGATCCCAGATGGGGTTAGAAAGGCTTCACGCAGTCCGAGAAGCCAAAGCCCATCTGGCTGCCGACCTTGTCGATGAGTTCGGGCGAGACGAGCGCAAGGACGACGATGCCGAAGCCAATGCCGGACATGACGAGTTTTTCCTTGGCCTCGTTCTTCCGCTCGGGGTTGCCGCCGGCGCGCATGTACGAGAGGCCAGCCTTCCCGGTGTAGAAGCCGGTTGCAGGGAGGCCAAGGCCAGCGACCGCGCCGAACACGAGGTCGATCCCGGTTGCGACGCCAGTGTTGCAGTACACGTCGCCGACCTGATTCTGGGCAGCGGCTGGACCGACAGCGACGACGAGGAACGCGAGCCCCATCGCGAGGGATACAACTCGTGGGGAAACGCGGGTGAGCGTCGGTTTGAGACGGCTGCTGACCGAGGACTCTGTCGGGTGGTCGTCGGTGGAGGGCGATTCAGTGGCCGATGCATCGCTCGCCGGGTCAGAGGGTGAATCGTTCATGCGGGATTTGTCTGCTAGTCGGTGGAGGGATCTGTCTCGAGCAGGGCGTTCAGGTCATCAATGCTGGAGGTCTGTTCAAGAAGGTCATCGAGGTCTCGACTGGTATCGGTGAGCGCCTCCTCGGCGAGTGTCGAGAGTTCGTCCCGATCGATGTCTCGATACGTCATCTGCTCGGTCAATGCTTCACGGAAGAGCCCGGATGCGTTGATGCCGGTCGCCCAGCTGAGGAATAAGGCATCGGCGGGCTTGATCGATACAGTAGTGTTGACGGTGTTCCGTGACATTTGTCAGCTGAGTATGTGTGATTGGCCGATATTGTGTGTTGTTCCGTGCTGTCATATATGCTTTTTGTGCGGGTTGTATTCCGGTGAATAATACATACTCTCAGTTATATAAGAAACACTACTGTGGTAGTTCTACAATAACATAATCGCAACACAGCAATACGAAGTGAATGACTCTAACTTCTGCGGGTTGGTCTACACAGTGAGATTAAGATGCCGGAGGAGAAACTCGTCATGCGATGGATAGATGCGGTGACTGTGGCAGTGGAATCCTCGATGGCTATCGCTGCGAAAATTGCGGGAACTTCACCTGTGAGGATTGTTTCGAATATCTCCCCACGAAGGGGCTAATCGTAACCAAGCACAAATGCCCCCACTGTGACGAGTGGGCCGTGCTCGATCAATACGCATAATACAGCTTAGACGCGCTCAAGTCACGGAGCTCCAGTACTGGACTCAATTTAGTAGACTGCCAACGACCGAATCCCCGCTGGCACTTGTCCCGCATCGGTCCACATCCCATTGGCATCGCGGTTGATGAGTCTGCCGTCGTTCGTCCCTGCGAGTACAGTCCCGTCGATAGCCGTCCACGCGAGGACAACTTCCTCCGGTTCACCCGGATACGAGACCGCCTCTAACGACTCGCCGGAGTCCGTCGACTCGACCAGTATCCCGTCCGCACGGTTCTTCCCGCTCCACGTCCCTGGCGAGCTTCGTGCTGCCGCTGCGTAGAGCCGGCCATCGAGTGCGAAAGCCTCGCGGAAGTACCGATGATCGAGGTCCGTATCAAGGCGCGTCCAGGACTGACCTGTGTCGCGTGTTCGGTAGAGGCCATCACCGGTCGACGCGACGTACTCGTCGGGGTCCAGGATAAAAACGTGATGGACGTCGTCGTGGACGCCTTCGCGACGCTCGGTCCAGGTTGCTCCGCTGTCGTCGCTGATGTGGACGCCGCCGACCTCGACACCGGCGACCACGCGGTCGGGTGTCTCGGGATGCACACCGAGATTCCGGATGTGGGCCTCGTTGCGGTGGCGCGGCGTATGCCACTGGTCACGGGACGGAAGGTCCTGAAAGCCCTCGAGTTCGGCCCACGAATCGCCGTCATCGGTCGACACGTAGAGATGCGCCGGGTGAGTTCCCGCATAGAGGCGCTCACCATCTGCACTCGCGACGACCGAGTAGACTTCCTCACGTGGAATACCTAGATTTTCCCACGTCTGGCCGTCGTCCACGGAGCGGTACAGTCCTGACTCCGACGCGGCGAACACACCGTCCACGGCGGGGAACGTGCAGATACGGGGGGTGTCACCGCTGTCGAGAACCTGGTTGGCGTCCTCGACGGGGACTGCTGCTGTGCGGTAGACACCGTCTCGAGTGCCGACGAGAATTGTCATGGTGGGAGTACGTCCGCTGTCTGAATAACCCTCGGGGTGCGCCAGGTAGGGCTTAACCAACAAACCGTGAGATTCTACCGAATCTGTTGGTTAAGTCTTTGCCGTCAAAACTGTGCTACTCAAGTCCACGATGTCTCCACTACCGTCATCGAGAGGGTCACGAACCTCCGCGAGGAGTCGATGCCCCTCCTCGTAGAGATCCCCTCCTTCGTCACAGTTGCATTCGGCCTCGTTGAGCGGATAGATAATCTCTTTAATGCGTTCCAGTCATTCTGTGACCTCGGCATCTTTCGCCGACCCGCTCCGGGAACGCCGGCGGTCGCTGTTTCTGCTCGTCGTCGAACCAGCCACGCTCTTCGAGTTCGCTTCGCAGTCGCTCGACGGCAGCCGCCTGGTCGCCGTCGCCGACGACGATCACCTCCCACGGTTTGAGGTCGATCTTCCCACCTTCGACCCAGTAGTCGATATCGCCCTCGAGGATGACTTCGGTCCCGTCCTTGAGGTCGGCGTCCATCTCCCGGTAGCGGTGCGCCCAAATCATACAGGGGAGCTCGGCGTCGCCGTCGGTGAGCGTGAAGTAAAGCGCCGTACTGTTCTGATGGAGGTCAGTGACCTCCCCGATACAGCGGACGCCGTTGAGGGCAGGCGTGTCCTGGACAACCGACGCGATCCGGTCGTTCAGTTGGGGCACGCTAAGGATCTCTCTCGCATCGGGTTCGACCGCCTACCGGCCGGTGTCCGGTGCGTCCGCCATCTCCGTTTCCTAACTTCTGAACAGGAACCTCAAAAAGCTACGTTCGAGTGCCGGGTTGGCTGCGTTACACAGGCCTACAGGTCGCGAGGCTGGACCGTCTTCCGGTTGTTCGCTTCGGCACGCTCGGCGGCGTCATCGAGCAGTTCAGCGACTTCCTCGTTGAGGGCGTCGTAGAAATCTGCCGAGACGTTGTGCTCCGAAAGTTCGTCCTTTACGGCTGCTTTGACGATGAGGTCAGACATTCCATCGCAGGTTTCGCCCGCCCACCAGATAAAGGTTCGAAAGTTCTCACCGTGGATTCCCGCCAAATAGTCTCGAATATTCCCCTCCGAGCACCAGAGAACACTTAATCAACCCGCGAAAAGAAGAGAAATAGACGAATGCACGATTTAACTGGATTCCAGCGGGACATCTTGTACGTGATCGCCGGGCTCGACGAACCACATGGACTCGCAGTCAAGGATGAACTCGAGGACTACTACGAGCAAGACATCAATCACGGCCGACTCTATCCGAATCTCGACGACCTTGTCGACAAAGGCCTCGTCGAGAAGGGGCAACTCGACAAGCGCACGAACGTGTACACGCTCACACAGCGTGGCCGCCGTGAAATTGCTGCTCGTCGTGACTGGGAATCCCAGTACGTGGACTTCAGCGAGTAACACCCCTGTTCCCAGCGTTCAGAGCCAGGTGGATGCTACTCGCCCCAGCAACACAGCTCCTTTCGCGTGGTAGTCGTTCTATAAACGGGGGATTACTCAAGCAAGCCGAGTTCGGTGAGGCGGTCTTTGACGTGTGCCAGCGCGTGCTGGGCGTCCTCAGATTCATTTGCGCCAGTAATCACGAGTTTCCCACTCCCGAAGAGGAGAACGACGACGTCGGGGTCCTCAAGGCGGTAGACGAGGCCAGGAAACTGTTCGGGTTCATACTCTATTTGCTCCAACCCCAGACCGATCGCAATCGCGTTCAAGTTCAACGATTGCTTGAGATCGGCACTGGAGACAATATTCTGCACCTCAATCGGCGGATTACTCGCAACGTCAATCCCTAACTCACGGAGGTCATCGAAGACGATACCGAGAGCTTCGTGGACATCGTCGACGCTTTTCGCACCGGTACAGACGACTTTCCCCGACCGGAAGATCAGCGTGGCTGATTTCGGGTCCTGGAGGCGGTAGACAATTCCAGGAAAGTCCTCTGGGTTATACTCGGCGCCAGGCAGATCCGTTGCGAGTTGCTCGAGGGCGAGTTCTTGGCCGATATCACTGGATGCAACGACATTCTCGATATGAATGGTGTCCGCCAGCGTGCTCATACAGGGTACTCGTCGGACAAATCACTTAAAGTACGGCGGATGGAAATGTGTGACCCTGGAGAGACCCCCAACGGCTAACGACATCCTCCGCGCCATGAACGGCGAGATTCTCTCGCTGTTCCAAGATAGATTCGAGCATAGGTCGCTAAGTACAGGTGAACAACGTAGGATTTGACGAGCGGCAGTTAGACCGCGTTTGTAACTCTCAGGGTGAATATGGGGGTTTATCCATTTTGATGCCCTTATACTAAGTAGTAATCCTGTCAGTGACATATACCGTCACTTGTACGCTGTGTGAATTCCAGCGCGAGTTTGACGAATTAGACGGTGTATTCGAGTTCCGCGACACCCATCAAGCCACCTACGGCGACAACCACGTTATCGAGTGGGAACTCATCGAGGACAGCGACCAAGCGACTAACTGACCGGTATTTTCGGCGTTAGGTGGACGTAGAGCAGAACTGTTGTCACGGGAAGAATCACAATAGATTAAAATTAGTTGAGGGTTAGTTGTGCATATATCACTATAATGCGATATTGTGAGTGTGAAAATTGTGAGTTCGTGTTTTTCGCGTCAGAGAAGAGAATTCCTCAGCCGAAACGCTATAATTCCTGCCCTAACTGTGACGGAACTGAATTCTCTCTTCTGGAGAAGTAACGCTGAAAGCGCATCCTCACTTACCGGCTGTTTCACCGCACATAGTATCTGATCAATAGGATTTCAACAGCGCCAAATGTGTCACTCCATAGCCAGGCGATCTATGCGACAAGGTATTGAGTTGTGAGCTTCCCAAGACTAAGTCTGGAACGGCTGTGGACACTACCTACATTTTTACTCGTTCGTTTCGTCGCTGACAGAAAGCCTATGACCGATAAGATGACTGCTACTGGTATGCCGGAGTGCCAGAACTGTGGCAGCCACGTCACAGACGTCTACGTTCGTGTATTCACGCCGGACTCTATCGACGAGCCACGTGTGTGTCCGAACTGCGAGGACATGACCCGAAGCCGCGAGGGCGTCCGGGAGAAACGAACATGATGCAAGTCATCGCGCATCCTGATATCGAAAAAGTCGATGCCGGCTCTTGACAGACTAGCACTTCACAATATTGTCAGCCTAGATGGATATCAGGCTTCGTGAGTAACCGACGATGTCAAGGATGCCGTCAGGAAACTCAGCAAAATGACTGTGGCAACCCCAATGTGGCTGGTGACGACGATCGGTTGGAGGTTTGCTGTGACCGTCAATCCACCGAGAAGAACCTGGGTCGGCAGCAGGATCAGTGCCATCGTTGCCGACCACTTGACGATCACCGTCTCTGGATAGCAAAGCCACGCTCCCAGCGCAGTACCCAGGATGAGGAAGCCAGCGATCATCGCGAGTCCACGATGTGCCCACTCGGCGAAGATCTGGAGGGGCGAGTACGAGGAGGTGGCGACGATATCGGGATGAAGAAACGGAACCCACGTTCCGTAGCACATCGGCCAGTCCGGGCACGACAATCCAGCCCCGATCGCACTCGTATACGCACCGAGGAGCATCACGAGAAAGGTGACAACCAGCGTAATGGCCGAGAAATGGACGTATGAGACTGGAGAGATTCTAACACGCTCCCGAATCTGCGTCAACATCGAATCCATCCGGATCATTCTTCTCGAATTGCGGACGCTCGGTAGCTCTATTTCCATACGTACTCGGCACGCCCAAAACCAGATTGGCGGATTCCCAGAACGTGGGAACCCGCAGCGAGTTCTTCGGATGGCCACCCACAGTATGCTAGCGAGAACCACTCGGATGCACCGAGAGCAGAAATTCAAGGTCCAGCACGTATGTCCAACACATCACTCGACATTCGGCAAGCGGACACTGACGAACAGCATTCGACCGCCAAGTCCCGGTCACAGTCGTCGTGTCCGGAGTGCGACGGCCAGATCGTTCGCGACGATGAGCACGGGGAAACGACCTGCGAAGACTGCGGGCTAGTCCTCAACGAAGAGTCAATCGACCGAGGACCCGAGTGGAGAGCGTTCAACAGCGACGAACGGGACGAAAAAAGTCGCGTCGGTGCGCCGACCACGGAACTCATGCACGACAAGGGGCTCAGCACAACAATTAGCAAGAAAGACACGGATGCATATGGGCAATCGGTCCCCGATCGGAAACGAGCGCGCCTGCAGCGGCTACGGAGGTGGGACGAACGATTCCGAACGAAAGACGCCCACGAGCGGAATCTCAAACAAGCACTTGGCGAGATCAATCGGATGGGATCTGCTATCAATATTTCAGACCCAGTTCGAGAAACGGCAGGGGCGATCTACCGCCGAGCGGTCGACGAAAACCTCCTCCCAGGTCGGTCAATTGAGAGCATGGCAACAGCTGCCCTGTACGCTGCAGCCAGACAACACGGAACGCCACGGCAGCTGGCCGCATTCGCTGAAGTCAGTCGCGTCGAAGAGCTCCGGATTCAGCGGGCCTATCGGTACGTTTCCCGTGAACTCGCCCTCGAAATTGAACCGGCGGATCCGTTAGAATACGTGCCCCAGTTCGCGTCCGCACTCGATGTGAGCGACGAAGCAACGCGTCAAGCTCGGGATCTGCTCACCACTGCCAAAGCACAGAGCGCACACAGTGGCAAGAGCCCGGCAGGTCTCGCAGCGGCCGCCCTCTATGCTGCAACCCATCTCACAAACGAGCAACTGACGCAGAAGACAGTGAGTAACGCAGCCAACGTGAGCCGGGTGACGATCCGGAATCGCTACCAGGAACTGCTCGACGTTTACGCGGAACACGGGGAGTCTGCGTGATGACCGAGCCTAGACAACCCGGCTACGCAGAGGTAGCGGCCGATAGTCAAGGGAGGGACGGATTGCGGGTGCTCGGTCGCGAAACCGACCGGGAAATCCTCGCGTGCTTCGTCGCTGCGTCACCCCGCGATGTTATGGACATCGCCAGCACTGCGGAACGCTACCCGATTACGGTCGACCAAACGTGTGTGCGACTCCACGGGCATGGGCTGTTCCGTCCAGTCGGTCGGGGATGATATGATCTGACCGACGCCGGACGTCGCTTGCTCGAGGATGAGTCCGAGGTAGAAATCGAGCGGTGAGAAGAGTCGCAGGCTTGCTCGTCTCGCCGCTAGGTACATCAACCGGATAGCATATCCCAGATACGTCCCAAGTTCAGATAATGGTGCGCGATTCAGCGTCATCTGAGGACTCGCCATCGTTGCGAGATATTCTTGATTCGCTGGACGACGCCGGCTGTCGAGCGATTCTTCGCGAAACAGCTGAACCTATGACTGCACCCGAACTCATCGACGCGTGTGACATCCCCAAATCGATGGTGTACCGGAAACTGGACCGCCTCAGCGACGCCTCGCTGGTCCATGAATAGGATACGATCAACCCCGGCGGGGGCCGGACTGATTTGGCAGTCGCGAAGCTCCGCAACCGACTGACGGACCTCACGAACGTGTTTACTTCGCTCTAGGTCGAATTCCTCGGTGAGGAAGTCAACCGTTTCTCCGAGGTTCATACCTGAATGGGTTCTGTCAAGTGGAATGATCGTGTTGACACCGATGAACGGGTTTGCTTCGTAGTTTATCTTCGAATTGCCGGCTGTAATTGTAGAATTAAGCTTCGGAGTGCGTGCCGTGACCAATTATTAAACACTATATATTATCTCACTCGCCATTATTTAATAATAGTTATTAACAAATGGGTGTTCTATAGCAGCTGATTTAATAAGACTGGGGTCCTTCTCCTTATATAATGACACCACCAGAAGAAGGTGGCCACGACCACGACCACGACCACGACCACGACCACGACCACGACCACGACCACGACTCGTTCCAAGAGGCCAGCGCTGTCCAGTTTTCCGTCCCGGAGATGGACTGTCCCTCCTGCGCGGGGAAAGTCGAGAATAGCGTCGAGAAGCTTGACGGGATCACCGGTGTCGATCCAAAGGTAACGACAGGAACGCTCTCGGTTGCCTACGAGGAAGATCAAACGTCGCCGGACGCGATTGCCGAACGCGTTGAAAAGGCCGGTTATACCATCGAGAACCGGAGTGAAACGACTGCGACGTTCACTGTTCCGGAGATGGACTGTCCCTCCTGCGCGGGGAAAATTGAGAATGCGCTTGACGACATCCAGGGACTCTCAAGTTACGAGACACAGCCGACGACCGGTAAGGTAGTTACAACCTATAATGGTGACTCCATTTCACCATCGAAGATCACTGCTGCGATCGAGAATGCTGGCTACGAGGTGACTGACTCAACTGCGACCGACGCAGACACTGTGGAGAGTGCTACTGACGACCGGGGGAGCGTCTGGACCAGTTCAAGGGCGATCAAGACCTGGATTAGCGGAGGATTCGTCACACTCGGCCTGCTCTTTGAGTTCTTCCTCACCGGCCAGAACGTTCTCGTGGCTGAACTTGTCGGTCGCGATTTACTTCTCGCCGATATCCTCTTCCTCGTCGCTGTTGGGGCCGCTGGCCAGGTCATCTTCCGCAACGGCTACTACTCCGCGCTGAACCGTAATCTCGACATCGACCTATTGATGAGCATCGCCATCAGCGGTGCTATCATCGCCAGCCTCGTCTTCGGGGAAGCGCTCTACTTCGAGGCCGCCACGCTTACGTTCCTGTTCAGCATCGCGGAGCTGCTCGAGCGCTACTCGATGGACCGCGCCCGGAACTCACTCCAAGAGCTGATGGACCTCTCGCCTGATGAGGCGACGGTCAAACGAGACGGTGAGAAGGTGACGGTTCCAGTCGATGACGTGGCTGTTGGCGACATCGTCGTCGTGCGTCCGGGCGAAAAAATCCCGATGGACGGCGAGGTTTTCGACGGGGAGAGTGCTGTCAATCAGGCCCCGATCACAGGCGAGAGCGTGCCAGTGGACAAGACACCAGGTGATGAGGTGTACGCTGGGACGATCAACGAACAGGGGTATCTTGAGGTTGAGGTCACCTCTGAAGCGGGTGATAACACGCTCTCGCGTATCATCCAGATGGTCGAAGACGCCCAGTCCAACAAGACCGAGCGTGAGCAGTTTGTCGAGCGGTTCTCCTCGTACTACACGCCGGTTGTCGTCGGCTTCGCGGTCTTGGTTGCGGTCGTTCCGCCGCTTCTGTTCGGGGCATCGTGGCCGACGTTCATCGTTTATGGGCTCACGCTGCTCGTGCTGGCGTGTCCCTGTGCGTTCGTCATTTCCACGCCCGTGTCCGTTGTGTCGGGAATCACCAGTGCCGCGAAGAACGGCGTACTCATCAAGGGAGGCAACCATCTCGAAGCAATGGGTGCGGTCGAGGCGATTGCGATGGATAAGACTGGCACGATTACCAAGGGCGAACTCACCGTCACCGATATCGTTCCGTTGAACGATAACACTGAAGACGATGTCCTCCGGTGTGCCCGTGGTCTGGAATCAAGGTCCGAACACCCCATCGGCGATGCAATCGTCGAGTTCGCTGAGGATAGTGATATCGGAGCGCCATCAGTCGATGACTTCGATAGTATCACCGGGAAGGGCGTCCAGGCCTCTCTCGACGGCAAGCAACACTATGCAGGCAAACCTGGATTCTTCGAGGAGTTGGGCTTCGATCTCGAACACGTCCACGCGACGACCGACGGCGGTGTCGTTACGACGAAGAGCCAGCAGATGTGTGAGCAGAATAACTGCCTCGACCTTCTTGAAGAGACTGTCCCCGAACTCCAGTCACAGGGGAAGACCGTTATCCTCGTGGGAACCGAGGACGAGATTGAAGGTGTGATCGCCGTTGCTGATGAGATTCGGCGCGGAGCGAAGCTGGCAATCCAACAGCTTCACGATCTCGGCATCGAGCACATCATCATGCTCACAGGTGACAACAAACGGACCGCTCGGGCGATTGCCGACGAGGTCGGCGTCGACGAATTCCGCGCGGAACTCCTGCCAGATGAAAAGGTCGAGGCAATCAAAGAACTCGACGAACAGTATGACGGGGTCGCGATGATCGGCGACGGGGTTAACGACGCACCCGCGCTCGCGACGGCGACCGTGGGCACCGCGATGGGTGCAGCTGGCACGGATACTGCCCTCGAAACCGCAGACATCGCGCTCATGAGCGACGACCTGTCGAAGCTGCCGTACCTCTACGAACTTTCACACGACGCGAACAGTGTCATCCGGCAGAACATCTGGACGAGTCTGGGCGCAAAAGGACTACTCGCACTCGGAGTGCCGTTCGGGTTGGTCCCGATTTGGGCTGCTGTTTTGATCGGGGATGCTGGCATGACACTTGGCGTTACCGGGAATGCGATGCGGCTCTCCCGTATCACACCTACTGAGTCGGATTCTGATGAGGTGTCAGCATGAGTGAAGCAGGACTAAGTGACGTCTATCAGCGCGCAAGTCCGTGGCCTCCCCTCGTCGCACTCGGTCTCGTCACCTCGGAATTGGGTGTTGTGTTCGGATTGCGCCCAGTAACCGTCGGCGGCTTGCTGCTGTTTATTGGATCTATCGCCGGGATTCTAACGGAGTCACGGCATATTACGCGTCCATTTCATACGGTGGCTACGCTCGGCGCACTCGCAGCAATTGCCGGCCTACTGTTAGTCCGCTACAACGTGGCATTCCGTGGGGTATCATTATTGATTGCAGGCGGCATCAGTATCGGCATGGCGAGTATCGGCCCTCGTCTGATTCGGAGACGAGGTGGCGCTTGATGGATCTTGACGACCGAGTCGTATTCGGCGCAATTGTCTTCGCAGGTGTCGCTATCCCAGGCGTGGCTAGTTACTTCCTCTCCGAGATTGGCGCGGATACGCTCGGCCAGATCGTCTGGGCGGCGGGCTACGGTGGGATGATACTATTCGTGTGGTACCACTGGCTCCGACCGATGGACATGCAGGGGGCATAACACATCGATGCTTGACCTCCGAACGCTAACCGCCTACATCATATTTCAGGGGATGCTGGGGCAGGACAAGAACCAGTCGGGTTGAGGAAGGTTTTCGGTGTAAGTGCGTTCTGGTGGAAGCCGTGTTTAGGACACTACCGGGTTCATATTTTCAGTTGAGTGGATGAGCGTGGCAGTGAAGATGACCACCGTAGCCACGATAAACAACGCGCTAAGTGGGGACGATGAATCGACGAACACCCAGTATAGCGGTGCTGCGACAGAGGGACCAGCTGCAAGCAAGGCGATTTTGGCGACGAGCGGACCACAGCAGCCACACGTGCAAGCACCAATAACAGACCCTGTACCGGCTGTTCCCTGGGCCACCCCCGCGGCTTTCTCAAGTCGCCACTGCCAAGCAATCAGGAGGGCGTTCACTCCAATTAGGACGCTCAACAACCCGACAATCGTAACTACCCCGATTGAGAGAGCCATCGTCAGGGGAATCTGCGGGAGCACGATTTCGAGTGTGTCCCACTGGACAAGCTGATAATTGACTGGTAAGACCGTGATGACGCGCTCACGCGGCAATCCTTCCTCCCAGAAGAATGAGAGATACCCACTCGACGAAAGGAAAAATATCCCAGAGAGAAGTGTAACAATAGCTCCGAAGTGACGTGCAACACGATCCTGGAGAGCAGCACGGACGACATCCCCTCGATCCGTCCAGATAACATATGTGACGAGAACCGGTGTACCCAGTACGATGAGATATCCCAGCGGGTGGGTATAGCTCGCGGATCCACGGATTACGTATGGATACAAGACCCATAAACCCATGAGAATGCCAAGGAACGTGTACCGGGGTCGAGTCGGCCAGCGGCGTAACCCAATACCGAAACTCGCCATCACAACACTGACGCCGACACCGAGCCCGAGCACTTCATACCACGAGCGGGGGAACGGCATCGAACTGGCTGTATAGATCGGATCTGGTGTGACCCCGTCAAAAATGGTGATCCCGAGGACCGTGACGAACAGTCCGACTCCAATTCCGTATAGCGCTGTTGTGGGCGAGACGTGTTCGTGACGCTTCAATAATGCACAGCCAGCGACAAGACCAATTCCGCTGAGAGTTACCGCGATACTCGCCTGTTGTGAGATAACGAGCGGGCCTTCGCCGCCATGAGCTGATGCAACCGGAATCTGTGCCAGAACTATTAGCACGACCAATGCGAGAAGCGAGCCGAAGCGAGCCGTTCCTCGATTGTCCCCACTTTGTGCGGGAGTTGAAATCCCCTCGTTCAGTTTTTGTGTAACGGCGGTAATTCGTTCGGTTTGGAAAGGTTCCTGGAGCATGATTGTATGCAAGTGTCGTCAGTCCTGGACGTACAGCGAATACAGAATCACAGCAAGACCGGCGGCCACGAAGGTGCTGTTGACGAGGACACCGACCGCGAGCGATACCGAATAGACCACGTTAGCGATACCAGTGAACAGCGCACCGAACGTCACAATCCCGAATCCAACCCGAAGCAGTCCGAGTGAGGGGTCACCCGTCCGCCGGTACGCTCTGTGCGCAATATACGTAATTGCACCTCCAAGGCCCAGAATGAGCGCTTTCACGGCGACAACCGCAGCCATGATCTCATTCATAGCTCGTCACCCATCTTCGACCAGATATCTCGAAGTCGTTCGTCAGTTCCTTGCCGTCCATGTTCGATTGTCACGGAGAATGTGTCGTCCTCGTCAATCGTGATGTTCACGTTCTCGAAATTTCGCTGATAGTACGACGTTCGCCCGCCGTCAGGGTTTATTTTGTCGTGTTCCCGCAGGAGTGCGGCGTCACTGAGCTGTTCAAGCTTCCGGTACAACGTCGAACGGGGGATGTCACACGCTTCAGCGAGTTCGGTAGCAGTCATTGGATCGGCGGTTTCGCGGAGTATTGATTGACAGTCAGGATCATCCAGCGCGTCGAGGACGAGTTCAGGGGATGGCTGATCGTCCGACATCGCTGTATCATCCACCATGCTGAATCCCTCGGTTTTTCGTGGGATACGTTGTGTGATTCCCGGCCGCCGTTCCACGTGACACAACTGTTCGCCGTGAGTCGATAATTTCGCCTTTTCGTGGCAGTCTGGTTGATACGCATACTGGTAGCGCATCGCCCACCGGCATCCGAGTTACCGGCATTCGAACTGTTGGGAGCTACCATCGGTGAGTTCGTAGAATCCGCGTCGGTTCGAGTTGAGAACTCCCTGTTCGCAAAGCTGGATGCATACCTGCTCGACGTGCACTGGGTGTCGATTTATCGTAGCCGCAATTTCAACCGCGTGAGTCCCTGATTCACCAGCAAGTAACTCCACGATTTCCGTCTCTATTTGGCTCGTATGCTTGTTCATTACTCGTGCTCGGCGTAGACATCGAGAAGTTCTTGGTAGCGAGTTCGAATCGTGACCTTGCTCACGCTTGCCGCTGAACTCACAGTCTCTTGGGTGAGTTTCTCGTTTGTAAGATACGTTGCTGCGTACAGCGCGGATGCCGCCATGCCTACTGGGCTTTTCCCACTGTGGACGGCGTTGCGTTGGGCAACGTTGAGCAGTTCTCGCGCACGTCGGAGTGCCTCGTCGGTCACGTCAAGTGACGACGCGAGTCGCGGCAGATGTTGATCCGGGGATTCCGGTTCGATTTCAAGGCTAAGCTCCCGGGAGAGGTAGCGGTATGCTCGCTGAAATCGTTTCTTTTCAACTCGACTTACCGTTTCAACGACGAAAGGGGATCGCGGAGTTTGGTGCTGTCGCGCGCTCGCGTACAGTGCAGCGGTTGCCATACCTTCGATAGAACGGCCCGGAAGTAGCCCTTCCTCGACGGCACGCCGGTAGAGAATACCCGCCGTCTCACGAACTGCCTCAGGCAAGCCGAGAGCCGATGCCATTCGATCAATTTCGTCGAATGCCTGTTTGAGATTCCGCTCAGAGGCATCCTTCGTGCGGAATCGTTCGTCCCACCGGCGTAGACGTTGCAGTCGCTCTCGTTTGCGACTGGACAGATATTGTCCGCGTGCGTCTTTGTCTTGCCAACTGATAGTCGTGCTGAGGCCCTTATCATGCATCAACGGCGTCGTCGGTGCCCCGACCCGACTCTTATTCTGTCGTTGTTCGTCAGTAAACGACCGCCACTCTGGACCATGGTCGATCGTCTGTTCGTCGGTGACTAGGCCACATCTTTGACACGCCGCCTCTCTCTGCGAATCGTCGTAACGAATCTGCCCACCACACTCCGGGCAGACTGATCGTTTTTCTGTTCCCTGATTTTGCGGCGGTTTTGTCATCTCATTCGTGTGGGAATCTTCCGGTTCTCCATCATTCCTCGGCATTACTCGGTTTCAACAGTAGTGTTGCTCTGATTCAGGAACAAGCAGTCTTAGCTAATGAGTGTGGGGCGGTATCCCAGAATTTGGGACACCGGTTCAGACGTTTCAGTAGCCCCTTCTAACCCTCGTTTATCGAAAATCGCTCAAAGAAAGATGAGACAAACTACAATTCCGCGTCGTATACGGCGTTCTCGACTACGATACGTACACCTTGCTGGAGGAACACTGGTGGTAACCTATATTGTGATGCTTCTCGGCGCATATACGAGCGCGATTGGCGCTGGGCTGTCTTGTCCTGACTGGCCGACCTGTTACGGAACTTGGATTCCGTTTCTCCAGCCCGGGCTTATCGCCAATTCGCCGTATTCCGCGCTCCAAATCTTCGCCGAGTGGGCACACCGCGGACTCGCTTTCTTGGCGGGGCTGCTAATTCTGGCAACAGCAGTTACAGGATGGCTGTTTCGTCCACAAGAATCGCTCATCAAGTGGTCAGCGATGACCGCTCTCATTCTGCTTCCAATTCAGGTGCTACTAGGCGGGCTGACCGTTACGCGAGAACTCCAACCAATAATCGTCACAACCCATCTTGGCGTCGCCATCCTCATTCTTCTTTGTCTGCTCACGACAACGCTGGCGGCAAAACTTCGCCCGACAATCGTATGATTATCACTACACTTCAGTGTTCTCGCCACCCGTTTCCGAGCCTATTATACTGATTGACCGTCCTTGTCCGAATATGAGAAAGAGACTAGGAGACGGTATTGTCGTCACGATGCTGATTCTGTTGGTTGCAATTACATTTATATACGTTAGGACCCCCGGATACACCCAGGGTGGGTTAGCTAGCATGTTCGTCCTGGCTAGTATCGTCATGTTGATAGTACTACTATTCACACTTATAGCAATGGTAACCCGGGATTTAGCCACGGAATCGGCTGACTCTCAATCATAACTACGGCGGCTCAGTCCCGAGGTTGCGGATATTCAGAATAGCCATCTTGAAAGCATAAATTAATGCATCTGACGAGAGTATTACAACAGCAACCAACGGCAGACGTTCTTTTCCTCACCGTTCCAACTACAGGGGTTCTCGTTGTTACCTGGTTACTTGAGATAAGTCCTACTAGACTGCTTGGCTGGGCATTCGTCGGAACTGCAGGACTTATTGCGGCAATTAAGAATAGTCGAAATGACAGCAGACAGTTTAACGTAACCATCTGGCCCCGAAAACGAACGCGAGTTGCTGTCAGCGCCCTTGCGTATAATGGTGTGTTAATCCCCAGTATCGCTATCGCACAGGTTGCTTGGGCAGTAACTGGCAGTTTTCTATTTGGTGTATTACTTGCGTTTCTCGCTCCAATCTGGTTCCTCAAGCACATCCATTTCATCCTTACACTATCTACGTCTGAGACAGGCTAATACCCTGCTTTCAGTAACGAGATGAATATCCCGGGAGACGCTTGCCGGGTTTTGTCGAGCGTTAAACGAAACCGGGCTATTGTTGCATCTGGAACCCGACGATAGGTCTAGACGAATGGTGGACAGTCAGGAGGCCAACGGGCGCGGAGTCGTGATGTGGATGTATCTCAGCGCGGTTGCCGTCGCGGGTATCTTCGGGTACGTGCTGGGGATCATCATCTACGGGAATGGTGGGCCGTCGGGACCCCTTACCGACGGTGGGCCAGCAGCACAGTACGGTAAAATCGGCCCAATCGTCTTCGAACTGAACCCGCCAAACTTGGCGATTTTCGGCTTAGTGGCAGTAGGTGGACTTCTCGGACTCGGACTGCTTGCCATTTCGCATGCCAGCCGATACGACGACGCTACCGCCAGACAACGACAGAATTACTAGCCGATATCAGTAGTTACCAATCTATGTTAACGACTTAGTTCGTCCAGTCACAACGTGGGTATGGAGTTTGACCTCCCGCGCTCGGCAGTCCCGCTCGTCGCGATCGTCGCTATCGCTGCGGTCGCCCTTACGTCAGTGATGACTACCTCGACAGTCTTCATGATGGTTCTTCCTTCGATGATTGCCTTCTCGGTCTTGGCGTTCTTCCTCGGAATGAAACACGGCGAATACCGTACTAGTTCGTAGCGTCTAGGTTCTTCTCTGAACGGCTCAGGAATGAGCCCTAATCCTCGCCGTGTTGATAGGCGGTTTCCCTGCGCACATTTTTGCCAGCCGCTTTAGCGATTCCCCTCGTACAACAGCAAAAACGGCTCGGTTTTCACCATTTCGGAAGGAAGAGATACATGGAGCCCTAACCAGGGGCTGTGAACGATAAATTCCTCATGATGGTGGTTCTCGGAGGGATCGTCTTCGCACTATTCCTCACCGGATTCGTCCTCCGACTCGCCTGACGAAGAATGAGTGAAATGAATACTGAGCGGAAGTGCTACCGGAAAACGAGGTAGTCCTCGTCTTGTGAAACGACAGTACGCGCACTCAGTTGGGGTTGTACTTGCTGGGATCGGACTAGTCGGGACGTTCCTCTCGTGGCCTGCAACAACAGACTTCACGGTACAAGCTACTCGTGTGTTCGGAGTGGTCGCCGTTCTAGCTTTCACTGTCCGACGTCACGGACTTGCTCCGCCGTGGGTCGACACTGTCGCAACGGCAGCCACCGCTGGACTGACGCTCGGAGCAGCGGCTGCGGTCATCGAGCTTCAAACAGCAACAGTACTCGGACCGATTGTCTCGCTGCTGGCTGGCTTCAGTGCGCTGGGAGTGGGTGGTGCTGCCATTACTGAATTGAACCAGTCGGCAGTCAAAATACGGGAGCGTCGAACTCTCCTCGCACTCGCCGTCTCCGCGCTCGCACTCGTCGTGGGAGGCCTCCTCAATAGTATAGTTATCTCTATTGTCCCCTCGACACCGATGGTCCGCGTTTCAGTGTCCACTGCTGTCGCCAGTATCGCCTATGCGATAGTTGGCGTCGTGTTCATTAAATACATCAACAGTAGTATCGACGTGAGTACGGTAACCCGCCGCGACCTTATCGTGGCAGCAGCGGGAATACTCGCGATTTTCACGCTCCACGTACTGATGGCTGCCGCGGTCGCTGTATTCTTACTGCCGCAAACGTCGCACTCTCTCATCGAGGCGGCCAAAACAACTCCCGAGATCCTGCTTCCGCTAATCATCCTGTCGTTCGTCGTTGTCGCCCCGGGTGAGGAACTACTCGCGCGAAATGCACTCCAGAAGTACCTATACGGTGCGTATTCGCGTCGGAGTGCCATCATTACTGCGTCGTTCGTGTTTGCTGCCAGCCACATCCTCGCGTACGGCGGTACGGGTGCCACACCGGGCGCTATCCTCGTCACGCTCGCCCGAGTCTTCGGAGTCGCACTCGTACTCGGAGCTACGTACGAGCAGACAGACGACCTCTTCGCGCCGGTCGTCGTTCACGGCACGTACAACGCCGTCCAGTTCGCAATCGCGTATCTCACGTTCACCTAACCTTCTCTACAGTCACTGCATACTACCGCTGGATTGACGCGCCCTCGTCAGCGCTGAGCCGTTCGGTAATCACTCAATTCCGGTCAGCGCTGAGGCAGTGAGGAGAGATAGGGACGTCCACACAGCCAGCGAGAACACGCTTGCAATCGGCGAGGCCGCCTGAACCGTCATCGTCACGGCTGGTTCGACAGCATACGTCATCACGAGCCCACGGTACGCACTGAGCGGACTAGCTGCGAGCGCTTCGCTCAGCCCTCGTTCAACGATCCAGCCTTGCCCGACCCCAGCAATCACCACGAGGTCAAAGCCGATGACGACGACGAGCAACAAGCCGACCGCCGACACAAGCCCGCGACGCGCAGACCGAGCTACCGACGAAATCAATAGCGTGATGGCGAGAACAACGCCCGTGAATACAGTTGTCAACGCGACGAACCGCGCGTAGTACACTGGCGAGTCTAATCCGCCTGATTGTGCGAGCACGTTCGGCGTCCCCCCCGAGAGTGGTACAACGAACCCTGCTACGAGCAGCGTCACGACGATAATCCCGAGTGCGACTGCGAGTCGGCCACAATAGACGCCAAGCCCGTACCGAATGGGCGTTATCGGGAACGTATCGAGGACTTTCAGTTCACCCCGCAATCGGTCGCCGAGAATCGCTCGATATCCGAGCGCCACTACCAACACTGGGATCAAGACCTCGACCGGCGTGAGTAACGCGAGTACGAGCGGCACGTAGCCGGCTTGCCCGCCGAGTACTGCAATCGCCACGATGAGTGCGAAGAACCCGACGGCAAGCAGCCAGACTGACCGCGACCGTGCAAGTGCTCGCAACTCCCGTTCGAAGATCGCAGTAAACTGCTGGGTAGCGTCACTCACGACCATCCCCTCCCTCGGCGGTGACCGTGCGGCCACGAACGGCGGCCTCGAATGCGTCCTCTAAGGTGGTTGTCTCCGTGTCCGCAAGCACTTCTTCTGGGGACCCGGCCGAGACAATGCTGCCATCGGACACCACGAGGATGTAATCGGCGTCTGCTGCGCGCGAAAGGTCGTGGGTCGTCAACACGACGGCTTGGTCGCGCTCGGTCAACCCCCCGATCACGTCATACACGTGGCGAGTCATCTCCGGGTCGAGGCCACTTGTCGGTTCGTCGAGAACGACTAGGTCTGGTGCCCCCAGGAGGCTCACCGCAATTCCCAGAAGGCGGCGCATACCACCGGAGAGCGCATCCGTTCGGCGGTCGGTCGCGGCTTCGAGGCCGACCCGAGCGAGTGCGGCATCGACGTCGGTCTCTCCGGCGAGCAGTGCTGCGTAGAACGCAACCGTCTCTCGGACCGTGGCCGAGGGCTGGAACCGCGGGTCTTGGGGAAGATACCCGACAGGCCGCTCACCCTCAGCATGGAGCGCGAGTTCGCCAGCTGTCGGGCTCTCTACGCCCGTAACGAGTTCTGCGAGCGTGGTCTTTCCGGAGCCATTCGGCCCAATAATCGCCGTAACTGCATCATCTGGAATTGAGAAGGAGAGTTCCGAGAGAACCTCGACGTCACCGAATGATTTCGAGAGTTCCGACGCTTCGACGACGGCTGACGCGGCCGTCGCAGCATCGTTGTCACCGCGGTTAGGAGCCTCACGACTACCCATTACGTATTATGGTTTCCGTGCCACTCGAAAAAGTGTACTGCCCCAGCATTCTTTGTGGCTCCTCCCGTATTGCCGTCTATGGAATTCTGGCACGTGGCTGCTGCTGGCCTCCTCGTGTTCGCGGCGGTCGTCGGGCCATTCGCCGTGAGCGGGGGTGGCCAGCAGGCGGCTGCGGTCCCGATGTCAGATACGAAGTCAACGGGTGTTCCAGAAAGTGTCGTCGTCAGTGCCTACGAATCGACGATCGCGCTGCCGACCGGGCAAGTCTCGTTCTCCCAATTCAAATTCACCGTTGGATACTACGGCATCACGTCGATGGTCGCAGGGCTGCAGGAGAGCACGGAGCGCGAATTCGGGCGGCCGATGGCTGTGTACGTCTCGGATTTCTCCGGTACTGGCGTCTATGTCGGGGAAGAGGGATTGCTCAGAACACCGATGGACGCAGATACTGAGTGGGTGCCAGCCAGTGCGGCGTACTTCGTCGTCAACAGTACTGCCCGTATTCCGACGCGAGAACGGGCTTTGGTGCCGTTCTCGAAGCGGAGTGATGCGACGGCGTTCGTTCAACAGTACGGTGGTCGGATCGAGCAGTGGGACGCCGTCCGACAGTTGGATGTCGGCGGTGCGGGCCGTGGTTCAGCGGAATGGGTGCGCACGAGTGAAGCACGAAGCGAGCGTGCGAACAGAACGGCTGCCCGTGCGCGGGCACTACTTGAACGACCGGTTTCGAGCACGGTGGAGCCAAACGAGTCGCTAACTGCAGCGATTCGGCGTGCCGCACCCAATACGACCATCCAGCTGGCAAGCGGGAATTACTCTGTCTCCGATGTCACGGTGGACAAACCCCTGACGATTCGTGGCGATGGGGTCAACCAAACGCGCATCATTGGGAACGAAAACCGCAGTGTCGTCTATGTGAACGCATCACGCGTTGCGATTACGGATCTTTCGATGTCCGGCATCGGTACAGTGCGGACCCGCGACCGAGCGAACATTACGGGTGTTCCGGTCCAGAATGAGTCGTTCCGGGAACGCTACTGGACGGCGCATGGCTACGGTGACGCGGGTATCGTCTTCGATGAGTCCTCCCGATCGCTGGTCTCTGACGTTCGCATACGGACGCGCTCAAATGGAGTTATCGCGCGAAATAGCCCGAATCTCACCGTTTCAAGCCTCACGGTTCGGGGAACGCGAGACTGGGAGGATGGGTTCCTCGGGGTCTCGATTCTCGGCGCGCCCGCACTCGTCCAGAACTCGACGTTTTACGGTGGGAAAGTCGGCGTGTTTGCCCACGACACGCAGTCGTTCACTGTCCGAGACTCCTCGATGGAGGGGATGATGATCGGCGTGTTCAGCGTGTTCGCTCAGGGCGCGTTCGCCGCTGACAATGATATCGAGGATACGTACGTTGGTGTCTACATCCACGACCGATCGAACCGAAACGTTGTGACAGGGAATACCGTCACGAACAGCAAGAACGGCGTTCTTGTGTTCGGGCGGTCGAGCTACGTCGCGGAGAATGTTGTGACGCATAACCAGCACGGCGTCGTCGTGCAAGGCCAATATTCAGTGTATGAGGAAAACGTCGCGGCATTCAACCGGGTCGGCATTCGAGCGATGTCGTTGTTCCCGACGAACCGCGTCAACGACAACGACATCGCGTATAACCGGCGGTACGCCGCGACAGCACGGTTCAACGTGTTACACGTCTGGAAGGGGAACTACTGGCGGGGCGCACCCGGTATCGATACCGACGGCGACGGCTCACTTTCACGGTCGTTCCGTGCGACAGGACCGGTCGGGATGGTCGCAGACGGGGGTGCTGGGACACCGACGTTGGCACGAGCACCGGCACTCAGCTTGATACGGCAATTACAGCAGACGATGCCGGGGATTCGGTTCGGAGGCGTCGTGGATGAAGCCCCCCGAGCAAGTCCGGTCCGTCCAGCTGTATTGGCGAAGCTTAAAGACACCCAGCATCCGCCGGGGCAATTCGACGACGAAGACGAGTGGGATTACACATTCTAGCCGCCGAGGTCACTCTGGTTTGATTCGGCTGGCACGTTACCCAACGGACCCCGCTGATGTTGCTGCTTCCCCGGGATTCAGCACTTCTGGGAGCTCTATTCGCACGTGAACTAAACAACCGCGGGTCAGGTGACCCGTGGAACTCTCGCTGTCTTCTTTATATCAAGGGATGATTACGACGGCCTAACGAAAATCGCAACACCTACTCAACCTCCAAGAGCATTCCAAAACATGGACCGGCGGCGGTTTCTGAAAACCACGAGTGGGCTGGTCGGCGTGGCTGGCGTCTCCGGGTGTCTTCAGCGACTCGGATTCGAGACACAGTCCGCGTGGCGAGATCCACCGCTCGTCGAAAACCGACCAGACGGTGTCTACTATCCGGCGATTGTTGAGGGGATGGACGTCTACGAAACTACGACCGTCGAGGGTATCGGCGTCGCGTTGATGCACTCGTTCCCCCACCGATTCTGGACGGTGACCGGGACGAACAAAACAAAAGTCGTTGTCTCGTCGAATGACTCGCTGCATTTGATGGCGAGCGTCTGGGATGCCGAATCCGAAACGGTGCTCCCGACAGCGGTGTCAGTGGATATCCAGAATGAGGAGGGGAATGTCTCAACGACGAATCTGTGGTCGATGCTCTCCCCAAATATGGGGTTCCACTACGGGGACAACGTGGCACTGTCGGGGAGCGGCGAGTATGAGGCAACGGTTCGGATTACGCCCGTTCAGGCAGCACGAACCCGCCCGTTCAAACGTCGGTTTACAGAGACGCGGACCGCACAGTTCCAATTTACCTTCGAGCCGTCTGAAACGTACGACCTTCCGATTCGCCGTCTCGATGAGAAGGCAGGCACGCGGGGGACGGTAGACCTGATGCAGATGGACGGCGTGCCAGCTCCAGTCGCCCCGCCCAAGGAACAACTCCCCGGAAGATTGCTCGGCGAGCAGTCCGCTGACGGTGCCGTGTTCTGCGCGAGTCTCGTCTCCACAGCACGACGATTCCCGGGGACGGACGGACCGTATCTCGTTGTCTCTCCGCGTACGCCCTATAATCGCGTTCTACTCCCTGGAATGTCGCTCTCGATGGTCGTCAAGCGTAACGGGGACACTGTATTGGAAACGGGACTTGACGGTACAATCGACCCCGACCTCGGCTACTACTACGGAACGACCGCAAAGACCATCAGGCGGGATGATACCATTGTGGTTCGCGTTGAGACACCACCCCAGGTGTCGCGCCACGACGGTTACGAAACCGCATTCATGCAGATGCCCACTGTTGAGTTCACTGTTTGATTCCGCCGAGCACTCACTCACTCGTCTACTTGCATCCCAGCATTCCTGTCCACTAAGAGTGAGGACAGGAGTAGCGCCGTCACCAGTACGAACGCAATCAGCGAGAGGTTCGGAATGGTCACTCTGAGTATTGGCGAGCGCCACTGAACCACGGCACAGGCTCCTTCAAAGCCACATGTTGTGGTTGTCGCCTGTAAGTAAGATTGATACGCAGCGATGATGATTCCGGCTGCTGACAACGGCAAAACAGTCCGCCAGACGTTGAGTCGTGATTCGAGCGTCGCCACCCCCAGAATAACTACTTGTGGGTACATCAGGATGCGTTGATACCAGCAGAGGTCACAGGGGACTAACCCCAACCCGAGACTGAACCAGAGGCTCCCCAACGTAGCGATCGTGGCAACCAGTGTCGCCACACCGAGTACAACTCGGTCCCGGTCAAGAGGCATCCGTGAGGCCTTCAATCAGTGTTCGAGCCCGTGACTCGTCGCTTAACGGGTTGACCGTTTCGCCGTCGATGACGAGCGTGGGTGTTCCGGAGACTCCCGCTGATGCAGCCGCGTCAGTGGTGTTCTGAACTTCGGATTCGTACATTCCCTCGTCGAGTTGCTCTCGGACGCGATCGAGATCACTCACGCCCGCGGATTCAGCGAACGAGAGGAGCTTTTCAGCCGTCGCCCACGTTTCACCTTCAGGAGGCTGATTTGCGAAGACGTACTCATGGTAGCGCCAGTACGTCTTGGGGTTCACGTTCCAAACTGCCAGCCCGGCACGCGCAGCTCGAGGAGAATCGGCCCCGAGGAACGGTTCGCCGTTGATGTATGCGAGCGCTCGAAACTGGATATTGACGTTCCCGTTCTCGACGTAGTCGGTGACGAAGTCGCCGAGAGTGCCGGTACTGAACTCGGCACAGTAGGGGCATTTCCAGTTTCCATAGTAGGTTATCGTCGGTCCGTCACTCGACCCCATCGTCGCGTACGTCAACGAATCTGGCGAGTTCGAGAGAGGCGCATTCGCAACGTCTTCGTTCACGTTCCCGTCAGTCGAGCTATTCGAACCACCACCAAGACAGCCACTCAGAGCAACGATGCTCCCCGTTGCGAGGACCTGTCGCCGCGACATTCGAGACGACAACGCCTCAGTAGCGTTAGAAGAGCGCATGATAATTATCCGTTTGGTTCTTCACAGTAAGATTGCTTTGGTGCTGTCGCGTTCGTTTGGAGTGTGTTCTCTCAGGAGTCCCGTGAAGGTCGAAGCTTTGGGGTCTCTATTGCACTGTCTCGACTCTTCTACGAGGCGAGAATCCGACCGTCTATGGTGGGGATTCGGTTACCCAAGATACGGTGGTGTCGCGCCAGCGAGGGAGAGAATCCAGAGACTGATCACCGTATATCCGATCATCACAACAATAAACGGGTACTGGCTACGAATCGCGACGAGACGGCTCGGGAACAGATCGTACGCGGCCGCATGTGCTTCCCAGATGGCGAGCAGGTGCCCGATCAGTACGAACGCGATGCTGAGGCCGGTGAACCAGCCAGGAGGAGCGAGCACTAATGGATTTGCAGGCGGGGTGAGTGGGGAAACGACTGCAATCGCAAGTGCGGGACTCAACGAGACGACCAGATTGGCGTAGTGGGCGAGGTGATAGCCAGCTGCGATAGCCAACAGTGGTGGAGCGAGTCGCAACGCAATCGAACGGCTGGTGACGTACGTGTTTGTCAGTCGTCGAGCGGCCTTTCCAGCATACCAATAGGCTGAGAGGAACAGGACGTATCCCGCGAGGAACAGAACTGTATAGACGAGTATAGCCATCGGTACAGTCGGAAGTACTGCGCCGAGTGGCGTCTCCACAACGGCGCTAATCGTCTGCGCGCCAGCGGTCGTCGTGATGAATCCACTGTACGTGAGTTCCCAAACGAGGGCGATGATAAAGGCGACGTCGGACTCGTCAGTTACGATGGCTGAATCTGCGAGGTTGTTCCCGGGAAGCGACACCTCTAACGAGCCGTCTACGATTTGAATTGGTGCAACCGTCCCGTAGCACCGGAACAAAACAGCCAGCGGGTCGGCGTGCTTGAACCACGCATCAGAGCCGAAGACGATTGCCCCAGTAACCGTGTACAGTGAATAACCGAGGATCGCACTCGCCAGCACGCGCGGGACGGTACTGACCGGGAAGATTACCTCCACCCAAACAAGCGCAAGGACGCCCACGACTGCTGGCCAGCGAGCGAACGAGTCGGGATATTCGATGAAGCCTTCTGGAAGGAACGTCGTGAGAGCACGCCACGGGTTAATCGCAGGCCAGAGATTCCCGATCAGATACGCGACGACCGGCAGTCCACCACGAACCCCGACAAACGTTACGAGAACTGTGAGACTCGCAGCTGGGAGTTGGGGGCCACTGTACCCGACATAGACCATGAGACCGAGCGTAGCGAGGGCAAGTAGCTGGCCGAGTCTGGAGGCTCCACGCCGGATAGCTGGGACGCCAGGCAGCTGAACGGACCACGAGTGCAGCGCGTAGATGAATGCGCGGTCGGTGACGAAGCTAGCAAGGAGTGCCGAGGCACCGATTGTAGCTCCCCCTGTTGCCAGATACAGCCAGCGAGGGACAGCTAACGTTTCCCGGGGCTGTTTGGAGAGCGTCATTCCGTTAGCGGCGGTGACACTCTCGACGAGAACAATCAATATTGCTGCCCACGCAAGGGCCTGCACTCCGACGCGGAGAGCGGAACCGCTCACGCTGCTTGAACGGCCCTCCTTCGGGTCGGTTGTCTTTGCCGTGGACTCGTCAGCCTCGGGGCTCTCGGTGTTAAATGGCGAAGATAGCATAGAGAAATAGGAACCCGAAGTATACTGCGACGAGGCAGGCAAGCGCCCGCAGCCGAAACGAACTCAAGGCATCTTGTTCGTCTGCTCGTGCATCGTGGAAGGCTGTTCGTTCTGCCTCATCGATGTCAGGCCAATGTTCGAGGCCCCGATGAAGGGTGAGACGTTCCACAGTGGGGAAGGGGTCACCGCAGTACTGGCAAATCTCTGGCGAGTCGTTCGGTGGGACTGAATTCTGGATAGTTGTCATAACCCTCAACCAGTTATCTCGTACTATTGTTGGGCGGTTTGAAACGGTTCTGATTCTTCGATTGCAGTAAGAACTGCGTCTTCGTGCTTTGTTAGAAATGCGGCTCTGTCTAGTTGAGTACAGGGCGGATTCCCAACAAATAGGAACCCGCCGTTACGATTTATCGAGTTAGATGAAAAAGGATGACACGGTAACAACGCACGCTCACTTCAAGATACTATGCAGGTATCCTCAATCGTCACGCGAGTTCGATACGGCTTCCGGGAGTCCCCCGTCACATATACGCATCTATCAGGGGTCACACTCGTCGTAACCTATGCCGTGATGCTCCTCGGCGCATATACGAGCGCGATCGGCGCTGGATTATCGTGCCCAGACTGGCCAACGTGCTACGGAACGTGGGTTCCCTTTCTTCACCCCGGGATCGTTGCCAGTTCCTCGTATTCCGCACTCCAAATCTTCGCGGAGTGGGCACACCGTGGACTGGCGATGACAGCCGGCTTCATCATCTTGGGGACGACGATCGGAGCGTGGCTTGCGTATCCCAACAACCGGCTCGTCACATGGTCCGCGACGGGAGCACTGATCTTCCTTCCGATACAGGTCCTTCTGGGTGGATTAACGGTGACGGAAAACCTCCAACCATTCGTCGTGACTACGCATCTTGGCGTCGCGACGCTCATTCTGCTCTGCCTGCTAACTACATTCCTCACCGGCTGGCTTTCCAGCCGAGGAAAAATGCAGTACGAGCAGGTACCATGAGTTCGTGTGCGTGAGACGATCCCGGTGACTAAACTTCACCGGCCTACTTCGAAGGCGGGATGTATAATGCAGTGCAGTTCGCAGCAGTCTATCTGACGGCAACGGGTGGACTCTACGGGCCGGACCATTTTGTAATCAGAAACCTACCAAGACGGGGGCTTGAGGATCCAGATTCACAATCGGTTGGACGACAAGTGCCGTTGAGCGATTCGTGTGTCACTATGTCACGCGCTGCTTATTGCCGTAAGCGAAGTAGGAAGTCTATGTTCGTCGGGCACGGCCTCGGAGCGTTCGCCCTCGTTGCGTTTCTAGCGACAGTGGCGGGCTGTAGCCGTGAGCGAGCGATACAGTTGGGCATCGTCGCCGGACTGTTTGCATTCGTCCCTGACGTGGATATCGTGTACGCACCTATTGGATTGCTTGCACGGTCCGTACAGACGGTGTCTCCTGATGTGTTCTGGGGGACTGCGAATACGGTTCATCGCGGAGCCACGCATTCGATCGTGATTGGTGCGATTCTTGCTGCCGCGGTCGCAGCATGGAATATTCCAGCGCGCGTCAGCCGAATTGCTGCTGTCGGGGGCTTCTTGTCCATCATCGCTATCGGCGCGGTCGTCGACGGCCTCGTGAACGCTGGAGTGTTAGTCGTGTACGTAGCTACAGGGCTCGCAATCGGGGAGTGGGCACGTCGGAAGAGGAGTTCGACGGGCTGGCTGTTTGGTGCAGCTCTGATCGGCTTGGTATCGCATCCGTTCGGAGATCTATTCACGGGCGGTCCTGCCGATTTTCTCTATCCGTTCGACATCGTGCTGGTGACCAGTCGGATTGCGTTGCATCCGGACCCGACGGTGCACTTGCTGGCCGTGTTCCTCCTTGAACTCGGGACGATTTGGCTAGCGATAGTCGCGTATACGCGGTTACAGCGGATTTCGATCCGTAGGTTGCTTCGCCCGCGTGCCGTGGCCGGAAGCGGGTACGCGGCTGCTGTCTTCGTTATTCCTACGCCGACGATTCACACGGCTCCACTCTTTGTCTTCAGTATTCTCGCGCTCGCCATCGTCGGAGTTGGGATTCCAGCCCATCCCTTCGCTCGCCACAGACGCAGTGAAACGCTCGTGACAGGACTCGCCGCAGTTACCGTTGGTGCTATCGCGTACGCAGCTGCTTACGGTACGCTCGGCTGAGACAACGCCTCGTTGCTGGCGGTACTAACTGCTGATGCCCAGTCGCAACTATCATTCCGATTACCACAGCAAGAGTTCGGACTTTCTTCTGTCGGTGGGGTTGAAGGCGTTCCGGAATCTCGCCCGAGGTAGAGTATGAATTCCGAGCGTCACAGTCACGAACACGGCGAGGACGCTGGTGTTCGCACTCTTGGTGCGGTAGCAGCTATTAATCTCGCCGGCTTCGTTATTGAACTCTTGGGTGGTTTGGCGTTTGGATCTGTCGCGCTCGTCGGGGACGCGTTCCACATGCTGTTCGACTCGCTGGCGTACGTGATGGCACTCATCGCGGCCTACATCGGAACTAAATCCGAACCCGGCGAATACTGGAGTTACGGCCTGAGCCGCGTCGAACCGTTCGCAGCGTTCCTGAACGGCGTGTTACTCGTCCCGATGGTGGTATTCTTGCTCTGGGAGTCCTACCAGCGCTATCTCTCTCCAGTAGACATCGACCCTTGGATGACTATGCTCCTCGGAACTGGGGGATTGGTCATAAACCTCGTGTCAGTCTACGTTGTTCAGGGCGGTGAGATGTCGCTGAACGAGCGTGGTGCATTCTATCATCTTCTCGGGGATGCGGGCGCATCGGTCGCAGTCATCCTCTCGATGCTATTCGTAGAATTTGGCGGGTACTACATTGCCGACCCGATTACGGCAGCACTCATCGCTGTTATCATCATTTGGTCGGCAGTCAAACTACTCCGGGAGAGTGGTGCGATTTTCTTCCAGCGCAGTCCAATCTCAGTCGATGCCCTCGAAGCACGCATCGATGCCCTCAACGACGTAACTGCAGTTTCCGACGTCCACGTCTGGTCGCTGTCGAGTCGACTCGATGTGGCGACAGTTCACGTGACCAGCGACGCCGAAACGATTAGTGAACGTGACGAGCTCAAGCGATCAATAACGGAACTCCTGCACGACGAATTCGGTATTGATCACGTAACGATAGATGTCCGTGGTGAAGAGAGCCCAACTCACCCAACGGAGCATGGCGATTGAATCCCGGTGTCAGCGGATGTAACGAGAGTTTGCAGATACGAGCGCGGGCGAACATAGTAAGATTGTTATCATATGTTATGATTCCTGGGAGTTTCGAGTCGTTGTTCGCCGACGCCGGTAATCTCGCAGAGACCCCTCCCGCGCGGAACAATACAGCCCTCACTGTGGAGATGAGCACACGCTTGGTCGATCGTGATCGGGTGCCCATCGACGATATTAGTAATCTCCATCACATGGCAAGGTGACTCGTCAGCGAGCACCTCCAATACTTCGATCTCGGTCTGTATTGAGAACTCGGTCAAAGTAGCTAACGTGTCATTGGCATATCCGTAGCTGTATTTCGCCCGCAAACGCCGGCCGGTCAGTCATGCTGCGCGTACACCTCGAGAAGCTCTTGGTATCGATTCCGGATCGTGACTCGACTCACGTGGGCGACCTCACTCACCGTCTCCTGTGTGAGCTGCTCGTTCGTGAGGTGGGTCGCAGCATATAGCGCGGCAGCCGCCAACCCGGCTGGACTTTTCCCACTGTGGACGGCATTATTTGTAGCTACCTCAAGCAGTTCTCGAGAGCGCCGTTCTGCTTCGTCGCTCACGTCAAGCGATGACGCGAATTGCGGGATATATTGCGTGGGATCCTCCGGCTTGATTTCCAGCCCGAGTTCCCGGGACAGATATCGGTACCCTCGCTGGATCCGGATTTTCTCGACACGGCTGACGTCAGCGAACTCAGTCAGCGGCCGTGGCATGTCGTGCTGTCGGGCAGCCGCGTACAACGACGCCGTCGACATACCCTCTATTGAGCGACCGGGGAGCAGATTCTGCTCTACAGCACGCCGGTACAGGACGCCTGCAGTTTCCCGAACCGATTCCGGAAGTCCCAGAGCGGACGCCATACGGCTGATCTCCCCGAGCGCTTGCTTGAGATTCCGCTCGTGGGCATCCTTCGTTCGGAACCGCTCGTCCCACGTCCGGAGACGCTGTAATTGAGCACGTTTGCGACCGGAGACAGCCTGTCCGTAGGCATCTTTGTCCTGCCAGCCGATAGTCGTACTCAGGCCCTTGTCGTGCATCAGCTGCGTCGTCGGTGCACCCACCCGACTTTTTTCATCGCGTTCGTCCGACGTGAAAGCACGCCACTCCGGGCCGTGGTCGATTGGATCATCTTCAAAAACCAACCCACAGCTTTCGCAGGTCGCCTCGCCGCTGTCGCTGTTCCGGGTAACACGGCCCTGACACTCGGGACAGGTGTTGTCGTTAGCAGACTTCACCTCATGGTCTCGTTTATCTTTCGACCGTTGCTGGGTATGTTCTTGAGACATCATAATATCGGCGTATAGGGGGTTTTCCCTACGAACCGTGGGTCTTCTTAACAATATCATGAGACGGGTCCTCAATGAATAGCAGGCGGTGTCCCACTCACTGGGAATCCGGCCTAACACTTTGTCTCTAAGTCACCAACTCATAACACCGCGAATCAGAGTCCCTACCCAATATTATGTCTCAATCCCGAGCTCGCTGGCACTACTTGCGAACCACGATTTCAAAGACTCCGGTCAGGTACAGGCATATCGCCGGGTTCACGCTACTAGTGACGTATATCGTGATGCTTCTCGGAGCCTACACTAGTGCAATCGGTGCTGGACTTTCCTGTCCCGATTGGCCGACCTGCTACGGGACGTGGGTCCCCTTCCTTCAACCCGAGATCATTACTAACTCGCCATACTCTGCACTCCAAATCTTCGCTGAGTGGGCTCACCGTGGACTGGCGATGACGGCCGGGGTTCTGATCGTCGGCACGACCGTTGGAGCATGGGTGACACACGGGAATACCCCGATTGTCAAATGGTCGGCCACGGCCGCTCTCGTCCTCCTTCCGTTACAGGTTATCCTCGGAGGATTGACCGTCACGGAAGATCTCCAACCGATCATCGTGACGACCCACCTCGGCGTGGCAATTCTTATACTCCTCTGTCTCCTGACGACCTTCCTCGTCGCATATCTCCGCCGCTAATGACACCCTGCGCATAATACAATGCCACAGACACCGACGATTCAGCTCACTACGAGAGAACAGCATGGAGCCTATGAAATCTGCCACCTGGAGTAGTGATCACGAATGACTGCACACACCTGCCCGATCTGTACAGATCAATTCGAAACAGCTGGAGCAGCGCGTGACCACACATGGAACGCCCACAGCGCCTGCCATTATTGTGGCGAACAACTCGGTGACGAAACTGACGAGCAGCTCTACAGACACTGGCTCGCCGCACATCCCGACGACCTCTCACGTGTGGACTACAAACGGGCGGACGCAGCCGTCGATTCACGCACGTTCTCAGAGCGGCTCTCCGAAGGAGGTGTCGGAGCTGCTGTCGGAGGACTGACCCGCCGACAACTTCTCCTCGCCGGCGGTGGTGCCGCCACTGCCGGTCTCGTGATCGGCGCCACCGCTCTCTCTAACAATACGAGTACTGAACCGGAGGGCGGTGCGAATGCTGGAGGTGATGCGGGTGCCGTTACCACTGCCCCGATTCCCGACTCGCCTGGAGACTTCCGTTATGCGACGATGGGGTCTGCTGATGCCGATGTCACAGTCACATACTTCGGGAGCTGGAAGTGTCCGTACTGCGCCCAGTTCAGTACGGAGATGCTTTCACAACTAGTGACGGACTACGTGGAACCAGGAACGATCGCGCTCGAGTTCCGCAATCTCGCATATATCGGTGGCGACCCGTTTTTAGGCCCCGATGCACCCGCAGCCGGTCAGGCCGGATTAGCCGTCTGGAACACCGACCCAGCCTCGTACTGGACGTTCCACGAATACGTGTTCCGGAATCAGCCACCCGAGAGTGACCAGTGGGCGACCGCCGAAAGATTGGTCGAGTTTGCTCAGGCCGCAGGCGTCTCCGAGACAGCGTCAATCCGCACGGCGATCCAAGAAAACCAGTACGATGACGCGCTGCGGGCGACTGACAGGGCTGCGAGCGATACCGGTGTCGACGCCACACCCACGCTCCTCATCGATGGCACGACGGTCAATCCACTCGGAAACGAAGAGCGAACAAGACAGTTGATCGAAGATGCAGCTGGATCAAACTGAGTCATGGATGTCCGACGGACGATTCTGGCTTGCAGGCGGGGCAGGTGTCGCGGCAGTTGCGACCCTCGGAAGTCTCTGGTTCAGTCTCGGCCTTGGTCTCGTTCCGTGTACCCTCTGCTGGTACCAACGTATCCTCATGTATCCGCTCGTCGTCGTTCTTGGCGTTGCCGCTCTCGAGAGTCACAACACGATCTGGCGAACGGTCGTTCCACTAACCGTAGTGGGCGCTTCAATCGCGGGATATCACTCCGTACTCCAAGCAACGACGGCCTCATGCACCTTTGCTGGTCCCTGTGCAGTCGTCCAGTGGCAGACTCCGGTGCTCGGACTCACGATTCCGAATCTCTCACTCATCGCGTTCGTGCTCGTGACGATTACCGTCCTCGCTGGATCGAACCTCGTCGAACCTGAACGTCAGCTATGAACAAAATCACTATCATGGGATGTCTTGGAATAAACAGCGCCGGAGCCGACCTATCGAAGCCAGCTTGTAGGGTGGAGCCCTATGCTCACATCTGATTAATGTCGTCGATATCTCGTTTCCGGTCTGTCGCCTCGGCGATTGGTCTCACGTATGGGTCATACGTCGCGGGGGCTATCGTAATCCTTGCCGTCGCGACGGTCGTCGGGTTGTTCGGAGTCGACCTCACGTCACGTCCAGCCCTCAGACTGGTTGTGAGTACGTTCTTCCTCCAAGGAGTGACGTTTGGGGGCATCGCCGTCCTCTATCTCAAAGGCCGTGATCTCGGATTTGGATTCGTTCCAGTTCGTCTCCCTGACAAGCGTGATGGGGCGGTGATTATCGGGGGGAGTATAGCGATCCTGGGGGTGCTCTTTGTGGCGTCCTCAGTAATCACGGCCCTCGGTCTGAACTCGGCTCAGAATCAGATCGTCGAAGTCGGGCGACAAAATCCGAGTGTATTCCTTCTTCTCATCCCGCTCCAATTCCTATTGGTCGGTCCGGGAGAAGAACTGTTGTTTCGGGGGCTCGTCCAGGGTACCCTCCGTGAAAGTCTCCATCCGGCGCGTGCAATTATCCTTGCAAGCGCTCTGTTCGCATCGATCCATCTCTTCTCGTTGTCAGGGGAAGGCAAACTGGTGTACATCGGTATCGCATTCGTCCTAGCCTTAGTACTGGGAGCTGCGTACGAGTATACGGGCAACCTCATAGTGCCGGCTGTGATTCACGGGACGTATAATGCGGTGCAGTTCGCAGGAGTCTATCTGTCGTCCACGGGCGGACTCTAACAATCTGATCGCTTTCTAGGCCCAATTTCAGACTCCTACTAGCGAACAAGTCTAGGTGAAAAGCCCCATCTCCATTCGCTTTTTGCCGAACATATCCACGCGCTGTCCCGTGAATTGGGACACCGCAGTCGGCCTATGTTTAGGCCAACCAAAATGCCGAGTGTACCATGACTACACGTTTCGGCGCACCCGGAACCGGACTGTCCCGGCGGGAGTTTCTCGCGGCAACTGGCGCAACCGGTATCGCTTCGTTAGCAGGGTGTTCTGCGGGCGGAGCCAACGAGCCAGCAGCAACGAGCGATACGCCCACGCAGACACAAACTGACTCGCCTGATCTCCCCTACACCAGCCCTCCAACAACCGTCAACGTCGACGAGCAGAGTGGCGAAGTGGCGATGCGGACTCAGCAGGCCCGCCACGCCGTCCACCCGCTCGATACAATGGGTGGGCCCGTCGAATTCCCCCGCGTCTGGGCGTTCCAGGCCGACGACAACGACCCCAGCGTCCCCGCCCCAATTCTCAGAACGACCGAGGGTAACGCGATGGAGGTGACACTCGACAACACCGATGGCCGACGTCCCCACACGATTCACTTCCACGGGGTTCGCAAGACGTGGGAGAACGACGGCGTCCCGACGACGACCGGCATCCAGGTTCCGCCAGGGGGGACACACACCTACGAGATCCCCGCTAACGTCCCTGGGACGCATTTCTACCATTGTCACTTCCAGACCCACCGGCATATCGACATGGGCATGTACGGGATCTACCGAGTCGATCCCGAAGGCTACGAACCGGCGGACCGCGAATACTTCATGACGGTCAAAGACTGGGATTCGCGGGTTCCGCGGAAGTGGGCCGGTGAGGCTGACTTTACCTACAATTCGGCCAGCCGCAATCCGGACGTATTCACCGTCAACGGGAAGAGCGCACCCCGAACGCTGCACCCCGAAGAAGGGTCACCGATCATCGTCGACGAGGGCGACTCAGTTCGCATCCACCTCGTCAACGGCGGATACATGTCGCACCCGATGCATATCCATAACCACCGCTTCCAGCGTGTCGAAAAGGACGGCGGGATGATTCCGGAGGCTGCCCGCCACGATATGGACGTCACGAACGTCGCCCCCGCTGAACGACACACAATCGAATTTACTGCCGATGCAGACCCCGGCATCTACCTGATGCACTGCCACAAAGTCAACCACGTCATGAACGGCACGTTCTATCCCGGCGGGATGCTCACCGGCGTGGTCTATCGGTCCGTCATGGATACGGACATTTTCAACCAGCTTATAGAGTACGCCGGCTACTCCACGTAGAGACCCTCTACGCGACGACCAGGACTGGATCTAATTGAACGATAGGGGTTACCCGGCTCTGGTGGACTCCTGTTGATTCGACATCACCCCGCTAAAACAGCCGCCGCTAGGACTGCGAACCGGTCATCGAAATAATCTGAATCAACACAGCTGGGGGCTAGCATGGACCGCAACACAGCGGATTTCGGCTACTGAGTCGGCCTATTATGGACTGGCGCGGAACTCGCCATGTTTCATTCCCAGGAAGAACGCGATGACCGAGAAGATAATCATCGAGGGCAGAACCATCATAAAGACCGTCGAGGAGGTCATCACGGTCGTGAGCGCAATCGCCGCGACGGCGACAATTACGACGAGGGGGGCCACCGAGCGCACAAAGTCGAATTCCATATGTACAGTTGTGACCGGATAGACAAAACCGTTAACAAAGTAGATTTGCTGGAAACCGGCACTGACACGGTGCGAGCGGAAGCCCACCCTTTCACAGTCGTTGCCTGGGTCGATTATCTAACATGTTCGACGCCCACTCACGCCGATTCTGAAAGCCGTACACCCGGTACACGGGGTCCTTTGATTCCAGCGCCCAGTTTGCCAGCACTAATCGCAGCCAAATCACCAACTACTGTTCAGCCATGGGAGGACATCAAGACTGAGTAGGAGGTGAAAGAGAGAACTACTCATATTGGGAGATGATCTCCAAGAGATCGACAAACGTCGCCAATACCGGATAATCAACCTCCATACCCTCATAGAGATACGAACAGAGGTCAGTGTGGGCATCCACGTCTGCCGACCGATCGATTCGATGAGCGTGGATTTCCTCCTGCCGTTGCTGGATCCAACTCTCACATTCATCAGTCAACGTGTGAAGCGTGTCGTATCGATCGGTCAGTTCAGTATCTGAGATTCCCTGTGATTCCGTAGAATCAAGTTCTGCAATCGCCTCTCGGATCTCTTGACCTGTAGATTGCGCGTCTTTGAGGGTAGTGAATTCATCCTGGAGCGTCTCCAAAAAGACCCGGCGGTTGTCAATACACTGCTGTGCGGCCTCGAGGAGTCGTTGTTTGATGAGTGGTGAAAACGTAGTCGCTTCTGAAATGAGAACCAGCAGATCGACTCCGAATTCGGCACTGAGGCTCGCCTCGAACGAATCACCGTACACGTCGCCGTAGTGGTCGACTGCCATCACGGTCTCACGATACCACGGCTCGACGGTATCACGGATCGACTTCTCTTCGGATGTAAGGTTCTGATCCACACCAACAACGGACCGTTCGAACCGAGGAGTCTGTGTGTCGACGGTCTGAATACGCTGGTGAAACCGTTGGAATGCTCGACATTCGCGTTCGACCTCGCGTCGTTCTCGCCGAACACTATCGAGGGCAGCATCCGTGTATGTCGGCCACGAGCCTTGTGCGAGCGTCATCGACAGCGTGTGTCTCCATACTGGCGGTCCGAAGCACAGTCAGTGTCGGCCATATGGTGAACAAGTGAATCCGGAGCGCACAGCTCGCAGGGTACGCGGCCGCCTACCCGGAGAAGGAACTGTACGAAACGCTGCCTTGATCGACGATGGTCTGGCTTTCGGGAACGTCTCCGTCCGGCGGCATCCTCCCTTCGGCAGGACCACCTGGTTCGCCGACGACGATCCGTCCGACCATCCCCATAGGTTTGTGTGGAATACAGAAGTAATCGTATGTACCTGTAGTTTCGAACGTATGCTCGTAGGTCGCACCCTGTTCACTCAATATCTCGCTATTGAACGTTTCTGCCCCGTTAGGTATTCGAGTTACCGATGCCGAACTTGTTCCTTCTTTGTAGGCAGTCGCCGAGTGGCTCCCACTCTGAATTTCGAACGTGACCGTCTCCCCGGATTCAACGAATAGGCCGATGGGATCGAAATAATAGTTGCTACCCTCGGTAACCATCATAACTGTATTCGAACCGCTTGAGCTACTGGTCGCCTGTGACTCACTCGTGGCCGACTCACCACTATCTCCGTTCCCTGAACTACTACATCCTGCGAGACTAGTTATGCCACCTGTTGCGAGAAGTCCGGCTGTCTTGAGCACCTGTCGACGCTCCATATCTTTCTTATCAAAGGCCCCAGAATAAGGGGTTGACGCGGATTCCCATTACGTAGGACACCGCCCTCATTTGACGTACCGAAGCCGCAAAGTCGAAGTGATGCCATTCCATCCGATAGGGGTCCATTTTTCACTCGGTCTGCGGATCATCGTTCAGGCCAATAGAGATATCCGTCGAGGGGAAACCGATGGTTGATCCCGTTCTTGCGAGCCGTCTCCAGTTCGCGCTCACCACCATCGTCCACATCATCTTCCCAGTGATGAGTATGGGGCTTGCACCGTTTCTCATCTATTTCACATGGAAAGAGGTTCGGACCAAACAGCCAGTGTACGAACAGCTCCGTCGGTTCTGGACACGAATATTTGCGGTCAGCTTCGTCGTTGGAACGGTAACGGGACTCGTCCTCGAGTTCGAATTCGGAACGAACTTCGCCGCGTTCTCAACGACCGCAGGGGAGCTGTTTGGCGGCCCGCTCGCCTTGGAGGGAATGATGGCATTCATGCTTGAAGCCACATTCCTCGGGATCTTCGTCTTTGGACGGGACCGGGTGTCTGACCGGCTGTACTTCCTGTCGAGTATCGCTGTCGGGCTCGGCACGTGGCTCTCGGCCGTCTGGATCCTCATCGCGAACTCATGGATGCAGACGCCGCGTGGGTTCGAAATCGTCGTGGAGAACGGCCAGCGAATTGTGAAGCTTACCGACCCGCTTGCAGCCTATCTCAATCCGAGGTTCCCCTATATGTTCATTCATATGCAGAACGCTGCCGTCGAGTCGGTCGCGCTCTTCATGGCCGGCGTTGCCGCCTACTACGTGTTCCGGCACCACGTCTGGGGCTATCCGATTGAACACATCGATGTCTGGGAGAAGACGCTCAAAATCGCGCTCGTCGTCCTGCTCATCACGGCGCCACTGCAAGTGATTCAGGGTGATGAATATGCCCGCCACGTCTCCGAAACCCAACCACAGAAATTCGCCGCGATGGAAGCCGTTTGGGAAACTGACTCCTACGTCCCCGAGTATATCGTCGCGTTCCCCACGGACGTTAATGACCTGCTGAACCCCCGTACAAAAGATCTCTTCGGAATCGGCATCCCAGGTGGCGCATCCTGGCTCGCGAGCGGTGGAAACCCACAGGCAACGATACGAGGACTCGAGTCCTTCTCGACGAAAGCCCCACCTGTGGCGATCGTCTTCTGGGCGTTCCGAATCATGGTCGCACTCGGCTTCTGGTTCATTCTGTTGGCCGTCTGGGGCGTCTATCGATGGTGGCGCGGCGAACTCTTCGAAGACGACTTACTGCACAAAGCGCTGATGGCCTCCTCACTGCTGGGGTTTGTCGCAGTCGAAGTCGGATGGATCGTCACCGAGGTCGGCAGACAACCATGGGTCATTCAGGGAGTAATGAAGACGAGTGCCGGCGTGTCGCCAAATCTCACGGGTACAGAAGCAACGTTCACACTCCTCGGGTTCGTTACCGGGTACATCCTGCTATTGGGTCTCTACACGTACGTGGTCGGCCGGATCATTCGTGAGGGGCCACCATCCCGGGACGAACTCACGCAGAGTGATACCGACCGCGTCCCAGAGGCAGAGGTGACATCCGGTGACTAGCGTTGGGTCGCTGGCCACGAAGCCGCTATTTGGATTGCCGCTCGCCGAACTCTGGTTCGGACTCCTGTTTTTCATCTTCGGGATGTTCCTCTTCCTCGACGGCTTCGACTTCGGCGTGGGTGTACTGTTTGCGACCCGTGACAACGATCACGAGAAAGAACAGCTGTTGGCCGCTATCGGGCCATTCTGGGACGGAAACGAGGTCTGGCTCGTCGTCTTCGGTGGGGCATTATTCGCGGCGTTTCCGTCCGTGTACGCGAACCTCTTTAGCCGGTACTACCTGCTGATGTTCGCGATTCTCGCGGGACTTGGCCTCCGAGGACTCGCCCCAGAGATGTATGAGGAACGTGAGGATGACCGCTGGCGAACGTTCTGGGGTTATTCGTTCGTTATTGGGAGTGCCGTTACGCCGTTTCTGCTGGGGCTGTTCGTGATGAACTGGCTGGTCGGAGCGACCGGCCTCATCACCCCAGTGGGGGTCCTCGGTGGTGTCACAGTCCTTGTCCTCACGATTGTCGATGGTGCGGCGTTCCTCGGCCTGAAAACCCGTGGCGCTCTGCGAGATGAGATGCGAGACTACGGTATCCGAGCTGCTGTGGGTTATCTTGGTATCGCGATCATTACTCTCGGAGTGATATATGCCACTGAGCCAGGGCTGCGCTCCTCGTTCCATTCGATCACCGTCGTCGCACTTGTGATGCTCACTGCTACCCTGACGGGAATCTACGTCGTCGCGCTCCGTAGACGTCGGTATTATGCAGCGTTCGCAGCGACAGCCGCACTCGTCTTCGGACTCGTCGGGCTCGTCGCAACCCTTCTGTTCCCCTTCGTTGATCGAACCGTGGGACTCACTATCCGAGAGGCGATCATCTCCACGCTGCCGCTCAATCTCATGTCGATCATGGCGAGCGTGCTGCTCCCGATCGTTCTCGTGTACTTTGTCGTGCTCTATTCAGCGTTCAGCGGACCGATAAATATCGAGGAAACATACTAATGAGGCGACTTCAGATCCAACGAACGGCCAGTGTATCGCGGAACAAAATGGTGCCCAGGGACTACAACGATTGGATTGCGCTCAACCGGGGACGAGTGCGATGACTGCAACGCATTCCTCTCCCGAACCGCAACTATTGTCTCGGATCACCGTAACGTGGATCCAACTCACAATCGTTGGCCTCACAGGTGGAACCCTTGGGACAGCAGTTGGTGGGCCGCTCAGTCTGATTGCCTACCTCGTCACAACGCTTATTTCGGTCGGAGTTCTTTTCTATAATGTAAATGAATTAATTGAACGCCATGTCATATACAAGTAAAAATAAGATAATGGTGAGCTTAGCCAACTCCCGTTGGGCGAGGATGCACACGATCGCCTTCAATGAAGTACACGAGTCGCGCCCAGCCAATCGAGACTGTTCTAACTAATGGTATTACCACTAGTACCACCGTTCGTGCCTATATTGCTCGTTGCGATTCTTTCGCTAGTGTTCTCCCGTCGGACGAGTCATGCTCTCGGTCTGGTCGCGACTGCTGTCGTTGTACCGTACGTTTGGCTCCTCCCAGAGGGTGCACTTATATCTGGAAGTTTATTCGGCTTTTCGACCATTTTCCTGTACGTCGACTCATTTACTCGATTGATGGGCGGTATCTTCGCATTCATTGGCTCAATCGGCATTATCTATTCATATGCGAGTGATGCCGATACCGTTCAGACAGCATTTGCCCTCAGTTACGTCGGAACTAGCATTGGGGCCGTGTTCGCAGGTGATTGGTTGACGCTTGTTTTCTTTGTGGAGTTAATGTCGGTCGGAAGTACGCTACTTGTCTGGTATTACGGCGGCCGGGCGGTTCGAGCGGGCTTCCGGTATGCACTCTGGCATGGAATTGGTGGGAGCCTGTTATTGGCAGCGATCGCTTGGCAATACGCAACTGTTAATTCGTTTTTGTTTACTGCGGCTGATGGCATCGTCGGTACTGTCCCTCAAGTGCTGGCTGTCGTGGGTGTCGGCACTATGGTCGGATTTATTGGCCTCCACACGTGGCTCCCTGACACATATCCTAAGCCCCACATCGCTGCGAGCGTTTTTCTCTGTGTTTATACGACGAAAACGGGAGTCTATGTGATGTATCGAATTTTTCCGGACGGACAGCTCGCAGTTGCCTATATGGGTGGCGGAATGGCCGTCTTCGGGGCATTTATGGCTCTGATGCAGAGTGATATGCGACGGCTTCTCTCCTATCATATTCAATCACAGGTCGGGTACATGATAGCAGGGGTTGGAATTGGAACAACACTCGCCACCGCTGGTGCATTCGGTCACGTCTTCAATCACATCCTCTACAAGAGCCTCTTGTTTATGACCGTCGGCGTCGTAATTTATCGAACTGGCGAAGAAAGTCTGAAACGCGTCGGCGGGCTCGCGAGAAAGTTACCAGTAACGACGGTAGCCTTTTCTATCGCGGCACTTTCAATCGCAGGATTCCCAGGCTTTAACGGGTTCGTCAGCAAAGGGATGGTTCTATCAGCCGCCGAGTACGAGGAGATGGAGACTCTCTGGTGGTTATTGATACTGGGCGGCGTAGGAACGTTCCTATCGTTTATCAAACTGGGCTATTATGTGTTTTTCCACGGCGACTACGACGGGGAGATCTACGACGCAACCCGGGGACAGAAAGTTGCGATGGCGATAGTAGCAGGCCTGTGTGTGATCTTCGGAGTGTACCCCAGTGGATTGTTCAGTATCATCCCCTTTGGGTCAGAGATTCATTATGAAACATTCACCTTGGGTCATATCAGTGAGGGTCTTGAGCTTGCGATAGTAGGTATTCTTGGATTTGCTATCTTACGTCGGCCACTCAAGCGAATTGGCCGCATTCCAGATTTCGACGATATTTACAATCCCGCTGTTTTCTTTGGGACCAAAGCAATAGTACGCGGAGTCACCAACTCATTTGCTCGCATCGATCAATTTATGGTGCGTCTCACCACAGGGACTCGATGGCTCCTTACTAATCCCGAGTTAGGAGTCAGACGTATTACAGCCTTTGTGAAACAATCAGACACTGCTAAGCCTCTGGACAAAGATGTAACACCAGGTACTTTTAGAGCAGGCATTGGCCAATCAATTGCCATTATTGTATTAGTCCTCGCACTTATGTTGTTTGTATTGCTATTTAGTTAACGTTGGATAAGGTACTACGATTCTCAATGCGTGCATAGACGGTCTCATCGCCGGGTTCATCCCCGAGTCCGTCTGGACCAGCGCCTTCTCCGGGGCTGTCCTCGGCTTACCCGTGTACGTCCTCTGGACAGCCACGCTGGGAGCGATTATCGGCGTCGTCACCTTCGTCTGTTCGGTCGGCAACGTCCCGTTCGGGACCGTTCTGTGGACGCGAGGGCATCCCTTCGGGTCGGTGCTCTCGTACATCTTTGCAGACCTCATCGTCCCGCCCATCATGAAGGCCTACGACGAGTACTACGGAACAACGTTCGCGGCGGTGCTGTCCCTGATGATCTTCGTCAGCGCCGTTATCGCCGGGTTCGTGGTTCACTTCTTGTTCCTGAGCCTGGGCCTCATCCCCTCGCGAGCCTCCGCCCAGATTGCCGAAGTGTCCATCGAGCTCAACTACAAGCTCGTGTTGAATGTCCTCGCGACGGCGTTCTTCGCGTTCCTCTACTGGCTCCACAAACAAGATTCAGTCGGCAGCGGGGAACGCAGTGGTGAAGATCACCCGACTATGTCGAATTAACCCGCAATAGGGAATGACCGACGCCACGATCGGTCAGTGTAGAAGAGGTCATTCCACCCCCCGTTGTCCTTCGGGTAATTCGGTTCGGGACCGTTCTAAGTAGGGATTCAAAAGAAGGGCGGCCGACAGAAAGGGTCTGTCGAAGGCACAACCGCATTGAATGGTTAGTACGTAGTATTACCTGAGACCCGAACTAACGGAGGGATACAATATAGTAACCGCTAGAACTTTTCGCTCGGAGACTGTTGTAAGTGGTAGTGGATCATCTCGACGAGATCGCCGTCGAGGAATTGCAAGACGCTCTCGACAACGTGGACGGAAAGAAGCCGACACAACGGCTCTTAGCGGCAATCGCATACAAGAATGGTGTCACGCAGACCGAGCTAGCCGAGTGGTACGACGTGCAGCGACGGACCATCTACAGCTGGCTCAAGCGACTCGACACCGACAACTCGCTTGAGCAAGCGGTTTCTGACGATAAACGAACTGGGAGAAAACGGAAACTCTCAGAATCACAGCAAGAAGAATTCGAAGCAACCGTTCACGATCCACCTGAAGCGTCGGGATCGACGCGCCGGCGTGGACGCCGGCGCTTGCCCAACAGTATCTCGAAGAAACCTACGGCGTCCAGTATTCAATCCCGAGTTGTCGGCGGTTGCTGAAAGAAGCGGGATTGAGCTATCAGAAACCACGCCGTTCAGCCGCCGAAGCCGATGAAGACGAGCACGAAGCGTTCCACGACGAGCTCAAAAAAGCGGCGGGAAATGGACGCCACCGTAGTCTGTATCGATCAAACCAAGAAATCCGTGCAAGTTGAGCCGCGTGCCGCGTGGTTTCCACAGGGCGCGCGGCCCTCGGTCGATTTGTCTGGCCAACGTGAGTGGACGTGTCTGTTGGGCGCGATCATCGAGGACGGTGATCGCTTCTTCTCTCGATTTACCGAGTACGTCACGGCCGAACACGCAAAGCATTTCATTTTAGCAGTATGCAAAGAATTCGAAGATGACTTGATCGTCGTGTTGGACGGTGCGCCGTATTTTCAGGCGTCGGCTGTTACGGACCTGACGGCCCGTGACGACCTCGCCTTCGCCACGTTACCCTCGTATTCACCGGAGTTGAATCCGGTCGAAGAATGCTGGAGACAGCTGCAAAAGGCACTTAGTAACCGCTTCTTTGACTCGCTCAGCGAGCTAACAACAGCGATCGACTCCGCTCTCAATCAGCTCTCCGTCCCAAAAGTAAGCAATTACTTCTAACGTCTACTATAGGATATCAGAGTGGACTTATTCAATCCAGTAGAAGGGTGCCTTCAAGATTAGACCACTCCCTCAACCCAACTTACTCGCTCTTGTAACGGACCTTCTCGATATCTGCTGCTAAGTCCTCTGGGTGCCGATCTCGATAGGAGGCATGCGTTGTCTCGATGGACTTGTGTCGCAGGACCTCCTGTGCGCTTTCGGCGGCGACCTCGCCGTAGAGTTCGTCTCCGAGCCCACGCCGGCCGCCGTGGGGCTTCAAATAATCCCCGTCAATATCGACGTCTGCCTCCTTGCAAAGCCGCTTCAAGAGCGTTCTCGCGCCCTCCGTAGTTAACGCGGGCGGCGCAATCTCGTACTCGCGCAGCACCTCGTCGATTTCGCAGTCTTCCAGGACGCCCTCGATTTCCTCGTCCTCGTACCCACGCTCGCGTAGCTGCTCGCGAACGGCCCGGTATTTCGAGGTTGCGTCCCCGGTCGAGATGACGGGCCACTCGTCGGGAGCGTCGATGAGCCGCCGATAGCGCCCCAGCTTCTCCGCAGTCACCCCTGGCAGCGATACCGTTTCTTCGTCCCCTGACTTCCCGAGGACCGTCATCATCCCCTTCTCAAGGTCGACGTCCTCCCACCGGAGGCCGTTGCGTCGGTCGTCGCGACTGACGCTACAGACCTCCGCGCCACGGACGCCGGTATCCGCAAGGATGTAGACGAGGGAGCGGTCCCGAAACGCGCGTGCGGCGTTGCTGGCGTTGTCCTCAAGGGCGGCATGGGCGCGTTCGTCGACGTAGTTGAGCAATCGTTCGCGGGCGTCCGCATTCCAGAATTGTTGCTCGACGTCGTTGCTCTTCGATGGGAGTACTTCTTCGGCGGTGGTCGTCGCGAGCGGGTTCTGGTCGATTTCGCCGCTGCGTTGCCACCAGCCGAAGGTGGCGCGAGCGAGCGCGAAATACGTCCGGATGGAGTTCGCGGCGAGCTCGTCGTCTTTCACGAGGTGGATAACCCAATCTCGGGCGTCCTGTTCGTCGACGTCCTCGACGGCGTCGACGTCGTTGTTCTCGGTGAGGAACTGGAACAGGTTGTTGACGGCGACCCTCGTGATTTGCTGGGTCTGTGGGCTTTCGAGGCTGACCATCCGGTCGTCGAGGAGGGTTTCGAGGTCGCGAACCCCAGGAGTAGCGTCGTTGTTAGACATCTAAATCACGCTTCCACGCGTTGAAACACTCCGCATCGTGGAGTACGAAGGATTTGTAGCGGACGCCTCGGCCACCGCCAGCGCCGAATCTGAGGGTCGTATGGAGATGGTAGTTGCTGGTATCGAGGTCCTCGTCGCAGCCATCACAGGCGACGACTTCGCTGTTGTTTACGACGGCGCGTTTCGCGATTGGGCCAGCATCGACGTTTTGGTGGGAGATAGACGCTCGCTGTGGGATGTCCATCGTTCGTGTTGACCGGAGGGCGGCCACCCCCTTAGTTCTGGTTTGTTTTACTGTCCTAAACCAAACCAACTCCGTCGGAGCGAAATCACGACCCTCGAGCCCTGAAACGCCTACTATGACTGAATAAGCAGAGGTATAAAGTACATCTCGCTATACAAAATTTCTGCAACAGCGGGGAAACTAATATCCCAGACTGGTAATAAAATACCCTGCATGAGTAATGACGGCAAAAATCAGGATACTGACGAACAAACAAACCGTTCTGAAATAATTGCTAACTCCCGTTCTCGCGGTGAGCAAGAAGCTCTCGGTGGTGAGCGGGAAATCCCTGAAGACGCAGACCACGTCACGATGTCTCCGGAACACATCCCGACGCAGATGGAAACAGACGACAAGTCGAGTACTGAAGACGAGTAGAGACCTGCCCTAATGCCAGCAATTTCCCCGGAGAATGTCCTTTTATCGTTAATCGTTGTTGCACCCGGTTTCATCGCAGTCTATACCCTTATCATATTTGGCGGTCTCAGAGAGACCCTCTCCGATGGGCGACTACTCGGTGCGAGTATTGCAGCAGCGTTCATCATCGATCCACTATTCTTCTGGGGTTACACACTGTTTGGCGGGGAAATCACCGACCCAACAGCAGCAGTCGGATTATTCTTTGAAGGCGGATTTCGACCAGAGCGTGTTCTCATACTCGCACTTCTCTCCGTAGTGGTCGGAATTCTGGGGGCTATTGCTATTAGTGGCGATTTCACCTATGCCGCTCGCAATAGACTTCAGCGACGGTTTGACGTGAATAGCCACCCACACCAACCCTGGGAGGGCTCGCTGAGGACAGCGTTCGTCGTTCGAGTATTAACTACTGATTCGTGGTATCAGGGATATATTGTTGAGTGGAGTGAGTCGGGGGATGAACGCCAGCTTGCTCTGGGCCGTCCTGCCGAATGGGATGGGAGTGACTGGTCAAAGATGGGTCTGGAAAAGATTCTCTTTTTTGAAGATGACATCGAACAGATTCATGTCGTCTCAGAGGTCGACTCAGAGGAAGAGGAAACGAGCCCCAATAGTCATATCAACGACGAAGAGGCCGATGATAACTCTAAACCGTGGTACAGGCGACGTCCGTCAATATTTCAATAGCATTTAGCTACTGACCACAACTTTCACTGTCCGGATCACGCCCGCGTCCTTCCAGAATCAACTCTCCAAGGCGCTCGGGATTCCTTCTCCTGCAGGTCGTCATTCAGTCGCGGGAACCGGTCCGAAATCGTGCTAAATGAAGTCCGCTATCCGCCCTGTTTGCGTACTAACATCCGAAAATTCGGCTAATCCAAGCCCCTCAAGTTTCTCAAGAATTTTATTGATTGCTCTGACACTCTCTTCTTCATCATCTGCTACGGAGAAGACAACCCTCGGGAAAAGGATTATCTTCGCTTCTAACCCTTGAGGGTAGTATATTGCGCCAGAGAACTTCTCTGGCTCGTATTCTATATCTTCTAATCCAAGACCAATCGCAAACGCATTCAGGTTTAGACGGTCGTCCGCTGGTAGAATACTGACGAACTCCTCTTCAGAAAGCTCCGTTAACACTGGTGGAAGTGTTAGTCCGTGATTCCACGCCTCAGGGTGCTCCCCAAGATTGTCTGATTTATCCACTTCAAGTGATGTGCGCACCCACCAATCGACGAAAACTGAATCGCCTACCTCTGCGTTTGGGAGTGCTCTAATAAAATCAAATGCTGGTTAGGGATGGCCCATACAAACGCTATCTGGCCGATTCCCTTAATTCTCCTCGTCGTCTGCGTCCAGGCCACGTCCCTCCATAATCAACTCCCCAAGGCGCTCGGGATTCTCGATGGCCATCCGATAGAGCGCATCATGGATTTCCCGCGTTTCAACGTTCTTGACACCTTCTGAGACGAGAAACGGCTGCACCTCCGCCGTATCAACCCGCTGGAACTCTTCAAGAGTATCCTCGCGCGGGTACGTCGAATACTGGCGAACGTCCTCAGTCCCGAACTGTGGTTCCTCTTTCGGGTTCACTTCCTCCTCTTCCTCGCTGGTGGCGTCCTCTGCCGGCGCCTCCGTCTGCTCCGGGTCTTCGGTCGGCTCTTGCTCGGCCGGGTCGTCGTCTGCATCCTCCGCACTCTCGCCGAGGTCAAACCCACTCATGCCTGAATCCCTCCGTTCTCGACGATATCAGCAAGCGTCTCGAAATGCTCTAGCTGTGGATTCTCTGGGTTGTACGCCGTCAGGGGCTGGCGTTCCTCGTAGGCGTCCCCGAACTCGCTGGAATGCCGGATGCCCGGCTTGAGATGGAGGTCCCCGTTATCGATCTGTTCCCACTGGTCGGGTGTGATTCGCGCGAACGACGGGATGTGTTCGTCCAGGACTTCCTCGACGTCGACGCCATCGTGGAGCTCGGGCTGACTGCCTTCCCAAGAGGCGCGGCGGCCAGCTTCAAGGTAGGCGGCGAACGTAGGGTCAGTGTTCATCGACTCAAGCAGGTTGCGGTCCTTCGTCCGCTGGTCGATCCGTTGGGAGAGGTTGTTCGGGATGGTTGCGAGAATCTCGAAATCGAAGGCTTGCCGAATGTCCATCACGAGCTTCTTCGACGTCTCCCGCAGGCCGTTCAGGGCTTCTGGAGCCGGCATGAGGGGGAGAATCGCGTTCGGTGCGCCGACGACTGCGTTGTTCACGAGCTTGTTCCGGGAGCCGGGGACGTCGAAAAGGATGTAGTCGTAGTCGTCGCCGAGCAGCACGTCGACGAGCTCGTTTTTGAGTTTCATATCGCTCGCGAAGACGTCCTCGCGGGCGAGGTCGTCGTTGACGCGTTCGAGGTTGAGTGCGGGGATGAAGTCGAATCCGTAGCCGGGGTGTTTGATGATTTCGTCGGCGGTAGCGTCGTTGAGGAGGACGTCTCCGAGATCGACTTTGTCTTCGTCTTCGCGTGTGTAGTAGCCAAGGCCGGTGGAGAGGTGGCCTGCTGGGTCAAGGTCTGCGACGAGGACGTTGTGGCCGCGATCGCCGAGAACGCCGCCAAGGGTGTTTGCACAGATTGATTTGCCGAAGCCGCCTTTGAGCATCGCGAATGAGACGGCGCGGGGTGTTGGCTTGCCCATCGTGGTAATTTCTATAATTCCTTCCATCTTAAAACTTTGCGCGATTTTGGGGAATTTTGGAGTTTGCATAATTTTTGGAAATTATGGTGGTGTGGCTCCTAAATCGCCAGATTTATAGAAATTGTAGACATTATAAACCCTTCGTAGTGTGTGGGAATTATGTAATTTTCGTACACTGTAAGAATTCCAAACTGCATAGAATTTACCTAACCTACACCGATGACGGCGGATAGCGACCTACAGAAGACTGATATATCGGACCAGTGTTGCCCGAAATAATGGGTTGGATTCGAGATCTCCTCACAACGAACAATACCGAACCAGACACTCTTGAACAGGATTCCAACGAACGATTCCCCCGTGACACCTACGGACCGGGCTACCCGATTGTCCTTCATCGGAGCGAGCTCGAGGACTTCTTCACACTACTCGAAACAGAACGTGACACGCCGGACGGCTGGGAGAAAAGCCCCCTTCTCGACCGAGACGATCTCAGGAAAATCGCCAACAAAGGGTCCGTTGCTGAGGGCGGCAAGTTACCGTCACCGGAGGAGCAACGGGCTGAAATTCGCCGCATCCTGGAGTTGTGGGAAAGTCAACTGACCGCCTCGACAGATACCGTATGGGCGACCGTCGGGACGTCGTACACACTGGAGTTTTACCTGACTCGTTGCGAGACGCGGGCAGACATAGACGGTGATGAGTTTGAAGCAATTCCTGAATTTGAGGCGGTACGTGCGATTATCGACCGGATAGAGACAGCGGAGGACACCGACTCAAAACTCGCGATTGTCCACAAGCGCCACCTCCCCTTAGAGGAGCCAGCCGAGGAGTAGACACGCCTTCTCGGCCGGGACGTAGGCTACGTATCGAGTGTGTGCGGGGTAGTGTTCAGATTAGCTGATTCCATGCGAAGGCGAACGCTTGCAGCCAATTTTCGACAGTATCTGCTTCGGCGTGACTGAAACAGTTTGAGAACTGGTTGGTTCGGCGTTTTAGTTCTCGGAAAACACGTTCGATGCTGTTCCGATTACCGTGTTTTTCGTATCGGTAATCGAGGCCGTGTCGATGGAGTGCTGCTTGGAGCCACGGTGCAGAATCGACGAGAAAGACTGCGTCATCGACGAGATGTTTCTCGCGGAGTTCCGCAAGAAACATCTCGGTGATCGCTTGATTTCTCGTCGGAGCGAGCGTGACGTGCAGCAAGCGGTTGGTGTCGGGATTGACTGCGGCGTACAGCCAGAATCGTTCGTCGTTGAGTTGGATCACGGTCTCGTCGACCGCGACGTGATCCGGGTTCGCACCATTGAGGGGCTGTAGGTCGGCCTTCTGCACCCAGTTGTGAACGGTGGTTCGACAGCGTTCGACACCCAACCTATCGAGAATTGAAACGGTATCCGAAAGTGATAGTCCGGCCAGGTGGAGTCGGATACCGAGCTTCATCGCCGGCTCGGGTGTCGCCTCTCGCTCCAGAAAATCTAACTCGAAGCAGTCGCTACCACCGTCGAGGCGGGCGATTTCGAGCATAGACCACTCAAAAATCGTTCCGCCTCACTCTTCATCCTTATGTGAACACCGCCGTGTGCGGAGCCTCAGGAATTATATGTGTCGGCACCCAAAGCGTGGATGTACAGATGCCTCAGCACGCCCCACGTGTCACACAGGAGCTCCTCGATGAACCCCACATCGAGGGTCGCCGAATCTCGGTGCTCCAGCTGCACGACCGCGTCAAGGAGCTCGGGGCGGACCCGGAGGACGTCGCCGACGAATACGCTCTGGACGTTGCTGACGTCTACCGGGCGTTAGCGTACTACTACGAGAACCCGGAAGAGATGCAGGCTGCCCGAGCACGTCGTGAAAGCGACCTGCGGGACCTGCGCGATAATATCGCCTCGAACCGCCCAGACGGCATCAATCCGCCGTCCTGATATGGGCGCCTCGCAGTGGAGCTTTCTCCTGGACGAGAACGTTAGCCGCGACGTCGCACGCGAGTTAGACAGTCGCGGCTATCTCGTGGAGCTCGTCGTTGACGTCCTAAATCCAGGGGTCGATGACCTCCCGGATGTCCTCCCCTACGCGCACGAGCGTGGTCACGTAATCGTCACGAAGGACTACTCTGACTTCTCGGCCATCGATGCAGACGACCACCGCGGAATTGTGCTCATCGCTGACCACGCCCACCCACCGCACGCTGTCGCCGAAGCAATAGAGAATATCGTCGAAGCGTATCCGTCACGAGAAGCGTTCCAATCTCGGACGGAATACTTAGACGACTGGATTACGGAGTAACGCGGCTACTCGTTCAGTCGATCCTCGATGGCTTCCCGCGCGTCCCCTTGGAACTCAACTGTGACCTCACGACCACCGTCGGTGACGAACGACAGTTCGAGTTCGCCGTTGGCGGCCTTGATCTCCACCGCGCCATCGCTGACAACGTAAAAACAGGAGTTACGGCGTATCCTCAGGACGATCTACGAGGTACCTCGTTCACACGAAACTCGTGGTTTCGTGTGTACATACCAGAAATCGCTGGCAACGACGCGCAAACCCGTGGGTCAGAGGGGTAAGATGTTCAAAGCGTGTTTACTTGGATTAACTTGCCTAATACCCCTGTTTTCGCATTCTCTCGGTCACCGCTCGGTCGCTAATCTCAGAGCCTTCTGTGTCCCAAGCACCGACCGGGCGGGCGGGGATCGCCGAGCAGTCTTTGCCATCAGAGAGATGACCAACTTGCCGAAGGAATTGCTCGCCTCGGTCGCTCACTTCAATCGCATAGTACCGACTCTCCGAGATAAATTCTTCAAACCACGTTGTGAGGAGTGCTTTTCCATATCCCTCCCCACGATGGTCCGGGCGGATGTATAGTTGCTGAAGGCAGGGATGATCTACTTCCCTGGGACGGTTCCACAGTAGATACCCAACAACGCGCTCAATTTCCTGGTCTCCAATTAGCAGGCCAGAACTTCCCTCGCCGGGGTAAAATCCAAAGTTCGGGAACTCGGCATGAGATTCACGAGATAGTCCGTGTAAGGTGGCATCAGCACCTACCGTTTCAGACCCAGGCGAAGTTTCGTAGAATCGTAGATTTTCGTCCGCATACGGTGTGGTTCCGGGCGCGAACGGCCCGTCTAACCACTCGAAGTCCAGTGAAGATTCATACGTTGACGCACTTCCCTGAGGTAATTGGAGGCGGTACGCCCGCTGGCAGTTTGAGCAAACCCCGACAGTCAGTCCTAACTGGTCAATTTGCTTCTCTGTCGTCGGTTGCTGGTGGCAGTCACACTCTGGAAGCGTTTCCTTCTCCTCCCCCCATGAGGCATTCTCAACAATGTCTGGAATCCGTGACTCAGGAACTTTTTCGTCAAGAGTGAACTGTCGAGCGTACAGATTACTGGTCTTTTTCGCCTTGTCTGCTTCAACTCGGTCTTCCCACTGGAATACTGCGTAAGCGTCCCAGACTTCACCGGAGAGGTCAACATCGCTCTGGAGGGGGAATGAATAAACCTTCTCAAATCCGGGACTCGCGTCCTCTTCTGTAAGAGAGAACACATTCACGCTATTTTCGAGCACAACAAAGAATGAGATGCAGAATCGCCCTTTCTCGTCACCGCCCATGTGTTGCGGGATGACTTTTTGGACATTAGATCTTGAAGCGATCTGTTCAACCTGCTCCGTATGATCGGGTAGTTTCTCTAAATTATCTCTAGTGATCATGTGTCGCTACCCCAGATACACGAGAAACCCGCTAATATTTGTCGGGGCTTTACTACAATTGGATTTCAGTAAATCTCGCTCGGCCTGTCCCTGATTTCGTTAAGATGGTTGAAAGGTGGTACGGGGTGTTTTGGACCGGTAACCTTAGCCACACGCTCCGGTTCTATTCCGGTGCCTTAGCTAACCAACAACTGGGATTTCTACCCATGAGTGTTGGTTAAGGTAATGGTGGCTGAACTACTCGCAGTCTTCCCTGTCATGTGAACAAGTCCTGTTCGCAACACAGTATCATCGCAAAACAGCGTCTGAATGAGTGAAGCCGCCAATCTACCCAACGCCTTGTTCACACAGGATTCCCCGATCCCGTGTGCACATCTCGAAAACCAGTTCTCTCGATGCGAAACCCCGTGGAGTGGCATGCGAATGTTGGGATGCTACGCCGAGAAAGCCACTTCTAAGATTCAATTTCGGAGTCTTCAGCAGGTACTACAGATGCTGAGATGTTTTCTTTGAGTGCAGGCCCGATATGTAGCTTCCCCTCATCTTGTTTCTGATCAAGGGGGTTATTTTGACGTATCTTTTCTCGCTGCCGGTCCCAAGCTCTGAGAAGACGCTGTTTTAGAGGGATGTGGGCGGGACCAAAGAGTGTGATTTTCTGAGGGCCAGTAGCCCATCTCCCCGGCAGGCTCTTCGAAGTAGAAATCGAACTCATCGATGGTTCAGAGAGATTCTTTAGTTGCAGAGATTCTAGTTGGTGAGTATACTCTTCTTGGCCAATTAAGTCGGTATATCGAATATTCACTTCGAAATAACCATCTGGATGAGCTTCGAACAATTCAGAAAGCCTCACGTGCTTTGCAAATAGGTCTCCTTGCTCGGTAATCTGATAGACTACGGGTGTCAGAATAACCGTCCCAGACTGGCTGTCGTATTCCAAAGCCTGTCCGGGGCCAAGTGTTGTGTCAAAATCAACAAAGTAACCTACAGTTTCACCAAAAGCAGTAAAATCAAATGCCATCATAATCCCTTTCGCTCCACCATTCCCACGGTTCACAATTTTCACTTCTACCTCGTCTTCTCGGAAGTCAACGGTCGTGTCCAAGCTTGGCGCATAAGACGCTTTACTGGCTAATGTTTGCTCTCGCGTCTCCGTTATCAGGCGAGAATAATAGATTACTAAAATCAGGCTCGCTACACCACCGAGTCCAGGAAAAGCCTGAGTAATCCACCACTCCCACGAATACCCCATAAACATGGTATAGAACAAGATACTTCCAGATTGATAAAAATCTGCCTCACAGCCGGATTTCAATAAACAATCCTCGTTAGCGGGGCACCTGCGGATGGAAGCTGATCTGGGCGTGGGGAGTATTTTGGATTGGTGGCCTTAGCCACACTATGGGCTGAACTGCGCGTCCGTGTCTGGAGCCTGCTAGTTGCAGGACCCATAGCCACGGGTAACAGAAACCACTCTCACCTCACTCTTCATCCTTAACTAAACATGGCCGGTAGATAAGGGGAGTTAAATATCTGTCCAGCAAGAAAAATATTATTGGCGTTTTTTGAACTTCTAAAAGAGACATACTAGAGGATACCCGGAGGAGAGTGACTACACTTTACGAACCCAGACCTCGATGCAGCTATCGAAGAGGGATGGCTTCGGGTAGCCACACCGCTTCCAGGTGGTCGAACAAAAGGGTTTGATAGTAGTGCTGGACCGGTTGAGAAAGCTCGGTTCGTTGCAGATAGGATTCTCAACCAGCAAAGCAAGTATCCAGAGACGAACAACTGGCGGGATGCATCGTTGGTCGCGTTGGCAGTTCGATTGTTCGACGCAAATGCCCGAATTCGTGTGATTACCCACACTGCGGACAAAAGTCTGGCAACGGCGTGTGCGCGTCTCCCTCCCGAATTCGGGTACTACGATATCAAATCCCGATACTACAACCCGCCTCAGACAGCAAAATCTGAATTTCCAACCGTTGACCAGCTTACGTGGAATGAGTAGAGAGTCACACCGGTTGGAGGAATGGAGCTAGAGTACCCTCGTCTGGCGAGGACTTCTATTCTAATCGAAGAATCAATTTTCAGGAAGCAACTCAGCCATAGAACGAAGGGCAGATTCGATCACAGAGCACTCACTCGGGTCCCATTCAAACCGTTCTTCGACGCCGGCATCGGTAAATCGGAGTGAAGCACGAATACTGCGATCGGGACTATGCTGTAGGAGAGCCAACGCGTACACGAGCATCTGCGGTCGATAATGTTCTGCGAGCTCATCCGTCGTCGTAGCTGAGAGGTCGTTGGTCTTGTAGTCGATAATGTGGAAGGCGTCTGGAGTAACGAGCAGCCGGTCGATATCACCAACAATTCGCGACTCACCTATGCGAGCGACAACAGAATACTCGTCGTAGACCGCTTGAAGCTGGGAATTAGCCTCAACCTGGTCCACAAATTCAACCGCATCAGCAGCGTGATCGACAGCATCACGGAGATCTGATTCTGTCGGCTCCTCACCGGCCATCCGACTCAAACGGCGGACCAGGGTAGGCCACTCGTCTCTCGGAGGCCGGAGTTCGTTGATCCGGTGGACAACCGTCCCAAACGTCGTTGGACTCAGGCCCGGCGACTCCTCACGTTGAGAGTAACTGTGGCCGTCTGTAGACGCATCCGCCACCGCATTCACGAGCGTCGTGGCCGCGATCCGTTTCGCCGGCGCGAGCGACGGCGGTGAAGGAATCGAGATCTCCGGCGCTGAATCAACAGCGTCGTCATCGGTGTGCCAGTCTACTGGGCGCGGCGGCCTGCGAACGGTATAGCTGGCTCCATCTATCTCACCACGGGCCTGTCCGTCACGAACCGCCTCGGCGACGAGAGCTCCGTCAAGGAGGGCTGGCTGTAACCAGTCGCGCCACCGGTCTGCGTCGTCGAAGGCTGCAGGCTCGCCGAGTTCGATGGCGCCAGACTCGTCGACGTCGATGTCGTGCGTGCCACAGAGAAGGAGGTGATCCCGCGTTCGTGTACACGCTACGTAGAGGAGGCGTTTCGACTCCGCCCGCTCCTGTGGACGCGACCGTCGGTCGGCGTACTCGTGGACGGCCGTCTTCTCGATGGAGAACGCATCGCCCGGATTCGGCCCACCGACCGCCGGCACCGGCGGCGCGTCATCAGTTCCATCCACGAGTCGAACGTACCCATAGTCGTCCACAGAGCGACCCAAGTTGAGGTCACTCCCGAGATCGGGGACAGTGACTATCGGGAACTCGAGGCCCTTCGCTGAATGGATCGTCATAATCCGGACACCCTCGGCGTCACCCGGAATATCTGCCTCACCCTCACGAGGGTCGATCTCGGCTTGGCGGTCGATCCGGTGGAGCAACCCGGCAGCGGTGTGAACACCGTTCTCGCTCCAAGTACGGACCTGATCGCGGAACTTCTCGACGTTCGCGACGGCCTGTCGACCGCGTTCATCTGCACTCACACTTGCCAGATACCCGGTGTCGTCGATCACCCGGGACAGCAGGCGGTTCCACGGGAGGACGCCATCTTCGGACGGCGTCGCACAGCCGCTGAGGGTCCGCCACGTCGTAAGAAGATCGAACGCGTCCGACAGCTGCGGGTCGTCCGTCTCGGCGAGCGCGTCCCACACTGAATCAGCCACTGCGACAGCCGGTGCGAGGCGATCATCGGTGAATCCGAACAGCGGCGACCGAAGCACCCCGTAGAGGGAGACATCGTCCTGTGGATCACCGAGTACTCGAAGCAGGTTCGTGAGCGCCTGGACCTCAGGCGTATCGTAGAACCCGACGCCACCGACGACAGTGTAGGGAATATTGTACTCCTCAAGGGCGCGCTGATACCGATCCAGATGGGTTCGCCGGCGAAGGAGGATTGCTGTGTCGTCCGGCGTAGCGTCGCGATGAGCACCCGTGTCGGGGTCTTGGACTTGTGGCGGATCGTCGAACAGGTGGGTCAGTCGAGCAGCGAGCGCTTGCGCTTCGGCCTCGATGGTGTGGTCGAGCGCGCCTTCGGCGACCGGATGGTCGTCGCCGAAGAGCTCTGCCGCCGTGTCAGCGTCGTCAGGGACAGCGAGATACTCGACACTCCCGGTCAGTCCCTCGATGTCCTCGACACGGTCGCGTTGCGTGGTCAACTCCTGCGGTGGCGCTTCGTAGGGTTCGTGGCGGTCACCCTCCGGCTGGAACAGATACTCGAAGAGCTCGTTCAGGAACGACAGCGGCTCGTCCAGCGTCCGGAAGTTCCCGGAGAGTTCGAGCGCGGTCGGACTCTCGGCCTCGCTATCGGGGACGTCGTCAACCCCACGAGCCTCGTTGACGGTCTGGAGCTCTCTGCGCGCATCCCCGAACGTCGTCACGTCGGCCCCACGGAATCCGTAGATGCTCTGTTTCTCGTCGCCGACCAGGAAGACGTTCGACGCCGCCTGCTCGTCAACGCCCGTGAGGAGCTTGATCAACTCCCACTGTCGCGGGTCCGTGTCCTGGAACTCGTCGACCATCACGGCCGCAAACTGCTCTCGAAGCCGCTCCGTGACGGCATCGTTCGTTCGCAAGAACTCAAGGGTGGTCTCGATCACGTCGGGGAAGTCGAGCGTATCGCGACGCTCTTTCTCGTCGGCGTAGGCGGCGAGGACGTCGTCGAAGACCCGCATCAGAGCCAGCGCGTAATGGGCGCTGTTTGCTTCGAGCTCACCGGGTGTCGTCTCGACCGCATCCGCGTGCGGTTCGACGGCCGCGATGACCGCGTCGATAGCGTCCTTCAGGTCGTCGTAGACGTCACCATACTCATTCCACTCGTCCCGGTCACCGACGACGTACCCCGAACTGCTGTACAGGCCGCCGTTCTTCTTCTCACAGGCCTCGTAGAGGTCGAGGATTGCCCGCTGACAGTCGCGGGAATCGCTTTCCCCCGGGTCGTCTGGGAGTGTCGTCGCGACCTCGGTGAAGGTCCGGTAGGCCCGAAGGCCGTCCTCGTCGGCGATATCGGCCTCGCGGTCGACGCGGTTCGCGACCGTGCGTAGCTGCTCAAGGAGTCCGTTCGCATACAGCGTCTGTCGGGCGTCGGCGACGTCGAGATCACAAACGACCTCCCAGCAGATATCGACGTAGTCGTCGACCTCCGCATCACGCCACTCCTCGAGGACCGCCTCGCTCTGTGGGCGCTCATCGAGTAATCCAGCGAGTACATCGACCAGCTGGTCACGACCCCAAAGCTGAGCGAGGAGCGCGACGTCATCATCGTCCTGGTTGCGTTCGAGGAACTCCGTCACGACTTCGCGTTGGAGTGTCGCAGCGCCGTCTTCATCGAGTACGTCGAAGCCGAGCGGGACCGGAGCCTCGACGGCCCGTTCTCGCAGGAGCCGGGTACAGAACGCGTGAATGGTGTGGACATAGCCGTCCTCCAGATCGTCGAGGACGTTTCGCCAGCGGTGGTAGGCCTCTGGTGAGTCGACAGCTTCGAGCCGGTCGTACACCTCCTCTCGAACGCGCTCGGTCAGTTCGGCAGCAGCCTTTCGCGTGAAGGTGATCGTGACGATGTTCTCCGGTGTGAGTGACGGGTTCTCGGCCAGTATCGTCACGTACCGCTCGGTGAGCGTTGTCGTCTTCCCCGTCCCGGCGCCGGCAGTGATCGCGACGTTCCGGCCCTGGACGAGCGCGTCCTCCTGTTCCTCTGTGAGCTGAATCTCCTCGGAGGCATCAGTCATAGATGGAGAAGGTGTAAGACAGCGGGTTACCAGTCATATTGCTCTACCATTTTCTTGCTGGACCGTATTTCTTATTCATCATAGAGACGCAATTGGTAGTATGGAGGTCCGCCGGACCGTCCAGGTCAAACTTGATGTGACCGACGAGCAGGCCGGCCTCCTTCACGAGACGATTGACGAGTTCCTGTGGGCAGCGAACTACGTCGTGGACGCAGCATGGGATGGGGAGTGGGCCGAGACTCGCTCATCGATCCTGCACGAGCAAACGTACGACGACGTACGTGAAAAGACCCGGCTTCACAGCAACCACGTCCAATCAGCCCGTGACTGTGCTATCGACGCGATTCAAAGTGTGGTTGGCAAGTGGTCCAAAGGTGAGTACGCCTCGTTGCCGACATTCACCTCACGATTTTGTGATTACAATCAGCGCAACGCCACGTTCCACAACGACCACGCTTCGTTGTCCACCGTCGACGGGCGCATCACGGCCAACTATGTCCTCCCTGACGAGGACCGAGACACTCCTCACACAGAGTACTTACAAGACGACGAGTGGGAACAGACCGGTGCAACACTCCACTACCGGCGGGGTGACTTCTACCTCCACATCCGAACAAAGGCGGACGTGGAAACACCTGAACCCGACGAGAACGGAACGGTTCTCGGCGTGGACCTCGGGGTCGAGAATATCGCCGTCACCTCGACGGGCGTCTTCTGGTCTGCTGACGAGTTGAACCATTGGCGACGGGAGTACGTTGAGCGTCAGAAATCTCTACAGGAGTGTGGAACGAGGTGGGCCCACGAAAACGTTCAAGCGGTCGGCCGAAAGAAGACAGGTCGGTTCGAGCAATCACTTCATCGCGTAGCAAACGAGCTGCTCGAAGAAGCGATCTCGAACGGATGTACGGTAATTGCGTTTGAGAATCTGACCGACATACGAAATCGTATTCCAAAGGCTCGACGGTTCCACGAATGGGCATTCCGTCAGTTGTTCAACTACGTTTCATACAAGGCCGAGGAACGAGGAGTTCAGGTTGAGCAGGTAAACCCGAAGAACACGTCTCGACGGTGTTCATCGTGCGGCTTCACAGACGAGTCAAACCGCCAATCGCAGGACACCTTTCGCTGTCAGTCCTGTGGATACGAGAACCATGCAGACTACAACGCGGCGAAGAACATCGGCTATCGACTCCTTCGCAACCAGACTGGGGGCGAAGGAGGCGCACCCGTAGGTGTGCGCTTGAACAGCGGGATGTTGAACGCGAACGGCTTACAGTCCGTACCAGATTCGGTTAGAGCGGGAGTCCACGCTGAAAGCCATCCAAGCTAATCGTTGGCTGACCTACCGCTCATCACCGTCTCGATGTCCTCGTCGTCGCGAACACGGAGCGGAACATACGCTGCGTCGTCCTTGTGAACCTCGTCGACGAACTCCTGCTTGCGGTGATGGCGGACATCGCACGCCCGACGGTAGTCACAGTATCGGCAGTTCGCTCCGCGGGCGGACAGAAGCGTCGTGTGGAACCGTCCGTTGCCGATCGCCTCGTCGATCTGGCCCAACCACTCTGGAACGACATCGTTCAGGAACCGGCGGAGTTCGACCTCTGAATCGAACTTCGATTCGACGCCGCGTGGAACCTTGAGGTCGTTTGGCGGTCGCACCTGATAGTATGTCGCCGAGAGCGAGCGCTCCGTGAACAGATCACCGTCGACGACCTCGGCGGCAGCAAGCAGATAGATGGGGAGCTGGAACTTCGTGCCGCCGGTCGTCTTCGTCATATACGGTGCCCGTCCAGTCTTGTAGTCGTAGAGCGTGAGCGTCGGTTGTTCGCCGTCCCGGCTCACGTCGACGCGGTCGATGTATCCACGAATCGAGACGGTCGAACCATCCGGTCGCTCAACTGTGAACGGCCCAGCATCCGAGTCGGGAAGTCCCTCGCCGAACGGGGCCTCGAACAAGTGTGGTCGGTCAGCGCCGTCCCGCGAGAGTTCGTTGTCAAGGAAGGTAGCGAACAACCCCTGTTCCGGTGCGTCGTGGGGTTTGGCCCCGGCATCGTACGGAGCGCTCCCATCGTCACCGAGGCCCGCGAACAGCTCCGCTTTCCACCGCTCGTAGAACAGGCCGTGGTACTCGAAGTCAGCATCCCGGAGTTCCTCAACAGCGATCTCGCGAAGATGCGTCGCCAGTTCGTCCCGGTCGAAGTCCGTGAGATCGACACCATCCTCGGTCTCGTCCTGCAGATCCGCAAAAAACCGTTCGAGGACGTCGTGGACGTACGACCCGGTTTCGAGCGGTGTGGGGACCACCTCGACATCGTCGGGGTCCTCGATTCCGAGAACTTCGTCGGCGTAGAACTTGAACCCACATTCGACGTATCGCTCGATTCGGCTCGCGCTGTAGGGTTCCCGCTCCGACGGAGGGTATACCTCATCGACTGTCTCGGGATCTAACACGCCATCGTGTTCAGAGAGGCCAGCCGTTCCCCTGTTGTCCGCACAGTGGAGTCCTCGATCCGTGCGCTTGGTCTGCTCGGGGGAGAGGTCACCCCGGTCGCCGGCGCGGCTGACTGCCGCACGCCGGTCGTCTGTTGCAGCGACGTGTCGCTGCAGATCTTCGCGGGATCCCACGCGGTCGTCGACGCCGCCTTCGGGTTCGATGCCGGTCACGCGCTGGAGTTCGTCGAGGACCGGGGACCGGACGACGGCGGATTCGTCGTCGCCCGTCTCTGGTGTGGTGATCGTGAGTTCGTCGACGTTCGCGAGGAGCGTCGCGAAGAGATAGCGCCCCCGGAGGCGCTCGTCGCCGGTGTCGAACCGCGGATGTGCGTCGGTCATCTCCTCGAAGAAGGCCGGGCGTTCCGGCGTCACTGGGAAGTGCTCGCTCGTCAGTCCCACGAGAACCACCTTCTCGAAGGATCGCATCCGCGCGTCGAGCAACCCCATCACTTCGACGTGGCCGCCAGCAGCGCTCTGCGGGACTCGAATCGGTACACCATCGAAAGCACGGGTGAACAGCGCCAGCGGAGAGAGGTCGCTATCGACCCCCTCCAGCGACTCGAACGAGGAGAGGACCTCGTCCACGAGATCGTAGGCCCGCTGTTCGACAGCTTGCTCGGCGCCGCTGGCGTAGTCCTCTGTTGCTGCCTCTACGTCAAACTGACCGTCCAGCAGCCGGCGGAGCGTCTCGGTCGCATCTTCGACGTTCCCCGTTCGGACCGTTTCCAATGTGGACAGTAGATCCTCGATCAGTGCCTCCGCGTCGTCGTCGACGTCATCGAGCAGGGGTGATACAGAAACGGTGTCACGCCGGCGAGCAGATGCCGTGACGGCGTTGGCTTGGTCGGTATCGACGACGTCGACCAGTGGATTCGCCAGCAAGGACGTGAGATCCTCGGCACGCGGGTCGGGTTCGGCGAGGTTCAAGAGATCGTGTACGATGCTCCCGGTGAACGTCTGGTTCAGCTGTGAAGCGGCAGTCGTGACGTGCGGGATGTCGAACGTATCGAACGTGTCCTCGACGTACCCCGAATAGGCCTCCGTCCCCGGGACGACGACAGCCAGGTCGTCGGGGTCGCGACCATTGGCCAACTCAGTCCGGAGCTCGCGAGCGACGAAGCGAATCTCGCGCTCGGGCGTCGGGAGTTCACGCCACCGGAGCGCGTCTGGAGCAGGGACGGTGTCGGGATCCGGGCGGTAGAGCGACTCGGTGATCGTACCGAAGGCCCGCCCTGACTCGTCGACAGGCTCGAGTTCTACTGTTTCAAAGTCAAGTGCTTCGTAGACCTCCAAGGCGTCCTCCGCAACGGCGTCGACTCCGCTCCGACCATCTTGGTGAAGTGGCAGCAGTGCGATCGTTGGAAGTTCGTCGACGAGGCGTTCGATGAGGCGGCGTTCGACAGGACGGAACTCGTGATACCCCGAAAGGATGACGACATCCAGTTCCGGGGAGAACGCCGATAGTGACTGCTCCGCCGTCGCCACGGCGTCGAACATTTCTCCCCGGGTACAGACCCACTCGTCGACATAGTCGCCGTGGAGATCCCAGTAGTGTCGGTACGCGTCGACAGTGGCTTTCGCGATACGGTCATCGAGAGCAGAGCCCTCAAACTCAGCTGCCAATGCGTCGGGGGCCCCGACGCCGGCGTCGTCGAAGAGTGAGAAGCGGCTACTGAACGAATCAGCGAGGGCGGCAGAGGCCGGTTCGCCAGCAAGAGCGCCATCTGTCTCGGCTGTTGTTCGGTCAAGCGCGTACTCCGCGAGCCGACGGTTCAGCTGCCCGGAGAGCGGTTGGACCGGACCGTGGAGATGCTCGTACCACTCCCGAACGACTGCGTCGAGCGTCTCGGCACGAAGACTGAGAGAGTCGTGCGTCGTAGCCCAATTGTCCTCAACTTCACTTCGACGAGCGTCGTTCCGGGTGATGTAGAGAACACTCCCTAGTGAATTCTCAGCAATCTCCGCAGCCCGTTCAAAAGCCGCCTCCTCTAAATGTGCATGCTGAGAACCAGTTAGGAGCGTAGAGGTCATCGAATACAGTCCTCAAGATATCGCTCTCACTTCATTTTTATTGGTTCCTCTATGCGTATTCTGACTAACGCGGAGTGAATATCCAACAATGACAAATAGTAAAGTGGGTTGGTTGACTCCACCATCGTATGAACACTCTACCGGACGGCGATAACGGACCGCCGTCTCTTTCCCGCACATTCTCTCCCGAAGAGGTCAACATGGATTTGACCATGTGCGGCCTCCTACCTGATCGAGCAGAAGAGATCGCTCGGTTGTACCGTGAACACGGAAACTGGAACCAGGTCAAGGATATCTGGTTTGAGGAACGACGTGCGAACCGCAGTACGAAGGGGAGTTCCCAGAAGATATACCGCGTTCTCTCATCACGATTCAAAAACGCACCTGCCACCCTCCCTAATCCAAGTGAACTTCCCGCCGTTTTGGATACCTGTTCGTCATCGCGAGACAAAGCCCAAGTGCTCTACCTCTATCTGGTCGCCGATGACGCGCTCGTTCGATATGCCGTCCACGAATATGCCCGACGCCTTGCTGAGGACTTTCCCGAGCCTCTTGACTTCTCTAACGAGACACTCACATCTATTCTGAACCAGTTCGAATACACTGACGAGACACCGTTCGACTATGCGGACTCAACGACAGAGAGATGGTGCGAAGGACTGCGGTCAGTTATGCGCGAGATCGGCGTCCTAGAGAATCAGCAAACGGTCGTCGGTGATCCACCATCACTAGGAGATACGCCACTCCTCGTCGCAATGGGCTACTCGTCTGAGGAAGGCGACGAAGAGTGGTTCGAATCACCAACTGGGCTCCAGTACCTATTCCAGCCGAGCGCCCGTTGGGAGGAACTCTACAATCGGGCAGCAGAGACGGAAGCGTGGGAGTTTGTCGAGCTCCATGGAAGCCTCCAACTGCGGCCGACCGACGAGCCGTACTCATCGATTACGAGTGGGGGAGTTGAATAATGGTCGACGCAACATGGTTTGAAGACTTACCGGAGGACTTCGAGGAATCGGTACGCATCGACCGCGAGGACCAATCTGCAGACGAGAAACGGCACCGGAAACAAGCCATTGAGTCATATCACGTTACGGCTGACTCCCAGCGCTTCCTCGAAGACTTCGTCAAACGACTGCTCGGCGAAGCAGAAGATATGCGTACAGGGTCGAACTACTGGCTCTACGGGTACTACGGGAGCGGAAAGAGCCACCTCCTCACAGTTCTGGATGGGCTGATGGATACTCAGTGGCTCCAGGACCGCTCCGACGAGGTTTGGAGTAACCTCGTCCCGGATGCGTCAGCGAGTGGGGACCTCGATACGCTCCGAACCCAGTGGGAATCCGTTCATTCCGAATATCACGTCATCCCTGTCTCAGTGAACCTGCTGAAGTATCAGGGTCAGAAGCAACGCAGCTTTAGTGAAATCGTTCTCCGGCACGCCCACCAGAATCCGATTCTCACGGGCGTCAATAACGGGGTATCGACTGGACTGTCCTCCCAGCTTGACGTCGCATACTTCGAAGACTGGTATCAAACGACCGACGCCTGGCCGGAACGAGAGAATCGAGCTGCATCTGTCGTCGAGGGAGTGACGCCGGATCAACCGCGATACGAGTGGGGAACTGACGGTCTCTGGACCGACGTCCAGGAGTACAGTGCGCTGTCCGATGTTGTGCTTCCAAAGCTGTTCGAGGGTGTCACGGGGACACGCGATGGCTACACCGATCTCCAACCCTCGGATATTGACCCAGAAGAGGTTGTCAGTCGACTGGAAACACTGCGCCAGGAACGTGAAGCGGAGCTTGAGCAACCGGTCAAGCTCGTCCTCCTGCTCGACGAGGTGAGCCTCTTCATTGGGACCGACTTCGAGCGGCTCACCGAACTACAGACACTCGCGGAAAACGTCGACGACATCGGAGACGGCGACATTCAGCTCGTCGCGACGGCGCAGGCAAAAATCGAAGACGTCCAACCCAAGTTCGCGGCCCACGGGGCCGATTTCAGTATCGTCAAAGACCGGTTCCCGCACCGGTATCAGCTCCCGAGCAAGCACGTCGGAGACATCGCCAAACGCCGGCTGTTCCAGAAGTCAGAGACGGGCGAGGACGCGGTTCGGCGAGTCCTTGACGACGCCGACGTGAAACCGGCTGAGTCGCTCGTTTACAACGAAATTAAACAGAACACCAAGCCGGCACTCGATGCGATTGATGATGAGGAACTCGTGGAGTTCTACCCGTTCCTTCCGTATCACGCGCCGCTGTTCCTCGAAATCCTATTCAACCTCCGTCGGGAGGCGAACGACCCGGCAAAGTCCATCTTTTCGGGGACTGCACGAGCCATCCTCGCGCTCATGCACGGGTTGCTGGGCGACTGGGTCGACGAGGGCAAGGAAGACCAGATCGTCTCGCTGGTCGACTTCTTCGAGTTGATTGAGCCTGAACTCCGTGAGATCTTACCGCAGGATATGCGGGTCGTCGAGGGCGCCGAAGAGACGACCGGCATCGCTGACGAGGTAGCCGACGACGAAAGTGAGCTTCAAGAGTTCGACCTCGACGTTGCGAAGGCCGTACTCCTGCTCCAGCACGTCCACGAAATCGTTCCCCTGAACGAGGGGAATATCGCGGTCGCCGTCATGGACGACCTGAACGGCCAATCGTGGATTAGCACGACCAATCGGGTCGAGGAATCACTGGATCGACTGCAGAAGTTCATTCGACCGACGCAAGACGAAAGTGGGCCTCGCTATCGGTTCGCGACCCAGGAAGAACGCCTCATCTACGACGAGACCGAGGAGAATGAAGCCGACCCCGACTGGGACGACGTCGTCGACACCTTGGACGAACATCTCTGGAATCGCATCACTCAGGACCTATCGCTACCAGAGTCAGTCCCGTACGGTGAGTCCGGTGACGAGTATCCGGTTTCGTACCACTTTGGACTCGACGGGACAACCTTCGAGAGCAGTATTGAAGCCGAGGGAGGTCTGGACATCGACGTCTCTGTGCAGGGCGTCCGCCCAGATATAGAACCAGAGCAAGCCGACGAGGACACGCTCTATTGGGAGATCGACACGGATGGTCTCCAAGACCTTCGCAAACGAATGATTGAGTGGTGGGCACTTCGCGACGCAATTGCGACGCGTGACGCCCCACCCGCCGTCGAGCGTGACCTCGAACAGCGTGCCAACGCCGTCCGAAGTAAGCTAACGAGCGCAATGATGAGTGGCTCCTATACCGTGAAAGATCGGACGGACATCGGTGGTCTCTCGAAGGCGATACAGGCCACTGTCGACGTCGCCTATCCCGACGACTTCCACCCGATGATGCTCCAAGTCGACGAAAGTCGGCTGCGAGAACTACGCGAACTCGACAGCGATGCACCGCTCCCGCCCTGGGCGCGAACAATCCAAGTCCCCTCGTCGAACCATAATAGTGGGCAAGGTAAACAGACGATTCAACGAAACGTAATGTCCCTCACCGGCCGGCAGCTGAAAGGCCGCGACGAAGGACTCAATATGAACACCGTTCTCGACGGGATCGTTGAGGAGAAGCCATTCTACGACGAGGCCCGGCCTGCTCTCTGTGCGATCATCTGGGGATTCTGTCGGGAAGGGAGACTACTACCAATCGACGAAGACGGAAACACGCTGGAAGACGAAGCCGTCCTTGATCTCGACAGCCTCTCGACGACGAGGTTGAAACTCCTTCCACGCACAAACTTGAGCAAGCTGCTGGAAGAGGGTGGATTCAAGAAGACGACTGAAACGGTCGCGGATGGTCTCATCCACCTCCAAGAAGCCAACCAGCAGATTCGCTCGAAGTTGACCGGACTTCGCGAAGACGTCACGCTAGTCGTCGACACCGACGTGCGAACCGACGAAGTCGCTAGCTTACTCAATGCGTTTGCTGATGAGCTGGCGGAACGAATCAATATTACCGAAAATCGCATCTCAACCGTCAAGTCACAAGACGACGGTATCGAGAATGTTATCGACGGGACCAACGAGGCCCAAGAGTGGGTCGAAGAGGTAACCGACGTCTGGAACCGGCGTCTTTCGACGCTACAACAGCTTGATGCGGTACTAACGATTCACAACTGCCAGTTCAACTGGGTTGACGAGGACGCTCAATCGTCCATCGAGTCCCGCTCATCTGCTGTCTCATCGTTCGATGGAGAGTGGTGGACAACCGACGGGTGGAGTACGCTCTCTGAAGAATTAGTTCCCGACCTCGCGCCCGAACTTGAGAGGTCGTGGAACGCGTTCGTTGACGAACGAGGGCTGCGTGAACTAGTCAGCCGTATTGAGGAGCATCCATGGGTCCTCCCGGCTACCGATCTTCCAGCGGGTGTCCACATCGCCTTCGAGGGCGAATACATCACGCCGATGCGCCACCTCCAGCAGTGGTACGAAACCATCGAGAGCGCGATCACGGTGTTGTCTACCGATGCTGATTCAGACGATATCGTCGAGGTAACAGACGATGTGGCGCAGTTAGAGCCGCTCGCTGAAACTATCGAGTACAGCCCGGCTGAGTTGGATGGCCGGCTCGATGAACTGTCGTCGATCGTTGGGAATCGAACGCCGGACGACGTCGATCAAATTGGCATCGTTCCTGACGATCGGCAGAAACTGAATCGTCGGCTGGAGCGTCTCGTGGAACAGCAAGATCTTGAGATCGAGGAGACTGACGAAGGGGTGATTATTCGATGAGCCAGACGAGTTCGTCGCCGTATCGTGAATTCAAGGAGAAACTACGGACATTCGCTCAAGGGCAACACGGGATTCGTAACCCGTTCGTCATCGCTGCTGTCGACCCAGCAGTCGAGCATCGGGTCGCAGACCGGCTCGCGACCTGGTCCGACGGGCGGATGGAAGCTCCAGAGATCCCTGACAACGTAACCGTGCAGCCGATCTGGCTTGACGAACTCCTGCCACAGACTGATGTGTACAAACTCCTCGTCGACCTGGGCGAACCCCTGGCTGAACTCGAGGGCGATACGTCGCCAGGTGAGCGTATCGAGGATACAATGCAAGACCGGCTCGCCGAAGAACTCGTTCAGCAAATGATCGAACACGAGCTCAGCGAAGCCCAGCTGGAGACCCAGAGCCATGTGGTACTCTTGCTCAATCTCGGCAGTCTGTATCCGTTCACGCGTGCCTCGGAACTGCTGGACGAGCTTGACCGTCGGAACGTAAAGTCCACCATCGGAATCCCATTCCCGGGGGACGTCGTCGGCGGGAAGCTGAGCTTCTTCGGCGGTGAATCACGCCATTACTACCCCGCCCACCAGATCGACGGCCAGATCCAGGGGGTGCATCTCCAATGACTATCGACGACCTCTTCCACAGTGATCCGACGCGACAACTCGAAGAAGTACAGAAAGTCAACGCTCGCGAGCGAGCCGAGACCGACGTGAGAGAGTTCTACGAAACCGACAGTGCCGAGCAGGTCCTCGAAACGCTCGGCGAAGCTATCCAGACCCATCCCGGTGAGGCCGCGCGGTTCCTCTACATCCACGCGACGTTCGGGTCGGGGAAGACCCACCTCCTGAAGCTGGTCGGCCTCCTTGCCGACGACGAATCCGAGTTCGCCTACCTGGGTGATCGACTAGCCGAACAGTGGCCCGGGTTCGACGAACTCCAGCAGTCAATCACAGACTCTCACGTCGACCGCCTCAAGCCAGTTTTCCTCAACTTGCTTGACCGCGATGCGTCGAAAGAGCCGCCGCTACCGTTCCTCATCTTCGAGGCAATTGGTCGGGATCTCGGATACCCGACCGACCCGAACTGGCTGCTCGAGTGGGCCTGGACACTAGACATGGAGTACGATGGGGTCTGGGAAGCCCTCCAAGGATTCGAGCACGACGGGAAGACATTCGACGACGTACTCGCCGAACGGGCGTCCCTCCGCAGCTGGCTCTACGAGGCATTACCGGCGATGGCAGAGACATCCGGGACGGAACTCAACAGTCGCTCGGGCGTGAAAGCCTCCATCGAGACCGCAGAAGCGGATGTTGACCCAGAAGAATTCGATCCCGAGGACCTCGTCTCACGGGTCGAGACTGCAACGGAGGCCCTCAACAACGGCAGCAAACGAACCGAATTACTGCTTGGCTTAGACGAGGTGGCGCTCTTCGTCGGCGACAGTCGCCATCGCTATCGTGAGTTCGAGGACACAATGGAGGCACTGCAGCGTGGGCCGAACCCGGTCGTGGTCACCACCGGGCAGTACTCCCTCCCGGATACACGGGAGAGCCTCATCGGTGAGCCGCCCGAAGATCATTGGACACACCAGCAGGTTCCGCTCGAAGGTGCAGACACCGAGATCATCGTCCGGAAGCGGTGGCTCCAGAAGTCCGACCCCGAGGGACGCGAACGTGTCGAGTCACTGCTGGCGTCAATGCCCGATCTCTCACTCGACGCGTACTCGTCGGTGACGAGCGCGGATCCGGACCCAGTCGAGTCCTATCCGTTCCGCGAGTACGACCTGTCGCTCCTGCGGGCGGTGATGCAGGAACTCATCACGCAGGGCCGGTCGACCGATCGCGACTACATTCAGGGTCGAGCACTGCTCGTCCTCGTTCGGTCGCTGTTCACGAAGTTCGGATGGGCGTCGAAGGAGGAGGGCTCGCTCGTCACGTGGGACGTTCTGTTCGACCTGTTGGTCGAGGAAACCACGTACCTCCCGCTGTGGGTCCAGGAGATAATCGACAACACGCTCGTCCCGACGTTCGACGGTGACGAGGATGCGTGGGAAGTCCGCCTCGCGAAAGGACTCTACCTTCTGAACCAGACGCCAGCTGTCCCATCGACCCCAGAGAACCTCGGCCGGTTGATGGTCGACGACGTCACGGCGTCTGTCGACGACGTCGTCGAGCGAACCGAATCGGGACTGGAGACGCTCGTCGACAAGCAGAAGGCTCTCACCGAGACGAACGACCAAGGCGACGAGGTGTACACGCTCGTCTCCGAGGAACAGGAGAGCATCCTCAGTCGGGCGCAGGATAAGGCCGCGAAGATCTCGCCGCATCAACTGTCGGCGTGGGTGGAAACGCGGCTGCGGGAGAACGACGCGTTCTTCAGGAGTGACGGCAGCCGCCACGAGGTCGATGTCGGCGACGAGCGCCTCGTCCCACTACGGTACGAGTACTCCATCCTCGAACCGGTCGACCGAGCGCCGTCACCCGAGTACGACGCGCTTCGCGTTCGTGTGCTGGCCGATGATAACGATACTGTCTCGGAGCAGACCGAGACGTGGCAGGACGTGAACAACGGTCGCGATGGTGGCGAACACATCCTGATCACCGTCGATGTCCCGGAGACGATGCTGGAGCGAATCCGGAACGTCATCGGGATGGGTCAAGTGTTGGACGAGGAGACCGAATCCCACGAGGAACTCGAACGCGAACACCGTGCCGACAAACGCCGCCTCGAATCATCGGTGACGGAGATACTCGAAGACGCGTCGGTGTACACGGTACACGAACACCGTGGGGCGCGCTCGAGCGTGCTTGACAGCGTCGTCGAAGACCAGGTCAACGCTGTCTTCGGATCGTCTCGAAAGACGCTCTCGCGGCCGCTCGTTGAGGTCGACGACGCAAAGGCGATGGCGAAGTTCTTCCGCGGGAGCGGTGACTGGCCCCTTTCGGACGCGGACGCCGCGATGCTTGGTGTCGACACCGCCAACGCGGAGGTCGCCGATACGGGCTGGTGTCGCGAGTTCATCGAGACGTACGAGGCACAGAAATCCGTCGACGTCGAGACACTGCTGCAACAAACACAGACTGCCAACGGGGACTACCGCGGGACGCCACAGGAGTCGATCGCGGCGCTGCTCATCACACTTGCGACCTCCAACGAGTCAGTCGCGCTCAAACAGGATACCGAGTACGTGTCTGATCCCGCCTCCATCGGCCGACAAGTGCGGACCAAAGGGGGACTAACCTCACTCCAGATCCGCTTCGGCGTCGAGATTATCGACCCGAAGACTGTGCGAAAGCTCGTTTCGACGGTACTCGGCGAACAGCCGTCGGGTGACGGACCAGACGAGTGGCTGGGCGAGCTCGGCCAGTGGGTCAACGAGAACAGTGCGACTGTCAAGCGGACGCTGAAAGGCGCCAGCCGTGAGTTCGATGTGCCGCTCAGCGCCTTCGAGGGAACGGTCGCCCCAGCCCTCGGCGGGGACGAGCTTTCCACGTCCGACCTCGGAAGTGAGGATGACCTCGAAACGGTACTCGAGGAGGCGAAAACCTTCGCGAACGCTCGTGAACTCTTCGGCGTCAGCGAAGACGGGACGACACTCTGGGAACGCTTCAGCGACGAGCTCGACACGATGACCTCGCTCTATCCGAACGCGTCGATCACTGCCAGTATGCGAGCGACAGCGGAAGGCGATACAGTTCCCAGCGTTTCGACGGTCGAGTCACGGCTTGAGGACGCGAAGGGACATCGCGTCGACGAAACGTCGGCTCAGTACCGGCGGATCACGGGTGAGACCGTCGCTGACTCTGACCCGGAAGCTATCTGTGCCGATCTGAACGCGTGGCTACGGTCGAACGAGGACGACGTTCGAGGGATCGTCGATGGTGCTACTGATGAGTTCGACGATGTCGTGCTTGGCGACCTGGAGGACGTGCTCGAAGCTGTGTGGGCTGGCGAGGAACTGTCGGAAGGTGATGTCGTCGACTCCGCTGTCGTCCAACAGGCCGAGACGTACGAGCAGGTTCGCGACCTCCTCGACGACTCTGACGGTTCGGCTCTCTGGTCGCAGCTACGGGAAGCAGGCGAAGAGCTGCGCGAGGACCACCCAGAGTCACCGACGACAGAGTCCGTCGAGACTACGCTCGCGGCTTCACGTCCACCCTCGGAGCGACGTGTGCGCCAGCTCATCGAGCGTGCAAAAGACCCGAGGCCGCCAGGTGCGGACGACGATGCGTGGGCCGAACTTCAGATGGTCGCCGAAGAGCTACGCCAAGAGCTTCCGAACGCCGACGTGACCGATGAAGTTACGTCAGCTGTTGATGCCGAAAGTCGGCCAAGCGAGAATCGTGTGACCGAACTCCTTTCGGACGCGAATACTGTTCTTGGTCGAAAGAGGGCCGTGAACGAGACGTTGGACGAGCTAGATGACGGGAGTATCGTAGTTATAGAGGACTGAGACACCGTCAACAATTCCGACGTATATCCAGTCCGAGTGATCAGCAAGAAGAGACACGTATTAAATGACGGATATAGGCTTGATACCCTAGCTATTGGGGGAGTACGAAACCCGAAAAAGACTGCAGTCTGAATTAGGAAGAACCACGGTGCTGTCTGCTCAAGGAAGTATTCAATTATCGTCTGTCCGGAAGCGAGCCAATACTTTTTTATCTTGACCGCCAAATTGATACCTGAGATGAGCGCAACTACCGAGTCCGACGGGGACCAAAGTATGAACCTAGAGCAGCTCAACGGTGCTGTGCTCACGTACGAGACCGCAGATGGTGAAACCGTCACCGTTGAGTTCGCCGAATAGACTGTCTTTTGGCGGCTTTCTCTGAAGTACTCTATTAGCTATTTTGTGAGAGCGTAACAGTGTCAACGCCGAGGAGTTCTGTGAACTTCCATGTCTCGCCATTAGAATCAGGGAGTAACAAATACGCCGACTCTAAAGCCGTAGTGAGACATAGTGCTACGTAATCGTGCCAAGACAGTAAAGCGTCTTCTCCGTTCTCCACGTTATTTTGAAGAAGGGCTTGGAGGGACGATGACGCAGCCGCGCGTACGGCGGGTTGAGTTTCATATTCGACGTTCTCTGCATGAGAGATGTTCAGGAGTTTCCTGCTGAAATCACCCGGAGCAGATTTTGAAACCGAATTTTCAACGATATACTCAGCAGGAACGACGAGCGTGACGCTTGGTAATTCGCTGTGAGCCAGCGAAAGAACATCATCGGCGACGGGATTGAGGAATTCGTCAGTGAGGAAATCGTCTGAGCTATCGAGATACTGGGGGAGGTCGTCGATCACCGCTTTTGTCGGAACGAGGGTAATGCTCTGACTATGCGCATAGCATCGTTCACTATCGGTAGATCGGACATACGGTAGAACTTCATCGTTCGAAACCCAAGATTCGAGGACGGAATTAGCATCCCTTGTCGAGGTCGTCCCGGACTCCGCGATAGGTGCAGCAGTGTCAGTATCCAGCAGTTCGTCTATTTCCGCAACGATTTCAGCGTGGGTAACGAGTTCTGACCCGATCAGCTCAAAAATATCTTCAAACGAGGATTCATCGTCGACACCAGAGGACAAACCATCTAGCTGAGCAATATTGAAAGAGGGTGTATCCGAGAGTCGGGCAAGATCAGCAAGTGACTCGTCCCCGGTCACCAGGGTTGCGTCCTGCTGATTAGAATAGGCAAGAACGTGCATATCGGCAACGTCACCGTTTGCTAAATCAACCGTGATTTCTTCGGGTGGTGTCTGAACTTCGATCTCCAGATAGTCGAGCGTATCCAGCAACGACAAGATAGACATATTTTCGAACCCTTGCTCATTCGTTGCCGCTGTAGCGCTGCCCGCATCCGGGTGTTTGTTCATTTCGAATAGCACTGCCCACGGGACGTGGATCGTGCTGTCGTGGAAAAACCGATGTGAGAATATCGTATTCAGGATGCTCGTAGGGGTATCATCAGTGTGATCGTGATACAGTGAGTTCGTATCGAACGTCCAGTCATCCTGCTGGATCCGCTGAGGCTGTTGGACGTCAGCAGGTTGTACTCTGGAATCCTCGACATCAAGCTGCCCCTCAATCATACCATTAACAGCCTCGATAATCGTCTCCACGTGGTCGATCCCGGTAGGGGATACCCATGAGAGGTGATCTCCGTTCGCCGTCAGAACGAGGGTTACCTGATCGAAGAGGATGAAAATCTGATCGCCATCACGTCGCAACGGAAATCCGTCTGCTTCGCCGGAGTACCTGGTGTGAGATACCAGTGATTCGAACGTTGGATTTGCATCGAGAATTGCGTCGTGGATTCTGTCTGCTGTGAGTCCTGTCGTCGGCGTCCCATCGGCTTCGAGAAACTGTATATTCCGCTCCTTTCCTTCGACAATATGGAGCGATTCCTCGGTGAGCCGGATCACTTCTCCAGTTGGATCAGTCGTCGTCGGGCCAACGGCGGCTCGGTACCCTGGAATCGAATAGTTCCACGTGGATTTGAAACATTTGACGTCGAGAATGGTCTCACGAAGCGACTCGATTTGCGATGGCTGCAGGTCCTCTCCGTAATAAGTGAAATACACGTCATCGGGCTCATCAATATGGCCGACATATTTGTGCGCATCAATTAACTCGGGACCATTATTAGCGAGATACCGGGGGAACCGGTCTTTTTCGAGGATGAAATACGGGGATGAAATGAGATTGCTCGGATCACGTTCACCGTGAACGATTTCCAGTATCCCTACGCCGATGAGCATCTGCACACCCGAGTCAATTTGCGTATCGAGCTGGCGTTTTAGAGAATGGAGATATGAAAGAAAATCGTCGCTGGTAGAGAGTTCCGCCTTATTCTCATCGACGCAGTCAAACTGGTCGAACTCCGGAGTTTCGTCTTGGATATCTCCGAGCGAGAAGTAACTCCCGTAGACACGTGCTTGCATCTCAGGGGATGAGCGGCCAACCATGCTGTCCTCGAAAGGAGCAACCATGCCGAACGTCGTCTCTTCCCGCCCCTCTACATCGAACGTCAATTCGACCACGTCACCAACTTCAAATTGGTATTCATCGATCAAAGGCTCGGGAAGAATGATTGAATAGGGGTGTGCAAATGAGGGAAGATAGGACAGGTCGGATAGGTCAGCAAGATGGGCAATCAATTCCGCATATTCGTTCTGAATCTCTATTACGTACGAGGCAGAGCTATCGACGTGGGAGGCAATTGTGGCAGAAGATGCGTCGGGAGAACTAGCGCTTGCGTGAACAATTGAGCGTTGGAGTGGGGTTAGATCCGGCGGAGCCTCGCTACTCATGGCCGAACCATACTTCCGCATCGGAAAATACGTACCGGAACCATAGTGGAAGTAAAGAAGACGAAGATCGAGCCACAGCGGATTTCTGATGTAACTTCTTGCCAATCTTCAAGTATCCCCTACGCCTTCTGGTTCCTATCCCGAGTTTCCACATGGCAAGCGATTCTCTCTCCCAGCGGAAGGCCCAACTGGACAAGGAAGAGCGTGAACACCTCGAGGACGTCGTCACCGAGATGCGCGAGCGCGTCGAGGACAACGTCGAGTTCCAGCTCACGCAGAACGGTCTCGACGACGAGCCCGAGGACGTCGACTCGCTGGACGAGGACACCCAGCAACTCGTAGAGGCGATCGAACTCGAGGCCGTCGACGGCGAAACTTGGTCGGAAGCCTTCAATCAGTACGTGACTGGCGTGGGTTACACGATCGTCAATCGTCTGGCCGCGCTTCGCTGTATGGAAGTGCGGGGGTTCATCGACGAGGAGGTCACCGTCTTCAAGGATAACGGCCTGACGCCCGCCGCCGAGACACTCGTCCATGAGGAGTTCCTGTTGGAGGACGAGGCAATTCTGGAGGCGTATCACAACGCCTGTGACGATCTCGCTGAGGAAATCGAGATCCTGTTCGATCGTTCATCGGCGTACAGCCTCATCAATCCTGACGACGACACCTTCGAGGAACTCTGCGGGAAGCTCGACAGCGTTGACGACGAAGTCTGGCGGGCTGACGACGTGCTCGGCTGGGTCTACGAATACTACAACGTCAAACTTCTCGACGATCTACGTCGCAAGGGCGACCGCGAAGGGCTCGAACCCGAGGACGTCCCGCCGGCGAACCAGTTCTACACTCCCCACTGGGTCGTCCGGATGCTCACCGACAACTCTCTCGGGAAGCTCTACCTCGAACACACCGGGGAGCTGCAGGATGTCGTCGACGCCCAGGATTCATTCGCCCCCGAAGAGCGTAAGAACCGCCCACTCTCGCCGGACGAGTCGCCCGACATCGCCGACTTCTGTACCTACCTCGTTCCGAGTGAGGAAGCGGGCGAGCCGACCGACTTCGACCACCCTCGGGAGCTGCGGGTCATCGACCCGGCATGTGGCAGTGGCCACTTCCTCCTCTACGCCTTCGACGTGCTCGAACGTATCTGGCGCGCCGAAACAGACCTCCCCACCGAGCAGATTCCCCGAAAGATTCTGCAGCACAACCTCTACGGCGTCGATCTGGACATGCGGGCCTGCCAGCTCGCGGCGTTCAATCTCTACCTCAAGGGTCGCACCCGGGCCGAAGCCGAGGGCGCCGATGGCTTCGACATGCCGGAGGTGGGCATCGTCTGTGCTGACGCGTCGATCGCGGAGATCGAAGGCGTCGAAGCAGTGTTCGACGAAGTTGCCGGCGACGATCCCGAGGTCAAGCAGGCGCTCGAGCGCATCCTCGACGCCTTCGAAGAGGTCCACGGTCTGGGTAGTTTGCTCGACGTGCGTGGCACCCTCGGCGACCTGTTCGAAGACGACGCCGACATCGGCGGCACCCAGCTGACCCTCGGCGACGACCCCCGCGAGAGCCATACGCTCGGACAGGTGTTGCACAGTCTACGGGTGGCTGTGGAGGAGCACCGCGAGTCGGACTCCTTTTTGGCCCAGGACCTGCGGAGTTTCGTGCGGCTGCTGGACATACTGGCCCAGGACTACGACGTGGCACTGATGAATCCGCCGTATGGTTCTGGCAACCGAATGCCGCCCACTGTAAAAGAGTACGTCGAGAGTAACTACCGATACCGGCCAGAATTTTATATCAACTTCTTTGAAGTGTGCCAGTCTCTCTCCAGAGAGAACGGTCGGATTGGAATGCTGGTTCCGCGGACGTTCATGTTCAAGCGGACATTCACCGATTTCAGACAAGACTTCATCGGGGAACTCGGTAGTTTCGACTTCTTGGCTGAGTACGGGATCGGCGTTCTAGACAACGCGACAGTCCGGACGGTGGGAACGGTAATTCGATCGGGCCAAAGCACTCCTGATAGTGCCGAGTCTACGTTCCTTCGGCTCAGCGATAAAGACGGTAGTGAGAAAGAAGAAACGTTCCTGACCGACATTTTGGGTACCCAGGATGTCGATGATGTTGAGCGAGTCTACAACGTCCCTCTTAGTGAATTTGAACGAATTCCTTGGTCACCGCTAAGCTACTACACACCCGATATCGTTCGAGATATTCACGATACTGAGTTGAAAGTTGACCCTGACGCAGCAAAGATAGACGGTAATGGAATAGGGACTGTCGCACAGGGAATAATTTCCGGCAACAATACTCGCTTCGTTAGAAAGCAGTGGGAGGTCGCAGATATGGACGCCTTCCGGCCACTTGCGAAGGGAGGTGAGAACGCTTGGATTGTCCCAACTGTTGACGACGAGATCCTTTTTGATTCTTTCGGGGAAGAAATCCGCCGGTCAAGTGGATCGAGGTTCCAGAACACGCAACATTATCTCAGAGAGGGTTCTACATGGACCAATATTAAAGAGACGGGGAGACGGTTCGGACATCTTCCAGGTGGGGGAATATTTGATCAAAAAAGCCCGATGTTGTTTTCGGACGAAATATCTTCAACAAAGATTGTGGGTGCTTTTAATTCAGATATATATCATTTTCTCATGCTTTCGATGACTCCTGATCGGGAATGGAACCCAGGAGATGTTGGAAGACTGCCATGGGACAGCAGACTAGAGAGAGCCGAAAGCGTCGAAGACATCGTTGAGAGCCAGTATGAATTAAAACTGGCTGAACGAACGAACAACCCCATCAGCCCCTACTACGTCGCTCCATCGATTGCCCCGAGCAACGTCAAAGAAGGGTTTCAGTATTCCCACCAGTTCGCAGTTGATCGCCAAGCGCTACCCAGTGGTCTGTGTGAGGTCCAACCATCATCCTCAATTCAGGATGCCTCCCGGAAGGTAGCAAAACACGAAATCGAGATTAGACGGAAATTAGAGGAAAAATCTGCTGAGATCAACCAAACCGTCTATGACGCACTCGACATTCCAAAACCGATTCGCAGACAGATCCGCCAAGAAATATTCCTCAGAACTTCTGAAGACCCAGAAGACCGCGAAGTTCCCGACCCAGAATCGGTCCCCGAGATTCCCGAGAATGTCGACGAACAGGTCAAGGACCTCGTCCACCACTTCGCAATGGAGGCCGTGCGAGAGGAAGACGACGGTATTGTCCCATTACACGATGTCGACGACCAGGTGGACATGCTCGACCGAGTTGTCGAACACTTCGAGGACGCATACGGTGAGCACGCCGCGGACCGCCTTATCGAGGTCGACGAGATCCTCGGCACCGAATCGGCCACCCAAGAATCCTATCCTAACCTCCGGGCGTGGATTGAGGACGACTTGTTTGACTACCACGTGAGCCGGATGGAGAACACGCCTATCATCTGGAAGCTCACAACTGAACGTCTGCTCGCCGACTCTACTGGCGAAGGATTCGCGTGCTTCGTTGACTACCACAGCCTTGATTCCGGGCTGTTCGACCGTCTCTCGAACCAGTATCTCGAACCGCGGAAAGGCGAACTCCGGGAGCAGCGGAGCGCCGCGAACCGCCGCCGAAGTGACGAGTCGCTGTCCGCCAGCGAGCAAGCCGAGGCAGCCGAGCAGTACGAGCGCTGTGCGAGTGGGCTCGATCAAATCTCCGTCTTCGAAGACGTCGTGCAGGATCTCGGGAGCGTCGACGAACGCGAGTTCGACGAAACGGATCGCGCGCTCGTCGAGAACCTGGCACCGAAAGTCGCCGCGTTCCGCGAGGAGACTCGGGAGCGCGTAGACAAGCTCGCGGAACTGCACGAGCGCAAGGACTCAGCGTGGTTCAAGAACACTTTTTCGGAGACATTCTGGGAAAGCGTCGACGAGAGGCGCGACGAGTGGCTCGATGCGCTTACGGAACTCGAGGATGCCTGTGAAGCATACGCCAATCCGACCCACGAGCCCGTAGAAGCACACCTGGCCGACCTGTTCGATTACTTCAACTGGCGACTCAAGGGCTCGGACCACTACTCCAGTTCAGGCATCCTATTCATGACCTACTACTTTGAGCGCGAAGGTTCCGACCTGCTTAACGAGAGCGGACAACCCCACGACCACCTCTCCGAAGACGAACGTCGTCTCGCTTCGTTGGCGATGGGGCTTGATGACGTCTCTATCGTTGACGAGGAGTACCTCAAAGCAGTCGCCGACGACGAGGGCGTGGATGACATCGAGGACCTGCCGCCGCTCGCCGAATTCAAGGCGTTAGCCAAAGAGATCGACGACCGCTGCCAGACGATCGAAAAGCGCGTTCCTTCGGACTGGACTGACCGTGCACTCTCAGAGATTACGACGGCCGGTTACCAACCAAACCGGAAGCATGGCGTCGTAATCAACATTACACCGCTCGTCGAGGCTGAAATCGTACCAGAAACAGTCGACAATCAGGTGATCTGATGCAGGCGCATATCTTCGCAGAAGAATCGAATACGACGGGTGAGGATCGCGATCAGTCGGTCAAGGAGTATTACGGAGGACTCTTTGAAATGGTCGCCGGCCTAGACGACGAGCTTGCAGAGTTCGCAGATACTCGCCTGCACATTCTGTCGAAAGAATATGGCGTCGCCAGAGGCGAAGAAAGGATGTCAGCTGTATACGCAAGCGAACAGAATTCTGTCGGAGGGGACGGGATGGCTGAACAAGCGAGAGCCGAACTCCTTGATGCCGCGGCCGACGCAGAGGTAATGGTAATCCTTCTGTCAACTGACGTTTTTCAAGAGACAGTTGAGCAGGTATGGGACGAACTCGTCGAGACAGCCAAGCCAGAGTCAATCTGGTGTCTCGGCGCGGCTCGAAGTTCGCTCGAGGGGCTTGACTTTGAAGAGCTGGAGGGGAAGGGCTGTACTTTCCTCACCTACCAGCGTGTTGGTGTCGCCCGAATTGGTACTGACACGCGCGAGGAACTACTTGAAGCCGTGAAGCAGAAAGCTGCCCAATAACCATGCCCGCGACGAAGACCCTCCCACAGTGCGCTGAAGACGCCATCGAGACTGCCATCGACGAGGCGGCCGACGAGGATCCGGTCGTGCTCTGGTGGGACGACGGTGGCTACCTTCGCGACGTTGTCGAGAGCGTGAGCCACTCGCTGGGCTGGGAGTTCCATACATCCGAAGAGACGCCACTCGAGCTACGCGCCGACGCGCCCCGCGACCGAACCGTCTGGTACGTACCACAGGCCCATAGCGACGACGTAGACTGGTTCAAAGATGTCGAGAACACCGGCGGCGTCGTCGAAGCGCACATCGGAAAGCTCGCCGCACGCTGCTTCGAGAACGACCGCATCCAGGCCGCTTCGATCCGCACGGCCTACGAAGACGTCGGCGAAGGCGACCGCGAACAGGTCGCCAAGACGCTCTTCCAGGAACTCAACGGCGAGGGTGGCCTCCCAACGCTCCAGGGCCTCCAGACGAAGATCGTCCTCGATGGCCACGAGGACCCGGTTCAGTTCGTTCTCGAACACGGCGCCGACAATCTCCCCGACGAGACCGGCGATCTGCTACAGATTCGCGATCTGTTAGTCGACAACGGCGTCGCGGCCGTCGACGGCGTCACCGACGAGGACGTGCTCGTGACACGTACGCGGCGCTGGGCCGTCGGCGAATGGCTCGTCGAAGAAGGACTCGACAAGTCGCTCCTCGACGCCGAATACCGACCCGAGTCCAGTTCGGGACTCGGGATCTCCCGACCTGAACTCCAGTCGCTACTGAGCAAAGTCGACCCAGAACGGGCCGAAGAGCTGGCGTATGTGTACCTTGATCCGGACGCACAGTTCTGGCACGACATTCTTCGATCCTACGATGATCCGTGGGAACTGGCCGACTGTCCCGTCGACGCCTCGCTTGAACACGAGCTGTGGAACGAGTGGCTGCAAGCGTTCCACGACGGGGAGTACGAGACGTGTTCGACCCGAGCGGCCACACGCTACCAGCGTCTCGAAACGACCTACGGTGACGTCCCGTGGACGAGCGTCTGGAACCAAGCTGTCGAGGTTGCCAAGCTCGCACACGAACTCGAAACATGGGAAGAGCGCGGCGATACGACTGACGTCGTCGACCTCTACGGTGACGTTGATGATGGGACTTGGCAAATCGACAACGCCGTGTTCAACCTCATCATCTCGGGCGAGCCCGAGCACGGTCTCCCCGAGGAGCATCCCGCGACGGCGAGTCTCGATGACCTGCGCACGTCGCTGACTAAGTCACGCTACCTCGACTACCTCAGCGACCTTGGCGACCTGGTCGTCGACCAGATCGAGGCAGGCTCACCGTTCGTCGGCGAAAACTACGCCCACCAGTTCTTCGACCAGGAGCAAGAACACCTCCAGAGTGGCCAGAGCGTTGCGCTGTTCATCGTCGACGCGCTGCGTTTCGACCTCGCTCACGAACTGGCGGAATCCGTCCGTCGTGAGCTCCCCGGCCTCGAAGTCGACGAGACTGCTTGGGTCGGAACGCTCCCCTCGGATACTGAGTTTGGGAAGGCAGCACTCACACCCGGGAGCAAGTTCAGCTTCAACATCGAACTCGACGACGGGGAACTCGTTCCGGAACGCAACGGCCGCGAGATCACGAACTACCAGCGCGAGAAGATGCTGAAGGACGATGGCTGGAGTTACATCATGCAGAGCGAGGACGACGCCTCGGGATGGAGCAACACCCGCGTCGCGTACTACTGGAACGACCTCGACAAGGCCGGTGAAGAGGAGCTGACCGACTTCGAGGCGCTATTCAGCGATCGCATGGAGAAAATCTCGGACATCATCTGTGAGAAGCTCGACCAAGGGGAGTGGGACCGCGCGTACATCCTCGCCGACCACGGCTTCGTCTCCCTTCCCCAGAGCATCGATCTTGATGGCATCTATCCACCGGACGAGGCGGAGCAAGTGACGCGTCGTTGGGTGGCCGGAACAGACATCGACAAAGATGCACCTGGCGTTCTCCTCGACGAGAACGCACACCTCGGCTACCTCGACGACGACACGAAAATCAGTGTCCTCGCTGATCCGATCCAGCGCTTCCGCAATCAGGGACTCCCCGATGCTCGCTTCTACCACGGTGGGGTGCTCCCACAGGAGTTCGTGCTCAACTTCGTCACGATCACCCAAGAGTAACACCAGTATGTCTGAAGGAACTGTGAACTATGATACTGCCCCCACAACACAATCGGTTGTTCGGAGACGAGCGTAGATATGAACCGTAATACGGGTCACGTCGACGGTGAAGAAGCCGAACTCGCTGTCGCAGCCCATCTTGTCCGACAAGGATGTCGAGTGTCCTACACCCACGGGTTGTACAAATACGACCTCGTTGCTGACAAAGACGACGAACTCCTCCGAGTACAGGTCAAGAAAGCGAACCAAAACAACGAGGAACCCTGGAAATATCGGCTGTTCACAGAACAGTATCAGGAAGGGCAGGTCGATATTTTTGCCGGGTATATCGTTGAGAGGGACAAGGTATTCTACGTTGCTTTCGACGAAGTCGGGAGCAACAATTTCAGGATAAATACAAAAGACAGAGCAGAATTATCCGACCATAACGCGAGCGTGGCAAACCTACTCGAGGACTATACGTTCGAACGAGCATTTCGTCGATATATGACAGATGCAGAGACGGAAGAACAGAACGAGAAGTCGTCATCTGACCCAGTAGAGGGGCAATGAATTCGTTAAATTCTGGCGACTCGATACGTCTGAATGGTACTTCGGCCGAGGTCATCAAAACATACTCCGTCGGCGACCTCGACTATCTCCGGGCCTACGTCGAAGAGGCCGGCGTGAAAACCGTCTGTATCGACGACGTCGAGGTCGAACCCAAACGCGATCAGATTGGGGAACTGCGCTCGGCGTCAGCCGAACAGCTACATCCCGACCACGAATCGGTCTCGGCCGAGTGGTTCGACCTACGTTCGCAAGCCCTTCAGCTTCAGATCGCCCACGAGCAGGGACAGCTACTGAGCATCTCGAACTCACTCGTCCGTCTCGAACCCTACCAGCTCGCCGCGGTCAACTGGGTGATGCAGAAGCTGCGCCAACGTGCGCTCATCGCCGACGACGTCGGCCTCGGGAAGACCATCGAAGCCGGCCTCATCCTCAAAGAGCTCACCGCCCGCAACCGCGCTGACCGCGTCTTGTTCGTCGTTCCCGCCCACCTCCAGAAGAAGTGGATTCGGGATATGGACCGCTTCTTCGACATCGACCTCACACCGGCCGACCGGCAGTGGGTCGAGGGCGAACGCCGCCGACTCGGCGAGGAGGCCAACATCTGGGACCAAGACCACCAACAGATGGTCACGAGTCAGGCCTTCCTCCGACAGGACGAGTTCCAGCCGGCCCTCGAGGAAGCGTTCTGGGACGTCGTGATAGTCGATGAGGCACACAAAGCCGCCAAACGGGGTGAGTCCCCCAGTAAGACGTCGAAGATGGTCGAACGGGTCGCCGGTAACTCTGACTCCTTGCTGCTCCTCAGCGCGACCCCACACGACGGCAAGGGCGAGGCGTTCCGCTCGCTTGTCGAGTACATCGATCCCTTCCTCGTCGCTGAGGACCAAGACCTCTCGAAGGAGGCCGTCGACCGCGTGATGATTCGTCGCGGGAAGCAAACGCTGTACGACGATGACGGCGAGCGCATCTTCCCCGACCGTGAGGTCAACACCGTTCCCGTGGAGATGACCCACGACGAGCGGCAGTTCTATCGGGCCGTTACTGACTACGTCCAGAACGTCTATAACCGCTCCGAGAAGCTGAACGAGCCAGCGGTCGGGTTCGCCATGGCGCTGATGCAGAAACGTCTTGTCAGCAGTATCGGTGCCATCCAAGCGACGCTGAGCCGTCGGTTGGGCGACCTCGTCGATGAACAGTCGACCTCCACCAGTCTCTCGGAAGAGGCCTCCGCGTATCTCGACGGCGAGGACCTCGACGAAGAGGACAAACAACGAGCTGAGGAGGAACTCTCGGCGCTGACCGTGACCGAGAGCGATGCGCAACTCGAAGAGGAGATCGAAACGCTCCGCGACCTTGTCTCACTCGCCGAGGGCATCTCCGTCGACTCGAAGGCCCAGAAGGTCCGCCGCTACATCCAGCAGCTGCTGGAAGAGCAACCCGACGAGAAACTCCTGCTGTTCACCGAGTATCGGGACACGCTGGACTACCTCCTCGACCTTGTGAAGGACGAACCCTGGGCCGACGAGATCCTCGTCATCCACGGTGACGTCGACAAGGAGGAACGCGCCCGCATCGAGGAGGAGTTCAACCACGGCCAGTCCAGGCTGCTATTTGCGACCGACGCAGCGAGCGAGGGGATTGACCTCCAGCACAGTTGCCACATCATGGTGAACTACGAGCTGCCGTGGAACCCGAACCGCCTGGAGCAGCGCATCGGCCGGCTCCACCGCTACGGCCAGGACAAGGAGGTCAAGGTCTGGAACTTCACGTTCGAGGACACTCGCGAGGGGGAGATCTTCGACATGCTCCAGAACAAGGTCGAGAACATCCGCGGCAAACTCGGCAACACGGCGGACGTGTTGGGGATGCTCGACGACATCAACGTCGACTCGCTCATCATGGAGTCCATCCAGAACGACGAACCGGCGAGTGCAACCAAGGAGGAACTCGAGGAGCTCATCGACGAGCGTCAACGCACGCTCCAGGAGTGGTACGAACGCAGCCTCATCGACACGAGCACGTTTGACCAGGAGAGCCGGGAGAAGATTCAGGAGGTGATGGACGAGTCCGAGGACGTCTACGGGACGGAGGCCGACATCCACGAGTTCGTCGAACGCGGCGTCGAGGCGCTCGGTGGCGACGTCGAGAAAGCCGGGAGCAATCTCTACAGGGCACAGCTGCCACGCTCCCTACGGCAAGGGCCGGACGAGGAGTACGGGCCATTCACCTTCAGCCGAGACTTCGCGATGGACCACGATGGTATCGACTACGTCTCACCCGATGATGATCTGGTCCAGCGGCTTATGCAACAAATCCTGGATGGTGAGCAGGGCGATGTTGGGCTAAAGCTCCTCCCGTTCGTCGACGAACCGGGGATTGCGTACAACTACCGTGTAACGTTCGAGGATGGGACGGGCGAGGTCATTCGGGAAGATATGATCCCTGTGTATGTCGATGCCCGCCATCATGACCCCCGGCAGCGGATGGGTCAGCGCGTTGTTCAGGGTGATAGTATCAAAGGGTCGCCCGACGCTGACCGGGTACGATCGCTGATACAGAGTCAGGATCAGCTGCGAGAAGCTGCGGACCGGTACATCAGCCAGCAGGTCACGTCTTTGCGGGAAGAACTACACGAGCGCCGCCGAGAGGAGACCCAGCAAGAACTGGATGACCTCGAGGAGTATGCGGAGGCTGAACGCCAGCGAATCGAGGAGTTCATCGAGAACTATGAGCGGAAAGCAGAGGCTGGGTCAAATATGGATATCGCGATCCGTGGTCAACAAGAACGGCTCAACAAACTTGAGCAGCGTATCGAAGACCGGCGCCAAGAATTGCAGCGGAAGGCTCGAGTCATCTCACTTGCGCCAGAGGTGGAGAACGTTTGCTTTGCTCTCCCGGTCTAATCGATTCCAGAGCTGGGCGGGAGTGCTTCGCTGCCGGCGCGTCAGACCGACTTTCGTGAAGGCTTCTCGTAAACGTCGACGGAGACCACACGCTCGGGTGGGTAGTACGAGACGGGTACGTGGCCACTGTCGAGTTCGCCACCATGCGACGGGCCGATGCATCTAATCCATCCCTCGTCCACAATCTCCCAGTCGTCGTATTCGCGCTCGATCTCGCCCTCCCCGTGCTTGTCTACGAGGTGGACGACCACACCCTCGGTTCTGTCGTCTGCCATATTCGTGGCGTCGAAAGGGTGACAGTTGATTGTTCCGTGTCGCATCGTACCTAAGGATCAGCCCGCAAAGTCGCCGATCTCGGTCTGCTCCAGTTCGGCTTGCACGTCCTTGACGAACTCGTCTACCTTTCGCTGAAGCGCCTGAAGCGACTTCGAAACCCCCTTCCACTCGTCCTTGTTCCCGGCCTGCACCTTCTCGATGTGCTCGTTTAGCCCCTTCTGCTGGTACTTGTTGATGACCTTCTCGGTGTGCGCACGGAGTTCTTTCTTCATTTCCTCGTCGAGGTCAACCCACAGCGGGTGTGCGTCCTCAAGCAAGTCATCGACGTCGAACGTGTCCTGTTCGAGGGCGACGTGGACGGTAGACTGAAGGATCGAGATGGTGAATTGCTGATAGTCGTCATCATTCGTCCCAACGTCGAACGGGAAGTAGTCAGTCGGAAGTCGCCGCGTACCCGTCCTGATCGGGAACTGCGCCTGCAGTTCCTCAAGGTTGAACTCGTAGTCCTGGAGGGTGCGGATGGTGAACTGCTTGGCGTCCTCGTCAAAGTGGATGACCGCGAAGTCGTTCTCGGGGAGGAACGGGTTGACGGAGAGATCGGCGAACGACGAGTAGGCGAACTCGGCGTCGTAGTCTTCACTGGCCTCGGCGGACGAGACGACGCCACGGGTGAGCAAGAACTCGGGTGAATGATGAATAGCCTCGTACTTCTCGTTCTGCTCCTCTTTCAGGGTTTTCGATTTACAGTCGATGACGATGGAGTGGTTGTGACCGCGGCTGGTAAGAATCAGGTCAGGGTTCACAGCGTCCCTGTCGTGGAAGAAATGGGGATCGATGATATCGACGGTGTAGCCGAGACGGCGGAGCGCGTCGGGGAACGTCCTGTCGATCTGGCAGAGAGCGATCCAAGCGTTGATTTGCTGGGTGTGATCGGAGACGTTTTGCATCACTCCAGCACCTCCATCACGGCATTCGAGTCGTAGTGACGCTGGAGGTTAGCGTAGATTCGGAGAGCTGTATTCCCGCACGCTTCCTCGTCAAGGTATAGACGTATCCACTCCGGGCAAATCTCCATCGTGTACTTGTCGTTGTTGTGGAGATCGATGCCCTTCACCTTCCAATACTGCTCGTCCAACTTCGTCTTCGCGCCCCACAGACGGAGCGGGTTCTTCGCTGTGATGACGTTCTCGATGAACTCTCGGACATCCTCGATTTCGTTATCCAGCTCGATGACGAGCGGTGTGCCGCCGATTCCGGTGCCGTGTTCTTTCGACTCGTAGGAGATGCGGTGGTGTTCCTCGATCCGTTGGAGGAGATCAGCGTACCGGTTCTTGATCTCGTCCACGGTGTCGATGTGGAGCTGGATGGAATCGCCACCCGAGGTGGTGAAGCGGCCGTTGTGGGTGACACGCTCCAAGACGAACGAGCCACCGATCTCGCGCTTGATGCCGACCGACGAGAGTGAAAGGAAGGAGGACAGCTCCTCTTGGTTGTCGAGAATGTCGAACAGCGTGCTGGTTCCACGGCCGCTACTCTGGACGGAGAGGTCTCCGAAGTCCAACCGGTCGTCAATATAGTCCGAGGAGAACACCTCATCAGCTTCATAGCTAACACCCACGTCGCGGAATTCGCCCATGTTCATCACGTCGCGCTGTTGTTCGACGGGCATCCACGTGTAGTCGAGGCCGTTGCGGACGCCGCTCACCATATCCTTCACGACCGCCTTCGCGTCGTCGGACTCCTCAAGGGTGTAGAGCGTCCAAAACCGCGAGTCGCTGGAGTCGAGGAAGAAGGTGTGCTTGTTACCGTTGCGGCGGATTACGAGTTCGTGGAGGTCAAAGTCCACTTCGCGTGCCTCGGCGATGTTTACTCGTTCCCGGAGTTGCTCGGGTGTGACGTTCGACTCGATGAGGAACGTCTTGAGCATCGTTTGTCCGGATTGCAGTTCCTGATCGTCCACCAGCTCCTCATACGTGCCCTCGATGGTGTACTCGAGGTGTTCGAACAGGTCACGTCGGCTCTGGATGCTGGTGGTGGACATTCTTCCGAGGTTCTTGTTCCGATTTAGTGGTTCGTGTGCCCAGTATGTTAATAATTACTAGACCGGTGTGAAAGTGGATTTTTGTCGCGTAACCAGAGGTTCTGACAGGAGGGTCTTATTCGTGATGATGTGATTATAGGCAAATCACGGGAATAAATCCAGATACGGTGGTTACTGAGGGGTAGTGACAAGCGGAATAGCGGGAAAACGTGTGACTCTCAGAGTCCTCGATTGATTGGTATCAGAAGAGATGGGTTTCGACTGGAATATTCGAGAGGTAACGATGGTAGCACGGAGAAGACAACCGGCGTTTCCAGTATTGCCAATAATACCGGCGTTTAAGTACCTCTCTCACTCCACTATTGCCAGTAACGAGACGGGAGGGAAGAAGCTGTCACGTCTCTAGTCTAGTTACTATTATTCCACCCACTACAGCCATTTGCGTTTCCGCTAGTACGGTTTTGGTTTTACGCCTATTATAATAAAAGTATCGCTGACTAGAGAGGGGGTCAACGACCCCCTCCAGTTGTTGCGAAGGTTTACTGGCAATAGTGGAGAGTGTGTTTTTTATAAGTAGATGCGATACTGGCATAACTGGTTCGAGTGGTGGGTTAGTGGCGATACTGGAACCCCTGGTTTTATGATGGTTCTTCGTCTTGGGTCCGCCTATGGGCCGATTCAATCGAGAATCGTTCATCATCCAGGACAAAGACGTCCTCCGAGATGATTATCAGCCAGAGACGCTCGAGGAGCGGGATGAAGAACTCGACGAATATGCGGCCGCTCTCCGTCCCGTCATTCAGGGCTGGCAACCGAACAACGTCTTTCTTTATGGCGTTACCGGCGTTGGGAAGACAGCTGCGACGCACGATCTTCTTGAGGAGCTGCAGGAATCTGCCGAAGAATATGATGACGTCGATCTCAACGTTATCGAACTCAACTGTACTGGTTGCACCACATCCTATCAGGTAGCGGTCAATCTCGTGAACGAGATTCGCTCTCCATCCCATCCTCTCACTACTGTCTCGTCTCCACGCGAACCCATGAGTGAAACCGGATATCAGCAAAAGCGTATCTTCAACGAACTCTACAATGACCTCGAGTCGGTCGGTGGGACGATTCTCGTGGTCTTGGACGAGATCGATAATATCGGATCGGATGACGATATCTTGTACGAACTCCCGCGAGCACGCTCACAGCTGGATCTCGATGTGAAATTAGGTGTAGTCGGCATCTCGAATGATTTCAAATTCCGCGAAAACCTCTCTCCGAAGGTCAAGGATACGCTCTGCGAGGAGGAAATTCTATTCCCTCCCTACGACGCGACGGAATTACAGAATATTCTCCGGCAACGCGCCGATATTGCGTTCTACGATGATGTTCTTGAGACAGATGTAATTCCGTTGTGCGCAGCGTTCTCTGCACAGGATTCGGGGTCGGCTCGACAGGCGCTACGGTTACTCCGTAAAGCAGCCGATATCGCCGAAAACGAGGCAATGGCCGACGGGGAGGCGAAGATCACCGAGGAGCACGTTCGGGAGGGCGAACATCAAATTCAGCGCCAACAGGTTGTCGAGGGAATGCATTCACTGACCCGACAGGGACAGTATGTGCTACTAACAGTCTGCCAGCTGGCAGCAGAGGGTGAAACACCCGAACGGACGAAACTGATCTATGAACGGTATCAAGAGGTCCTTCGTGATCACGGCAGTGAACCGCTGAAACGCAGGCGGGTACACGACCACTTGTCAGATTTGAGCCTCCACGGAATCCTGCGGTTGGTCGACTCGTCGGGTGGACGCGGGAACTACAACGAATACGAGCTTGATGTCTCTCTATCGTCAGCTCTTGATGCACTCGAGGGTGAGCTAGGAGAGCTTGACGATATTCGTGAAACTGCGAAACGGCATCGGGTTCTGGAATGACTTCAGAACCGCCAACACCAGTACTGCCAATACCCTCTCCACTTTTGCCAGTAACCACGTAACCGTCAGTGCCAGTTTTTCCAGTACCCTCTCCGGTGTTGCCAGTACCTCCATATATGGAATATATATGATTTGATTCTCAAACACCCTGATTGCCAGTAACTCTATGATGCACTATTGTACGCCGCTTTTACTGGCAATAGTGGAGTGTCTGACGAAGTATCAGATAATTAGATGGTGTCGCCCCTCATCCGTAAATTGCGACCGATGTGAACGCTCATCCCTCAACAAGTACGAACTCACTCGTCGGGATTAACTGGTCTCTTATACTTAGAGCGGATTCTGTCGCCATCTCGCCACTGCCAGTAGTAGTAGCGATTGTCGTTGATCTTCTTGATCGTGATTGTAGCCTTCGAGGGGACGTCGTCCGGATGATCCCCTGGTCGGTCCTCGATCTGTTCTTCCTCGTCCTGTTCGGCCAGTCGGGCTTCGCGTTCGCGATGTTCGGCGAGTTCCTCGGCAAACTGGGCGATATGCTTGAGCACCTCTGGTGATTGCTTATTGAGCATCTCCACGACGTCGTCGGGGATTTCTTGCGGTGGGGATGGTGGCGAGTAAGACATGGGTCACGGCGTGTTAACCAACACTGGCACTGGAATCTTCTTGCTGTTGGTTAATCTGGGGATTTATCGAATCGAGAGCTCTTCGAGGACCGCCACTGTTGCTTCGAGTTCCCTCCGCCGCGCTTCTCGTTCGTCGATTTCCTGCTCTAGTTCGAGAATTCGTTCCGAAAGCTGCTCCGTCACGTCTATTGTCGCCGGAAGCCGTCCATCTGGACGTGGGACGCTCCCGCTCCGAATCTCGATGTCGACCCGTCGTAGGTGCTTACAGCCACCGCTCGGCTGGCGCTTCGTGAAGTCTGGACACGTACACGTCTTGCTCGCGACGTCGACTTCATAGGTGTTCCCCGATGCCGACTCCACCTCGTACACACCACCTTTCCTGAGTAACGAGATGTCCATCTCCTCCGTTCGAGCACGCTCGGTACGAGGATCGCTGTCCTCTTGGTATTCGTCATCGCCAACCGTCGGCTGCTGCCCATCTCCTCCAAGGGTCGTGGTCGTGGAAGTGGCAGCGACAACGCCGCCATCGGCGGCGAATCCATCTCGTTCGTGTTCGTCTCGATTCGTCTCTTCAGTCTCGCTTGTCTCGTTTCGTCCGGACATGGATCATTCGGGTTCTGTCCGACGTGACGAGTGCAGTCACGCCGCCACCCCTTCGTCGGCGCGAAAAACCACTCCTACAACGCAGTACTGCAGAACCCTCCGCGACTCCGGCTTCCCGCGAGACACAGACTCGTTACTCGTCGACGGTTTCGATGAGCTCCTCAGCAGTCGACCCGATTCGACCAAGCCGCTCCTGAATCGCGTCTGCGTCGTCGTCCTGCCACGCGGCCAAGTAGAACGCGGACCCACTCGTATCCAGTCCGAAATACCGCCCGACGATGTACGCGACTGCCTCGGCCTCAACCTCGCGTTTCGATCGCTCAGTCTCGTCGGTGACATCGGCGTGGAGTAGGGCGTGAGCGAACTCGTGGATGAGTGTCACGGCGAGGTCGGCCTGATTCGAGCGGGCTTTCGCCTCGACGACGGGTTGGAGATCACGCGTACTTCGGTATTTGCAGACGCCCTTGGCGTCGCCATGTTCCCACTCGGCAGCGTCGACGATACGAACTGTCATGCCGATCTCAGCAGCTGCATCCTTGAGTGCGGGCACGAGGTCGTCGGCATCGCCAGTCGCCTCAGTCTCCAGCTCAGGAAGCGGCTCACCCTCGGTCTGAGACACATCGAAGACGGCAGTGGGCTTGAACCCGACGAGCCCCTCGGACCACTCCTTGGGTGGCGTCTCGTCGTACTCACAGTCGCTTTGCTCGTGGTAGCTGGGCGAGTTCTCGCATTCGGGACACTGCTTCGTAATGATTGGCGCCCAGATCCAGATTGCCTGTTCGCCTTCCTGGACGTGGCGGTCGAACTCATTCCGCCAGGAATTGTAGCCTGCAACCTTCGTCGCATCGGGACGCTGGAGCTTGATGAGCAGCGAGTTTCGATATGAGTAGTCGTGGAAGCGACTCTGGACGTCGAGCCACTCTTGGAACTCGTCGCTGGCCTGTGCCTCGTCGACGTCGTCAACGAGCTCGTCGATCCACGCTTCGATGGTGCTGTGCATCTCGCCGTCTCGCGTGTCGGTCTCCTCGAAGGAGACCGACGGGTCACTGGTCGTAGCCATAATATTCACCGAATCGAGTTCACCGCGATTGCATCAGTTCAGGACGCGCCGCACCCCTTGGGGGCGCACAAAAAAACTCGCGCTGGCGGTCACCGCAAGGCTGCTTTCTCGTCAGCGAAGCCGATCGCGACGAGGTACTCGAGGAACGCGTCGAAGTGGTCAACGTCGCTGGGGGTGTCGGTCGCGAGGTGTCGTGCCCACTCGATAGCCCACTGGAAGGCGGGATCCGTGCCGCCCTTCCCGTGAATGTACCACCACCGAGCCGCTTTCAGTATGACCAGTGGATTCGTCGGTGGGTGCTCACCGGCGAGTCCACGGGTGATGGACTCGATTTCGTCGGGGATGTCGGTGGGATTGACCTCGCCTGATTGCGTGTTGTCGATATCGATCGGAATGTCGTCGATTGAGACGTTGTTTGTCTGTTGTTGACTCACAGGAACTCACCTCAGGCTGAGAGCTTTCGGAGACGCCCTCGCCCTCTCCGGGGGTTCGAAAAACAGAACGTTGTGTTACGCCGGCGCGGAGTGGATATTCTGCTCGTCGATGACGAAGCGGAGGGCGTGTGAGAAGATCGATTAGCTGCATCTGATGGCTTCCTATTTACAAGGCGGAACGTATTTTCCCGTAACGGTGGACCGGTGGTGTATGGAGATTGGATTGGTGAGCTGTACGAAGGCAAAGGAGGACTCGGCGTCGACGCCGAGGGAACTCTACGACCCCTCCGCGCTGTTCCGGAAGGCCCGGAGCTACGTCGAGGAGAACCACGATGTGTGGTACGTGCTTTCGGCGAAGTACAACGTTCTTGATCCAGACGGCTCGCCGATCGAGCCCTTACGACGAGACGCTGAACAACGCTGGCGTCGAAGAGCGACGAGAGTGGAGCCGAACTGTCGTCGGACAGCTACGGGAGCGCGACCTGCTCGCGGAGGGGAACACTCTCGTTATTCACGCTGGGAAGGCGTACTACGAGGAACTCCTGCCGCTGCTCCACGACGAGCCCGTCGACGTCGGGATTCCAACCGAGGGACTACGGATGGGTGAGACGCTGTCGTGGTATAATGAACGAATCTAGGTTCTACGCCGCAGATTGGCTCGGCGTAGAGTGGTCGAATTGGGGGACTCTCGACCCCGGCGGGGACCATCTATCCACGTTCTCTACTGACGAGGGGCTTTACCGCGTTCGCCACCCCGCCCGCCCCGGTCTGGAGTATATCGGCGAGACTGGGCGCAGCGTCCGTGGTCGAGTCCGTGCGCTCGCCCACGGGGCGTTCGCCGAGGAAATGCCTTATCGCGATCCACACACCGCGGCACCATGTCTTTGGGCTGTCCAGCAGGAGGAGGCCGAGAAACTGGAGGTGTCGGTCACGACGCCGACGCTCGCTGAGGACAAGCAATCCCGAAAGGCGTTCGAGGACGCGCTAATCGCAGTCTACCGCCGTGAAATGGGCGAGAGTCCGACGGCGAACTTCGGCCGGATTATTGACGGCTACCGGCAGTCGACGTACCGCAGCGGCGAGGAACGCGGCGGGCGGCTCGAACCGGGCCAGACGGAGTCTAACACCGAGGACGGTGTCGGCCCGCTGGATTGGAGCCGGAGCAGCGACGTGCTCTCGGAGGACTGGATGGGGCTCTTGTGGTCGTCTCCGCGGCCGCTGGCAGACGCGGACACGTCGATTCCGACGGACGATGGGCTGTACCGGATCTGGCGCGAGGGCGAGGCACCGCCGCTGGAGTACATTGGGCAGAGTTCGAATCTCAAGTCACGGCTGTATCGTCACCGGCGAAACCGGCACGAGGCGTTGCTGTTCTCGTACTCGGAACTGGGGGAGCACGACGCCCAGCACAAGCGCGAAGAGGTTGAGACGGAGCTTATCGGCGTTCACTGGCTGGCAGTTGGGGAGAGTCCAGAAGATCAGTTCTAGATGTCATACCCCCTACCCATAGTCCATGTGTAGTTCTGGAATAGGTTTCACCGAGGCTCCGACACACCTCCGAGTGTTGTGTCAATCGTCTTCTGTGCGGATTTCGTTGGCCCGACCTTTGAGCCGGCGAAGAATCGGGATCCGTTGCTGATTTGCGTTCTCGTAGGCGACGCACTCCCGGAGCGTCTCCATGTCGTTGATCGTCACGATACCTGCGTTGAGAAGTCGCGTATTCGGGGGTTCGAGCCGTTGTTCTGGTGAAAGCTCGCTTACGTCAGTTGATTGACCGTCAGGATTGCTCACTGATAATCGCCTCTGCCACTGCTGAGGCGACGAAAAACAGCCCTCGCCGTTACCCGTCTTCTTCCTCGGGTTGGATCTGGCGAGTATCCTCAGCGAGGTCGTGGATATACTCGCGGAGGGTTTCCATGTCTTCGCGAGCGTCTTCGAGGGTCTTGCCCTTCACTTTGGCCGTAATCTTGTCCTGATCGCGGGTGCCAGTCCCGCGAGTAAGCTTCACGGTGAGGGAGACGCCGACGTCACTGCGTTCGACGTACTCCGTTCGTGTCGTCTGTTCATTCGATTCAGCCGATTCGTCATCTGCACGAGATGGTGGGGTGTGTTCTGACATGGTTACTCTCGGTGATTAGTTCAGATGGACGGTGCGACCGGCTCGCCGGGTGTTTCGTGAAGGACTGCGTCGATCTCGGGTCCGGTGAGTCGCCACCGTTCACCAGACCCAGCGCAGTCCAGCTGGCTCACGACCTCGGTTTTGAATGCCTGGTAGTGGTCGAGAGCGAACGCTTCGTCATCCGTGTAATCAAGGAGGAGTGCGAGCGCGAGTTGCGCCGGACCACTCCCACCATATCCCCATTCAAATCCCGAGGGACTGTGATTCACCAGCGCGAGACTCCGCTCTGGCGTGAGCCGTTCTTGGTCGGGACGTTTCTCGACGATAGCCTGCCCGCGCTGCCGATACCCGACGTAGGCGATGTCGCAGTCGCTCGCTGGGTGTGTCTGTTCAATCGAGTGTGTGTCGCTAGGTTTACCCATCGGTCTGTTCGGGAGCTACTCGTTCGAGCACCCCCGCACCCCTCAGGGGGTGAAAAACAGTCACAGGGACTGCTTGCCCCTACGCGAGATGGGAGATATCGTCTGGTTCGTCGACCTCATCGAATTCACCACGCTCGACCGGCTGCCAGTCATCGCCGGGTGCTGGACTCCACCAGTCGACCTCGTAGGCACCCGGTGCGCCGAGGATCTTCACCCGTGCCGACCCATCGGGTAGGTCGCGACGGAGCTTCTCGTCGACGTGGAGGTTCCACGTTGAGTGGGTGTCGAAGCAGGCGAGGACGGCCTCCTCGTAGCCGCGCGTCTCTCGGGATTCTTGGAGTTCGACCTGCGTGTTGCAGTTCTTGCAGAACACCCCTTCGAAGAGAATGTGACTGAATACCTCGTGCCCGCAGACCGGACACCAGAGGAACTCGAACAGTGCTTCGCTGTGTCGATCGATGACTTCCAGACTCATCTGTGGATCTGGCCCGACTGAGACGGGCCACCCATTCCGGCCCAGAGATAAACGCCATCGCAGATACGCTCCTAGCAATCAGCGCTCGGCGCCGTACATGATTCGCGAGGGCGCTTCGTACCCGCAGTTCCGGCACTCGAACCAGCGCTGGACCTTCGCGCCGTCAGCCCTTTTCCCACCGATTGCCACGTCGCTGTTCGGACACTCGGGACAACTCAGTTCGGGCGCTGGCCGGTCACGGAGCTCGTCACGGAACGATTTCGCGTCTTTTGTCTCGTACCCCCGCGACCACACTGGGTAGCCGTCGACGAGGATTGCGCCACGCCACTTGTAGCGGTACGAGCCCGGGGCTCGGTGTAAGACCGCCCGAGCGCCGGTCTCGGTATTCCGGTATGTGAGTGTGGGCGTGCGGCTCTCGCGCTTCCAATTTGTGATCCGGGACATCTGTTAGAAGTGGACGTCGGCGGGCACGATCCAGAGCTCCTCGCTCTTCTCCAGCACTCGATCCAGCTGCTCATGGTGACGGATCCCGTTCGCATATTCGTTGTACAGGAAGATCGTTGGCCCGTCGTAGGCGCCAACCTGGTGGAAGGCGTGCCGAGCGAGATCTTCGTCGCGCATGATCTCCTCATCGGAAAGTTCGTCAAGTGCCTCCCTCACCCGTTCGAGATTCCGCTCGAACTCCTCTTTCGTCGCCTCCCAGCCACGCTCAAGCAGGTCTTTTCCGGCATCGGAGTCGATGGGGGCTGCAGTCGGCAACTCACCCCATCGCGCCTTCCCCGCAACGGACGTGTCCTCCTCATCAAAACAAACGTAGTAGTCGAAGACGGCGCCGGCGTGTGGATCCGCGCCGACTAGGCGGTCGAACACCGTCTTTCCGGTGGCCAGTGCGTCGTCGTGGGTCGATTCTTCTACCAGGGCGTAAATTACCATGTGCATCTCGAACACCTCGAAGCGCCGACGCACCGGGAGTGGTTGCTCGCTCACTCCTGCTGCGCCGGCACCCATCGCCGGCGCTCGAAAAACCTGATCTAGCGGTCGAGTCTTAGGACTCGTTCGCTCGGTCGACTGTGATGGTTAGATCGCCCGACGCGTAGTCGGCCTCGAAGTCGACGGTGAACGCGTCGGAGTCGTAGGCGGCGTGGTAGGCACGGTGTCGTTCGAGTGTCCCCGTCGCCTTGAAGTGGAAGAACGCAGCTGAGGTGTAGGGCTTGCTCTGGGTCTCGACCTGCGTCTCGACAGAGGCCGGGAGCGCGATTTGTGGTGTGTCCGTGTCGATACTCGCAGCGAACGCCTTCGCTTCCTCGACGGTCGCCTGCGAATGTGCGGGCGTCTCGCCGGTTAGCACGTTTACCGGCGTCTCGGTATCGTTGGTGAACAGGACATCGTGGAAGGTGCGTGTCCCGAGGACTGCGTCGGGATCTAACTCGCAATCGTGGAATGGATCGTCGTCTGGTTTCTCGGGCATCAAATCACGAGCCTACGGTGGGGCTCAGTCCTTTCTGCCCCAGAAAAACCACCATCTGCTTCGACGCAAATCGCCCTACGAGCGGCTGAGTGTCGCGTCCGGAGACGGTGCTTCACCGCTCGGGATGCGCAACTCCTGCCGCTTCCCGACCCACTCGCCGAGCTTCTGCTTGAGGTACTGGCGAGCCGTCGACTGGGTAAACACACCCTTGTCGACCATATCGCCGACGACGTCTTTCAGTGCCCGGAACTGCCCCTTCAAATGGCCGTCGCCGACCGGCTCGCCGTCGTGCCACCGAACGGTCGCGAGCGCCCCGTTCCCGACCGTCTCGCCGTGGTCGATTGTCTCCGAATCGTACTGGAGCCCGAACCACAGCGTCCGGAAGGCGGTCACCTCGAAGGTCGGCGACACCAAGTAAAACGCCTCGTGATGGAGGTAGTCGAGATGGTCTGCGATGATCTCCTCGAGCGTGAGCCCGGTGGCACGGGGCTTCGGCTCGACGACCGTCGACGGTCGATCCTCGTCAGCGAGGTAGCCGTCGACGGCTTCTGCCTCGAGGCCATCGGCCAGTTCCGCCAGTAGCTGTTTCGCCCACTTGGAGTCGGTGTCGTCGCCACCGAACGGCGACTCAGCCGAGATTCGGTGCTTGAGCTTCAGGTTCGCAGCGCCCCAATGAGAGTAGTGGAGCGTGTACTGTCCGTCTGTCCGTTCGTACGCAACGAGTGCGCGGTGTCCCATTTGAGCACTCACCTCGTAGGGCGACCCACGACTGGATCGCCCCGCACCCCTCCCGGGGGGTGAACAACGCTACTCGTCGATCGGCTCGGGGGAACTGAGGTCCGCGTGGAGGACTTCGCCGTCGCGAACGACGTACCGCTTCGCCAGCACTGGGAAGCGACACTTAGTGAACCCCGCTGTCTGGATGTCGAGTTCCTCGTCAGCTTCGAGGTGGTCGGCGAGTTCTCGCAAGAATTCGTGGGTCACGATGCCGCCCTCGTAGTCAGGGAGGCCATTCTCCCGCGCCTCGTACACTTCGAAATCGTCGTAGCCCCATATCGTGAGTTCGCCTTCGTCGGTGACCTCCCAGCTGAGCGTTCCGAAGCAGTAGCTCTCACAGAGTTCGCGAACTGCCTGTTGGTCCGATACGATCGCGCCGGTTGACGTCGTCGCAGCTTGTAGTGTCGCCATGTCTGGACTCGCGGGGAAGCCCCGCACCCCTCTTGGGGGGCGATAAACCGACACCGGAAGTGCCTCTGGAGTCGACGGTGATGATGATCAGCCGTCTGTTGGGGCGTCTGGTCTGCTCCCGTCCTCTGGTCGTGTGAGTAGGCTCACTTCTTCTAGGAGGTCTCTTGCAGTCTCGACTCGCTCTCGATCCGCGTCGTCCAACCGGTCGACGTCGAGCCGGCTGAGATTGCTGAGCACACGATGCATCCGGTAGCCCTGTTCGACTTGCTTATTCATCGGTAGCGCCTCACCACTCGCCGGCGCGGATAGACACTCCACGTGACTGTCGTCGTCGCATCAGAGTCGCCACCAGGGCTCTGGTGAATCGCTGGACAGCGCCGGCTTCGACCGTCAGAACTAGTGGAATGAAGCGGGAAACCGCCGATGATCCATGTCGAAGATTTCCCGCTTCACGAAGAAAGCGGTTCAGTTAGCTAAAAATGCTGTCGGTGGCCGAGGCGAAGTCGCCGCCCCCGAAGGGGGTGGCGGCTTCGCCGACTACGCGATTGTGTCGCTGCACTGTCTGCGGGTGTACCTGGAGAAATCGTACCGGGAAACGCTTGATCTGCTGAGCGAGATGCCACACATACTGGCCGAGATCGGCCTCAACGAGGCCGATCTCCCCGACCACTCGACGCTAGTGAAGGCGTTTGACAGACTCAAAACAGCACTCTGGCGAGTGCTGCTGCGCCTGTCGGCGCAGCTGCACGACCCGAGCGGACACGCCGCCATCGACGCGACGTTCTTCGACCGCGAAACCGCCAGCAAGCACTACTGCCGTCGGACGAACTACCGCGTTCAGACGCTCAAAACCACCGCACTCGTCGATACAGAAACGCAGGCTATCCTCGACGTGCATTGCTCGACCGGGAAACCACACGACACACAGCTCGGCTGGCAGGTCGCCCGCCGCAACGCGGGCGACCTCGCCAGCCTCGCCGCTGACAAGGGCTACGATTGGATGGAACTCCGCAAGAAACTCAGGGAAGATGGCGTGAGACCGTTGATCAAGCATCGGATCTTCCGGCCCATCGACCACGCGCACAACGCGCGGGTCGATGGGCCTCGCTACCGCCAACGAGCGATGTGTGAGACCGTCTTCTCGACGATCAAGCGCACGCTCGGCGACGCCGTGCGTGCGCGAGCGTGGTTCCGCGAGTTTCGAGAAATCGTCTTGAAATGTGTCGTCCACAATATCAAGCGGGCCGTCACACCGTGAAATCAAACGCCTTCTGGCGATTCACCAGAGCCGCCACCAGTGCTCGTCGCGACGCGTTGCCGCCAGGAGGTCACTCTCACACCCGTCGTCCAGCATTGTGTCCGAGCTGTGGGATGCCTCGCCGGTCGGCCGTAGTTCCTCAAAGTCAGAATATCGGTCGTACATCGGTTGTCTCATACCTCCTGTCGGTATCGCATTTCAACCTCCGGACGTCTTCGCTCGCATCCCACTCTTGATTATGCGAGACAGTACAAACATATATGAGAGCAGGGCGCGAACACTGTCCCAAGAGGTGCCAACCATGACTGAATCCTCGCGAGATGGGGTCCAATCGTGGACTGAGTCGATGAGCGCCCGCGACCGCATTCGGGCGGTCGCCGAGTCACTTCGCGAACCCCGCTCAGTTAACTGGATCAGCGAGCAGGCCGACGCCGCTTGGAGTACGACCAACGAGGAACTTCAGGATCTCGTCGACCAGGGCCAGTTGCGTCGCGTCGAGGCCGGCGAGACCACGCGCTACCAGCCGGACTACACGCGCCTGCTCTTCGAGGAGATCCGCACGCTCATCGAGGAAAATACCCGCGAGGAGCTGCGGAGTGAATTGGCCGCGATTACCGAGGAGATCGAGGAGTGGCAGGCGACCTACGACGTCGAGACGTGGGAGGAGCTCGAACAGTCGCTCGCCGACGGCGACCTCACAAGTGCGGAGCTCCGGAACCGCCGCGACGTCATCGCGTTCTGGCGCGAGAACGAGGAGGATCGCCGCCTCATCAAGCACGCACTGGAACTCTACTCCGACGTCGAAGCCGCCCGCGAGCAGATGATCGACGTGGCTGACCGCGCCACGAGCTAATCCTCCTCTCTCACAGAATGATCTTTCTTGCCGGTCGCGACCGCTATACACAGCGGACCCTCCTCCGCGACGTTCACGACCGATTGACGAACCAGCCAGGGTGTGAAGAAGTCCGCTATCGCCCGTCTCGACGCCGACCCCGGTACGTCATCGCGGATGTCGATCCGACGACGTTCCTGAGTGACTCGTACGACGCGGCGACAGCACGACTGGAGATTCGTTTCTGGTACCCCGCCGGCGTCGACCACGAATACTACCGCATCAACTGGGTCGAACCGGACCGAAATCTGATGCTCGGCTTCCACCAAGACGCCGACCATCCGGACCTTGGGTCCTGTCATATCCAACTCAATCACGAAGACACGCCGGTTGATCGGCACGAGGCGACGTTTCTCGATGCGCACCCACTCGCCGTCCTCGATGACCGACTACAGCAGTTCCCGGCCGCGCTAGATGCGATTCACTGGAAGAATGGAGCGCCCTCGCTCCCTACCTGGCCCGTCTAGACAGCGAGTTCATCGAGCGTCTGGTGATGCGTCCGTGCCGTGGTCGGCGTGACGTTTCCGGACTCGGCGATGTCACGGTGCATTACCCACTACCCCTGTTCCCGCCCCGATTTGTGGAGGCAAGCCGCTGCGAACCCTGCCGAATGAACGCCCGCCGTGACTGCCGTCGGACTTGAGGGTACTCACCGTATTAACCAACAGAGACCATCTGTATCGGAGACTGTTGGTTAATCGGCGAGATTCCTCCTGCCCTATTCGGGAGCAGGCCCGTAGCGACCTGTGCCACACACCTGGCACTCCCAGATTGGTTGGCCCGTCCAGGTCTCGTCAGGGAGCGACTCCCGTGTCCTGAACCGATGCTCTGTTTCTCTCGTACAGTGCTGGCACTCGAGGCCTGTCACGGTCGGAATTTCGGCTCCGGCACTGGTGGATTCCGTTTCACGAGGAACTGTTTCAACAGTGACTGCTGGGACGATCCACAGCTGATCGCTGTCGTCGAGCGTGTGCTCGAGGGACGACTCATCACGAATTCCCTGGCCACGCTCGTCATAGACGCGTGGGATATCCGTCTGAAAGCGATCGCTCGTCTCGTCCCACGCTGTCCGCTCACGGGCCGCTGATAGCAACGCGTCGCCAGCCGCTGCGGTCACCTCAGTAGCAGCGGGGAGCGTAGGCCAGCGCTCGGTTAGCTGGGGTGCGGGCTCGTCGTCGAGATCGTAGATGAGCGTACAGTCGTCGATGGGCTCGTCGTGACCTGACGTGAGGAGTGTCACTGCAGCTGCCCCTTTCGCGACAGCACCATAGAACGTTCCCGATTCGACGAGGAAGTGGATCACACCACGGAGTGCCTGCTCGGAACTCGCAGCATCCGTCTCCGACGCGCCGTCGAGTTCGTGTTCGAGACAGAATCGGCATTTTCCTTGCGACGCCGGGATCGATGCGCCACAGGAGACACAGGCTCGGTCTATGTCGGTTGTGCCGTCCGGATACCCACCAGAATGTGAGGCTTCACGCTGGCGGGTTGGCTGGCCGTCTGCTGGCTGATCCAGTGCTGGGTCCGGCACCAGAGCGCCTTCCCCGACAGGTTGGAACGCGTCTCGGTCTGAGTTGCGGTCCGTCATCGATTCGCTCCGCGTTTCCCCCGGTTTGGTATTTAAACTCGAGGGTGAGAAAACGCGGGAACGGATTCGGCGACGACGAAATAAATCTGATCGCCTGAGACGGAGTCAGTCACGGAGCTCAGCGACCGCTCGACCGACCTCGCGAACGTGCTCACTCCGCTCGATATCGAGTTCTGTCGACAGATACTCGACAGTCTCTTCCAGATCCATACTCCTTGGTAGACTCTCTTCCTGTATGTAGGTGCTCCTCCACTGGAGGCGTCTCACATCGCTTGGAGTTCGTCCCGCCGGCTTCGGAGCGTCACGACTGACACCTCTGCTGCCGACGCGACGGTGGATTGGGTAATCAACGCGCCCTGCTCCTGGGCGGCCAGATAGACGCAGGCGGCCGCGACGCCCGATGGCTGACAGCCGTTCGTGAGGGCTGTCCCCTCGGCGCGTTCTGCGAGTTCGTTCGCGTGTCGGCGAATGTCGTGGTCTAACTCCAGCGCCGAGATCAGCCGCGGAACGAATGACGTCGGGCGCATTGGTGGTGCTGGGAGCTCTAATTCGCGATTCAGTGTTCGGTAGGCGTTGGTGACACGAGTGGACTCGACTCTGGCGGCGTCGACGACATCCTCGAGGAGGAGCGGGTGTTGGTTACATCGGCAGGTACCGTAGATGCTCGCTGCACCGATGGCTTCGATGGATCTGCCACGAAGCAGATCCTCGCTCTGAGCGCTCCGGAAGAGCTGGCACGCCTGGTCACGAATCGACTCGGAGAGTTCGAGCGCACTCGCCAGCCGGCGCACCTCGCCCAACCCGTGTGCGAGATTCCGTTCTGCTTTCGACCGCCAGCGACCACGGGTCTGCTCACGTCGCATCCGGGCCAGCCGCCGGCGTTTTTGCCCGGAGAGTTCGTTCCCGTGTGCATCGGTTCCGTGGCCGATCTCGGTCGACAGGCCGCGATCGTGGCGGGCCGCAGTGAGTGGGGCGCCCGTTCGCTCGCGCTCCTCGTCGTCGTACGCCCGCCACTCCGGCCCGTGATCGATGCGCTGTTCGTCGATGACCAGGCCACAGTCCTCGCAGACCGTCTCGACCGCGTTCGTCGTGACTCGGCCGTCGCACTCGGGACACTGGTTCGCACTTGATTCCGTCTGTACATCTTCGTCGAACGTCGTCTCGTAGATCTCGCTGGTTGCCATGATACTCACGAGGGACATTACAATGAATCGCGTCTCTCAGAGCGCCCCTCACCCGTCAGGGGCAGATAAACACCGAGCGGTGCGGAGCCGGCGCAGTGCGATGCTGTGGCGAAAGCCCGGCGGCTGTGTGAGCCGCCCGGAACGTGGAGGTTGGGTGGGGCGGCGGGAAGCGGGTGAACGGGCATCAGCAAAAAAGAAGGCCGCGTTAGCTGACTACTCCCACCACTGGCCGCGCTCTGGGAACAGCACGGTGCTCCACCCGGTCAGGGCCACTGAGACGCGCCCCTGATACCAGTTCCGCGCCGCCCCGTGAATCCGCACACGCTCGCCTTCCTCCATCCAGGGTTGATTCGATTTCTCCCAGACGGTCACCTTCGTTCGTCCGCTCTCGTCCTCGATGAGTCCCACTTGGGCAATAGCCGGACTCGATGACTCCCAAAGCTGTGTAATTGTTCCCTCGATGCTCACCTCCTTTCGGTTCACGTCCTCAACCTTTTCTATCGGGATCACCTGTCCTGGCGCCGTCTGCAACTCCTCGAACACCCCGACGACCGCACTCATCATGTCTTTCCCCGTGACGACCGCCTCGGCCAGCCGCCGACTGATCGCCGCCCGCGACCATCCATCCAGCTTTTCGGCCAACCGCATCGATTGTTCGTTCACCGCTGCCAACTGCTCCTGTTCGAGTTCTGCACGCGGGTCAGCCCGTTCTGGGTCTGCCAGCGGGTCCACGCTCGCTCGCCGCTTCTGGAACTCTGCACGCCGCTCAGCGCTCCGTTTCGCCGCGATGTCTCGCGTTCGTTTTTCTCGACCCTCTTGCGTCCCGAGTTCGGCCTGGGCACTGATGCGCTCCAGCTCAGCCTCTTGCGCCTTGATACGCTCTTCCTGTTCGAGGGTCTTCCCGAACATGTGATCCGGTCCTTCCTCGACTCGCGCGTCCGGATGGTTTGAATCGACTTTCGCCTGCACTTCCATGTCGACCGTCGCCTGGAACTCCGGGGTCTCATCGACGACTTCGAAACCGTCCTCATCGACTGTCGCTTCATCGTGTTTCTCGAATGCCTGTTCATCGACCGAAACTACTTCACTGGAGACGTTCTTACTTGACATTGGAACTCACTGGTTCCTGAAGGCGCTCACGCGCTCGACACCGCGATGCTACAACATCGCGGATTTCCTCGACGACAACGACCGACAGACTCGTCTGCGCGCTCTCGCTCGCGCCTTCGCGAGCGCCCTCTTGGGCGCGAGCGAGAGCGCGCCCGAGGCGGCCAACCATCCAGCCGCGCGCGCCGACCCGCCCGGAGCGAGCGGCCAGCGCATTCCCCGTTCGCCGCGACGCAACCACTGTCCGTCGCGGTCGGCGGAGCCGAGGTCCGGAGGACCCGGACGGGTGAAGCGCTGGCGTCGAGACCATATTCATTTTAGCCCGGAACGGGCGCGGGCGGTGCAGAGAGCGCCCGCACGCCCGGAATGGTCGGTCGCGAGCGACGCGGAGGGCGGCAGCGGCGAGCGGGGCGTGCCGTTGAGAAACACCATTCAACCGGGCCCGACGCTTAGTGACCCAGCCGACGTCCTGGTGGACGCAGAAAGGGCGAGGCCGCTTCGGTCGTCCCCCGACTCCGCAAGCACCGAGGGACGAGGCGCGCAGCGTGGGGCGTGGGATGCCGAGCGGCTGAGGGCTTTCGGAATGAGGGTCACTACTCGGTCTAGATCAGCCGCATCGAGTCGCCCGGGTCGTCGCCGATGATGTCCGCCAAGCCGTAGACCGTGATCGCGTCCGTGTACCCTTGCGCTCGAACGGCATTTTTTATGCCTTTTCTGGCGGGCTGATCGTCTGTGAGCACGACGACACCCGTTGTCGAGCGGTCTCTCACATACTGAATGACTAGGCCCGCAAGAATTGCGTCCGTCTTCTCGACCTCGTGCTCGGCTTTAGTCGTTTCACTCGCGATGGTCCGTCTGGCGATATCGCTTGCCGCGACAGCGTCCCCGTCCGTTGGTGATGGCGCATCGATGATCTCGGCCCATCCTTCGTCGAGCGCCGTCCGGACACGATCCGTCTCTGAGCCACCGAGTTCGCCGATCACGCGCCGGGGGAGTTTGCAGACGACGCCGGCGTGCTGGATGGCTCGGCGAAATCGTTGGTACTGCGGATTCGAGGGCTGGCCGATCGCGTAGAAGATGTTCGCGTCGACGAGGACGTCCTGGTCAGCGGATAATGGCGTGTCTCGACCCATCCGATGAACTCACCTATCGGGGTCCGACGAATCCGTCGGGGCACCAGCTATCTCGTCAAGATCGGGAAGATCCATCTCGTCATGCACATCCGGGAAGAGGTACTCGAAGAACGGATCGTGCTCCCGGCCGACGGCAAGCGCGGGTTTGAGCGCGTAGATGATCATCATCGCTTCCGTCTCGCGCACGTCGATGTCGCTGGCGACCATCCGCTGAGTCGTCTTCCCCGCGAAGTGGAGCCCGGCGCCGCGCAATGCAGCGATGAGCTTCCCGAGGCCGTACCGGTCCACGAAGTACTTGATGTCCTCATCGACCTCTTGGAGCCCGAGGGCGTGGAGGGCGGTCGGCGTGATGACGATCGGGACGTACTGCTCGACGATGATGATCGGGTCGGCGGTCAGCTGCTGGGGGCGTGTCGAGTCGTCGCGGTCGACGAGGCCGAGATCGACCAGTCGGTCGACGTACTCGTAGGCCGTCGATTTCGAGAGATCGAGCGCCTCCATAGCTTCCGGTGGGGTGACCGGGCCCCAGTAGCAGATGTAGATGTAGACGCGGGCGAGTGCTGGGCGGTTGAGCAGTTCCACGACTGTTTCGAGCCGGGGCGCGTTCTCGGCCAGCGTCTCCGGCTCGAGCGTGTCTTCGGTGAGGATGTCGATCGGTGGCGGGTCCAGCGTGTCGATTCCACCATCTGGGCGAATGTGCTCGTGATCAGGAGCCATAGGAGTTAGTCCGAAGTCCGCGTACTTCAGACTATCGGTGCGGCAAGTGACGTGCTACTGGCTTATGTGAACGGACGCTGAGGGACGCTCCACCGAGTTAACCGGCTACTCGACAACGTGTGACTCGAAATCTCGCGTCCAGTACGTCGCGGGCCCGCCGGGACTACATCGCCCACACAGCTGCAACGGCCCCTCGAGATGGCCGAGTTCCACCCGGAACCGCGTGAGCGCCGCGAGGGCGTCGACGACGAGGCCACACCCGTCGCAGGCGTGATGATCGCGCTCCTCGGGATCAGGCCGCTCTTGGAGCGCACAGTCGACGCAGATCGAGTGCGTCACCCGTTCGTCTTTCCCCCAGGTATGTGCCTCGCCCATCTTTGTATCGGGACGTGCATCGCAGAAGGCACACCCAGCAAGCGTCTGTTGCATCAGTCGTCCTCCGCGTCTCTGGCGGCCCGCCAGCCGCGATGGAACACGGCGAGCTGGGTGATCGAGTCGAAGGCCTCGCCACTGGGGTCGTGAACCAGGACTTGCTGGTCAGGGATCGGCCTCACCATATCGTCCTCGATGAGATCATTCACGAGACGGCGGGCACTTTGCTCGTCGATGTCTGCCGTCGCGACCCGGGCCGCATCCCGGTCCTGTGCAACAAGTTCGGTTTCAAGCCGCTCGTGATCGGCTGTCGTGTCGTCGAGGATATCGGATCCAGTCATGGGAACTCAACTATGGCACGCACTTCGAGCGCGCCTCACGCCTTCCGGCGCGGATAAACTCGCAGGCTGGAGAGAGCGGACAGGCAGGTGGCTGACTTGGACTCTCTATGATTAACCAACAATCGCTGAAGTCTCTCGCATTTGTTGGTTAACACTCCCCGCATCCTGAATCCGTTCGCAGTTGCTGCGTGGGCTTCACAACGAACGTATCGGGGTTGGTGGCCGGCTTGGCGTGGCTTCGATTCGTTGCCAGCGACTCGGAGCGTGAGAGCTGCCAGACCAGCTTGTCGCGGACCGCTTCACGCGTGATCTGCGTCTCGTCCCACCCGAGGCGCTCGTCGTACCGACGCTTGATGAACTGCTGGCCAGTCGCCTCGGCGGCGACGTACTGATCGATTTTAGCACCCCACGCGTTCGAGGACCGGTACTCGGCACCGACGTCCTCGTGGGTGAGCTCAACGAGGACACACTCGACGAACGCCACGATCGACTCGTCACGCCGGTCGTTGGGGACGTCGAGTCGAAGGTCGGCCCATGGCGCTGTCGCTGCGTCAGATTCGTCCGGGTGGGGGTCGATACGACGGATTGGGTCTCGCTGTCGCTCAGAATGCATGTGTTGTTCCGGGGCAGTTCGACAACCCCGTCACCCATAACGGGGTGAAAAACGCTCTATCGCGGTTACATCGTTATTCTGAACTGCCGCCGAATAATCGCCCCCATACGGAGCGAGTTGCTGACTCATCCTCACTCTCGTTCGCAGTAACGGCTTGCTCGTCTTGGGGTTGCTTGGGCTCTCGGTCGCGGGCAGCGAGTTCGTCGGTGAGCCGTTCAACCTCTGCTTCGAGGGTGTCGATCCGCTCGACTTTCTGTTCGACCGTCGCTTCAAGTTCGTCGACGCGCTCGCTCAACAGTCGATTCTTTTCGGTCAGGTACGCGCGACTCCGCTCTGAATTGTCACGGGTGCCGACAGATGATTCGGCAGAGGTGGTGTCGCGGTCTTCGGTATCATCGCCGGTGTCCGGATCGTAGAACTCCGAGGTGTTCGCAATCGCTCGCTCGACGGTCTTCTCGCCGTACGTCGACCCATCGGCGTAGTGGACCTCGTCCCACTTCTCGCGGTGAAGCCCTGACTGACGGAACAGCTGGTCCATCTGCGTCCGGTCGCCGCCGGTCCAGAACGCCAGCAGACAGCACAGCGCCATATCAGCCTCAGACTGGCTGTCGTAGCCACCCATATTCCCGTTCCAGAGCCGCTCGAACTTCTCACCGTTCGACGCGTTTCGCGCTTTCTCGAGGAGTTCCTCGTCCTCAAGGTCGACGTCGTCTGCCTCATTCGTCGCTGATTGGCCGTCAGCGTCACCACGCTGCCTGGATTCGGGAGTCGTGTCACGCTCGATGTTCTGGACGTACTCGCGGTGAATCGCGTCGAGCGCGTCCTGTCGGCGTGCAACACGTGTGGGCGTTCGCCCGACGTGGTCGCCAGTGACGGTGAAAAAGCGTGCCGTGTCGTACAGTTCGACGCTCCCGCGACGGTTCCGGCCGTCAGGGAGGTCACCCTTGATGAGGACGTGGTAGCCGGTTCCAGAGGGCGACACCTCCGTGTACGAGTCGAGTCGTGCGATGATGTCCTGTGCGTCATCGTCGACGTCGCCGGTTTCGGGATCGCGGCAGTCGTCCAGATCGACGCCGACGATGGGGTCGTTGTCGGTAAACACGAACCCGACGCCATCTGCGTGCTCCGTCTCGGTGTATTCGAGCGCTGCTTCGAGGCTGCCCCACGTCTCAGGGTCCGTCGACGACGCGAACCCACCAGCCCCCGGCGTCACCGGGATCTTCGTCGGTTTCCCATCTCGATCCTCTTCGCGCCAGCACACCCACTGCTCGCGTTCGCGCAACGCATCGGGGAGCACCGAGACAACAAGCGACGACTCAAGCACCATCGATCCCCCTCGCGGTGAGCGTCCATCTGGACATCGTCCACCCACTATCACGATGTTGATAAACACCAAACCATCCGGTGGGCTGTTCGCTGTCCTGTCCAACGGGGGCAGCCCGTTCTATGCTAGTTGGTTTTGGCCTTCGATTTGCCCTGAACATTGCTCCCGTGCTGTGGTTTTCCCCTGAACAACCCTCGGATTCCTGACCTGAACGGCTGCTCTGGCCTGAACAAATTCGATAATGAACCTGATATTGGTGGATGGAGCGGCTAACAAGGGATAATTGGAATGAGGGCGATGCCGCAAAGTGAGCCAGTGGGCGACCTGCGTGGATTGTTTTCATGATTCTTATATGAGGGCTCATTCAAGGAGCTGTGATCCGTCAGTGGTCAGATCGATGCCGGTGTAGACCGTCACCAGATCGTCGCCGTCTCTGACACGATCATCCTCATACTCGATGACGTTCGCAAGCTTCCGACCGAACCAGCTCGCGTTTGTCCCATCGATGTCGTGCTGGTCAGTCCACTTCGAGTACGCCTGAAACAGGGTCGCCTTCGGAACCTGCGCCCCATCAGCCTCTCTGATGTACATCGCCGCGAACGCCTCGATGCCGTCACTATCTGGTTCGATCTCCACTCCCTCTGCTGCTGATGAACCTGATTCAGTCGACGGGCTCGACTTCGCAGCCTCCCCTGAGTCTGGAGTTTGACTATGTTCACCGGTGCTATTGTCGGGCCATAGTTCATTGTAGTCCGGTGATGCAGGCAGTTCGTGTGTGGCACCCTGCTGGAAGAGTGTGGGACTGCCGTCTTTTTGGAGTATCAGCACGAGGTAGCTGTCGCGCGAATACTCCGCGTCCGGCAGGTCAACGTCAGGGAGGAACGGCCGTTTGATAGGTGTCCACTCCGCCTCGAACTCCTCGCTCGACTCGTACGTCCGCGTTTCGCCGGGTTGATGGACGGTGTACTGTCCGGATTCGCGGTCGTGACTGTAGTAGGCTGGCACGTCATCTTTCGAGAGCGGTCCTTCATCCGGAACGCGGACGAACTCCGTCTCACCGTCCGACAGTACGCGTTCACCGCTCTTGCGTCTCCAGACTGTCCGATTCGTGTCGGACGTACAGGGTCGAACGGCGGTGACGCCACCGTGGGCTGTTGCACCACCGCCGAAGGTCACGACCTCGTCGCAGTTGTAGAACTGTTCGGTGCCGTCCGCCCGCTCTCGCAACGGTACCGAGAGAATGTTCTCGACGCGTGACGCCCACTCTGTTTCGGGGTCACCTGGGCGAACGACGAAAATCGGGATGCGATCCGAATCGTGTGCTCGTTTGAGGTTCTGCAAGACTTTCGCGGGCCGATCCGGTGTCGTCGTCTCGGCCTCGATGTTGAACACGACGTCGTGATCTGGGTGCGTCGCGATGGCGTCGGGTTGCTCGCTGCCGTCCTGTTCCAAGATATCGACGCTAAACTCGCGCTCGGTGAGGGCCCGCTCGGTCTCCACGAGCACTGCATCGTGGTCTGACCCGCCTGCCGACTCGACGTTGCCCGTTTCAGGTTGCACTTCTGCTTCGCCGGCCTCGGACAGTCGCGTCACGACATCACCATCCTGCAACTCGACGTCGATCAACCGCGAGGCGTTACGGACCTCGGGTAGGTCATCGTCCGCATAGTCGATGTCGGGATGAGCGTTCTCAAGGCGCGTCGCAAGTTCCTCGTCGACAGCCGTGACGTCCACCCAGCTATTTGCCTCGCGGACGTCCGCTCGGATTTGGACGGCGCGAATCGCGTCGGCCATCGTCTCGGCCAGGATTTTCGTCGGATCCGCTGCTTCGTTGGCGTCGCTGTAGATGAGATTCTGCATAATCTCCGCGTCAGTCAACGGGTCGGTTCCATACCGGTCCAAACTCGCCTCGATGATATCGTCGACTGCATCCGATGACCGTAGCGGGGGATACGGTGGGAACGTCCGGAGGAGGACAGGTTCGGAGTACCGACCGCCCTCTAGTGGGAGTTTCGTCCAGGCCTGATACTGATCGGTCGAGATGAGGTCTTCGGCAGTGTAGTCGCGGAATCGCTTCATC